>NZ_JADU01000001.1 GCF_000518545.1 Hallella seregens ATCC 51272
TGCCTTGTGCCGATGGTCATTCGTTATTTTTGGTGGCTGTTGCGGCGGTGTCCCACCTCTTCCCATTCCGAACAGAGAAGTTAAGCCCGTCTGCGCCGATGGTACTGCAATGCAATGCGGGAGAGTAGGGAGCTGCCTGCTTTTTGGTTCCCCGTCCACAGGAAGTGTGGGCGGGGGACTTTTTTGGTGGGGGAGGAGGTGATAGGCAATTATAGGCGGGGATAGGTAATGATAGGAGGTAATAGGCAATTATAGGTTATGATAGGAGATGATAGGTAATTATAGGAAGTGATAGGTAATTATAGAGGTGATAAGCTATGATAGGGGGCGATAGGAACTTATAGGGGGCGATATGGATGTGTTTTTAGATAAGGATATATTAAAATGGGGAAATTGGCGTTCCTGATATATGGGTAGATTGAGAAGAAGTATCGTTTGGATCAGGCGTTGGAAGCACACGAGGGGATTTGGTGTGCAGTCACCATGGGCCTATCGTTTTATTCGTTATGTGATTAATGAGCACTATCCATATTATTCTTATGAAGATTTGAGGTTACGGTGGTTCAGGATAGATGTGCTGAGTCGGAAGATGGCTGAACTGCTTTTTCGTATTGCCAATGACAGACAGGCACGTCATTGGTATTTCTATGGCGAGGTTCCGGCATGTTGGGAGGACTATGTGCGAACTGCATGCAGTCATGCTGATGTTACAGTGATAGATGAGCAATGGACTCCGTATATTGGTGAGTTGGAAAAAGATTTTCACGGAAATGTGGTGGTGATCGACGCGGATGAAGCGGGAAAAACAGTGTATGATCGTTATGCAAGTCGTGCCCACGAGGGTTCTCTGCTTATCGTTCTCGACATCCATGACAATAAGCAAGCACTACGACGTTGGCGGAATATGAGGGATGATAAGCGAAGCGGCATCACTTTCGACTTATATTATTGCGGTTTGATATTCTTTGACCATCGTTTGATCAAGCAGGATTATATAGTCAATTTCTGAGGATGCAGCTACTGGGGTTGTTGGAGGAGTGCTTGCACATGTTTGCAGAAACGGCTGGAAAATGATGCTTTGTCTGTAGAAGCGGCTAAAAAAAAACACAAATTATTTGCAAATACAAATAATTTATTTATTTTTGCGCAACTATTCAGTAATATGTAAAACGAGAAAACTATGTATTGGACATTGGATTTGGCTTCGAAGCTCGAGGATGCTCCTTGGCCTGCAACTAAAGAAGAGTTGATAGATTACGCAGTACGTTCTGGTGCCCCGGCTGAAGTTTTGGAGAACTTACAGGAGATAGAAGACGAGGGCGATGTCTATGAGAGCATTGAGGACATCTGGCCCGATTATCCCACCAAGGACGATTTTCTTTGGAACGAAGACGAATATTAAGGTCTTGTGGTTGAGATACACAGGCTGTACGTCGGTCTTTTCATGCTGTAGTCGGAATGTTCCGACTTGGATGAAGATACCGGCGTACAGCCTTTTTCATGCAATAAAGTCACCGTAAGGCCGTTATTGAATCGTGTTTAAACGCTTTTGGATTATAATACTCTTGGTAGCAGCATCCTCACAGAGGATGTGGGCGCAGTATGACCCGTCTTTCAGTCATTATTTTGACATGGAGACTTCTTATAATCCCGCAGCGGCTGGCAAGCAGCCGAAGCTCAACGCCACCTTTGCTTACGCTCTCGATCTGGCCGGTTTTGAGCATAATCCGCAAACAGCTTATGCTTCAGCCGACATGCCCCTTTATGCCTTGAAGACGTATCACGGCGTGGGACTACAGTTCATGAATGACAAGCTGGGTCTCTTCACCCATCAAAAACTTGCCTTACAGTATGCGTTGAAGTTCAAGTTGATGGGTGGACAGATGAGCGTGGGGCTACAGGCCGGCATGCTCAATGAGAGTTTTGATGCGAACAAACTCGATGTAGAAGACTCCAGTGACCCCGCTTTCTCCACGGCATCGGGCAACTCGCTTGATTTGAGTGCCGGATTGTATTACACACACAAGGCCTGGTATGCCGGTGTCTCCGTGTTGCATGCCAACGCCCCTCTCGTGCATCTTGGCGAGACCAACCAGTTGCAGATCGACCGTACTTATTATTTAACAGGGGGATACAATATAAAGTTGCGCAACCCGTTTCTAACAATAAAGCCTTCGTTTCTGGTGCAAACGGACCTTGTGGTCTATCGTGCGAATGTCAACGCCCGGCTGATCTACACCAATGGAGACAGGGTGATGTATGGTGGTGTGGGTTACAGCCCCACCAATTCCGTCACCGTGATGGTGGGTGGCAGTTTCCACGGTATCATGCTGGGCTACAGTTACGAGGCCTATACCTCGGGCATCAATCCGGGCAACGGCAGTCACGAGCTTTTCGTGGGCTACCAACACGACATCAATTTAACGAAGAAAGGCCGCAACCTGCACAAGAGCGTCCGCATCTTATAGGCTTTTGTGCAGAAGAATGCGGGAGCGAAGCAAAGACAGAAAATTGAAATGACGAACCTTTCAAGCTATATGGGAAAGAAAACTATTGTGGCCCTCTGCCTGGCCGCCGTCGCAACGACGCTGACAGGCTGTTTCAGTGCCAAGTCGGCCTCTGCCTCCGGTCGAGGCGGCGAAGTGGTGGGCGTGAGTGGCAAAACCTTTACCGAACCCACACCTTACGGCATGACCCGCATCAATCGCGGCTATCTGAAGATGGGTCTGCAAGGACAGGACAGCCTTTGGGGCAAGAAGACTCCCGTGAAAGACATCTCCGTGGACGGTTTCTGGATGGATGAAACCGAAGTGACCAATTCACAATACAAGCAGTTTGTGATGTGGGTGCGCGACAGTATCCTGCGTACCCGGCTGGCCGATCCCTCTTACGGCGGCGACGAGTCGTACATGATTACCGAAGACAAGCATGGCGATCCTGTGAAGCCTCACCTCAACTGGAACAAGCGTTTGCCCCGCAAGCCCACCGAGGACGAGCAGCGCGCCATCGAAAGCCTCTATGTCACTAATCCCGTGACAGGCGAAAAACTCCTTGACTACAGCCAGATGAACTACCGATACGAGGTGTACGACTACGTGACGGCTGCACTGCGCCGCAACCGTCTCAACCCCGAGGAGCGCAATCTCAATACCGATATGGCAGCCGATCCCGATGAGACAGTCATGATTAGCAAGGACACCGCCTATATCGACGATAACGGACGCATTGTCAGCGAGACCATCAACCGCCCCCTGTCCGGCCCGTGGGACTTTCTCAATACGTACATTGTCAACATCTATCCCGACACCACATGTTGGGTTAACGATTTCCAAAACTCGGAAAACGAGACCTATCTTCGCAACTACTTCACCAATCCAGCCTACAACGACTATCCTGTCGTGGGCGTTACTTGGGAACAGGCCAACGCGTTCTGTGCCTGGCGCACCGATTATCTGCTGAAAGGACTGGGAGCCGAAGCCCGTTACATTCAGCGTTACCGACTGCCCACCGAGGCAGAGTGGGAGTATGCCGCCCGTGGCAAAGACCAGACGGAGTTCCCGTGGGAGAATGCCGACGTGGCCAATGGCAATGGTTGCTTCTATGCCAACTTCAAGCCAGACCGCGGCAATTACACCAAGGACGGCAACCTCATTTCCAGTAAGGTGGCCAGCTATTCGCCCAACACCAACGGCCTCTACGACATGGCCGGCAACGTGGCCGAGTGGACGAGTACCATCTATACCGAGGCGGGCGTCGATGCCATGAACGATCTCAACCCCCAGTTGGACTACAAAGCAGCCCGCGAAGACCCCTACAAGCTCAAGAAGAAGAGCGTTCGCGGAGGCTCTTGGAAAGACCCCGAGAGCTACATCCGCTCGGCTTGGCGCACGTGGGAGTATCAGAACCAGCCCCGTTCTTACATCGGATTCCGCTGTGTGCGCTCGCTGGCCAACTCCATCACCAGTAAACAGAAAAAGAGATAACCATCATGTCAAATTATAGCAAGTACAATCTGGTGTACCGTCTGCAGAAGTGGATGGACACCGTTGCCGGCCAAACTTTCCTCAACTATGCCTATAGCTGGGGTGCTTCGGTCGTGATTCTGGGTGCATTGTTCAAGCTCACGCATCTGGCCGGGGCCAATATCATGCTCTTCCTTGGCATGGGCACAGAGGTGTTGGTGTTCTTCATCTCTGCTTTCGACCGTCCTTTCGACAAGACGGCCGACGGGCGCGAGATGCCCACTCGCGTCACGGAGGAGTTCCTGGCCAGTGGCATCGTCTCTTATGGCAAGGGCGAAACGCCCGCTGCTCCCGACGAACAGCCCGCCCCTGCCGCAGTGGCCGTGCAGGTTGCCCAGCCTGTCGGTTCCGTACAGACGGCTGCACCTGCCTCGTCCGGAGCTGCCGCCCAGCCCAACTACGTGCCCCGGATGTCGGCCGAGGAGGCTGCCGTCCAGCCCAACTACGTGCCCCAGATGTCGGCCGAAGAGGCTGCCGCCCAGCCCAACTACGTGCCCCAGATGTCGGCCGAAGAGGCTACCGCCCTCAACGAGGCCCAGGGCAACTACGTCGACGAGCTCAAGGAATTGGTGGAAACGCTGAAGAAAGTCAATGAGCAGAGTGCCCGACTCACGCGCGACAGCGAGGAGATGGAGAACCTTAACCGCACGCTTACCGGCATCAGCAAGGTCTACGAGATGCAGCTTAAAGGAGCCAGCCAGCAGATAGGAACCATCGACCAGATTAACGACCAGACCCGCAAGATGGCCCAGCAGATAGAGCAACTCAACCAGATCTATGCCCGCATGATAGAGGCCATGACGGTGAACATGCACGTGGCGGCTCCCGGTGCCGCCCACACGGACGAATAAACGACAGACGACATGGCAATCAAGAAAAGACCGGTCAGCCCTCGCCAGAAGATGATCAACCTGATGTACATCGTCTTACTGGCCATGCTTGCACTGAACATCTCCACCGAGGTGCTCAACGGCTTTGCCGTGGTCGAGGAGAGTCTGAACCGCACAACGAATAATGCCTCGTCGGAGAACGAAGCGCTCTACGGCGACTTCAAGGACCAAATGGCCGCCAACCCTGCCAAGGTGCGGGCTTGGTTTGAGAAGGCCACCGCCGTGAAGGCCATGAGCGATTCGCTCTTCAATTTCGCCCAGGAACTGAAGGTGGCTATCGTCAGGGAGGCCGATGGTGCCGACGCCGACGTACACAACATTGAAAACATCGACAATGTCGATGCCGCCGGCACGGTGATGCTGGCTCCCGTCACTGGGCGGGGTGGCAGGCTCTACCGGGCCATCAACAGCTATCGTGAGCGCATTCTGCAATACATCACCGACCCCGAGCAGCGTCGTATCATCAGCAGCAACCTCTCTACCGCAGTTCCCCGTAAGGCCAACACGCTGGGCAAGAACTGGCAGGAGTACATGTTCGAGAATATGCCGGTGGCTGCCGCCGTCACCTTGCTGTCCAAATTGCAGAATGATGTGCGCCATGCCGAGGGCGACGTGCTCCATACACTCGTCTCCAACATCGACCTCAAAGACATTCGTGTGAACAAACTTTCGGCCTTTGTTGTGCCCGAGAAGACTACCCTTTATCCTGGCGAGCGCTTTACAGCCAACATTGTCATGGCAGCCATCGACACCACCAAGCAGCCCGAAATCTATGTCAACGGCTCGCGGGTGAACACCGCAGCAGGGCAGTACAGCTTCACAGCCGGCGGCGTGGGCGACCATCAGTTCGGCGGTTACATCCTCATGCGCAATGCCAACGGCGACGTGCTGCGCCGCGACTTCCTGCAGAAATACAGTGTCATTCCCGTACCCGGTGGCGCCACCGTGGCTGCCGACCTCATGAATGTGCTCTATGCGGGATACCGCAATCCCATCAGCGTCAGTGTGCCGGGCGTGCCCCAGAATGCCGTTTCGGTATCAATGTCGGGCGGAAGCCTCTCTGCAGCCGGTGCCGGCCGCTACGTGGCGGTGCCCTCGGCCGTGGGCCACGACGTCACATTCCACGTTTCTGCCCGCGACGGCGGCAAGCTGCGGTCGTTCCCGCCGTTCACGTTCAAGGTGCGCCGGCTGCCCGATCCCACGCCCTACATAGCGTTGGGCACCGACCGTTTCAAGGGCGGCAGTCTCGCCAAGGCCAGTCTCATGGGTGCCTCGACGCTCAGCGCGGCCATCGACGACGGCATCCTCGACATACAGTTCCAGGTCAGTAGCTTCTCCGCCGTGTTCTACGACAACATGGGCAATGCCGTGCAAATGGCCTCGTCGGGCGCTGGTTTCACCGACCGCATGCGGGAGCAGTTCCGTCGGCTCTCCCATGGCCGCCGGTTCTACATCACCGAGGTGAAGGCCGTGGGCCCCGACGGCATCAGCCGTACACTGCCTGGTGCGATGGAGGTGAAAGTGAAGTAGGGAGTGCCCGCTCCCCGGCAGACGGGAAGAGGGCCACGGAGTCAAACCATGATAGAAGAATTTAGAAACAACATGAAGAGAATATTTTTGATGCTTCTTGCCGTCGGCCTTGCGCTGGCTGCCACGGCGCAGCCCAAGGCCCGGCGCGAGCAGCAGCAGGCAACCGCCCAGAAGTCGAACAGGGACAACATGACCCTGCGCGCCCAGATTTCGTTCCCCACCGAGGCCCGGATGAGCGAAGACGTGGTGTGGAGGCGCGACGTCTACCGCGAACTCAGCCTCAACGACGATGCCAATGCCGGCCTTTACTATCCCGTGGAGCCGCTGGGCACGCAGATGAACCTGTTCACCTATATGTTCAAGCTCATCATGGCCGGGCCGCGCCACGGTGGCATTGCGGCCTACAGCTACGACGTGAACACGGGCAACGAGCGGTTCGATGAGTCGCTGCGCGTGAGTCCGCTGAAGTTCCTCGACGACTATCACGTCTATTACGAGCGCACCGACCGCGGCGTGCACATCGACGACAGCGACATTCCCTCGGCGCAAGTCAAGGGCTACTTCATCAAGGAGAGCACTTACTACGACCAGGCCACAGCCACTTTCCATACCAAGGTGCAGGCGCTCTGCCCCGTGATGTATCGTGAAGACGACTTTGGCGACGGCGTCACCAAGTATCCCTTGTTTTGGGTGCGCTATGCCGACCTGGCTCCTTTCCTTTCCAAGCAGACCATCATGACGAGCAACCTCAACAATGCCGCCACGATGAGCATCGACGACTACTTCACCATGAATGCCTACAAGGGCAAAATCTACAAGACCACCAACATGCTCGGCCAGACGCTGGCCCAGGTGGCCGGTAGCGACAGCGTGAAGCTCTCGCGTGAGCAGCAGCGCATCGAGCGCGAGATTGCGGCTTTCGAGAAAGGCATCTGGGGTGACCAGGCCCGCAAGGACTCGCTCGACTCCATCGCACGGCTCACGCCCCGCGACCTCAAGGCCATGAAGAAAGGCCGCCGCACCTCAACCGCCAAGACCGTCAAGCCCCGTACCCGTCGGGGCGGCACGCCGTCGGGTAGCAGCAATGCCCGCGTCACCGTACGTCGGCAGCGGCATTAACCATTATTTTTTCACCAATACCCATAACTACAATCATGAAAAAGTATCTATCCCTCCTCTTTCTGGCCGTGGCGCTGATGGTGTCCCGGTCGGCCGACGCCCAAGTCAAGTTCGGTCTCAAGGGCGGTCTCAACGTGTCCAAGATGAGCTTCAGTCAGGACGTGTTCGACGGCAACAACCGTGCCGGCTGGTTTGTTGGTCCCACGGTTAAGTTCACATTGCCTATCGTTGGCCTTAGCTTCGACGCTTCGGCCCTCTACGACCAGCGTTCGTCCAAGGTGCAGAACACGGATGCTGCCGGAGGTGAGACCACGGTGAAACAGCAGGAAATCAACATTCCCGTCAACCTGCGCTATGGCGTGGGACTGGGCTCTCTGGCCAACATCTTCCTCTTTGCCGGCCCGCAGTTCGGGTTCAATGTGGGCGATGAGGTGTTTTCTTGGACCAGCATGGGTAGCTACAAGAACACTTTCCAGTTCCAGAAGTCGAACCTAAGTGTCAACGTCGGCTTGGGTGTCACGCTGCGCAGCCACCTCCAGTTCTCGGCCAACTACAACATTGCCTGCAGCAAGACGGGTGAGGCCAAGGTGCTCAACACCGTTACAAACACCGTTACGTCGGTCTATAAAGGCCATACCAACTCGTGGCAGGTGGCGGTGGCATATTACTTTTAGCAATTCAAAATTCAGAATTTAAAATTCAAAATTGCCGTCCGGACTCGCTGTTCAGCCGTGATTCCGGGCGGCAATTTTTGATATTGAGCCTTGTATTGCAGTGCCGTGAGCGGTGATTCGTCTCAGAAGGCAATGTTGAAACTTGGCTGTTGGGCCTTGTCTCGTGAAAGCATCGTGCAGGAATTTCTTAAGATGGAAATGTAGAAACTTGGATAATAGGTCTTGTCTCGTAAGTCGAACACGCAGAAATCGTCCCGGATGGTAATTTTGAATTATGAATTTTGAATTATGAATTACGCAGACATTATTTTGCCCCTGCCTTTGGAAGGCACGTTCACCTATGCCGTCAGCGACGCTCTGGCGGGTCGTTGCGCCGTGGGTGTGCGCGTGCTTGTGCCCTTTGGCAAGAGCAAGACTTACGCTGCACTGATTGTCCGCGTACACTCCGAAGCCCCCCAGATGGCTGCCGACAAGCTGAAATCGGTGCTGGCCGTGCTCGACGACGCCCCCATCTTGCTGCCCCGACAGCTGCGCCTGTGGCAGTGGCTCTCCGCTTATTACATGGCCCCGTTGGGCGACATCTTCAAGGCCGCCCTGCCTTCGGGCCTCAAGGCCGATACCGGCTACCGGCCCAAGACCGAGACCTGCGTCACCCTTGGCCCCAAGTTTCGCACCGAGCCCGCCCTGCATGCCGCCCTCGGCATGCTGCGCAGGGCCCGCCGCCAGCAGGAAGTGTTCATGGCCTACTTGCAGTTGTCGCACTGGGACACGGCGTTTGCCGATGCGCCCGCATCCGTGAAACCCTGTACGCGCGAGGAGCTGATGAACGTTACGCACTGCACTTCGGCCATCGTTCGGCAGCTTGTAGACCACGGCTTGCTCCGGCTCTACGACCAGGAGGTGGGGCGCCTCAACGATGCCGGCGACCCCCATCTCGAGTATGTGAAGCCGCTGAGCGCCGCCCAGGGCGAGGCCTATGGCCGGTTGCTCGACCAGTGGCGGCAGAAAGACGTGGTGTTGCTCCACGGCGTCACCTCCAGCGGCAAGACCGAAATCTACATCCATCTCATCAGCCGCACCCTTGCCGAGGGCAAACAAGTGCTCTATCTGCTGCCCGAGATAGCCCTCACGGTGCAAATCATGCAGCGGCTGCAGCACGTGTTCGGCCGCCGTCTGGGCATCTACCATTCCCGGTACAGTGACGCCGAGCGTGTGGAAATTTGGAACAAGCAGCTCTCGGCCCAGCCCTACGACGTGGTTCTCGGGGCCCGCTCGGCCGTGTTCCTGCCCTTTCAGCGGCTGGGCCTTGTCATCATCGACGAGGAGCACGAGACCAGCTTCAAGCAGCAGGACCCCGCGCCCCGATACCATGCACGCAGCGCCGCCATCGTGCTGGCCGCCATGTATGGGGCCAAAACACTGCTGGGTACGGCCACGCCGTCGATGGAGAGCTACTACAATGCACAGACGGGAAAATACGGTCTTGTGACCCTCGCCACGCGTTATCAGGGCCTTGCCCTGCCCGAGGTACGGGTGGTCGACATCAAGGACCTGCGCCGCCGCCGCATGATGAGCGGCCCCTTTTCGCCCGCGCTGCTCCGCGCTATGCGCGAGGCCCTGGCCGCCGGCCGGCAGGTCATCCTCTTCCAAAACCGACGTGGCTTTGCCCCGATGATAGAGTGCAAGGTGTGCGGCTGGGTGCCGAAGTGCAAGAACTGCGACGTGTCGCTCACCTTCCACAAACGGCTCAACCTGCTCACCTGCCACTATTGCGGCTTCACCTATGCCGTGCCTACGGTGTGCCCCAACTGCGGCAACCCAGACCTTACGGGGCGGGGCTACGGCACGGAAAAGATAGAAGACCAGGTGGAGGCCCTGTTTCCCGAGGCCCGTGTGGGGCGCATGGACCTCGACACCACCCACACGCGCGGGGCCTACGAGCGCATCATCGCCGACTTTGGTCGGGGCAAGACCAACGTGCTCATCGGCACGCAGATGGTGACCAAGGGCCTCGACTTCGACCGGGTGGCCGTGGTGGGCATTCTCGATGCCGACTCCATGCTCAACTATCCCGACTTCCGGGCCTACGAGCATGCGTTCATGATGATGAGTCAGGTGAGTGGCCGCGCCGGCCGCAAGGACAGTCGCGGCCTCGTCATCTTGCAGACGCGGAGCCCGCAGCTGCCTGTGGTGCAGCAAGTGGTGCACAACGACTATGCCGCCCTCTACCGCGACCTGCTGGCCGAGCGCGAGCTCTTCCGCTATCCGCCGTTCTGCCATCTGGTCTATGTCTACCTGAAGCACAAGCAGGAGGGGCTGGTCGAGGCGGCGGCACAGGAGATGGGCGCCCTGTTGCGCCGCCACTTCGGCGAGCGGGTGCTGGGGCCCGACAAGCCGGCCGTGGCCCGGGTGAAGGCCATGAGCATCCGCAAGATAGTCATCAAGCTGGAAAACGGCGTCAGCCAGACCCAGGCGCGCGCCGCTCTGCGGCAGGTGCAGCAGCAGATGATGCAGCAGCCCGGTTACAAGTCGCTCACCATTTATTACGACGTCGACCCGCTTTAATCCCTTCCCCCGCTTTTTGTCGGTCAGCCCTTGGCTGTTTGGCCGCCGCGCCTCCACGGCTTTTTCGTCGTGCGGTGGCGGCTTTTTCGCGTGGCGTTTACGGTGTTTTCGCGATGCGTCCACGGCTTTTTCGCATGGCGTTTACGGGGTTTTTGTCGGGGGGTGCCGACCTTGCCGGCCGTCGGCCCGGCCCTTGCGGGGCTTCTCTCTCCTTTTGAATCCGCAGGGAGAAGCTCAAAAAAAGATTGCGACAGAGGCGCATGGTCTGTTGCCGCCTGTCGCAATGGGAGGGTAACAAGGTTGGAGTTTGTTGTGTTGTGGCCCGCGGGCCACGTGTCATGGCCTTAGAAGTCGATGTCCAGGCCCACGCCAAACACGTGGTTCGTGCGGGTATAGTCGGCCGTGTAGTTGCCTACGACTGTGGTCTCGCTGGTCTTCTCGTGTCCGTAGAGCGTGCAGAAATAGGCTGCGTTGACACTCATTTTCTTGGAGATGTGCAGCCGGACGCCGCCGCCGATGGAGTTGGAGCTGGTCACAAACGACCTGTCGGCCATGTACTCCGGCGTGAGTCCGTAGCTGGTGTTCTGCCATCCTGCGCTCACCGTCACCGTCTTGCTGGCGTCGAATTCTGCCCCGGCGTTCCACTCCATGGTGCCTCGAGAGAGCTTGTCCTCCCGGTGGCCGTAGGCCGTGGCCTGCTTGTCCCAGAAGTAATGGAAGCCTACATTGAGGCGCAGGGGGTCGATGGGGCTGTAGCCCACGCCGGCCGTGAGCAGGGCGGGAATGTCTGCTGCAATCTTCTTGCCGTCCTCATACTCGCCGATCGACTCGCCCAGCTTGGTGTCGAACTGCGTTTTCAGGGCCATCATGGTGTTGGCCACGGCGGGCGCGTTCAGCACGGCCGCGGCCGCAGCCTCGGACACACCGGCCTCCTTGAAGGCGGCCATCAGGTTGGCCGGCAGGTTGCCGATGCTCGGAGCCTGGTTCACCGACTCCGTCTTCAGGCGCATGCGCGTCTTGAATTCATACTTGGCGGCGAAGTTCCAACGGCCCAGTTTGTAGTCCACGCTTAGGATGGGGGTGAAGCCCACGCCCGTCTGGTCGCTGTTGAGTTCGATGTCGGCCGAGTTGGTTTTCGTGGGATCGAGCATGCGGTAGAGGGGCACCCGGCCCACCTTGATGTTTCTCACGTAGCCGTAGTAGTTGCTCATCGCATACACGCCGCGCACGCCTGCAAAGACGCTCAGCGAGGGATTGAAGCGGTAGGCTGCGCCGAGCGAGAGGCCGTAGTAGTACTGGCGGCCGCGCATGTAGCTGTCGAAGCTGTAGCTGCCCTTGCTGCCGAAGTGGGCGTCGTCCGTGAACAGGCGGGCCCCCATGGTCTGGTCGATGGCTCCGGCCAGGGCGCAGGCCCCCACGGCAGTCTCGCCTACAATCTTCTCGAACGAGCCCAGGCCGTCGTCGAAGGTGCACTTGCCGCCGCCGCCGCCCACGGCAAAGTTGCTCTGGAACGAGAATTTCTTCCAGTTGTAGGCAAACTGGAACGAGGGAAGCACGGGTGCAAAGGCCTTGCCTTGGAACTTGCGGCGGGTGGAGGCGTTGGCTGTGTTGTTGGCAAAGAGGGGATATTCGTTTTGGATGGTACGGGTCTGGAACACCAGCTGCCAGTTGATGGAGAGATGGGCTCCGGGATTCATAAAGGCGACGCCGGCGGGGTTGGAGTAGACGCCGTCGATGCCGATGGCTGCGTCACGCGAAAAATGGCGGTTGAAAGCCACGTTTTGGTTGGTGTTGGTGAGCAGACCGCCGGCCACAGCAGCCTGTGAAGCCGTTAAGGCAACGGCCATAACAGCTAATTTTAATCTTGTCATCTTAAAAACATTTAAATATATTGGTTGCAAAGGTACACCGATTGTTCTAAATGTCGGATAGTTTGTGGCTATATTTATAATACGTTAACACGATGTGTAGGCCTTCAAACGAGCGTCCATGCACCTTGTTATCGTTGGGGCATGAACGGTTGGCGAGGGCTGCACGCTCCCCGTTTTTCTCCTTTTCGGGGAAGCACCGGCGGTCCTTACGTTCTTTGCTATCCTCGAAAAAATGTAGAAAAATAGCATTTGTATCCTCTAAAAAGTGTGGTTTTTCCTTGTTTTTATCCTCGAAAAAATGTAATTTTGCTTTAAAATCAGCTGAATATGAAGCGGAAAGCATTGGAACGACTACAAGCATGGAAAGCAAGTGCGGAGCGGAAACCGCTCTTTCTCCTTGGTGCACGCCAGGTAGGAAAGACGTGACTCATGAGGGAGTTTGGCATGGAGTGCTACGAATCGGTTGCCTATATCAACTGCGATGCAGAGCCTTTGGCCAAGGGTTTGTTCACCGACGATTATAGCATTGAGCGCATTCTGTTTGCCGTACAGGCTATATCGGGAGTCAAACCGGAGCCGGGCAAAACGCTGTTGGTCTTCGATGAGATACAGGAGGTGCTACGTGGACTGCACAGCTTGAAGTATTTTCAGGAGAATGCGCCCGAATATCATGTAATGGCCGCAGGTTCCCTGCTGGGCATTACGCTTCACCAGGGCGACTCGTTTCCTGTCGGCAAGGTGGATATGATGTCCGTCCATCCCATGGACTTTGAGGAGTTTTTGGAGGCAAACGGCGAAGAAGCATTGTTGCAGATTCTTCGTCAAGGCGACTGGAAAATGATGGATATGTTTGCATCCAAGTTCATAGAGCAGCTTCGCTACTATTATTTTGTGGGTGGAATGCCCGAGGTTGTCTCACGCTTCGTCGAGCATCATGATTTGGCAGAGGTGCGACGACTTCAGCAAAACATTCTGGAAGCCTATCGCAACGATATATCCAAGCATAGTTCCAAAACGGAGAATGTCCGTATCGGGCAAGTGCTGGCCAGCCTTCCCTCGCAGTTGGCCAAGGAAAACAAGAAGTTTGTCTATGGAGTTGTCAGGCAGGGAGCACGCGCGAAAGACTATGAGCTGGCCATACAATGGCTCATTGATGCAGGGATCATTCACAAAGTAAGCCGCGTGAAAGAGATTCTGTCGCCTGTGAAGTTCTATGAAGATCCGAGTGCTTTCAAGGTTTTTCTGCTCGATTGCGGCCTGTTTGGCTGTATGGCGGATGCTCCTGCCAGAGAAATGCTGATAGGAAGCAACGTCTTTAGAGAGTTCAAAGGCTCTTTTTCCGAGCAGTTTGTCTTGCAGCAGCTAGCCTCAATGGGGTTGACCGCTTATTATTGGAGCAATGATACAAGCCCTGCGGAAATAGATTTTGTTGTCCAAACCGCGGAAAGAGTTATCCCGATTGAGGTTAAGGCCGAAGAGAACGTCCGTGCACGCTCCATGAAAACTTATATTGACAATCATCCCGATGCCCGTTTGAAGGGCCTCCGTCTCTCGATGAAAGGATACGTTGACCAGAGTTGGATGGAGAACGTGCCCCTGTATGGCATGCTCAAGTACGCCTTTGTGAAAGGCTGATAATAGTATGGTGGTATATCTATAATGTATTAACGCAATCTTCATTTTTTGTTCTTTCAATCAATTTTGCCTCAATTTCTTCGATGGTAGGCATTGTTCCCTCTAATGTCTCAGGATAGAATTTCTCAAGGTCGTACTCGGATATGGCTATCGGTTGGCTGCTTGATTCCAAGGCGAATTGTGCTTGTATTTTGTCTTTTTCCTTGCAGATGAGCAAACCTATGGTTGGATTGTCGCGCCCCTCCCTGCGTAGAATGTGATTGCATGCAACGACATATCCTCCCAACTGTCCGATGTCAGGGAAAGAGAACTTGCCGATTTTGACCTCTATAACTACATAGCAAGACAGTTTAAGATTGTAGAAAAGTAAGTCAACGAAATTCTCTGTGTTGCCTATTTCCAACTGATATTCCTTGCCCACATAGGCGAATCCTGTACCCAACTCTGTGAGAAACCGAGTGATATTGTTCAGCAAAGCATCTTTGAGTATTCGCTCGTTGTAAGGCTTGGCAACTCCTGTAAATGCAAAGTTGTAAGGGTCTTTGGTGAGTTCCTGTGCCAAATTGCTGTCGGTAGAGGGCAGTGTATTCTTGAAATTGGTCAATGCTTTGCCCTGTCGCTCGTAGAGATTGGACGATATGGCGTTGAGTAACAGAGAACGACTCCAACCCTTTTCTACTGTTTGCAATACATAGAAAACGGCCTTTTCAGGATTTTCAGAACACTTGTCTATCAGTATTTTGTGATGCCCCCAAGGCACGCAGAAAATGCCTTCTTGAAGTTTTGCCCCAGCTTGGGGCATATTGCCCTTGGTTGTTTTTGCCCCAGCTTGGGGCAAACTTGTCATTATCGGATGATAGAGCAGGAAGAACTGCTTGCAATAGTAGATATTGCGCTGTGTCAGTCCGCTCATATCAGGCATGGAATCTTTCAAGTCGACGGCCAAGCGACTTATTACTTTCTCACCCCAGCGTTTCTCTATGCGTAAGGCCACAATGTCTCTGCCCAGTTCCCAATAGAAACGAAGCATCTCTTCGTTAACTTTGATAGCAGCCTTGATTTGGCTCTGACGGTAACGCTTGCACAGTCTCCTTATCCATAGTTGATATTCTTTATCTACAATGTTGATAGATTTATTCATATATTTTTGTTGTTTCATTGTGATTTGCCCGCCGGCAGCTTACGCCTTGCGGCTGGCCGGATATTGGATGCGGGTGTGGTAGATGGCTTTAAGACGGTCGATGAGCACCTGCTTGGCCACGGCAATGTCGTAGAACGTGATCTTGCATTCCTTGAAGTTGCCGTCGGCCACTTGCTGGTCGATGAGCTTGTTCACGAGGGAGCTGATGTTCTCCTCGGTGTACTCCTTGAGCGAGTGCGACGCGGCCTCGCACGTGTCGGCCATCATGAGAATGGCCTGTTCACGCGTGTAGGGGTTGGGGCCGGGATAGGTGAACAGCTCCTTGTCGACAATTTCGTCGGGGTGCTCGTTCTGATACTTGATGTAGAAATACTTGGCCAGTCCGTGCCCGTGATGGGTGAGAATGAAGTCGCGGATGATGACCGGCAGGTTGGCCTCCTCGGCCAGTTTCACGCCGTTGGCCACATGACTGATGATGATACGCGCACTCTCCTTGTCGGTGAGGTTGTCGTGCGGGTTGACGCCGCCCTGCTGGTTCTCGGTGAAAAAGGCCGGGTTGACCATCTTGCCGATGTCGTGGTACAGGGCGCCCGTGCGCACAAGGGTGCTGTTGGCCCCAATCTTGTTGGCAATTTCTGAGGCCAGGTTGCCCACGGTGATGGAGTGCTGAAAGGTGCCGGGGGCCACCTCGCTGAGGTTGCGCAGCAGCCCCTTGTTGGTGTTGGATAGTTCGATGAGCGTGATGGCCGACACGAAGCCAAAGGCTTTTTCGATGAGAAACATCAGCGGATAGGCCAGCAACAGCAGTACGCCGTTGATGAGGAAGTGGTAGTACATGCTGGTGTCGAGTGTAAATTCTTCGACGCTCTGCATGAGTTTCAGCGTGAAATAGGTGAGACTCATGGCCAAAAACACCATGAGGGCGGTGCGGAACACCTGTGCGCGCGACGACATTTCGCGCAGCGAGTAGATGGCCACGAGCCCTGCCACGGTCTGCATGACGATGAACTCAAACTGGAAGCGCACGGCCGCCGCACTGATGAGCACGGTGGTCATGTGAGTGATGAACGAGGTGCGCGAGTCGAGGAACACGCGCACGAACACAGGGACAAAGGCAAAGGGCAGAATGTAGACGCTAAAGTTGAAGTAGCTGTGCTGCATCATGAGCGACACCAGAATGGGGAACACGGTGATGAGCGTGTAGACCATGGTGATGCTGCGCGGCTTGTCGAAGTAGTCTTTGCGGAAAAGAGCCAGATAAATGGTGAAGAGCAGTACGAAGAGCAACACGTAGATGGTGTTGCCGATGAAGTTGTTGGTGAGCTGCGCCTGGGAGGCGCTGCGCCGCTGCATCTCCTTTTCAAAGGAGTTGAGCACGCGGTAATTGTAGTCGGTTACCATCTCGCCCATGCCGATAATCTTCTGTCCGCTCATCACCATGCCGCTTGCAGGCGATATGCCGCTGAGCAAATCGTTCTTGGCTGTCTCGGAGATGGGCTTGTCGTAAATCAGGTTGGGCTCGATGTAATTGTTCAGATTGATTCGCTGCAGGGCCGTGCGCTCGGAGGCCAAGTCGGGATCAGAGAGCAGTTGCTCATAAGCCGACATGGTGGAGTAGATGCAGTTGATTTGGATGCTCTCGGCATTTTTGCCGAAGATGACACGTACCAGGCTCGTCGTGTCGTTGCGGATGATGCTGTTGTAATTGGGCGTCTCCATGATGCCGGCTTGGTAGAGGCGGTGCAGTCGGTCTATGATGATGGCGGCAAGGCCGGCCGGCACGTTGGGGATGCCGTCTGCGAAGTCATGGCGGAACTTGTTGATTTCGTTCGTCTCCACCTGATTGTCGTAGTTGTAGTAAGGCTGGAACTGACGCAGCAACGAGTCTTTCTCCTTGGCCAGAGCCTCCTCGGTCTTGTAGATGGGGAAGTCGTATTTGGCAATGATGGTGTTGTAGTGCCAAGGTTCGCCCACTTCGTAGGTGAACTGACGGCCCTCGCTGCGGGGCAGGAACCACACAATGAGCAGCGTGGTGACCAGTACGAGGGTGCCGCGCGTGAAGAAATTGCGCCAATAGTGCTCCCTGCTGTGGCTGAACTGTTCGATAAATCTCATTTCCGTCTTATCTTCTGGTTTACCTTGCGAAAATACTAAAAAAATACGGCAAAGCCGAAAAAATGTATTAATTTTGCACAAAATAAGTTTTTATAAGCATGTCAGAAAGAAAAGTCAGGGTGCGTTTTGCACCCAGCCCGACTGGTGCTTTGCACATTGGCGGCGTGCGTACTGCGCTTTACAATTATCTTTTTGCCCGTCAGCATGGCGGTGAACTGGTGTTCCGCATTGAAGACACCGACTCTCATCGCTTTGTGCCCGGGGCCGAAGAATATATTCTGGAGTCGTTCCGCTGGCTGGGCATCCAGTTCGACGAGGGTGTCAGCTTCGGCGGCAGCCACGGTCCTTACCGCCAGAGCGAGCGCCGGGACATCTATAAGGAATATGTGAAGCTGCTGCTGGATGCCGGCAAGGCCTACTACGCTTTCGACACACCCGAGGAGCTGGAACAGAAGCGCACCGAGGTGCAGAACTTCCAATATGATGCCTCGACCCGCCAGCAGATGCGCAATTCGCTCACCATGGAGCGCAGCGAATGGGAGGCTCTGATTGCCGACGGTGCGCAGTTCACCGTGCGCTTCAAGGTGGAGCCCGGGCAGGAAATCCACGTGAACGACATGATTCGCGGCGACGTGCGTGTGAAGAGCGACATTCTGGACGACAAAGTGCTCTACAAAAGTGCCGACGAACTGCCCACCTACCACCTGGCCAACATCGTGGACGACCATCTGATGGAGATTACCCACGTGATTCGTGGTGAGGAATGGTTGCCCAGCGCACCGCTCCACGTACTGCTCTACCAGGCTTTCGACTGGGACGACACGATGCCGCGGTTTGCCCATCTGCCCTTGCTGCTGAAGCCGGAGGGCAAGGGCAAGCTCTCCAAACGCGACGGCGACCGGCTGGGTTTCCCGGTGTTTCCGCTGGAATGGCACGACCCCAAGACAGGCGAGGTGAGCTCGGGCTATCGCGAGAGCGGCTATTTTCCCGAGGCTGTGGTCAACTTCCTGGCCCTGCTGGGCTGGAATCCCGGCACCGAGCAGGAGTTGTTCAGTCTGGACGAACTGGTCGAGACTTTCGACATCACCAAGTGCTCCAAGAGCGGTGCCAAGTTTGATTATCAGAAAGGGATATGGTTCAACCATGAATATATGTTGCGCAAGTCGGACGACGAGATAGCTCGTGAGTTTGCCGCCATCGTGGCCAACAATGGTGTGGACGAGACGTTCGAGCGCGTAAAGCTCGTGGTGCATCTGATGAAAGACCGTGTGAGCTTTGTCAAGGAACTGTGGCCCCTGTGTTCGTTCTTCTTCATAGCCCCCACCGCCTACGACGAGAAGACCGTGAAGAAACGCTGGAAAGCCTTCTCCGGACAGCAGATGGCCGAACTGGCCGACGTGCTGCAGGGCATCGACGACTTCTCCATTGAAGGGCAGGAGCCCGTGGTGATGAAATGGGTCGAGGACAAAGGCTATAAGCTCGGCGATGTGATGAATGCTTTCCGGCTGGCCCTTGTGGGTGTCGGCAAAGGCCCCGGCATGTTCGACATTTCTGCTTTCCTCGGAAAGGAGGAGACCATCTGTCGGTTGAAGCGTGCCATCGAGGCTTTGCCCAAAGGCGAGTAATATGTATCAGGTTTTCATCTGTCTCTATACGTTTGGCGTATGGGTGGCCAGCCTGTTCAGCCGAAAAGTGCGAAAGATGTGGAGGGGCGAACACGAGGCTTTCCGTATCTTGCAGCAGCGTGTTGACCCGCAGGCGCGATATGTATGGTTCCATGCTGCCTCGCTCGGCGAGTTCGAGCAGGGCCGTCCGCTCATCGAGCAAATTCGTCGGGAGCATCCGGAGTACAAGGTGTTGCTCACTTTCTTCTCGCCATCGGGCTACGAAGTGCGCAAGAATTACGAGGCGGCCGACATCTGTTGCTACCTGCCGCTCGACACCGTAGCCAATGCCCGCCGCTTCCTGCGGCTGGTGCGCCCGGAGATGGCTTTCTTTATCAAGTACGAGTTTTGGTACAACTATCTGCACATCCTGCGTCATCGTGGCGTGCCCGTCTATAGCGTGTCGAGCATATTCCGGCCCGACCAGATATTCTTTCGCTGGTATGGCCGCCGTTATGGCCGGGTGCTTCACTGCTTTACCCATTTCTTCGTGCAGAATGAGGAGAGCCGCGTGCTGCTCCACAAGATAGGCATTGACGAGGTTACGGTGGTCGGGGACACGCGCTTCGACCGTGTCCTGCAAATCAAGGAGGCCAGCAAGCGGCTGCCGATGGTCGAGGCTTTCGTAGGCAAGGACACCCCCATGGTGTTTGTGGCGGGGTCGTCGTGGCCGCCCGACGAGGAGATATTCATAGATTACTTCAATGCTCACCGAGACTGGAAGCTCATCATTGCTCCCCATGTGATAGGCGAAGACCACCTTCGGCAGATTCTGGCGCGGTTCAACGGCAAGGCCGTGCGCTACTCGGAAGCCACGGAAGTGGATGTGCATGAGGCCGACTGCCTGATTATCGACTGCTTCGGCCTGTTGTCGAGCATCTATCATTATGGCAGCGTGTCGTATGTGGGTGGCGGTTTCGGCGTGGGTATTCACAATGTGTTGGAGGCCGCCGTATGGGGTATTCCCGTGATTTTCGGGCCCAACAACAAACATTTCCAGGAGGCCCAGGACCTGATTCGGACGGGTGGAGGCTTTGAGATACAGGGTGGGGACGACTTTGTTAGGTTGATGAATCGGTTTGACGCCGATGCCGGTAGTCTGCAGCGTAGCGGCGAGGCGGCCGGTGAGTTTGTCAAGAGCAGGGCCGGTGCTACGTCTGGAGTGCTCTCGCACATTGCTGCATTGCGCTGAGGCATACAGTCGGTTGTGGGTGCAGAGCCCGCCCCTACACACGAGCCCCCTTGGAACTTTCAGTCCAAGGGGGCTCGTGTGTAGGAACGGATGTCCGGGATTATTTTGTGGCGAAGACCTCTGCCATGTGCTCCAAACCTTGGTGGAGCAGTTCGCGGGGGCAGGCCAGGTTGATGCGCAGATAGCCCTCGCCGGCCTTTTGCCCGTAGAGCGTGCCGCTGCTCACAAGCACCTTGCCCTCGTGGAGCAGTCGTTTGGCAGCCTCGTCGCTTGTCAGTCCGAGAGTCGAAATGTCCACCCAAGCCAGATAGGTGCCTTCGAGGCGAACCGGCCGTAGTTGCGGCAGACGGTTGGCCAGGAAGTGTTTGAGCGTCTCGTAGTTGACATGGATATAGGCGTTGAGAGCGTCGAGCCAGTCTTCGCTCTCGTTGTAGGCCGCCTTGAGAGCCACGGGGCCGAATGGGTTCACGTCGCACACCTCGTAAATGTTGATGACACGGTCGATGCGCCGGCGTGTCTCGCTGTCGCTGCAGACGATGTTGGCTATCTGCAGCCCGGCCGTATTGAAACTCTTGGAGGGTGAGTTGAGGGTGATACAGATGTCGCGGTTCCGGCTATTCACGGCGGCAAAGGGCGTGAACGTGTGCCCCGGCATGATGAGTTCGCAGTGAATCTCATCGCTGATGACGTGCACGTGGTGGCGTGCGCATATTGTCCCCATGCGCTCCAATTCTTCGCGCGTCCATACGCGTCCGGCGGGATTGTGCGGGTTGCAGAGCAGAAACATGGTGGTCTTCTCATCGGAACACTTGCTCTCGAAGTCGTCCCAGTCGATGGTATAGGAGTCGCCTTCGCGGTGCAACTCGTTTTCTGCCAGTTCGCATCCTTGGTTGCGAATGCAGGAGAAAAAGCAATTGTAGACCGGAGTCTGTACCAGCACGCGCTCGCCCGGGAGAGTAAGTGCCTTGATGCAGCAACTGATGGCGGGCACCACGCCGCTGGTATAAAGTATCCAGTCACGCCGGATGTCCCACTGGTGTCGGCGATGGAACCACGAGATGATGGCCTCGTAGTAGCTCTCGTCTATCTGGGTGTAACCGAAAACGCCATGGGCCACACGCTCGGCCAGAGCCCGGCGAATGGGTGGAGCAGCCTGGAAGTCCATGTCCGCCACCCAGAGCGGCAGGGCATCCTCGGGTATGGAATCCCATTTGTAGGAGCCTGTGTGACGGCGGTTGATGATCTGATCGAAAGGTTGTGTGGCCATGGTATCAGCGGGTTTGGATGTGACAGTCGTGCCCTTTGGCATACTCGTCGTAGGTGACAGAACCGATCTCGTCGGCCACAATGGTGCCCGAGACAGGGTTCTTGATGTTGGTGATGGCCCCGCGGATGTCGGCTTGGATGTTTGTGCTGTCCTCAAAGGCACGGTCGCACTCGGTATCGAAAGTACAGTCTTCGAGCACGACATGATCCATATAGCAGAGCGGTTGCTCGCCACCGATGTGACAGCGCACGAGTTTCACATTCTTGCTGTGCCAAGCCAAATACTCGCCATTGAGCTCAGAGTCGTAGACTGCCACATTGTCGCACTCCCAGAACGAGTCCTTGGTCGTAATCTTGGCATGGTGAACCTCTACGTTCTTGCAGTACTGGAATACATATTTGGCATCGCTCACCAGTCCGTCCACATAGATGTTCTTGGAGAACATGAAAGGATAGGTGCCTTCGTGAAGTTCCACATCCTTGAGCTTCAGTCCGTCTACACGCCAGAAAGTTTCGTCAGCATCATTGATTTTGACCCGCTCCAGCGAGAGGTTCTTCATCTCACGGAAGAACTTCGGGCCGTCGATGACGGAGTCTTTCATCACCATATCATTGCTGTACCAGATGGCCGAACGGCTACTCTCGGCAAAGTAACAGTTGGTGATGAGGCTGCGGTCTACGTGCCACCAGGGATATTTGCCGTAGAAACGGGAGTTGTCGCACTCCAAGTCTTCGCAGCACTTGATGCCTGACTCGCCGTCTGTAATCTCTATATTCTCCAGACGCACCTGCCTGGCGCCAAACAGAGGTCGCTCGCCTCCATACTTCTTGTCTTTGATAATTTCCATTGCTTGTTGATGCTTTGCCCCTGCCATACAGAAGGCTCTTTGATGATTTGTATTGATAATCTCCATTTCATCAAACCACAGCGCAAAGATGATGCCAAAACGTTGTGAGCTGAATAAAAAGTTGGAAAAACTTTCAGATAGGCATGTTGCCTCGTAGGGGTTTTTACCAATTGGAGGTTATTAGGATAGAAATGCCCCTAAGAATGGGTGTGTCTAAAGAATAATCAACAAGAAATAAAACGTAAATCACATGAAAATCAAAGTTTTTGCACTATCTTTGTGCTTGGTAGCAGGGCTGGGTCAGGTTCGCGCACAGTCGATCGGCAAGTATACGACAGACAACCGTCACGAGTTCCGCATCGGTTACAGCGACGGACTTACCCTTGGTACTGCCAGTTTCTGGGGAATCGGACTGGGCGATGCCCTTACGGGAACCACGCGTACCGACGAGGTGTCGAGCGGTGTTATCGGTTTAGGTTACCGTTATCAGCTCAGTCGGTTCCGCTTGGGTCTTGACCTTGGTTTTGCATCGGTGTCCAGCAAGTACGACTATTCAGGCAGCAAGAAGAAGGACATCAAGGAGACGCAGCTCAACTTCATGGTGATGCCTGTGGCCGAGATGGTGTACTTTAAAAAAGGTATCGTAGAACTCTATGGCTCGGCAGCCGTCGGCGTGGACTTTACCAGTACCAAGGAGAAAGGGCTTACTGAAGCAGGAAAGGCCCATGCTAATACAAAGGCCAAGACCTCGGCGGACTTTGCTTTCCAGGTGAACCCGATTGCCGTGCGCTTGGGCAACGATCGCATTGGTGGCTTTGTCGAGGCCGGACTGGGCTACAAAGGCTTCCTGACGGCCGGTGTCAGTCTGAAGTTTTAAGCCGTAGAACACAAAACAAGCTCATGGAGACTCCACGGAAAGAACGTTTCAAGCAACTGTTTCAGCGATATTACCCGGTGCTGTGTAGCACGGCACACGGGTATCTCGCCGATGCAGCCGACTGCGAAGATGTGGTGCAGGAACTTTTCGTCAGTGTGTGGAACCGCGGAAAAGACAATCTGCCTGACGACGAACTGGCGGCCTATTTTATCAAAGCCGTACGCAACAACTGTATTACGCTGCTACGCCACCGCCAGCGTATGGAAACGGTATCGATGGAAGAACGGGCAGTCTGTATGGCCGAGCAAACCGTTGAACAGTCGCCTATGGAGACGGAAACTACCGATTATGCGTTGCTGCTTGATGAGGTGCTGGCAGCCCTGCCGCCCAAATGTCGTGATGTCTTCATGATGAGTAAACTGCAAAAGATGAAGTACCGGGAGATAGCCATGACTCTTAACGTGTCGGAAAAGACCGTTGAGAATCACATGGGCAAGGCTTTCAAAATCATCCGGGCCTATGCAGCCACCCATGCCGTGGCTATGCTTCTTGCCACCTTATTTTATAGCAATCTTCCCTTACTCTTTATCTCTACTGCCCTATGAATACTTTACAGAACATAGATGCCATTCTGGGCCGCCATTTCTCGGGCGAAGCCCTTACGAATGATGAGCGTGCCGAACTCGAAGCCTACAAGGCTGACAACGGGGACGAGTTTCACAAAATAGACACCCTGCTCTCGGCCCTGCCCGACGATGCCCCTGCACTTCAGGTAGACACCGACCGGGCCTGGCAGCAGGTGGAGTCGCGACTGGGCGAGGCAGAACATCGTGCCGGGTTGCATAGGCTCTATCCGTTGCTGGCAGTGGCAGCCTCGTTGCTGCTGTTTGTGGGCATGGGTTTCTGGGCCTACCGCAGCATTGCGGCAGACAAGGGGCTGTGCTATGTCAATGAAAACTCGCGCGACACCACGGTGACCCTGCCCGACGGGTCGTTGATGAGGCTGGCCCCGTCGTCTTCGGCCGAATACGCCGAGACATCCGAATCCTACGGCCGACAAGTGAAATTGCGGGGCAGAGCCTTCTTCGATGTGATTCACAGTGGGCGGACCTTCCGTGTGAAAGCCGGTGAGCTGAGAGTGGAAGTGCTGGGTACATCGTTTACGGTGGATGCCACCGATGTCGACCGGGCACATGTGAGTGTGACAACAGGCCGTGTACAGGTGACAGCCCACAGGCAGACATTGGTGCTCACACGGGGTGAGCAGGTGCAGATGGAGCAGGGTCGCATGAGGCACAAGCAACAGGCCGAATCTCGGAAAGATACCCCCCATGTGTTCGACTTTGACAATACGCCTATCCGCGATGCTGTCGAGGAGGTGGCGCGTGCACTCGATGTGCAAATCACGGTAGAGCCAAGTGTGTCGGCTGTCAATCGGGTGACGACCCACATGCAGGTGACGACACCCATGCAGGCCTTGCGCGAGTTTGCCCTGCTTTGCGGATGTCGTTGCGACTCAGTGTCGCCGCTCAGATACCGTCTGCATTGATACGGATAGATGATTTTTCGTAATGACGGAGTTTAGACCGCACACAGACAGACCTTTGAGGAAGTATATTCTCTTCCTCTTTCTGTTGCTTGTCCCGCTATCTGTCTCGGCCCAGCACAGCATAGCCGAGGAGACCCTCCATGTGGAGGCCTCCTCGGCTACGTTGCGTTCTTGGCTGGCTCGTGTGGAGCGGGAGGGGAAGATGGTGCTGGCCTACAACTCCGGATTGCTTGACATGGATCGACGTATGAGCTGTACGGTAACGGGAATGGTCACCGTGGGTCGTTTGCTGTCCATGGTGCTGGCCGATTATGATTACAAGCTGCTGCCCATGCCCGGCCGCAAGCTGCTCATCCAAGTGCTCGGCCCTCGCCTCTACGATCTGACTGGTACCGTGCGTGAACAAGGCACGCAGGAGCACCTAATGGGAGCCACGGTGACGGTGACTGATGCAGGGGGGCGTCGAACCTATGCTGTTACTGATCACGATGGAACTTTCAACGTGGGGGTGGCACGCGGCACAGTACGTGTGGCGGTGAGCTATGTGGGCTATGCGCCTGAGGAACGTGTGTTGACAGTGGACGGAAACCGTATGCTTTCCTTGGCATTGAAGCCAGTTCCTTTCGAGGTGAAGGCGGTGCATGTGAAACGACGTAAGAGCATGGAGGAAATGGACGAGGTGGCACCGTCGAACATGGTTTCGTTCAGCAATGCCGACCTTTTCTCCCAGATACGCATTCTGCCCGGCGTGTCGGCCTCTTCGGCCAATATGGACTTCAGTGTGGCTGGTGGGTCCACTGACGAGAACCTCTTCTTGCTTGACGGATTTCCGGTCTACAATCCTGGTCATATTAATTCCATGCTGACGCTCTTCAATGGCGACGCAGTGAAAAGTGTGTCGTTTTACAACGGCTTCATTCCTACCCAGTATGAAGGCCGTCTCTCCTCGGTGACCGATGTGCACCTGCGGGATGGCAACAAGCAGACCTTTTCCAATACACTCTCGCTCGACATGCCGTCGGCCTCGGCCGTGCTTGAGGGGCCGATCCTGAAGAACCGGCTGTCCTATCTTGTGGCAGGGCGGCACAGTTGGCTCGATTTTTTTGATGAGGCTGTATCTTCCGAAGACCGTATGAACCACAGTTTCCACGATGAAAATGTGAAGCTTTCGTGCGACCTCGACTCTGTGACCACGCTCAGCCTTTCGGCTTACAACTCGGTGGACGACTATCGGGCCCCTGGTGAGCGTCAGCGCAACTCCATGCTCCACTGGAACAATCAGCTCTATGCACTGCGCTTCAACACGCTACTGATGCGCAAGGTGAGTACTACGGCTTCGGTGGCCTATTCGCGCCATACCACTCGGGCCAACACCAACGACTACTTCGATGAAGACGAAAACCCCACCTCGGGGGGCAATATTCGCAACCGTATCCAAAGTATTTATGTGAATACGGAGTTTACCTATATGCCTGGAACATTCTATACCATGCGCTGGGGACTCAAAGGCGACCTTCAGCGCTATGAGCTCACGTCTTTTGGACGGGTTGATACCAGCCGCTGGCAACCCACGATGCAACTTGCCCTTTTCTATGACAACCGTGTACGTGTTGCCCCATGGCTCTATGCACAGGTGGGGCTCAATTACGTGCGTTACATGCCACGTCACAACCGAAGCTACAACAGTGTGCAGCCACGTTTCTCACTGAAAGCGTCGCTGGGCGATGCCGATTTGGTTTACGGCTGCGTATCGCGTATGGAACAGTTTTTCCATCACATCCGTGTGAGCGAGATTGTCACACCGTTTGATTTTGTGATGCCCAGTATCGGAACTTTCGGTCCCACTACGGGCACTCATGTGGAACTGGGCTGGAAACACTACACGGCCAGGGGCATCCTGGAGCTCTCGGCCTATTACAAGCGGCGTGCCCATGTGTTGGCCTTGCGCCCCAATGCCTATATTGAGGACAGCAACTGGGCTAACTACGTCATGGCTGGCACGGGCGAGAGCTATGGGACGAGTTTCTATTATTACGATCATTGGCGGCGGCTGGGCTGGCAGCTCTCCTATATGCTCTCGCAAAGCCGCGAGTGGTTCGACGAATTGCGTGAACGGGGACGCATGCCGGCAGCCTACGATGTTCCACATGTGCTCAACGGAGCCGTGTCTTACAATGTGGGACGGGGATCGCTTGTTACAGTAGGCGGCAACTTGCATTCTGGACGCATTTTGGGCGAAAGTTGGGATGAGGACGGCTTCCAGTTGTCCGGTTCCCGTTCTCTGCGTGACCCTCTGCGGTATCGTCTTGATGCCAGCTATTCCTGGCGCAAGGAGTTCCGCCGGTCCAAACTGCTGCTACGCGCAGGACTCTACAATATCGTGGGCAATCCCTCGGAAGAAGATATGTTCTTCTATTTCTCAGTTAAAATCAGAAACCATTGTGTTCCCTTTGGTACAGTGACATTCCGTTTCTGATGTGAGTGGATGGTCGTGTGGAATTTTTGATAAGAATAGAAAAGAAACGAGCTGCCGCGTGTTCCTATGAGGAAACACGCGGCAGCTGAATGTTAGAGTTGTGGAACCTGCAGAACCGAGCTTAGAGATTGGCGTTGTCTTTCTTCCAGTCAGCAACGGTGGGAACAATGTCAAGGCTGACAATCTCGTCGCGCATCTTGCAGAGGTGTTCGTAAGAAGCCTTGAGCTCTGCCATTTCCTCGGCTGTGCCTGTTGGCTCTGTATAGTGTACGCCTGTGGCATCAATGGTAGTAGGCATGGCCATCATCACATTGTGGAAGCCGAGCTTGTCGTCGTTCACATAGCAGCCTGCCGGCAGAGTGAACTTTTCACCACCCATGGCTGCTTCGATCATCTTCACAGCATTGTAAGCAGGACTTTGGAAAGAACTACGGCCGCGGAGCTTGATGATGTTCGAGCCGCCCTGAACGGTGTTGTGCTTGATCTCCGCCCAACGCTCCTCCGACAGATTCATCTCCGACAGGGGCTTGCCGTCGATCTTTACCTGAGAAGCGAATACGGCCATCTGCTCGCCATGGCCACCAAAGGTATGGGCACCGGTCACTTTGTCTTGCTGTACGCCGAACTCGTGTGCCAGAGCCTGCTGCAGACGGGTAGAGTCGAGGGCAGCAAGAGAGGTGAGCTGGTTGGGCTTCAGTCCGGAGTGAATCAGTGCAGTGAGGGCCGTCACGTCGGCAGGGTTGAAGATCACTACCACGTGCTTCACATCGGGGCAGTATTTCTTGATGTTCTCACCGAAGTCGGCAGCAATCTTACAATTGCCTTTCAACAGATCTTCGCGAGTCATACCCTCCTTACGGGGAGCACCACCGGAAGAAATGATGTATTTGGCACCTGTGAAAGCTTCGGCGGCATCAACGGTGTAGGACAAGTTGGCACCTGGAAAGGCACACTGCTCCATTTCGTCGAACACGCCATGAACCCCCGGTTCATAGATGTCGTACAGACAAACATTGGGAGTCAGACCGAGTGTGAGGACAGTCTGAACCATGTTGGAACCAATCATACCGCCGGCACCGACGATGACGAGCTTCTCGTTTGTTAAGAACTTCATAACTACTTAGTATATTTAAATGTTTTAAAGATGTTTTGCTATTGTCTGGACAATGTGCTGTGGACGTGTTGTTATACACATCTGCTACGTATGCAAAGTTACAATAAAATCGAGCAAAAGCGAGATTTATTTCCTGTTTAATTTGTTGTTTATTCTTAAAATCGCTACCTTTGTCATGTCTGTCTTACAAAATAAAAGTCTAATGAATATAGAGCAAAGATTATCTGATTTGAGGGAGGTGATGCGGCGTGAAGGAATAGATGCCTTTGTGTTTCCGAGTACCGACCCGCACAACAGTGAGTACGTTCCAGACCGGTGGAAAGGACGCGAGTGGATCAGTGGGTTCAATGGGTCGGCTGGTACGGCGGTTGTGACCATGTGTTCTGCAGCTTTGTGGACCGACAGCCGTTATTTTCTTGCTGCTGCCGAACAGCTCCAGGGAACAGAGTTTCAATTGATGAAACAGAAAGTACCGGGTACTCCCACCATTACTGATTGGCTCGGCCAGCAGTTGAAAGAGTATAATGGGGCTGTGGTAGGTATGGACGGTATGGTGAATTCGGCAGAGCGCGTAGAGAGTTTGGCCGAAGAATTGCGTCAACAGGGTGGCATCACAGTGCGCACCAACTTTGATCCGTTGTTCTTTATCTGGAAAGACCGTCCTCAGATTCCGAAAGGCAAGATAGAGATACAACCCATGGAATATGCTGGGGAATCGGCCCGATCGAAACTTGCACGCATTCGCCAGGCTTTGCGCAAACGACATATTGACGGTATGCTGGTGTCGGCACTGGATGATATTGCCTGGACGCTGAACGTGCGCGGTGACGATGTGCATTGTAACCCTGTGGTGGTGAGCTATTTGCTCATCAGCCCAGAAGAAACCGTCTTGTACTGTCCGTTAAGCAAACTGACACCCAAAGTGGAGGCTTATTTGGCAGTAGAGGGTGTGCAGACGGCTGCTTATGAGGAGGTGGTTCAGGGATTGAAAAATTACTTTGCATATAATATTCTGCTCGATCCAGAAGAAACCAACTATACGCTTTCTCAGGTGAGCGGGCGGGCGAAAGTGGTGCGTGGGACATCACCCATCCCGGAGATGAAAGCTGTGAAGAACGAGGTGGAAATTCAGGGATTTCGTCGGGCTATGCTGCGTGACGGAGTGGCGATGGTGAAATTCCTGAAATGGCTCAAGCCGGCTGTGGAGGCTGGAGGGCAGACAGAACGGTCGATAGATCGGAAGCTCACATCTCTGCGCGCAGAACAGCCTCTTTTCCGCGGTGTCAGCTTCGATACCATTGCAGGGTATGGCCCTCATGGCGCTATCGTGCATTATGAGGCAACTCCCGAAACGGATATGCCTTTGGCCCCTCGTGGACTACTGCTGCTCGACAGTGGCGCGCAATACCAAGATGGAACGACGGATATTACCCGCACCATAGCATTGGGGCCACTCACGGCAGAGGAGCGCCATGTCTATACGTTGGTGCTGAAAGGGCACATTCAATTGCAACTCTGCAAGTTTCCAGCCGGGGCTTGTGGCACACAGTTGGACGCGCTGGCACGTGCGGCCATGTGGCACGAGGGGCTGAATTATCTGCATGGTACGGGTCATGGTGTAGGCTCCTACCTGAATGTGCATGAAGGTCCTCACCAGATTCGTATGGAATACAAACCAACGCCTTTGCAGCCCGGCATGACTGTGACCGATGAACCGGGGCTCTATTTGGCTGGACGATTTGGCGTGCGCACGGAGAACATGCTGCTTGTTACGTTCTTTAAAGAGACGGAATTCGGCTCGTTCCTGCAGTTTGAACCGCTTACACTTTGCCCTATTGATATTGCACCAATCAATTTGAACGAACTGTTGCCAGAGGAGATCGATTGGATCAATTGGTACCATGACCGGGTGTATGCAGAACTAGCCCCACACCTTGATGTTGAGGAACAGGCATGGCTGAAAGGGGCAACACGGAAAATCTGCAGAAGTGAATCTGGGATGTAGTCATACAGAGTAGGGTCGTTTACTTATATATAATAAGGTGTAGGTCTTTGTTGGAAGCAAATGTTGTGGCTTGTGTCCGGCTGCTGCTTGTTACGCGATGTATGATAAAAGCCGCTAAATATTTGGTTGTTAGAAAAATAAGCCGTAATTTTGCAGTCGCGAATAGTGGCGTTATACCCTTTCGCCAAGTTACATCATAAAATTTTAAAACCAAGACAAAATGATTATTGTACCCGTTAAGGATGGTGAGAACATCGAAAGAGCACTCAAGAAGTTCAAAAGAAAGTTTGAAAAGACTGGTGTCGTGAAAGAACTCCGTGCACGTCAGCAGTTCGACAAGCCTTCTGTCTTGAAGCGCTTGAAGATGGAACACGCTATCTACGTACAGAAACTGCGTCGCGAGGAAGAGTAATTTTTCCCCGGAAAATTTGGTAGTTTAAATTAATTTCTGTATTTTCGTTGCCAGAAACATCGTGTAAACGAGATGGATGCAACGCCAGATGATGATTGAAGGATTCTTGGACTATCTGCGGTATGAGCTTCGTCGTTCTCCGTTGACAGTGAAAAACTACGCGGATGATCTGCGGGCTTTTGAGAGATTCTTCAAGAATTTGAACGGACAGATCTCTTGGGAGTCTGTGGATGGCGATGTCATTCGGGACTGGATGGAGAGCATGATGGATCGGGGAAACCGGGCTGCAAGTGTCAATCGGCGCCTGTCAGCTTTGCGTTCTCTGTATCATTTTGCGCTGGTTCGCCATTTGATAGACAAAGACCCTGCCCATGGTATTGAGGCTCCCAAAAGGGAGAAGCCTTTGCCACTGTTCTTGAAAGAGAACGACATGGACAGATTGCTGGACGAGACTGCTTGGGGAACGGATTATGTAGATGTGCGCGATCGTACTATTATTATGACGTTTTACGAGACAGGTGTTCGGTTGTCAGAGCTGATAGGTTTGACCGATGGAGACATTGACTGGACTGGTCGTCAGTTAAAGGTAACTGGCAAGGGGAACAAGCAGCGCATCATACCTTTTGGAGAAGAATTGAGTGAGGCATTGTCTCATCTTATCCAAGTGCGAGATAGCGAAGTGGAGTCATTGGACGATGCGCTCTTCTTGACGAGTCGAGGCCGGAGAATGTCGCAGTCCCAGGTGCGTTCTGAAGTTAAACGACGGCTTGCGGGGGCTTGTACATTAAAAAAATTGTCGCCCCATGTGTTGCGTCATACTTTTGCCACGGCAATGCTCAATCACGGTGCAACTATAGAAAGCGTCAAGCGGCTGCTGGGACATGAGAGTGTCTCTACGACGGAGATATATACTCATACCACCTTTGAGCAGTTGAAGCGAGTATATCAAGATGCCCATCCGAGGGCGTGAGTCTAACCTTTAAAACAACGGAGGTAACTATGGAAATTAAGATCCAGTCGATTCACTTCGACACTACTGAGAAATTGCAGGCGTTCATCGAGAAGAAGACCGCCAAGTTGGAAAAATCATTTGAAGACATTCGGAAAGTAGAGGTGCAATTAAAAGTTGTCAAGCCTGCCACTGCATTAAATAAAGAAACCAGCATGTCGGTTACCGTACCAGGCGGGAACCCGCTCTTTGTAGCGAAGACATGTGATACGTTTGAGGAGGGGGTCGACCAGTGTGTCGACGCGATGCGTGTGCAACTTGAGAAATTCAAGGAAAAATTGAGAAGCCATTGAAATTTTCCTCGAAAAGTTTTGGGGATAAAAAAATAAGTAGTATCTTTGCAGCCGTTTTACAACGAGTCCTAAGACAAGTCGCAAGTGGCTGCAGGATACGCCTCTTTAGCTCAGTTGGCCAGAGCACGTGATTTGTAATCTCGGGGTCGTTGGTTCGAATCCGACAAGAGGCTCCTCTGTATGGGAGACATTGTTGAGAAAAAAGGGTGGTTACCAGAGTGGCCAAATGGGGCAGACTGTAAATCTGCTGGCTCTTGCCTTCGGTGGTTCGAATCCATCACCACCCACTTCTTTCTATGGAAGATGGAAATTGCGGAAATAGCTCAGTTGATAGAGCACTAGCCTTCCAAGCTGGGGGTCGCGGGTTTGAGCCCCGTTTTCCGCTCAAAATGTTTTGCTGTAATAGCTCAGTGGTAGAGCACTTTCTTGGTAAGGAAGAGGTCCTGAGTTCAACTCTCAGTTACAGCTCTTTGCTTCTTGTCCTATAATAAAATAGCACGGAAGAAAAACTGGTATCATTCATTGATTATTTAATTTATTATAATAAAAAAGTAAAGCTATGGCTAAAGAGACGTACGTGCGCACCAAACCGCATGTTAACATTGGTACAATTGGTCATGTGGACCATGGTAAGACTACTCTGACTGCTGCCATCTCTCTGACGCTGCACGAGCGTCTGGGCACTGGTGAGGATGTGAAGTCTTTCGATCAGATTGACAACGCTCCGGAGGAAAAAGAGCGTGGTATTACCATTAATACGGCCCATATTGAGTATGAGACGGCAAAGCGTCACTATGCGCACGTGGACTGTCCGGGTCACGCCGACTATGTGAAGAACATGGTAACTGGTGCTGCCCAGATGGACGGTGCTATTCTTGTGGTAGCTGCTACTGATGGTCCTATGCCTCAGACTCGTGAGCACGTGTTGCTCGCCCGTCAGGTAAACGTTCCCCGTCTGGTTGTCTTCTTGAACAAGTGTGATGACCCTGAAGTTGATGAGGAAATGATCGACCTCGTGAAGATGGATGTTACCGACCTGCTTACCTCTTATGGTTACGAGGAAGATACTCCTATCATCGTAGGTTCTGCACTTGGTGCACTGAACGGTGTGCAAAAGTGGCAGGATAGCGTGATGGAGCTGATGGATACTGTTGACAATTGGATCCAGGAGCCGGTGCGTGAGGTTGACAAGCCTTTCTTGATGCCTGTTGAGGATGTGTTCTCTATCACAGGTCGTGGTACGGTTGCTACAGGTCGTATTGAGACAGGTAAGTGTCACATTGGCGATGAGGTTCAGCTACTTGGTCTTGGTGAAGACAAGAAATCGGTTATCACAGGTGTTGAGATGTTCCGTAAGACTCTTCCCGAGGGTGAGGCTGGTGACAACGTAGGTCTTCTTCTCCGCGGTATCGACAAGGAGGAGGTAAAGCGTGGTATGGTTGTCGTGCATCCGGGTGCTATCACTCCTCACGATCACTTCAAGGCTTCTATCTACGTTCTGAAGAAAGAAGAAGGCGGTCGCCACACTCCGTTCGGCAACAAGTATCGTCCTCAGTTCTATCTTCGCACCATGGACTGCACAGGTGAAATTACTCTTCCTGCTGGCGTAGACATGGTAATGCCTGGTGACAACGTTGAGATTGAAGTTACTCTGATTTATCGTGTCGCCTTGAATGAGGGTCTTCGTTTTGCAATCCGTGAGGGTGGTCGTACGGTAGGCTCTGGCCAGATTACGGCAATCCTCGATGATGTGAAAGAGGCTTAACAAGCTAATATGAGAGCAAAGTAAAGCTCAAATATAAGGGTCTCCGCAACTGCGGTTACGGAGACTTTCTTACGGGTTTAGCTCAGTTGGTAGAGCACTGGTCTCCAAAACCAGGTGTCGAGAGTTCGAGTCTTTCAACCCGTGCCAAAAAAAGATAATATGCTTAAGAAAATAGTAAATTATTGCAAGAATAGTTACGACGAACTTGCGCATAATACTACTTGGCCGACTCGTGTCGAACTTACTCATAGTGCGATGATTGTATTATCTGCTTCCCTTGTCATCGCATTGGTTGTGTTCGCAATGGATTTCGTGTTCAAGAACCTGATGGGAATCGTTTACCCAGGTTAATTCATCAAGAAAATGGCTGAAACAGGAAAGAACTGGTACGTAATGCGTGCAGTTAGCGGAAAGGAAGCTAAGTTGAAAGAATACATCGAGGCTGAATTGAAGCATAACACGTTACTTGCTGATCATGTTTTCCAGGTGTTGATACCCATGGAGAAGCATGCTGCTGTCCGTAACGGAAAGAGAGTTGAGAAAGAGAAGATTTCTCTTCCCGGCTATATTTTTGTTCAGGCAGAGCTTGTGGGTGACGTGGCTGCAACGTTGCGTTTTATGCCTAACTGCTTAGGATTTCTTGGTGGCTTGGATAACCCGAACCCAGTGCCTCAGTCGCAGATTAATCGTATGATTGGTGCTGCGGAAGAAAGTGAGATTGATAACGAAGTGTCAATTCCTTACGTTCTTGATGAGACAGTGAAGGTGATGGACGGTCCGTTCTCAGGCTTTGAAGGTGTGATTGAAGAAGTCAATCCGGAGAAGCGTAAACTGAAAGTCATGGTCAAGATCTTCGGACGTAAGACTCCGTTGGAGCTTGGTTTTATGCAAGTCGAAAAAGTTGCAGAGTAGTTGTTACGGGCTTTCTGTACTTTTTATACGTTACATTTATTTATATTTAGAAAGAAATGGCTAAAGAAGTTGCTGGATTAATCAAATTACAGATTAAAGGAGGCGCTGCAAATCCCTCGCCACCCGTAGGCCCTGCATTGGGTTCTAAGGGTATCAACATTATGGGATTTTGCAAAGAGTTCAACGCCCGTACCCAGGATAAGGCCGGCAAGGTATTGCCAGTTGTTATCACTTACTACACAGACAAGTCATTCAGCTTCGTAATCAAGACTCCTCCTGCAGCTATTCAGTTGAAAGAAGCCGCTAAGGTAAAGTCTGGTTCTGGTCAGCCCAACCGTAAGAAAGTTGCCTCTGTGACCTGGGAACAGGTTAAGGCAATAGCCGAGGATAAGATGACAGATTTGAACTGCTTTACTGTAGAGAGTGCCATGAAACTTGTTGCTGGTACTGCTCGTAGTATGGGTATCACGGTTAAAGGGGACTTCCCTGAATAATATTAAACTTCAATTTAAGTAAGTAAAATGAGTAAACTGACAAAAAATCAGAAATCAGTAGCTGAGAAGGTTGAAGCAGGGAAGACATATACGTTGAAAGAGGCTGCAGAGTTGGTGAAGGAAATTACCACCACCAAGTTTGATGCTTCTCTTGATATTGATGTGCGCTTGGGAGTGGATCCGCGCAAGGCTAACCAGATGGTTCGTGGTGTGGTTTCTCTGCCCAATGGAACTGGTAAGACCGTACGTGTGCTCGCGCTCTGTACCCCTGATCAGGAGGCCGCTGCTAAGGAAGCTGGTGCTGATTACGTGGGTCTTGATGAATATATCGACAAGATTAAGGGTGGCTGGCTTGACATTGACGTGATCATTACGATGCCATCTTGCATGGGCAAAGTGGGCCCGTTGGGCCGTTTCCTCGGTCCTCGCGGTTTGATGCCTAACCCCAAGAGCGGTACGGTGACCATGGATGTAGCCAAAGCCGTCAAGGAGGTAAAGCAGGGTAAGATTGATTTCAAGGTAGACAAGGCTGGTATTATCCATTCTTCTATCGGTAAGGTCTCTATGACTACTGAACAGATTTATGGCAATGCCAAGGAGTTTATCAATACAATCATTCGCCTGAAGCCGGCCGCAGCCAAGGGTACATACCTGAAGAGTATCTTTATTTCAAGTACGATGAGTAAGGGTATTAAGATTGATCCTAAATCAGTTGAATAACTCCAAAAGTTTGGTAAAATGAAGAAAGAAGTAAAAGATACTATTATTGTTGACCTTGGTGAGAAGCTGAAGAAGTATCCTCATTTTTATCTGGTAGACGTTACTGGAATGAATGCAAAGGCTACGAGTTCACTTCGCCGCAAGTGTTTCAAGCAGGAGATCAAGATGGTTGTTGTGAAGAACAAACTTCTCCACAAGGCATTTGAAGCTTCTGATGTTGATTTCTCCGATCTTTATGGTGTGCTTAAGGGCAATACAGCTGTTCTCTTTGCAGAGACTGCCAATCTGCCTGCCAAGCTGCTGAAAGATAAGGATGTTGAAAAGGCTGGTGTTCCCTCTCTGAAGGCAGCTTATGCAGAAGAAGGCATCTATGTGGGTGCTGACAAGCTTGACGAGCTGGCTTCTATCAAGAGCAAGAACGAGGTCATTGCAGACATCGTTGCCCTCTTGCAGTCTCCCACAAAGAATGTGGTTTCTGCACTCCAGTCAGGCGCAAACACTATTCATGGTGTGCTGAAGACTTTAGGCGAGCGTCCTGAGTAAATCCTTATAAAGTCGAAATTGTTTTTAACGCAAATAATAAAATTTTAGAATAAAATGGCAGACGTAAAAGCTATTGCAGAAGAGTTAGTAAATCTTACTGTTAAGGAAGTGAATGAGTTGGCAACAGTCCTGAAGGACGAGTATGGTATCGAGCCCGCCGCTGCAGCTGTTGCTGTGGCTGCCGGTCCGGCTGCTGGTGGTGCTGCTGCCGCAGCCGAGGAGAAGACATCTTTCGATGTTGTCCTCACTGACATCGGTGCTACAAAGCTTCAGGTGGTTAAAGCCGTGAAGGAGGCTTGTGGTCTCGGTCTGAAAGAGGCCAAGGCTCTCGTTGAAGGTGCTCCCGCTACCATCAAGGAAGGCGTTTCCAAGGACGAGGCCGAGAGCCTGAAGAAGGCTATTGAAGAGGCTGGTGCCAAGGTAGAGCTTAAGTAATTCAGTCTCTGTACTGATTCATACACATAAACAGTTAGGATTTGCCCAGTCGGTAAGTCCTAACTTTTTTGTGTCTTTATAGTTTTTTCTCTTTTATGCCCGATAGGGGCAGTAGGTATTATACCAATAATTATCATTTATGTCAAACATTATTAATAACAGAGAAAACTTTGCCAGCGTTCAGAATCCGTATCCCTACCCGGATTTTTTGGATGTTCAGCTGAAGTCGTTCAAAGATTTCCTGCAGTTAGATACTCCGCCTGAGGAACGCAAGAATGACGGTCTGTATAAGGTGTTCGCAGAGAACTTCCCTATCACCGACACGCGTAATAATTTTGTTCTTGAGTTCTTGGATTACTATATTGATCCGCCGCGCTACACTATCGACGAGTGTTTGGAGCGCGGACTGACGTACAGCGTACCCTTGAAGGCCAAGATGAAACTTTACTGCACGGATCCTGAGCATGAGGATTTCGGCACGTTCATTCAGGATGTTTTCTTGGGAACGATTCCCTACATGACGGACAACGGCACCTTTATCATCAATGGTGCCGAGCGTGTTGTTGTGGCCCAGCTCCATCGCTCGCCGGGTGTTTTCTTCGGCCAAGGCGTTCATGCCAACGGTACCGTGCTCTACAGTGCGCGCATTATTCCGTTCAAGGGTTCCTGGATAGAGTTTGCCACTGATATTAATAATGTGATGTATGCTTACATCGATCGCAAGAAGAAGTTGCCGGTTACAACACTTCTTCGTGCCATCGGTTATGAGAGCGACAAGGAAATTCTTCAGATTTTCGATCTTGCAGAGGAAATTAAGGTCAACAAGAAAAACCGTAAGGAACTTGTCGGCCGCAAACTTGCTGCACGCGTGCTGAAAAGCTGGAATGAAGATTTCGTAGACGAGGACACGGGTGAGGTGGTGACTGTTGAGCGCAATGAGGTGATTCTTGAGCGTGAGACGGAAATCAATGAGGAGAATTTCGAGGAAATCCTTGGGAGTGGAACCTCTACCGTGCTTGTGCACAAGGATGCCGAGGCTGCCAGCAAATTCGATATTATCTTCGAGACTCTGAAGAAAGATACCAGTAACTCCGAGCGTGAGGCAGTGAACTACATCTATCGCCAACTGCGCAATGCCGACCCGGCAGATGATGCCAGCGCACGCGAGGTGTTCCAGAACCTGTTTTTCTCGGACAAGCGCTACGACCTCGGTGAGGTTGGACGTTATCGCATCAACAGGAAGTTGGGCGAGAACATCGACATGGACACGCGCGTGCTGACCAAGGAGGATATTATTGAGATTATCAAGTATCTCATCAAGCTCATCAACTCCAATGCAACGGTTGATGATATTGACCACCTGTCTAACCGCCGTGTCCGCACGGTGGGCGAGCAGTTGGCCAACCAGTTCTCAATCGGACTTGCCCGAATGAGCCGCACCATTCGCGAGCGTATGAACGTGCGCGACAATGAGGTGTTCACCCCGACCGACCTCATCAATGCCAAGACCATCTCCAGTGTTATCAACTCATTCTTCGGAACCAACCCGCTGAGTCAGTTCATGGATCAGACCAACCCGCTGGCAGAGGTGACACACAAGCGTCGTCTTTCCGCCCTGGGCCCGGGCGGTCTTTCTCGTGAGCGTGCCGGCTTCGAGGTGCGCGATGTGCACTACACCCATTACGGCCGTCTGTGTCCCATCGAGTCGCCCGAAGGCCCGAACATCGGCTTGATTTCCTCGCTCTGTGTGTATGCCACCATCAACGAACTTGGCTTCATCGAGACCCCATACCGCAAAGTCGCCGATTCCACGGTTGATTTGAACAATGACGACGTGGTCTATCTCACGGCCGAGGAAGAGGAGGGCAAGTTGATTGCACAGGGCAATGCACCGCTGAATTCCGACGGTAGTTTCATCCGTAGTTTCGTGCATTGCCGTTTTGCAGCCGACTTCCCTGTGGTGAATCCGGATGAGGTGAATCTCATGGACGTGTCTCCCCAGCAGATTGCTTCTGTCAGTGCCAGCTTGATTCCGTTCTTGGAGCATGACGACGGTCACCGAGCCTTGATGGGATGCAACATGATGCGTCAGGCTGTGCCTTTGTTGCACAATGACGCCCCCATTGTGGGTACCGGACTGGAGAAACAAGTCTGCGAAGACAGCCGCACAATGATTACGGCCGAGGGCGAAGGTGTCATCGAATACGTGGACGCCACAACCATCCGTATCTTGTACGACCGTACCGAGGAAGATGAATTCGTCAGCTTCGAGCCGGCCTTGAAAGAATACCGCATACCGAAATTCCGTCGCACCAACCAGAACATGACCATTGACCTGCGTCCGATTTGCAGCAAAGGCCAGCGTGTGAAGAAGGGCGACATTCTCACCGAGGGCTATGCCACCGAGAACGGCGAGCTTGCCTTGGGCCGCAACCTGCTCGTGGCCTACATGCCATGGAAGGGCTACAACTATGAGGATGCCGTGGTTATCTCAGAGCGCATGGTACGTGAGGACGTGCTTACCTCCGTGCATGTGGACGAGTATTCGCTCGACGTGCGCGAGACCAAGCGCGGCGTGGAAGTGTTCACCAGCGACATTCCCAATGTGAGCGAGGAAGCCACCAAGGACCTTGACGACAACGGTATCATCCGTGTGGGAGCCCGTGTCGAACCGGGCGACATCATGATTGGCAAGATTTCGCCCAAGGGCGAGAGCGACCCCTCGCCCGAGGAGAAGTTGCTCCGCGCCATCTTCGGCGACAAGGCCGGCGACGTGAAGGATTCTTCACTCAAGGCCAACCCGTCACTGAGCGGTGTCGTTATCGACAAGAAACTCTTTGCACGTGCCGAGAAGACCCGCGAGTCGAAGCGTCAGGACAAGGTGTTGCTTCAGAAGATCGACGAGGAGTATGAGGCCAAGGGCGACGAGCTGAAGAACATGCTTGTGGACAAGCTGCTCACCCTGACCGAAGACAAGACCTGCCAGGGCGTCAAGGACTACACCGATGCCGAGATTATCACCAAGGGCAGCAAATTCACGGTGGCAGCACTCAAGAACTTGGAGTACGACGGCATCCAAAGCAACGGATGGACCGACGACGACCACACCAACGGCATGATACAGAAGCTCATCATGAACTATATCCACAAGGCCAAGCAGCAGGCTGCCGAGCTGAACCGTCGCAAGTTTGCAATCACCATCGGCGACGAGCTGCCCTCCGGCGTGCTCAAGATGGCCAAGGTGTACATTGCCAAGAAGCGCAAGATTCAGGTGGGCGACAAGCTCGCCGGTCGCCATGGCAACAAGGGCATTGTGTCCAAGATTGTACGTGCGGAGGACATGCCGTTCCTGGAGGATGGCCGTCCCGTAGACTTGGTGCTTAACCCCATGGGCGTGCCTTCGCGTATGAATCTCGGGCAGATCTTCGAGGCTATTCTTGGCGCCGCCGGCCGTAGGCTCGGCAAGAAGTTTGCCACTCCGATTTTCGATGGTGCCAAGCTCGACGACCTGAAAGAATGGACCACCAAGGCAGGCCTGCCCAATCTCTGTTCCACCTATATCTACGATGGTGAGACGGGCGAGCGTTTCGACCAGCCGGCCACGGTGGGTGTCACCTACTTCCTGAAGCTCGGCCACATGGTGGAGGACAAGATGCACGCGCGTTCCATCGGCCCGTACTCGCTCATCACGCAGCAGCCGCTCGGCGGTAAGGCGCAGTTCGGCGGCCAGCGTTTCGGAGAGATGGAGGTCTGGGCCCTTGAAGGCTTCGGTGCCAGCCATGTGCTGCAGGAGATGCTCACCCTCAAGAGTGATGACGTGACCGGCCGTTCCAAGGCCTACGAGTCCATCGTGAAGGGCGACCCCATGCCCACTCCTGGCATCCCCGAATCTCTCAATGTGCTTCTCCATGAGCTCCGCGGCCTTGGACTGAGCGTGAAGTTGGATTAATAAGAATATTGAACAGTTAGAAATATGGCTTTCAAAAAAGATACAAAGGTAAAGACTAATTTCACCAAGATTACCATTACTCTTGCCTCTCCGGAAGAGATTAAGGAAAATTCGTTTGGTGAGGTCACCAAGCCTGAGACGATTAACTACCGTACCTACAAGCCCGAGCGCGACGGTCTCTTCTGCGAGAAGATTTTCGGTCCCACCAAGGACTATGAGTGCGCCTGTGGCAAGTACAAGCGCATCCGTTACAAGGGTATCGTCTGCGACCGTTGCGGTGTGGAGGTGACAGAGAAAAAGGTGCGTCGCGAGCGCAGCGGACATATCGAGCTGGTCGTGCCCGTGGCCCACATCTGGTATTTCCGTTCTTTGCCCAACAAGATAGGCTATCTGCTGGGCTTGCCCACCAAGAAGCTCGATTCCGTCATCTATTATGAGAAGTACATCGTCATCCGGCCGGGTGTGCTGGCTGGTGCCAAGGATATAGACGGCGTGGAGGACCTGAACGGTTCCCACAAGTTCGACCTGCTGTCCGAGGACGAGTACATCGACATCATAGACAACAAGCTCGACCCCAACAACGATTTGCTGGAGGATTCCGACCCCAACAAGTTTGTGGCCAAGATGGGTGCCGAGGCGGTGCTCGACCTGCTGGGCGACCTCGACCTCGACTCGCTGAGCTATGAGCTTCGCGACCGCGCCAACAACGACTCCAGCCAGATGCGCAAGACCGAGGCCTTGAAGCGTCTGCAAGTGGTCGAGGCATTCCGCAGCTCCACGGCCGTGAACAAGCCCGAGTGGATGATTATGAAGATTATTCCGGTCATCCCGCCCGAACTGCGTCCGCTCGTTCCGCTGGACGGCGGCCGTTTCGCCACGTCCGACCTGAACGACCTCTATCGCCGCGTCATCATCCGCAACAACCGTCTGAAGCGCCTCATGGAGATCAAGGCCCCCGAGGTCATTCTCCGCAACGAGAAGCGCATGCTTCAGGAGGCCGTTGATTCCCTCTTCGACAACAGCCGCAAGGCCAGTGCCGTGAAGAGCGAGTCCAACCGTCCGCTCAAGTCGCTCTCCGATTCTCTCAAGGGCAAGCAGGGACGTTTCCGTCAGAACCTGCTTGGCAAGCGTGTGGACTATTCCGCCCGTTCGGTCATCGTCGTGGGTCCCGAGCTGAAGATGGGCGAGTGCGGTCTGCCCAAGCTGATGGCAGCCGAGCTCTACAAGCCGTTCATCATCCGCAAGCTCATCGAGCGCGGCATTGTGAAGACCGTGAAGAGCGCCAAGAAGATCGTGGACCGTCGCGAACCGGTCATCTGGGACATTCTGGAGAATGTGATGAAAGGCCATCCCGTGCTTCTCAACCGTGCCCCCACGCTGCACCGTCTGTCGGTGATGGCGTTCCAGCCCAAGCTCATCGAGGGCAAGGCCATCCAGCTTCATCCGCTGGCCTGCACGCCGTTCAACGCCGACTTCGACGGCGACCAGATGGCCGTCCATCTGCCCCTGAGCAACGAGGCTGTGCTCGAGGCCCAGGTGCTGATGCTCCAGAGCCACAACATCCTCAACCCGGCCAACGGCGCACCCGTCACCGTTCCTTCGCAGGACATGGTGCTCGGTCTGTACTACATCACCAAGATTCGTCCGGGCGCCAAGGGCGAGGGACTCACGTTCTACGGCCCCGAAGAAGCCATCATCGCCCACAACGAGGGACGCTGCGACGAGCACGCCCAGGTGAAGTGCATGGTCGACGACGTGATCGACGGCAAGCCCGTCCGCCACATGGTCGAGACCTCCGTGGGCCGCATCATTGTCAACGGCATCATCCCCTCCGAGATAGGCTTCTTCAACGGGGTTATCTCCAAGAAGTCGCTCCGCGGCCTGATTGCCAGTGTGATCACTTCCGTGGGCATGGCCCGCGCCTGCTCGTTCCTCGACGGCATCAAGAACCTGGGTTACCGCATGTCTTATGTGGCCGGCCTTTCGTTCAACCTCGACGACATCATCGTGCCTGAAGAAAAGACGGAGATTGTGCAGAAAGGTCAGGACGAGGTCGACGAGGTGACCTCCAACTTCGACATGGGTCTCATCACCGACAAGGAGCGTTACAACCAGGTCATCGACGCCTGGACCCACGTCAACGATAGGCTGAAGAAGGCCGTCATGAAGCACATGACCGAGGCCGACCAGGGCTTCAATGCCGTGTACATGATGCTCGACTCCGGTGCCCGAGGCTCTGCCGACCAGATTGCCCAGCTTGCCGGCATGCGCGGCCTGATGGCCAAGCCGCAGAAAGCCGGTGCCGAGGGCAACTCCATCATTGAGAACCCCATTCTGAACAACCTCAAGGAGGGCATGTCCGTGCAGGAGTACTTCATCGCCTCTCATGGCGCCCGCAAGGGTCTGGCCGACACCGCCATGAAGACGGCCGACGCCGGATATCTCACCCGCCGTCTGGTCGACGTGTCGCACGACGTCATCATCAACGAGGAAGACTGCGGCACGCTGCGTGGCCTGGAGTGCCGTGCCCTGAAGGATGGCGACGAGGTCATCTCCATGCTGTCCGAGCGCATCCTCGGCCGTGTCTCCGTCCACGACGTGATCAATCCCCACACCAACGAGGTGATTGTGCAGGCCGGCGAAGAGATTACCGAGCCCAAGGCCCAGGCCATCGAAGACGCACAGATCGAGATGGTCGAGATTCGCTCGGTGCTCACCTGCGAGAGCAAGAAAGGCGTCTGCCGCAAGTGCTACGGCCGCAACTTGGCCACCTCGAAGATGGTGCAGATGGGCGAGGCCGTCGGCGTCATTGCCGCCCAGGCCATCGGCGAGCCGGGCACGCAGCTCACGCTCCGCACTTTCCACTCCGGCGGTGTGGCCGAGAATGCCGCGGCCAATGCCAGCATCCGTTCCAAGTACGACGCCCGCCTGAAGTTCGACGGTCTGCGCACCGTTCCCTATGTGGACAAGTCGGGCGAGACCGAGGTGGACTGTCAGATGGTGGTGAGCCGTCTGGCCGAGGTCCAGTTCATCGACCCCAACACGGGCATCGCCATGGCCACCCACAACGTGCCCTACGGCAGCTCCCTGTTCTTCGGCAACAACGACGTGGTGAAGAAGGGCGACGTGGTGTGCAAGTGGGACCCGTTCAATGCCGTGATTGTCAGTGAATATGCCGGTACGCTCCGTTTCCGCAACGTGGTCGAGGGCTCCACCTACAAGGCCGAGACCGACGAGACCTCGGGCATGACCGAGCGCATCATCATCGAGTCGCGCGACCACAACGCCGTGCCCATGGTCGACGTGCTCGACGCCAAGGGTGAGGTGCTCGGCACCTACAACTTCCCCGTGGGCGGCCATATCGCCAACATCGAGGACGGCCAGACCATCGCCACCGGCACCACGCTGGTGCGCATCTCCCGTTCGGTGTTCAGCGCCGGTGGCATCACCGGTGGTCTGCCCCGTGTCACCGAGCTCTTCGAGGCCCGCAACCCGTCCAACCCCGCCGTGGTTTCCGAGATCGACGGCGAGGTGTCCATGGGCAAGCTCAAGCGTGGCAACCGCGAGATTGTCGTCACCTCCAAGACGGCCGAGCAGCGCAAGTATCTCGTGCCCCTGTCGCGCCAGATTCTGGTGCAGGAGCACGACGCCGTGCGGGCCGGCACCGCACTCTCCGACGGTGAGGTCACGCCGAGCGACATCCTGGCCATCCAGGGCCCCACGGCCGTGCAGGAGTACATCGTCAACGAGGTGCAGAACGTGTACCGACTGCAGGGTGTGAAGATCAACGACAAGCACTTCGAGATCATCGTGCGCCAGATGATGCGCAAGGTGCGCATCGATGACCCGGGCGACACCATCTTCCTGGAGCAGCAGCTCGTCGACAAGCTCGACTTCGGCGAAGAGAACGACCGCATCTGGGGCAAGAAGGTGGTCATCGACGCCGGCGATTCCGACACGCTCCAGAAAGGCCAGATTGTGACGGCCCGCAAGCTGCGCGACGAGAACTCCTGCCTGAAGCGCCGCGACCTCAAGCCCGTTCAGGTGCGCGAGGCCGTGCCCGCCACGTCCACCCAGATTCTCCAGGGCATCACGCGTGCCGCCCTCGGCACCAAGAGCTTCATGAGCGCCGCCTCCTTCCAGGAGACCACCAAGGTGCTCAACGAGGCTGCCATCCGTGGCAAGATAGACCATCTGGAGGGCATGAAGGAGAACGTGATTTGCGGCCACCTCGTCCCCGCCGGCACGGGCATGCGCCAGTGGGATCGGCTCATCGTCGGTTCCAAGGAGGAATACGAGCGCATGGAGGCCAACAAGAAGAACGTGCTCGACTATGCCGACCCGGTGGCAGCCGAGTAAATTGATCCGACATACATTTCAATGCGAGAGGCCGCAACCCTGCAGAGGGCTGCGGCCTCTCGTTTTTTCGTGGCGGCACCCCGTTCTTGCCCGCCTCCCCCCAATGTTGCCCTTGGTGGCATTGTTGCCCGCCTCCTCGATGTTGCCCATCATGGCGTTGGGACAGGCATGGGCCATGGGACACGACCGCGGTTCATAAGAAAACGGCCCGAAAACCCGATTTTTCTTTCAGCATACGGGAAAATGCAAACATTTTTTGCTATATTTGCCGTGTCGATGCCGCTTGCGTGCGTGCGGTTCCGCAACACCGTGTAGGAAGATGCCGGGAGGCCTTTGGGAAGTTCCGCAAGGAAGAAAAACAACGCTGGAGGGCTTGCGGGGTTCCCGCAAGCGTCAAGGGAAAGCCTTTGAGGCCTTTGGGAAGTTCCGCAAGGAAGAAAAACAACGCCGGAGGGTTTGCGGGGTTCCCGCAAGCGTCAAGGGAAAGCCTTTGAGGCTTTCGGGAAGTCCCGCAAGGAAGAAAAACAATGCCGGAGGGCTTGCGGGGTTCCCGCAAGCGTCAAGGGAAAGCCTTTGAGGCCTTTGGGAAGTTCCGCAAGGAAGAAAAACAACGCCGGAGGGCTTGCGGGGTTCCCGCAAGCGTCAAGGGAAAGCCTTTGAGGCCTTTGGGAAGTCCCGCAAGGAAGAAAAGTAACGCCGGAGGGCTTGCGGAAGCCCCGCAAGCATGAAAGGAAAGGATTTGAAACTTGCGGGAAGCAACAAGGGCATGGCAGACAAATGGAAGAAAACATCGGCAAACGCCGGTGAATGTATAACTTAAACTACTGAAAAAATGAAAGAAATTGCAAACATTGACCTGTCGAGAATGAACAACGGCGCGCATTTCCAGTTCGTCAAGACCGTGGGCACGCGTGTGGAGCAAGAGGATGTCATTGTTAACAACAACCTGGCCAAGAAAGCGGTCGAAGCCTTTCTGGCTGCCATCAAGGAGGAGGACCGCTGCCTGGCCCTCTCGCAGAAGAGCCTACTCACCGACGACATCGCCACTGCCGACCGCGAGCGCGACACGCTCTTCTCGGGCTACCGCGCGGCGGTGAAAGGATTCCTGAACATGCCCGTGCCCGACATGGCCAAGGCCGCCAAGGAGCTGTTACAAGACCTGAAAGACTACAGGATAGACCCCGACATGCAGCTGGAGCGCGAGACGGGCCTCATCACCAACCTGGTGCAGGACTGTGAGAAAAAATACGCGGCGCAGGTGACGAAGCTCGGGCTGACGCCCTACATCACCGCCCTGAAAGCGGCCAATGCCAAGGTGGAGAGCCTGCTGGTGGAGCGCACCGAGCACAAGGCCGAGCAGGTGCTCGGCGCCCTGCGAAAGGCCCGCATGGCCACGGACGAGACCTACCGCATGGTGGTCAAGACGGTGAACGCACTGGCCCTGCTCAGCGCCACGCCCGACTACGACGCGTTCATCGACTTCATGAACGAGCTCATCACCCGCTACAAGCAGGAAGTGCTGGCCTCCGGCAAGAAGCCGGCTCCCGGCCCCTCGTCGGCCAAGGGGCAGCTCGCCCGCCTCATCCCCGCGTTCGAGACGGCGCAGGGCCTCGCCGCCGGCACGCTCTCGTATGCCGGCCACACGGCCAAGCTGCTCGACGGCACGAAGCTCTACCTGCTCTACGTGGACGGCAACCCCGACAAGTTCGTCTGGGTGAAGATCGACGGCGACCGGCTGGCCAAGGTCGACTACGTGGCCGGGGCCGGCAAGCCGGGCGGCGTGAAGTAGAAAAAGTATAAAGCTCCTCACAAATGAGGAGCTTTTCTAATTTCGTGACATGTTGTTTCTTGAAAATGGTTAATTTTGCAACACATCTATTCATCAAACATATGAATTTACGTAAGCTGTTGCATTGGAAAATAACGCTAACCTATCGGCAGAAGGTTACAGGAGTTGTCGTGGGCGGAACGATAATGGGCTTGGGTTTGTTGTTTGCCTATATGTTGCGTTTACACACCTATGTTGCGGGTGACGATCCGGGAGCTTGTGTGAATTGCCATATCATGTCGCCCTATTATGCCACATGGGCACATTCGTCACATGGACGAGATGCCACCTGTAATGATTGCCACGTGCCCCATCAGAACATCTTCAAGAAGTATTTCTTCAAGGGGATGGATGGGATGAAGCATGTGGCTTATTTTGTGACCAATTCCGAAAGTCAGGCCATTATGGCTGAAAGCGGATCGGCCAATGTCATCATGGACAACTGCATCCGGTGTCATGCGCAGCTCAATCAGGAGTTTGTCAAGACCGGGCGCATCACTTATATGCAGGCTAAACGTGGCGAAGGCTTGGCTTGTTGGGACTGTCATCGCAATGTACCTCATGGTGGAATGAACGGATTGGCCAAGACTCCAAATGCCGAAAGCCAAGTGCCGCTCCCACCAAACCCTGTGCCGGAGTGGTTGCAAAAGGCCTTGGGGCATTAGGATTCAATTCAACAACAATATTGCAAAATTTTAAATCCAAAGAATATGGCAAAGCAATTAGGCAAATGGAAAGGATGGATGCTCTTTGGCGGTTCCATGGTGATTGTGTTTGTGTTGGGCCTTGTGTGCTTCTCGCTTTTGGAGCGCAGGGCAGAGGTTGCCAGTGTATTTAACAACCGACGCACGCCGATGACCGACTCGATAGTCGCCCAAAACGAGAAGTTTAAAGACGACTTCCCGCATGAATATGAGACTTGGGCGCAAACCGAAGACACGACTTTCAGGAGCATGTATAACAGCTCGCAGGAACGGGATATTCTTGAAGCCTATCCCGACATCGTGATTATTTGGGCGGGGTATGCTTTCTCAAGAGGCTATAACACGCCACGAGGCCACCGACATGCCATCGAAGATTTACGCAGAATCTTGCGTACAGGCAACCCCGGCATTGATGGCGAGGGCGACATTCAGCCTGGAACCTGCTGGACTTGCAAGGGCCCTGATGTGCCAAGGCTCATGCGTGAGAAAGGATTGGCTGCTTTCTATGGTGCAAAATGGAGCGACTGGGGACCCGAAGTGATGAATACCGTGGGTTGCTCAGACTGCCACGATGCACGCACAATGGATTTGAAGCCTGCACGTCCGGCACTCTATGAGGCTTGGAAACGTGCAGGGAAAGATGTAACCAAGGCCAGCCATCAAGAGATGCGGTCGTTGGTTTGCGCGCAATGCCACACCGAGTATTATTTTGAAAAAGACAACCATCAGTATCTCAAGTTTCCGCAAGACAAAGGACTCACCTGTGAGGCTGCCGAGGCTTATTATGACAGCATCGGCTTCTATGACTACATCCACCCGCTGTCAAAGGCTAAAATCCTTAAGGCACAGCATCCCGGTTACGAACTTTTCAAGCAAGGCATTCATGGGCAGCGCGGATTGAGTTGCGCCGACTGCCACATGCCTTACATGCAGCAGGGTGGCATCAAATTCACCGATCACCATGTGCAGAGTCCATTGGCCAAGATTGATCGCACATGCCAGACCTGCCATCGCCAGGATGCCGAGACGCTTCGGCAGAATGTTTACGACCGCCAGAAGAAAGTTTACGACTTCGCAGTGAAAGTGAACCGCGAGCTGGCACTGAGCCATTTGCAGGCCGAGTTTGCTTGGAAGCATGGTGCCGCAGAGAAGGAGATGGCTAAGGCCCTTAGTGATATTCGCAAGGCACAGTGGCGTTGGGACTACTCGTTGGCCAGCCACGGTGCAGCATTCCATGCACCCCAAGAGGTAATGCGGCTATTGGCCAATGCCATGAACTATGCCAAAGATGCACAGGTAGAGATAACACGTGTGGTAGCCAAACATGGATTTACCGGGCAAATTCCTATCCCAGACGTATCTACCAAGGAGAAAGCACAGCGCTATATTGGTCTTGACCCGAAGGCTTTACATGATAAGAAAGAGCGCTTCCTTGACACCGTCGTGCCCCAATGGGTAAAAAAGGCCAAAGAAAACAAGCGATTTATCACCCAGCCTATATAATATTTCTCTTTATATTAATAGGTTTAAATTAATTCCGCTGACTGAAGCACGCAGGGTTATGTTAGCTCTACAAACTTTAGCAGCGGAGTTTACTATAACAAAACAATCTTGACCGTTGCTGTAGAAGTGGATCAGCGAGTTGTGCCATATTCCTATATAAATGGTACGTGTTGATACAAAGACGCACTACTTTCTGCCGCAATTCATATTTTTGTTTGGAGAGCGATACCCTATGAACAAAACGCCAACGTGGACTCAACCATGGACCTTTCGTGAAGGGCTGTTCATCGGCCTTGGTCTTGTCGTTACCGGCCTGCTCCTTCAGCTTGCCACGGGAGGAGTTCGGTGGGTGCTGTTTGCCTTTCCTGTTAATGCTGTCGCATTGATTGTTTATCTCTGTTTCCTTGTTTTGCTCTTTCTGCTTCGTCAAAAGAGCTATCCCATTCGCTTTCTCCTCACCGCAAAAGCCGCTGCCAGTGCCTTTTTCTATGTGGTTGTGCTGACGATTTTAATGGGTGTCACGCGTCAAACCACGGGCGATGTTCCTCATGTCGATTCCTTGGGCCTCACGCAAATGCTCTCGTCGTGGCCTTTTGTGTTGGCTTATTTGTGGCTCACCACCATCGTTGGACTCGCTGCCTTGCAGCAAGTCGCTACGTTCAAAGGTGGTAAGCTGCCGAGCTTGCTTTGCCATTTGGGGCTCTTTGTAGTGCTGCTCTGCGGCACATTGGGGGCGGCCGATGTGCAGGAACTGAAGATGTATTGTGTGAAAGACACGCCCGAGTGGCGCGCAGTCGATGCGCAAGGCCATGTGGTAGAACTGCCCATAGCCATTCAGCTCAACCAGTTTATTCTCGAAGAATATCCAGCCGAACTGCAAAAAGTAAGGGTTGATAGCGGCAAGACGGAACTCATGAAGATGCCGACACCGAAGCGTTATGCCAGCAAGGTGGACATTTATACCCAAGAAGGCGAATCCCTGCAGACCACAATCGAAGTGAACAAGCCCGCCACGATTGCGGGATGGAAGATTTATCAATATAGTTATGACGGCAGCATGGGCAACAATTACCATGTGAGTATTTTTCAGTTGGTGAAAGAACCGTGGCTGCCTGTGGTTTATGTGGGTATCGGTGTGTTGCTCGTGGGGGCTGTCCTGATGTTGTTTCGCTTTGAAAAGCAACTGGGGAATCGTCAAAAAGGGGAGGACTGGCTATGATTTGGGATTGGTTTGCTTATTTTGCTTTGTCGGCCATTTTCTGTTGGGTGTGTGGCGCTTTCTTGGCATGGAAACAGCGATATGTGCCCACCTTGGTGATGACCGCTGTTGGCTTGTGCGTGTTTTTCACGTATATTGTGTTCATGTGGATTACCTTGTCACGCCCGCCCATGCGCACCATGGGAGAAACACGCCTGTGGTATTCGTTCTTCTTGGCACTGTCGGGCATCATCGTTTATGCCCGCACACGCTATCGTTGGATGGTAGGGCTCTCCACGATTATGAGTACAGTGTTTGTTGTCATCAATTTGTTGAAACCCGAAATCCACACGAAAGCCATGATGCCTGCGTTGCAGAGTGCCTGGTTTGCCCCCCATGTCATTGTCTATATGTTTGCCTATGCGCTGTTTGGCGCGGCCACGCTCATGGCCATCGTGCTGCTTTGGCGTGGCCATCGTGCCAAAAAGCAGGGCTGGGCAGGGCGGATTAATTGCACTGAGGCGTTTAAAACCATCGATGGTTTGGTGGTTGTAGGTTGGGCATTCCTCTCGTGTGGCATGATTTTTGGTGCTTTGTGGGCCAAAGATGCGTGGGGACATTACTGGGCATGGGATCCCAAAGAAACTTGGGCTGCCATCACATGGTTTGCCTATCTGCTCTATATGCACCATCGTTTCATTCCCCATCATAGCCGTCGCCTGTCCCTTTGCATCCTCATCCTCTCTTTTTGTTTGCTGCAAATGTGCTGGTGGGGCATCAATTATCTGCCTTCTGCGCAGGGCGCAAGCATCCATACATATAATAGCCAATGATTTGTTTCCATGTTGGATGTGCGATGTCACATTTTAAGAAACAAACTATAATCTACAAGACATTTACTGAATATACGAAAAAGTTAGCAAAATGAAAGATTCCTGTTACTTTGCAAACCTGAATGGGAATGGCCAGTCAATGAAACATAATAGTAAAATATCTGTTTTAAAACATTTGCCACAAAGCGTGTTGCGCGAATGCTGGAGAAAAACGGTGTTTCTGGCTTTGCTGGCCATGCTTGGCGTGGTTCCAGGCATGGCCAACGAGAAAGTGTATCTTCATATAGACCAGGATGCCTACTTCTTGGGAGAGACGATGTGGTTTGCAGCTTACGTCAGTGATGCAAGAACCAATCGGCCCTCTAAGCTCAGCAAGGTGCTGTATGTGGAATTGCTCGAGCCGGAGGGAAGTGTGCTCAAGACAGTGGTATGCAAGATTGAGGACGGAAGAGCTTCGGGGTGCATGGCGTTGGATCCTGCCATGCTGTCCGGGCTGTTTGAGGTCAGGGCTTACACCAGATTCATGTGCAACTGGGAGGAGAACTGCTATTCGCGGGTGATACCCATCTTTGACCAAGTGGTTGGCGGAAACTATGAAAACCGGGTCATCAACAAGCGGACAAGACCGGCATGGGACATCAAAAAGAAAGTGCGCAAGCAGAGAGAGGCCAAAAAAGCGCAGGCAGAGATAGAGACCAAGGAGGATAGAGAAGTCTTGCTGAAAGAGGCCAAAGCAAATGCACCTGTCATGATGGCTCTCGACAGTGCGCCTTCGCGTGTAAATCCATTCGATAGGGTGAGATTGCATTTTCATGGAGAACCCCATCAGACATTCTCTTTGTCGGTAAGTGATGGTGCAGGGCGGGTGATGACGAATCGGCATGCGGACATTGCCAAGGACTTTATTCAAAACACGCAATGGATTTTGTCGGAACGAATCAGCGAACAGAAACGTCCCGACAAGATGCTGCTGCCCGAATACGGAATTTCCCTGCGTGGGACTCTGATGAAAGCGGAATCATACGAGCCCTGTCTTGAAAATAAGGTCATACCTGTTGCCAACGAAAATGTACTCATGGATTTCGTCAATGACAGTGTTACAGCTCAGAATGTCTGCTTCACCAGTGAGCAGGGAGGCTTTGCATATAATTTCGGAGAGGTGTACGGAGACGGGGTAGCCCGGCTTCGCTGTCAGTACAATCGCAACGAGCCTCGGGCCATGCGCATAGACAAATGGTTCAGTCCCAAGCCCAAGGAGTACGGGCAAGAAGACTATGATCTTCTTTTGCACAGCCATCCTGATGCCGGAACTTCTGAAATGTCATGGGATGACAGTACACATTTTATGGACAAGGTAGTCGTAAAAGAAAAAAAACGCAACTACGGTTGGAAGCCGCTTTATCGGAGCTTGCGGCACATTGACCTGTTGGAAGAGATGGAGTGGCAGATAGACAACCTCGAAGAAGCAGCAACCAGTTACGTGACGGGGAAGGAGTATTTTAGTCTGGTGACGGGGGTGCTTGAGCATTATCACTTGCCTTTTACGGCCTTTCGTCTACTCTTTCTGCATGAGCCGTATGGGGGCGACTCGTCTCTTCCCAAGAAATATTCCCTGCAGGATCATCCTCTCTTTAAATTCATAGGGAAGTATAAAGAGCTGGTCATACGCACGGATAAGGAAATCTGCAATTCGTTCAGTTATGCCAACAGGCCAGCCGAGACGCAAGGTCGCAATAATAATATGGATGGAACTCAGTGGGCGACATACCATGGCATGTTCAAACAAGGTGAACGTGTGCCCTCCATGATTTGGTGTGTCATACCCTACGAGGAAAATAAAATTCCTTTCGTCAATAAAAGCCCCGACGTTCGTTATACCAAAATACATGGCTATGACTATCCTCGCTCTTTTGTTGTTCCGAACTATTCCGAGAATCATCCTTTGGAAGATAATCGCAGAACACTTTATTGGAATCCCCAAGTGACTACAGATGCAGAGGGCAATGCAACTGTGGAGTTCTATAACAACTCAACTTGCAGGGAAATACGGGTATATGCCGAGGGCATCACTCTCGATGGGCGCGCCATCAGGTGTGAGAAATTGGTAGGGGGACAGTAAATGTAATCGCGTTCGTTTGTCCACTCTTAAGAGATGGATTGTACTTTGTTTTTTGGTATTCCCATTCGTTTTTTGCCAAAATGGAGGCATGCGCTTTTGTGTTTGCCTCCTTTTACTTATCTTTGCGGACAAACCACAATCTACAAAACATTTACGGAATATATGAAAAAGACAACAAAATGAAAGCATTCCGTTGCTTTGCAAACCAGAATGGAGAATTAACCCTAATCATAACTAAAACTTAAACAAAATGAGAAAGATTTACATGAAAAGTCTGCTCGTGGCTGCGGGCCTGATGCTAAGCGCTTCGTCGTTTGCCCAAACGGTGCTTCTGGATTATGGCACACCCACGGGCACTGCACTTGAGACCGAGGCATGGACAACCAGCGAGGGCAGCACGCTCACGGCCGAAGAGGTTGGGGCCATCAGCAGCTCGGACGGTTTGGAGACCTGGGCCGAGGAGGGCAAGGCCATCAAGTACACCTCTCCCAAAAACGGCAGTGGCTCTTCCACCGTGACCATTGCGCCTACGGCCAATTCCATCCTGACGTTCGAGGCCGTGTGGGCTCCTGGAGCTTCGACAGGCCGCTCGGGCAACAGGAACTTCCTGCAGCTGGGCGACGTCAAGATTGAGTCGCGCGGCCAGGATAAGGCCGCGTACATTGCTCTTGGCGATGACGGCGTTGCGGCCAACCTCACCAAGCTGCCCCACCTGTCTGCGGAGACCCGCTCCAACTACTGGTGGAAAGTGAACGTCACCGTCAATCAAGCCACGGGAGCCATCGACTATGCCATTGCGTCCACGTCGGGCAAGTCGGATGCCGGCACGCTCAGCAAGCCCGACGGCAGCTATACCGTGGTGGGCATCGGCTTTACGCGTGGCGGCCGCACGGTTACGAGCAGCAATTCGCTGCGTAGCATCTTGGTGAGCGAGCGGACGCAGAGCGTCACGACCGTGAACTATACCATCAACTACAACTACAATGGCGCCACGCTGAACCATGTGGACGGCACTGCCGCCGTTGGAGCAACGGTGACGGCCGAGAATCCCGTGGTGATAGGCGAGCAGAAATATTATGCCGTCGACGATGCCGCTACCTCTTTGGTGCTGGCCGAGGGCGAGAACGTGCTGAACGTGGAGCTCCGTCTGCCCAAAGTTTCTCCCTACGTTGTCAAGAACAGCTTTGGCGACATCATAGCATCGGGCAGCTATACCGAGGGCGACGATGCCGTCACCGTGGCCTGGAGCAAGTATGTGCAGCACGACGGCGAGTGGTACGCATGCGACGAAACGAGCTACAGCATGGCGGTTTCGGGCGAGGTGGACAAGACCGTGGCTTATTCGGAAAAGGCAGACATCGCATGCTTTGTGGAGAGCTCTGCCCTGACATGGTCGGCCGGAGCTCCCGTGGCCACCCTGAACGACGCCAAGTATTCTGCGGGCTCTGCCGCCCGTCTGGGAGCCCATTCCTATTGCTGCACACCGGCATTTGAGTCGGCGGGCGTGTACAGCCTGGCCGTGCCCTACATGAACCAGAACTCCACGGACGGCACCATCCAGATTTGCACGCGTGATGCCGAGGGCAACCTTTCCGAAACGGGTCTGAGCCTCGTGGGGGCTGCGCGCAGCAGCGGCGTGATGACCGCCGAGGGCATCGTCATTCCTGCCGGCTGCTCCTTGGTGCTGAACAACACGACGGAGTACAACTCCAATGTCTATATGGACTATGTGGTCCTGGCCAAGACGCCCGCTCCCACGGTCGCCATTCCTGCCGCTTCCAAGCTCGCTTCCTACAGCAATGCCCAGGCAGTGACCGTTCCTGAGGACGTGACCATTTACATCGCCACGGCCATCGGCGAGAACAGCGTGACGCTGGTCAAGGTCGAGGGCAAGGTGGTTCCGGCCAACACGGGTGTGATTCTATACAGTGCCGAGGCTGGCGAGAAGACGCTGGCCTTTGGTGGCGAGGCCGTGGCCGATTTCTCGGCCAACCAACTCAAGGCCACGGCTGCCGTTGCCGTCAAGGCTTCGGGTGCCGAGTACGCCCTCGTCAAGGGTGAGCAGAGCTTTGCCAAGGTGGCCGCCGATGTGGAGATTCCCGCCAACAAGGCCTACATCGCTGCTGCGGCCGGTGCCAAGCTGACCGTTGACTTTGGCCAGACCACGGGCCTCGACAAGGTACAGGCCAAGGCGCATGCCGGCGAAGAGTCTGTCTACAACCTCTCCGGCCAACAGGTGGATTCCGCCTACAAGGGCATCGTCATCAAGGGCGGCAAGAAGTTCATCGTGAAGTAAGCCCGTTGCAAACCGAACATTTATTCATCATTAAACCATACAGAGCAATGAAAAAGTCATATATCAGTCCCCGTATCAGCGTGAAAGAGATGGCCGCCGAGCAGTCCATGCTCGCCGCCTCGTTCGACCCCGGCCAGCCGTCTTCGCAGGTGAATGTCAGCTCCACCCCTATCTCCACTCCCGGTGGTGTCGGCGCCAAGCCTTCCAGCATTTGGGGCGATGAGTCCGAGGAGGACGAATAGTCCCGCCGGGCCTTATACTCAAACGATGACGCGTCGAAAGTCCCATTGTAGTGACTTTCGACGCGTCATCGTTATCTCTGTGACTGCAAGATTTTTTTCATTAAATAGGGTTAAGCATAGTTAAAGCGATGTCCCTGCTTTGCCGTATGCGACTTTTTTCCTACTTTTGCACCCAAATTATCAATTATTCAAATCTGTAGTCAGTGTTAGTTAATATGAGACATCGGGCCCTTTTCCCTGTTGTGCAAAAATCTTTGAAAGATTTTACACCTTTTAACGGTGAATGTTTGGCGGGTTCGGATATTTTCTTAACACACACACACACACACACACACACAACTCTCTCTCAACTAGTCTTTCTGAGGCGCGGGCTTTCGTTGCACTTCTTAGGGCTTTCGTTGCGGTATTCTGAGCACCCACCAGTGTTCAGGAAGGGAATCGTTGTGTGTCGTTTGATGAAAATGTAGGAGCAATCAATCATAGAAACAAGTAATAATAATGTAAGTACAAAAAGAGATGAAACACACCAAACACTTTCTCTTGCTGTTGGTTTTCATGGCGACAGCGACATGCGCTTTCGCTCAGGCCGTGGGTTCCGGTTTCACAGTGAACGAAATCGTGTACACCATTACCAACAACGACTTGGTACACCACACGGACAACCGGGTGGCCGTCAGCTATATTGGCGGTTCGGGTGCCGTGACAGTTCCCTCAACGGTCAAGCATCCGCAGAGCGACGAAACCTATAAGGTTACTGAGTCGGTGGGCTGGACCGACTGTAGCAAGACCATTACCAGCCTGACCTTTTCGGAGGGCTACGAGAAGATGGGCAACGGCTGCTACCGCTTTGCCGACGGCGTGACCAAAGTGATCCTCCCGAAAAGCTTCAAGGAGATAGGACACAGCTGCTTTGAAAACTGCCCGGCATTTACGAGATATGAGGTGAAGAGCGGCAACAACGACTTTACCCACAACTCCAAGGGCTGGCTTCTTAGCAAGAACCAGAAGACGCTGGTGTCGTTCCCCTCGGGTATTGCGGGCGACGTGGACATCGACGAGGGCATCACCACACTTGCCACGACTGCTTTCAAGGTGTGCCGCAAGGTGAACAAGGTGAAGCTCCCTAAATCACTCACCACGATAGACGAATCGATGAATGCCTCGTTCTATGCCGTGGGAAGTAGCTTCGAGGTGCATTCCGGCAACCAGGCTTTTAAGGCTGTTAATGGCGTGCTCTGCTCAAGAGACGGGAAAAGGCTCATCGCTTTCCCGCCCCGCTATGACAAGAATAAGCTCTCGAACGGCAAGTACACCCTGCCAACTGCCGTCGAGCAAGTGGGAAGTCAGGCTTTCTGCCAGACCGAGGATTATCTCAAGACAGTGGATCTGATGAATGCCAAGACCATCAAGGAAGAAGCTTTCAACTGGACCAATGGCTTGGAATCGGTGCATATCGGCCGCCAAGTCAATAATATAGTGCCCGGTGCGTTCCTGTACTGCAGCAAGCTGGTGAAGTTTACAGTGTCTGGTAACAATGGCACCTACAGCGCGCAGGACGACATGATCTATTCCAAGAACAAAACGAAGCTTGTAGTCTGTCCTACGGGCAAGAGAGGAGAATATACCATTCATAATGGAACAGTCTCTGTAGAAAATAAGGCTTTCTATGGATCAAAACTCACGAAGATAACCTTTCCATCTTCCTTAAAGTCGGTGGGCAGAGAAAGTTTCCGCTTCAGTCAGATTGCTGCCATTGATTTCGGCACAAACCCTGGGCTTGAAACCATCATGAATTCGGCTTTCTCGGGGTCAAAACTCGCGGGCACCATCACCATTCCTGCCAGTGTAAAGGATATGCAAGGCCGTGTGTTCTACGACACGAAAATAGCCCACATTCGCATTGCCAGCAGCTCCAAGCTGGAGAAGATCGAACAGCTGGGCTTCGATGGGATGCCCGAACTGAAGACTTTTGTCTTCCAAGGCACCAACAGCGTGAAGAGTATCGGCGAGAATGCCTTTGCCGACGATCCCAAGTTGGAGAGTTTTGAGATTCCATCTGGCGTGACAGACATTTACAAAGGAGCTTTCGTGAACACGCCCGCCCTGAAGACCGTTACCTTTAAACAGCCTGCCAGCATCAAGGTTATCGGCGAGGGCGCATTCGGCAACAGCGGCATCACGGCCATCACGCTGCCCGCCAGTGTGACCACCATCAAGAAACAGGCTTTCGACAACTGCAAGGAGCTGCAGACAATCACTATTCCCAAGAATGTGACCAAGATTGAAACGGGTGCCTTCAACTTCACAGAGAAGATGAAAAAGTTCGAGGTGGATGCCGCCAACACCAAGTATTCTGCCGTGGACGGCATACTCTGTTCCAATAACAAGGACACGCTCGTGACCTTCCCTGCCGGCAAGGCCGACTCCAGATACACTTCGCTGCCTTATTTCAAGGCTATCGGACCGTATGCTTTCTACAGCAGCAAGAAAATCACCAACGTGACCATTCCGCGCAGTGTGACCGAGATCAAGACCCGTGCCTTTGCCCTGTGCGACAACCTGACGTCGCTCAGCTTCATGGGTACCGATAATGTGCCCACGCTCACGGCAGGTATTCTATTCAGTTCACCCGACCCCAAGAAAGTGACCATCTACGTGCGCAAGAAGTGGTATGAGGCTTCGCCCAACGAAGCTACGGTGCGCAATTACCGTAACACCTTCAAGGAGGTGCATCCCTCGTTTGTCAGTGCCAAGGGCTATGACCGCGGCGTGGAATTCTTCCCCACGTCGGACGGGGCCGTGGGTGTAGTGAGCTTCTATACGCCGCGTACCTCGGCCATCATCGGCACCCGCGCTACAGAGACGGCTTATAAAGATAAATTTGGCGTACAATGGCCAACGAAGACCTACGAGGTGGCCGCCGTACTCGACCATGCTTTCGAGGCTTCGACCCCTAATGTGAAGATGATTACCGTGCTGGCCGACATCAACAACCTCGGTCTGGATGCTTTTAAAGCCCCCACGCTGAAAGAACTCTACTTCGTGGGAGACGTGCCCGCCCCGCTGAGCTCCACCATTTATAACCTCCCGGCCAATTATCCGTTCAACAACAACGTCGACCTGAAAGTGTATGTCAAGCAGTCGAAGCTCCAAGACTATAAAACAGCATGGAACGTGAGCGGCCACACGCTGAGCTTGGGCTGGCAGATTCCGGCCAAGACACTGGGCAAGCGGGCCTCGGCCTGCTATCCGTTTGACGTAGTGTACAACACGGTTGCCGATCTGAAGCCCTACCTGACGTTGAAGCTGGACGAAAATCTGACGCAGAGTCACCTGCACGACGGCACGGCCTATGTGTGGTCGCGCAGCGTGGACGACTTTACAGTGCCCGCCTATCAGCCGGTGCTGTTGGTGAGCAAGGGCACCACCAGTGTGACCTCTTGGTGCCAGATGAAAGAGGTGCAAGACCATCCAGCCATCGACAAGACGGGTTACACCGATTACATGCTGGGTACCGTAGAAGATACGGAGCTGAAGAATGAGGGCGGCTACACGCTGTTCGGATTGTCCAAGTCGGGCGTGTTCAAAAAGGTTGCTACTGCCGGCAACCATGTGACGTGGTTCAAGGCCTATCTGAAGATAGCCAATTCGGCTATCCCGGCTGGTGCCAAGAGCATCGTTTTCCTGATGGAGGGCGAGTGTTTGCCCACGGGCATCGACGGGCCAACGACGGCCGAAGCAGCCGACGGCGACGCAGCTTATTACAACCTGAACGGTGCGCATGTGGAGCAGCCGCAGCGTGGCATCTACATTCGCAACGGCAGGAAAATAGTTATCAAGTAAACAAGTACAGACATGAAAAAGCAATATATACAGCCTCTGGCCGAGATAATCTGCGTGGATTATGAAGAGGGCGTGATGGATTGGGTGAGCACTCCCGTGACGGACGACGAGATTAGCGACGACGACTTCAACGCCAAGCGTGGCTCATTCGATCGTTGGGATGACGGTGGCTTCTTCCTCCCAGCCAACTATAATCCTTGGGAGGATTAGGAGTTACTTATAGAACATGACAAGGGCTGCACCCTGCGCGCCAAGCGCAGCCATGCAGCCCTTGTTGTTTTTGTAGTTGCCCCCTACAAGGCGGTAGGCTTGATACGGCTCAATACACAAACACCTTGATGTCCTTGGCGCTGCCCGGGGCACCCTGTTCGGCGCGGGGCAGATAGTCGAGGGCGGAAATGGTCTGCCGGCTGCCCAGGTCGATGACGAGCAGGTGGGGGAAGCCTGTACCGACCGTGGTCTGCCAGTAGGTGGACTCCTGTAGGTCGAAGACCTTGTCGCCCGTGTGGTTGCCCACCTCGTTCTCGCTGTCGGCATACTTCACGGTCCAGGGCTCGCGGCTGATGCGCTTGCCGGCCGCATCCTGCAGATAGAGCTCGGCAATGGCCGTGGCGTCCTTGCCGTCGTGGTTGCCCGCAATCTCGATGGCCAGCCAGCGGCCCGTGGCAGGCTTGTCAAACGTGACGGTCTGCCAGCCGTTGCCGCCCTTGGTGCTGCCGGCAAAGGCCGGAGTCCGGGAGTTCAAGTCGGGCCGGTCGCCGGGATTGTTGTGCTTGTTGCTCTTTTCCAGCTGCAGCTTGTCCAGTTCGGGATGGTCCTGTCCCCAGAGTGTGGGGTTGTCGGTGCCCACCACGTCGAGCACAATAATCTCGTTCCGGCCCTTGCGCAGCCAGCAACCGGGGCAGTAGAGCGTCTGTTGCGGGCCGATGCGCCAGAAGCGGCCGAGGGCGTGGCCGTTGACATAGACCTGTCCCTTGCCGAAGTTTTCCATATTAATAAAGGTGTCGCCTACTTTCCGGAGGTTGAAAGTGCCGATGTGTACGCCGGGGTAGCTCGTGCCATGCTTCACGTCGGTGAAGAAGCCCATGTCATTATAGGGTAGGATGGAGCGGGCTGCGATAGTGTCGGGATCGTCGGGCACCAGGTCGATGGTCCAGTTCTTCAGGTCGTAGCTGAGCTCGTGCCCGTCGGCCTCGGTGCTGATGGTGACATTCTGGGTGATGCCTTTGTAGTCCTTGATGGCGCGCCCGAAGTTGATGCGCCCCATGGCCTCCACGAGAATGGTGAGCTTGTCGCCGGCTTTCACGGTGGGCAGCATGAGTGTCTTCTCATTCTTTACGCGGTCTATCTTGCCGATGTACTCGCGGTTGATGAATACTTGGGCAAAGTCGTGCGCATCGTTCAGCGTGAGCAGGCTGGGCTGCGGAACCTCGGGCAGGGTGGTGGAATAGAAAGCCGAGCCCCAGCCCATGCCCATCTCCTCGAAGCTCTTCACGTCGCGGCTCTTCACCGTGCGCGTGGCAAAGTGGCGCAGCGTCAGGGCTGGCTGGAGCGTCACCTTGGGGAAGCTCACCAAGGGCGCGGCGGCCTTGGGTACGGCGGGCAGCTTGCGGCCGTCGTTGTATTTCTCCATTGTCTTGCGCAACTCCCAGAATTTCGGCGTGGCCTGGCCGTACTCGTTGATGGGCGCGTCGTAATCGTAGGAGGTCACGTCGGGGGCGAAGCCCGGCGAATTGGCGCCGGCCCAGTGCCCGAACGAGGTTCCGCCGTGGGTCATATAGAGTGAAAAGGAGATGCCCTTGGACAGCATCTCGTCGATGCCGGCCACCATGTCGCGGGCCGGACGCGTCTCGTGGCGTGCGCCCCACTTGTCGAACCAGCCGCTCCAGAACTCGGAGCACATCTTCGGAGCGTCGGGACGCAGCTCGCCGAGGCGTCGGAACTGGTCGTCGATGTTGGCGCCCGTGCCGAAGTTCATGGTCCACACCAGGTCGTCGAGGCCGTTGCGCGTGAAGTTGCTCGACCAGTCGCACTGGAACATGAGGGGAGAAGCAGCCTCTCCCCGGCCCTCACCGGTAGGGGAGAGAGACCAATAGCGGCGCAGCACATCCCTTATCTGCGACACGTAGGCCTTGTCCTCACCATACGATCCGTATTCGTTTTCCACCTGTACCATGATGATGGGGCCGCCGCGCTGGATGGTGAGCGGGGCCAGTTGCTCGGCCACTTTCTGCTCGAACAGCTCCACGTGCTCCATGAAGTAGGGATCTTGCTCGCGCAGCCGGATGTCCTTCTTCTTCAGAAGCCACCAGGGCAGTCCGCCCATTTCCCACTCGGCACACACATAGGGGCCGGGTCGCACAATGACATACATGCCGTTTTGCTGGGCCAGCCGGCAGAAAGCGGCCACGTCGTTCTGCCCCGTGAAGTCGAACTGCCCCTCCCGCTGCTCGTGGATGTTCCAGAACACGTAGAGGCACAGGGTGTTCATGCCCAGGGCCTTGCACATCTTGATGCGCTGTTCCCAGTAGGGGCGGGGAATGCGGGGGTAGTGCACCTCGGCGGCTTTGACCACGAAAGGTTTGCCGTTGAGCAGGAATGTGCCCTTGCCAGTTGTGAAGTCGCCCGGGCGTGCAGCCGCCTGGACTGTGGCGGGACAGAACAGCAGGAGGGCCGACAAAGAGGCGGCCGATAGCCATTTGGTTAAATTCATACTTGTCTTGATTGTTGAATGAGCAATAAGTTGATGCCGCAAAGTTACGGAAAATATCCGCCAAACGCTTGGACGGAGCCGAAAAAGTTTATACTTTTGCAGCCAACCGTTCTGCCGGAGACGCTGCGGCGGGTCTGCCATGTGCGGACAGCGCGCGGCACCGGCAACCCTATTGACAAGCATCATGCACCCAAGAACAACAGCCTTGACCCTGCTGGCCGTCCTGACAGCCTTTGCGGCGGCGGCCCGCGCCACGGCCGCCGACACGCTGCGCAGCCTGGCCACACGCCCCGACGGCACTGCCGTGGAGGCTCCCTACACCGATTTTCGCAAGCCTTGCTACATGGTTTCGCCCTCGGCCGACGGCCGGAGGGCGTTGCTCTTCTTCCGCTACCCGTTGAGCAACGGGCAGTGGCAGCCCACGGGCGAGATGGGCCTCTACGACTTCGACAGCTGCAGCATGCTGTGGAGCCGCGGCTTCGACTACCGGCTGCGCTCGGTGCCCGTGGGGGCGCAGGGCTATGAGCGCAGGCTCGTCTCCTCGGCCGGCGACTCCCGCCTTACAAGTCATGGCGTGCTCATGACCGACGGCCGGAAGTACACCATGCTCGACAGCGGCGACGGACAGACCGTGCGCTGGACGGCGAGAATCTTTCCCGTGGCCGTGGTCGACTCGCTCGACCTCATGCTTGGCTACGCCTCGGGCTCGTCGTCCAAGCTGCGGGCCGTGCGGCTGAGCACGGGCGAACAGCTCTGGGAACGCAAGGTGCCCCACGCCACCAACTGGGGATGGGACGACTGCCAGACGGTGAACGACACGATGATGCTCGTCGTGGCCGACGACGTAAACTTCATCAATCCGCTCACGGGCAGCGTGCGCGTGTGCGAGGCACGCACCGGATACATCCGCACGGGCAACATGTTGCTCAAGGGTTTGGTGGCCGGACTGGCCGGTGGAGTGGTGTGCGGTCTGACGGGCGGGGCCTATTGTGGCTACGTGCCCTATGTCAATGCAGACGTGATGTCGCACACCTGTTCCAACGTGTACCGGCGGGGGCAGCGCTATTATGTGTCCGACCGCCGCCGCCTGCGCTGTCTCGACGCCTCCGCCCGCGAGCTGTGGAGCTATGAGTTCCCGCCCAAGACGGTGGGTGCGGCCGAGATTACGGGCCGCGGCGACACCATCATGATGGTCAACTACGGGTTTGCCCTGGCCGGCGGCACCCTGATGAAGTCGTGCGGACGGCCGTTCATGGCCTCGTTCCGGGCCGATACGGGCGAGCCGCTGGGCATCACCTGGCTGTCGATGGACAAGGACATGGTGGTGGGATCGGCCCTCACCCGCGACGGGGCTTTCCTGATGTTCAACGACGGACTGGCCTTTCAGCAGCCCGCCGACTCCGTGGTGCACATCCGGCCTTGGAACGTGGAGGCCTATGGAGAACTGGTGGACATGCCCAACGACACCCTCTACACTTTCCGCCGGAACGACGAACGGCTCACGCCGCTCCACTACGACGACAACCGCTGCATCGTGGTGACGGCCAAAGGCAAACTGCTCGTGGTGGACCGGCAGCTGCAGATAACCGACGACTATCTGGCCCGCAACGTCTACCGGCAGCGGTGCCGCGTGGACGACGTGGTGGTGGTGTCGGCGGAGGACGACAGGGGCAACAGCGACTTCTGGCTCGTCCATGCCGACGGCCGGGCCATTGCCCACGTGGACGTGCCCGTGCAGTCGATGTACCTGCAAGGCCAGACGCTCTACGTGCTCTCCGGCACGGGGCTCTGGCGGCTCCCGTTGAACCAACTGAAAACCATCGAGAAACATGAGGAAAATACTGTTGACAGCCAGTCTGTTGCTGGCTGTGCTCTGCGCTGACGCCCAGCGCGTGTTCGACAGGGCGGAGCGTCCTTCGGGTTATTCCTGGCGTGAGGAGGCCCTCGACTATCTGGAGCCCGGCGTGCACGTCTATGTTCGCGGCGGCCTCGCCGTGGCCAGTCTGATGGGCAAGGAACGCACGGAGTCGGGCTCCCTTGCCGGCGCCATGGCCGAGGTGGGCCTGGAAATTCCTTTCCGCCGCCGCCTCTTCGGCTTGCAGCCCGCCCTGCGTTATGTCATGAAAGGCGGCAAGGTGCCATGGGACGACGGCGACCCCAACAACACCACAGCCCGGATGAACTATGTGGAAGTGCCGCTGAACGTGTACATGCACCTGCCTTTCAACGAGCGTCATGCCCTCAAGCTGGCCATGGGGCCCTATGTGGGCGTGGGTGTGGGCGGCGAGGTGACCCACGAGGGGCGGTCGTACCGGTCGTTCGGTTCCGACTATTGCTTTCGCCGTTGCGACGTGGGGGTGGGATTGGAGGCGACCTATGAGTACCGCCGTTTCCAGGCCACGCTGGGCGCGGAGTCGGGCTTTGTACCCATTCTGACGGCCGATGGCGACCGCTCGTGGCCCCGCCCCACGGCGTTCTATCTGAATGTGGGCTGGCGATTGTAGGTTTACCGCCCTGCGTTTGCGGCTTTTTCGCGGTGCGATGACGGTGTAATCGCGCGGCGTTTACGGCGTAACGGCCATGCCGTTGCGCCGTTGTCGCAGGGGCGCCAAGCTGTCATGGCGGTGTTCGCACGCAAAAAGCGAGGGCAAAATTTGGCCGGGACGAATCTTTTCCCTACCTTTGCAGATACAACAATATTATTAAACCTTTATAACAAACTTATTGAATTATGGCAGAAGAAAACATCAACCAGCAGGTAAAAATAGAGTTGAAACCCGAGGTGGCCCAGGGCGAATACAGCAACCTGGCCATGATTAACCACTCGTCCAGCGAGTTCGTGATCGACTTTGCCCACATGCTTCCCATCGCTCCTCCCCAGATTTTCAGCCGTGTCATCATGGCACCCGAGCACACCAAGCGTCTGCTCTTCGCCCTGCAGGAGAACATTGGCCGCTACGAAAAGGAGTTCGGCGAAATCAAACTCCCCCAGGCCCCCCAGATGCCCCAGGGCGATACCATCGCGCCTTTCGGCACGGGGAACGCTTGATAGGGACAGAAAAACAAAATATAACGAAATGCCGCAACATTTGTTGCGGCATTTTCTTATTCTCCTGTCCTAAACTTGCAGGAATGAATAAAAAGAACTATATTTGCAAACAGCTTATATAATAATAGGAGGAAAGACATGACGGCTTTGGAAATGAAGAGTTCGCTTTTGCAGACCATCAGTGAAATAGACGACGCAGAGCTGATTCGGAAAATCAGTGCTTACGTGAATCGCAGCATGGGGATGCTTGGCAGGAGTGGCATATCTCGTAAAGATCTCGTAGTTGATCCTGAAGTTATGTCGGCTGTGACTGGTGTGAAGGGCGGGCCCGACCTGAATGAACAGGAAGCATACAGACGTTATATAGTGGAGAAATACCAATGAAAAGGGTGTTTCTGGATACGAATGTGCTGATAGACTACTTGGCACATCGTGAGCCATTCTTTGAAGAGGCTGCCATTATCGTAAGTTTGGCAAAGCATAAAAAGATAAGGTTGTATGTCGCCTCCATGTCTTTTGCCGCAGCAAGCTACATTCTTGAGAAGCATTATAATAATGATTTTTCCATTGTCAAGCGCGTTATACTAAAGTTTATGGGCTGGTGTCGTGCTGTTGTGATTGATGAACGCACGATAGGAGAAGCCTTAGCATCATCATTCAGCGACTTTGAAGATGGTATGCAATATGTGTCGGCCAAACGTTGTAAAGCTGATGTAATAGTCAGCCGAAATACCAAAGATTTTGTTTTTTCGGAGAGTCCATGTGTTGAGCCACATCAGTTTTTGGGAGATTTGCTTGGTGAACTGAAGTAAAATTTCGGGGCTGCATAATCTGTAATAAGTTAGAACGATAGTTAAAAATCCAAAATTCACATCCCGTGGACACTTTTTGTTCTCTTGTTAAGTAGGCATTTTGCGATAATCTTTGTACCTTTGCACCCCGAAACGGTTTATTGTACCCGCGTGGTACAGGGGGTTGTCGGAGCCCCATCCGTAAGACGTTGATTACGAATAAAATAAATATATAATTTAAAAAAGTAAAATTATGCCTACTATTCAACAATTAGTACGTAAGGGCAGAAGGGTGCTTGAAGACAAGAGCAAGTCGCCGGCTTTGGACGGATGTCCCCAGCGCCGTGGCGTTTGTGTCCGTGTTTACACCACCACCCCGAAGAAGCCTAACTCGGCAATGCGTAAGGTTGCCCGTGTTCGTTTGACCAATCAGAAGGAAGTGAACTCCTACATTCCCGGAGAGGGACACAACCTGCAGGAGCACTCCATCGTGCTGGTGCGTGGCGGTCGCGTGAAAGACCTTCCCGGTGTGCGCTATCACATCGTGCGTGGCACGCTGGATACTGCCGGTGTGGCCAACCGCACACAGCGCCGTTCAAAGTACGGGGCCAAGCGGCCGAAAGCCAAGAAGTAAGAATCAACGCCGAGAGCCGAGGGCCGAGAGCAATGCTCGAGGCCAAGGGCTCAAGGCCTATTTTTAGGAAATCCGATTTATTTTTGTTTTGCTGGAGAAGTTAGACCAGGTTGAGTAAATGCCCAGGTGTGGACGTTGAAGAACAGAAATGACAGCCCCAAGCAGAATATATTTATTATAATCATGAGAAAAGCAAAACCCAAGAAGCGTGTGGTCCTTCCGGATCCCGTGTTCAATGACCGGAAGGTCTCCAAGTTCGTTAATCATCTGATGTATGATGGCAAGAAGAATGTTTCGTACGAAATCTTCTACAAGGCCCTTGACATTGTGAAGGACAAGACTGCCAAGGAAGAGAAGGCTCCGCTGGAGGTATGGAAGCAGGCCCTTGACAACATCACTCCGCAGGTGGAGGTGAAGAGTCGCCGTATCGGTGGCGCCACGTTCCAGGTGCCGACCGAGATTCGTCCCGACCGCAAGGAGAGCGTGTCGATGAAGAATATGATCGCTTTCGCCCGCAAGCGGGGTGGCAAGAGCATGGCCGACAAACTGGCGGCCGAGATTGTGGATGCCTACAACAACCAGGGCGGTGCTTTCAAGCGTAAGGAGGACATGCACCGCATGGCAGAGGCTAACCGCGCATTCGCTCACTTCAGGTTCTAACTAACAACACACAAAGGATAATAAGAAAATGGCAAATCGCGATTTACATTTGACTCGCAACATCGGTATTATGGCTCATATTGATGCCGGTAAGACAACGACTTCTGAGCGTATCCTGTTCTATACGGGCAAGACGCACAAGATTGGCGAGGTACACGATGGTGCAGCCACAATGGACTGGATGGCCCAAGAGCAGGAGCGTGGCATCACAATCACGTCTGCTGCAACAACCTGCAACTGGAACTGGAACGGCCACTCATATAAGATTAACCTGATCGACACTCCGGGACACGTGGACTTCACGGCCGAGGTGGAGCGTTCGCTGCGTGTGCTCGACGGTGCCGTGGCCACCTATTCTGCTGCTGACGGCGTGCAGCCCCAGAGTGAGACGGTGTGGCGCCAGGCCGACAAGTACAACGTGCCGCGTATCGGCTACGTGAACAAGATGGACCGTTCGGGCGCCGACTTCTTCGAGACCGTTCGCCAGATGAAGGAAATTCTGGGTGCCAATCCTATCGCCGTCCAGATTCCTATCGGTGCGGAGGAGAACTTCAAGGGTGTTGTTGACCTGATTAAAATGAAAGCCATCCTGTGGCACGACGAGACCATGGGTGCCGAATACAGCGTGGAAGATATTCCCGCCGACTTGGCCGACGAGGCCGAGGAGTGGCGTGAGAAGTTGCTCGACGGTGCTGCCAACTTCGACGACGACCTGATGGAGAAGTATCTGGAAGCCCCCGAGGCCATCACCGAGGAGGAGCTGATTGCCGCCATCCGCAAGGGTTGCGTGGCCATGGAGTGCTGCCCTGTGCTGCTCGGTTCTTCCTATAAGAACAAGGGCGTGCAGCCCCTGCTCGACTATATCTGCGCTTTCCTGCCCTCTCCCTTGGACACGCCGAACATCGTGGGTACCAACCCCTCGACCGACGAGGAGGAAGATCGCAAGCCGGACGAGGCTGAGCCCACGGCCGCTCTTGCGTTCAAGATTGCCACCGACCCGTTCATGGGCCGTCTGGTTTACTTCCGCGTCTATTCCGGCAAGGTGGTTGCCGGCTCTTATGTCTACAATCCCCGCACGAGCAAGCGCGAGCGCATCAGCCGCCTGTTCCAGATGAACTCTCATCAGGAGATTCCCATGGAGAGCATTGATGCCGGCGACATCGGCGCAGGCGTAGGCTTCAAGGACATCCGCACCGGCGATACCCTCTGCGATGAGAACCATCCCATCGTGCTGGAGTCCATGACTTTCCCCGACACTGTGATTTCTATTGCCGTGGAGCCGAAGAGCCAGGCCGACGTGGCCAAGCTGGACAACGGTCTGGCCAAACTGGCCGAAGAGGATCCGACTTTCACCGTGCATACCGACGAGCAGAGTGGCCAGACCATTATCTCGGGTATGGGTGAACTTCACCTTGACATCATTATCGACCGTCTGAAGCGTGAGTTCAAGGTGGAATGCAACCAGGGCAAACCCCAGGTGAACTATAAGGAAGCCATCACCAAGACGGTTGAAGGCTGGCGTGAGGTTTACAAGAAGCAGTCGGGTGGCCGTGGTAAGTTTGCTGATATCATTGTCAATGTGGGTCCGAAGGACGAGGACTACACTGAGGGCGACCTGCAGTTCGTCAACGAGGTGAAAGGTGGAAACGTGCCCAAGGAGTTCATCCCTGCTGTTCAGAAAGGCTTCACCGACTGCCTGAAGAACGGTGTGCTCGGTGGCTTCCCCATGACAGGTATGAAAGTGACCCTCGTGGACGGCAGCTTCCACCCCGTGGACTCAGACCAGCTCTCGTTCGAGCTCGCAGCCCACGCTGCTTTCAAGAACGTTTGTCCGAAAGCTGCTCCTGTGCTCATGGAGCCTATCATGAAGGTAGAGGTGGTGACACCCGAGGAGAATATGGGTGACGTAATTGGCGACCTGAACAAGCGTCGCGGTATGGTACAGGGCATGGACGAGGCTCGTAGCGGTGCACGCATCGTGAAAGCTATGGTTCCCTTGGCAGAGATGTTCGGTTACGTGACGGCTCTGCGTACCATAACTTCCGGCCGTGCCACCAGCTCGATGGAGTATGACCATCACGCCCCGCTGTCCCAGAATCTGGCCGATGCCGTTCTTGAGGAGTTGAAGAAGTAAACAGAAAGATAGGAAAGGTACTGCTTAGCGAACGACTCTTAAGCAGCATACCTTTCTTATTATATATACGACAACGATCAAACATAAGAAAAAACATGAGTCAGAAAATTCGTATCAAGCTGAAAAGCTATGACCACCAGCTGGTGGACAAGTCGGCAGAGCAGATTGTGAAGGCAGTGAAGGCTACGGACGCTATCGTGAGCGGCCCCATCCCCTTGCCCACCCACAAGCGCATCTACACCGTCAACCGTTCTACATTCGTCAACAAGAAGTCGCGCGAGCAGTTCCAGCTCTCGGACTACAAGCGCCTTATCGACATCTACAGTGCTACGGGCAAGACCGTGGACGCACTGATGAAGCTCGAGTTGCCCTCTGGCGTTGAGGTTGAGATCAAGGTGTAACACTCTGCCACGACATCTGAAAGTTCAAAGATAATAAAGAATTATATATATTAAACATTTATTGAAATGCCAGGATTAATTGGAAGAAAAATCGGAATGACATCCGTTTTCAGTGCCGACGGTAAGAATACACCGTGCACTGTTATCGAAGCTGGTCCTTGTGTTGTTACTCAGGTAAAGACCGTTGAGAAAGACGGCTACAAAGCTGTACAGTTGGCTTACGGCGAGGCTAAGGAGAATAGAACCAACAAGCCTATGGCCGGAATCTTCAAGAAGGCAGGTACAACACCAAAAAAGCACTTGGCCGAGTTCAAGTTTGATGAGGAATATAACCTCGGTGACACCATCACGGTGGAGCTGTTCAACGGCACAGAGTATGTGGACGTTGTCGGCACCTCCAAGGGTAAAGGTTTCCAGGGCGTTGTCAAGCGTCATGGTTTCGGCGGTGTAGGCCAGAGCACCCACGGTCAGGACGACCGCGCACGTAAGCCGGGTGCAATCGGTGCCTGCTCTTACCCTGCAAAGGTCTTCAAGGGCATGCGCATGGGTGGCCAGATGGGAGGCGACCGTGTAACCACACAGAACCTCAAGGTATTAAAGGTAATTCCGGAGCAGAACCTCCTGATTGTGAAAGGTTCTTTCGCCGGTTGCAATGGTTCAACTGTTTTAATTGAGAAGTAATGGAAGTTAGCGTTTTAAATATCAACGGTCAGGAGACCGGAAGAAAGGTAACTCTGAATGATGCTATCTTTGGGATTGAGCCTAACGATCACGTTCTTTATCTGGATGTAAAGCAGTATCTTGCCGACCAGCGTCAGGGCACTGCCAAGGCAAAGGAAAGAAGTGAGCACAGCGGTTCTACCCGGAAGCTTGGCCGCCAGAAAGGCGGTGGCGGTGCACGTCGTGGTGACATCAAGTCGCCGGTGCTCGTGGGTGGTGGTCGCGCATTTGGCCCCAAGCCCCGCGACTATCGTTTCAAATTGAACAAGAAAGTAAAGATTCTTGCTCGCAAATCCGCACTGTCTTACAAGGCTCAGGACAACGCCATCATTGTGGTGGAGGACTTTGATCTCCAGGCTCCGAAGACTAAAGATTTTGTAAATATCACTAAAAATCTTAAAGTCGAGGGTAAGAAGACACTCGTTGTTTTGCCGGGTATAAATAAAAATGTATATTTGTCCGCTCGTAACATCCAGAAGGCTGAGGTGATGACGGCCAGCGCGCTGAATACGTACAAAGTTTTGAACGCTGACGTGCTGGTTGTAGCCGAGAGTTCTTTGAAGACAATCGACAGCATCTTAAACAAGTAATTAGAGTAGAATTAGAATTATGGCATTTATCATCAAACCCCTGGTCACTGAGAAGATGACCAAGATTACAGACAAACAACCGAACCGTTACGGCTTTGTTGTCCGCCCAGAAGCTAACAAGCTCCAGATTAAGAAAGAGGTCGAGGGTCTGTATCATGTTACAGTCGTTGATGTGAACACGCTTCGCTATGCCGGCAAGCGCTCCAGCCGCTATACCAAGGCAGGTCTTGTGAAAGGCCAGAAGAACGCGTTCAAGAAAGCTATCGTCACCTTGAAAGATGGTGAGACAATTGATTTTTACAGCAATATAGATTAAAAATGGCAGTACGTAAATTCAGCCCGGTCACCCCGGGACAAAGACACAAGGTTATTGGCACGTTCGAGGAGATTACTGCATCCGTGCCAGAAAAGTCTCTCGTTTACGGTAAACGTTCTACCGGTGGTCGAAACAACACCGGTAAGATGACTGTCCGCTACATCGGCGGTGGTCATAAGAGGAAGTTTCGCCTGATCGACTTCAAACGAGAGAAAGATGGTGTTCCTGCTGTAGTAAAGACAATCGAGTATGACCCTAATCGGTCTGCTCGTATTGCCCTCTTATTCTATGCAGATGGTGAGAAACGTTACATTATTGCTCCTAACGGACTGAAGGTGGGCGCAACACTGATGTCGGGTGCTGAGGCAGCACCCGAGGTCGGTAATGCTCTCCCGTTGGCCAACATCCCCGTGGGTACCGTGATTCACAACATTGAATTGCGTCCCGGACAGGGTGCTCTGCTCGTTCGTTCGGCTGGTAACTTTGCTCAGTTAACTTCACGTGATGGTGCTTATTGTGTGATTAAGCTCCCTTCAGGAGAGACTCGCCAGATTCTCTCTGCCTGCAAGGCTACCGTTGGTAGTGTCGGCAACTCTGACCACGCTCTGGAACAGTCTGGTAAGGCTGGACGTTCCCGTTGGCTGGGCCGTCGTCCTCACAACCGCGGTGTCGTTATGAACCCTGTCGATCACCCCATGGGTGGTGGTGAAGGCCGTCAGTCAGGTGGTCACCCGCGTTCGCGCAAGGGCTTGTATGCAAAGGGTCTCAAGACACGTGCACCTAAGAAGCTCTCTAACAAGTATATCATTGAAAGAGCTAACAAGAAGTAACCAAGTTAATTAGAGTAGAAGATTATGAGTCGTTCACTTAAAAAGGGTCCTTATATCAACGTATCACTCGAAAAGAAGATTCTCGCCATGAACGAGAGTGGAAAGAAGAGTGTTGTGAAGACTTGGGCCAGAGCATCAATGATTTCCCCGGATTTCGTGGGTCATACTGTTGCAGTTCATAACGGAAACAAATTTATCCCTGTATACATTACCGAGAACATGGTGGGTCACAAGCTCGGAGAGTTCTCTCCGACCCGTCGTTTCGGCGGCCACTCCGGCAATAACAAGAAGTAAGGGGACAAAACCATTTTAAATTAGAATAATAATGGGAGCAAGAAAACATAATGCGGCTGAAAAGATGAAAGAAGCCCGCAAGAATCTGTACTTCGCCAAACTGAAGGGTGTCCCCTCTTCCCCACGTAAGATGCGCTATGTCGTAGACTTGATTCGTGGCCTTGAGGTGAACCGTGCCCTCGCAGTACTGAAGTTCTCCAAGAAAAAGGCAGCTGCCGACGTGGAGAAGCTGCTGCGCTCGGCCATTGCCAACTGGGAGGTTAAGAATGACCGCAAGGCAGAGGATGGAGAACTCTTTATAAGCAAAGTCTTCGTTGACGAAGGCGTCACAATGAAACGTATGAGACCGGCTCCTCAGGGCCGTGGTTACAGAATCCGCAAGCGTTCAAACCACGTGACTTTGTTTGTTGATGCCAAAACTAACGATGAAAAATAAGAAATAGAATGGGACAGAAAGTAAATCCAATAAGCAACCGTCTTGGTATTATCCGTGGTTGGGATTCAAATTGGTTCGGTGGCAAGAGCTTCGGAGAGAACCTCGTGGAGGATCGTGAAATCCGCAAGTATCTGAACAAGCGTCTGGAGAAAGCCAGCGTTTCGCGCATTGTCATCGAGCGTACTCTGAAACTCGTCACCATCACTATTTGCACAGCCCGTCCGGGGATCGTCATTGGTAAAGGTGGTCAGGATGTAGACAAACTGAAAGAGGAGCTGAAGAAACTCTACAAGAAAGATATTCAGATTAATATCTTCGAGGTGAAGAAGCCTGAACTTGATGCTACGATCGTTGGCAAGAACGTTGCCAGTCAGATTGAGCACATGATGGCTTATCGCCGTGCAATCAAAATGGCTGTCCAGAACACTATGCGTGCTGGTGCTGAGGGTATTAAGATTCAGATCTCCGGCCGTCTGAACGGTGCGGAAATTGCCCGTAAGGAAATGTACAAGGAGGGTCGTACTCCGTTGCATACATTCCGTGCAGACGTCGACTTCTGCCAAACAGAGGCTCTGACCAAGGTGGGACTTCTGGGCATCAAGGTATGGATTTGCCGAGGTGAGGTTTACGGCAAGCGTGACCTCGCTCCTAACTTCTCGCAGGAGAAGCAGGGCGGCAGTCGTAGCAATGGTCGCCAGGGCCGCGGTGGTCGTAGAAGAAGTAATAACCGTTAAAAGTAAGAAGCTACAATGTTACAGCCAAAAAGAGTAAAATATAGAAGACCTCAAGACGGACGTGGCAATAAGGGCAACGCCCATAGGGGTACACAGCTGGCTTTCGGATCATTCGGTATCAAGACCCTTGAAGCCAAATGGATCGACAGCCGTCAGATTGAGGCAGCACGTGTCGCTGTCAACCGTTATATGAACCGTGAAGGTCAGGTCTGGATTCGCATCTTCCCGGACAAGCCCATCACCCGCAAGCCTGCCGATGTCCGAATGGGTAAGGGTAAGGGTGATCCCGCTGGATGGGTTGCACCGGTTACTCCGGGACGTATCCTCTTTGAAGTAGAGGGTGTGAGCTTTGATATTGCCAAGGAGGCCCTTCGCCTCGCTGCGCAGAAGCTCCCAGTGAAGACCAAGTTTGTGGTAAGACGTGATTACGATAAAAATGCTTAATTATGAAGAGTAAAGAATTGAAAGAACTCGCCGACAAGGACTTGCGCGAGAAGCTGGAGCAGACAGTGGAAGCTCTGAACAATATGAAGCTCAACCACCAGGTCACTCCGCTTGAGAATCCTATGCAGATTAGGGCTACCCGTCGTGATATCGCGCGCATGAAGACAGAACTTCGTCAGAGAGAACTTGGAAAATAATAATGGTCCAGATGGAAACAAGAAATTTAAGAAAGGTAAGACAGGGTGTTGTTGTCAGTGACAAGATGGATAAAACCATTGTTATTGCAAGCAAGTTCAAGGAGATGCACCCTATTTATGGTAAGTTTGTCCAGAAGACAAAGAAGTACCATGCTCATGACGAGAAGAATGAGGCTCACGTAGGTGATACCGTTCAGATTATGGAGACTCGTCCTCTGTCCAAGACGAAGAGATGGAGATTAGTACAAATCGTAGAAAAGGCTAAGTAATTATGATACAGGCATTATCTAAACTTACAGTTTGTGATAACAGCGGAGCACGTGAGGCTATGTGCATCCGGGTACTTGGTGGTACCGGCCGCCGTTATGCTAGTGTTGGTGACGTGATTGTTGTTGCAGTCAGAAATGTCATTCCATCCAGTGATTTGAAGAAAGGTGCAGTATCTAAGGCTCTGGTTGTACGCACCAAGAAAGAGATCCGCCGTCAGGACGGTTCCTACATCCGTTTCGACGACAACGCCTGTGTGTTGCTTAACAATGCCGGTGAGCTCCGTGGTAGCCGTATTTTTGGTCCTGTGGCTCGCGAGTTGCGTGCTGTGAACATGAAAGTCGTTTCCTTGGCACCTGAGGTCCTTTAATCATTAAACATTTAAAGTAATGAGTAAGTTACATATAAAGAAAGACGATACCGTAATTGTGCTTGCCGGTGCAGACAAGGGCAAAAGCGGTAAAGTGCTCAAGGTGCTGGTTGCTGAGAACCGCGCTATCGTCGAAGGAGTCAATGTGGTTTCAAAGAGCGCAAAGCCTTCTGCCAAGCATCCTCAGGGAGGTATTGTGAAGATGGAGGCTCCTATTCACATCTCGAATTTGAGTCTGATCGACCCCAAGAGCGGCAAGGCAACTCGTATTGCCATCAAGCGCGAGGGTAAGAAGATTATTCGTATTGCTAAAAAGTCAGGGGAGGAGATTAAATAATGGATACAGCACAGTTAAAGAAACAATATAACGAGCAGATTGCCCCTGCTTTGAAAGAGCAGTTCAACTATACTTCGTCAATGCAGGTTCCTGTTTTGCAGAAGATCGTGATCAATCAGGGTCTTGGCGATGCTACTCAGGACAAGAAGATTGTTGATGTAGCCGTGAACGAGATTTCTGCCATTACCGGACAGAAAGCCGTAGCTACATTCTCCAAAAAGGATATTGCCAACTTCAAGCTTCGTAAGAAGATGCCGATTGGCGTGATGGTTACACTGCGCCGTGAGCGCATGTATGAGTTCCTCGAAAAACTCGTGCGTGTGGCTTTGCCCCGTATCCGCGATTTCAAGGGCATCAACAGCAAGTTTGACGGCCGTGGCAACTATACGCTCGGTGTGACGGAGCAGATTATTTTCCCTGAAATTAACATCGACCAAGTGGATCGCATTCAGGGTATGAACATCACTTTCGTGACCTCTGCAAAGACTGACGAAGAAGGCTATGCTCTTCTCAAGGCTTTCGGACTTCCTTTCAAGAACGCTAAAAACGATTAAGAGATATGGCAAAAGAATCAATGAAAGCTCGCGAGGTAAAACGTGCGAAACTTGTTGCTCGTTACGCTGAGAAGCGCGCAGCTCTGAAGAAGATTATCGCTACTGCACAGGATCCTGCCGAGGCTTACGAGGCTGCCCGCAAGTTGCAGGTTATCCCCAAGAACGCCAACCCTATTCGTCTGCACAACCGCTGCAAGATAACGGGTCGTCCTAAGGGTTACATCCGTCAGTTCGGTATTTCCCGTATCCAGTTCCGTGAGATGGCCTCTCAAGGTCTTATTCCGGGCGTGAAGAAAGCCAGCTGGTAATAGGAAGTGTGAACGTGGTTATAGTGAATAGTGGCTGGTGACAGTTAACTTGGCTGCAAGGGCCATATACCGTTTCGTCGAGCACTTTTCACTATCTCCTATCACCGTCCAACGATTTTTTAATATTGTCGGGGTAGTCCCGATTAATTAAACTTTTATATTTTATGACAGATCCAATAGCAGATTATCTGACAAGACTCAGAAACGCAATCATGGCTCATCACCGTGTGGTAGAGGTTCCTGCGTCTAACTTGAAGAAGTCGATTACAAAGATTCTCTTTGAGAAAGGTTACATTCTGAACTACAAGTTCATTGAGGATGGTCCTCAGGGAACAATCAAGGTTGCCTTGAAGTATGATCCCGAAACCAAGCAAAACGCTATCAAGAATTTGAAGCGTGTGTCTACACCAGGTCTCCGCCGTTACACTGGTTACAAGGACATGCCGAGAGTTATTAATGGACTGGGTATCGCCATCTTATCCACGTCCCAGGGTGTGATGACCAACAAGGAGGCTGCTGACTTGAAGATCGGCGGCGAAGTTCTTTGCTACATTTATTAATTGGAGGATTTGAGCATGTCAAGAATAGGAAAATTGCCAATTAGTATTCCGTCAGGTGTTACTGTAAACTTTGACGAGAAGACCAATGTTGTTACAGTAAAGGGCCCTAAGGGTGAACTTTCACAGTATATCAATCCTTCTATCAAGTTGAATCGCCAGGATGCTGAACTCATTCTCGAAATAGATGAGAACAGTCCTGTTGAAACCAAGCAGAAGCAGGCTTTCCATGGCCTTTATCGTTCGTTGGTCAATAACATGGTTGTTGGCGTGAGCGAAGGCTATACCAAGACGCTTGAGCTTGTCGGTGTCGGTTATCGTGTTTCCAACCAAGGCAATCTCCTTGAGCTTTCGCTGGGTTATACACATCCGATCTTCCTTGAGCTTCCGAGCGAGGTAAAAGTGGAGACCAAGTCTGAGAGAAACCAGAACCCTATCATTACACTGGAGAGTGCAGACAAGCAGTTGCTGGGTCTCATTTGTGCTAAGATTCGTTCTTTCCGTAAGCCTGAGCCTTACAAGGGTAAGGGTATCCTGTTTAAGGGCGAGGTTATTCGCAGAAAGTCTGGTAAGACCGCTGCAGCGAAGTAATTTTAATTAGGATTTACGATTATGACAACAAAGAAAGTAGAAAGACGAATTAAGATAAAGTTCCGCATTCGCAAGAGTGTGAATGGAACGGCTGAGCGTCCCCGTCTCAGTGTATTCCGCTCTAACAAGCAGATTTACGCTCAGATTATCAACGATAAAGAAGGCCGGACACTTGCCGCAGCTTCCTCACTTGGTCTTGAGAAGATGCCTAAGATTCAGCAGGCAGAGAAAGTTGGCGAGCTCGTTGCAGAGAAAGCCAAGGCTGCTGGTGTGGAGTCTGTAGTGTTCGACCGCAACGGTTACCTCTATCATGGCCGCGTTCAGGCTTTGGCTGATGCGGCTCGTAAAGGTGGTCTCAAATTTTAAACATTTATGGCAATGAATAAAGTAAAAGTAAATAGTGACGCTGAATTAAAGGATCGCTTGGTTGCCATCAACCGCGTAACTAAGGTTACCAAGGGTGGTCGCACATTCACATTCGCTGCCATCATTGTTGTTGGTGACGGCAAGGGCGTAATCGGTTATGGCCTGGGAAAGGCCGGCGAGGTTACAGCAGCCATTGCCAAGGGTACGGAGGCTGCCAAGAAGAATCTGGTGAAGGTTCCTGTGCTCAAGGGTACTATTCCCCACGAAGTAGAAGTAAAATTCGGTGGAGCTCGGGTTTTGCTGAAGCCGGCAGCAGCAGGTACAGGCCTGAAAGCTGGTGGTGCCATGCGTGCCGTGCTGGAGAGTGCCGGTGTTTCTGACGTGATTGCCAAGTCCAAGGGCTCTTCCAATGCCCACAACTTGGTAAAGGCCACTATCGCCGCCTTGTCTGAGATGCGTGATGCTTATCAGATTGCTGGTGAGCGCGGTATTTCTATGGATAAAGTATTTAACGGTTAATTAGGAGATACACAACATGGCAACAATTAAAGTTAAGCAGATTAAGAGCCGTATCGGTGCTCCCGTAGACCAGAAGAGAACACTTCTTTCTCTGGGCCTCCGCAAGATCTCCCAGGTTGTTGAGGTTGAAGACACTCCGAGCATCCAGGGCATGATTCGCAAGGTTCACCACCTGGTTGAGGTAGTTAAGTAATAATTCTTTTTAAATTCAGACGTAATCATGAAATTAAATAATTTGAAGCCAGCAAAGGGTTCTACACATTCTCGTCGTCGCATTGGTCGTGGTCCGGGTTCAGGTCTGGGCGGCACTTCTACTCGCGGTCACAAGGGTGCCAAGGCTCGCTCTGGTTATAAGCGCAAGATTGGCTTCGAGGGTGGTCAGATGCCACTGCAGCGTCGTGTTCCGAAGGCTGGTTTCAAGAATATTAACCATAAGGAGTATTTCGCTGTCAATCTGTCTACGCTGCAGAAGCTGGCTGAGGAAAAGAACTTTACCAAGATTGGAATTGCCGAACTCGTTGCTGCTGGCCTGACCAATGGCAAGGAGTTGGTGAAGATTCTTGGTAACGGCGAGCTTAAAGCTAAGGTCGAAGTGGAAGCTCATGCTTTCTCCAAGACAGCAGAAGAGGCAATTAAAGCTGTTGGTGGTAACGCAACAATAATCTAACAATGAAAAAGTTTATTGAGACACTAAAGAACTGTTGGAAGGTCGAGGACTTGCGTCAGCGTCTCCTCGTCACTCTTCTGTTTACGGCTATCTATCGCTTTGGGTCGTTCGTGGTTTTGCCAGGTATAGATCCGGCCAAGCTTGATCAGCTTCAGTCGCAGACCGCCGGTGGCTTGATGTCACTGTTGGACATGTTCTCTGGTGGAGCTTTTTCCAATGCGTCAATCTTTGCGCTTGGAATTATGCCTTACATCTCAGCTTCCATTGTTATGCAGCTGCTTGCCGTTGCTGTACCTTATTTTCAGAAGATGCAGCGTGAAGGCGAAAGTGGTCATAAACGAATCCAATGGTACACTCGAGTCCTGACAGTAGCCATTCTGCTGTTTCAGGCTCCGAGTTACCTGATCAATCTGAAGATGCAGGCCACTTCTGCACTGGCCAGCGGCATCTCTTGGAGTGTGTTCATGATTCCGGCCACAATCATCCTTGCAGCAGGCAGTATGTTCATTCTTTGGCTGGGTGAGCGTATCACGGACAAGGGAGTAGGGAATGGTATCTCATTAATCATCATGTTGGGTATTATTGCCCGCTTGCCTCAGGCATTCGTGCAGGAGGTAAGTTCCAGGTTCACCGCCATTTCTGGTGGTGGACTTGTGATGTTTATCGCTGAGATTCTCATTCTCTATGCAGTTGTTTGTGCATCAATTCTCTTGGTGCAAGGAACGCGCAAGGTACCTGTGCAGTATGCCAAGCGGCTGGTCGGCAACAAGCAGTACGGAGGTGCACGCCAGTACATCCCCCTCAAGCTTTTTGCAGCCAACGTCATGCCTATCATCTTTGCTCAAGCACTGATGTTCATTCCCCTGCTTATCGTTCAGTTCCAAAGTGATGGCGCGTCTTGGTGGGTTCATGACATGATGGACAACCGTAGCTTGCTCTACAACGTTGTTTATGTCATTCTCATCATAGCATTTACGTACTTCTATACGGCTATTACACTGAATCCTCAGCAGATGGCTGAAGACATGAAGCGTAATAATGGTTTCATCCCTGGTGTCAAGCCTGGTCATGATACCGCCGAGTACATCGACACCGTGATGTCCCGCATCACGTTGCCTGGTTCGCTCTTTATTGCCTTCATCGCCGTGATGCCAGCTTTTGCCGGACTGCTCGATGTCCAGACTGCTTTCTCGCAGTTCTTTGGCGGCACCTCGCTGCTGATTACTGTAGGTGTGGTCATTGACACGCTCCAGCAGATAGAAAGCTACTTGCTCATGCGTCACTATGATGGCTTGCTGAACTCTGGTCATACTCGCAATAGCGGAACTGTAAGCGCTTACTAATTTGGTCTTTTGGAAATGAAGATATTTCTGAAGACAGAGGATGAAATCGAGCTCATGCGCAAGGCCAACCAACTTGTTGGTGCAACCCTTGCAGAGGTGGGCAGACATATCAAACCAGGTGTAACGACCCTCCAGTTGGATCAGATTGCGGAGGAGTTCATTCGCGACCACGGTGCCACACCAACGTTCAAGAACTTCCCCAATCCTTACGGAGGACCTTTTCCCGGCTCTATCTGTACCTCGGTCAACCATGTCGTCGTACATGGCATACCGAGTGCAGATGCCGTTCTGAAGGAAGGCGACATCATATCTGTGGATTGTGGTGCACTTCTGGATGGTTTCAATGGTGACAGTTGCTACACTTTCTGTGTGGGCAAGGTCAGTGAGGAGGTGAGGCATCTTCTCAAGACAACCAAGGAAAGTCTGTATAGAGCCATTGAACAGGCACTGCCGGGAAAGCACATTGGCGATATAAGTGCAGCGGTGCAGGACTTTTGCGAAGCCCAGGGGTATGGGGTTGTCCGCGAGTTGACCGGCCATGGAATAGGCCGAGAAATGCACGAGGATCCCCCTGTTCCCAACTATGGCTCCCGCGGGCAGGGGACTATGCTCAAGTCTGGAATGTGCATTGCTATCGAGCCTATGATAACCATGGGCGACCGGCGTATATGGATGTTGCCAGACAAATGGAGCATCGTCACCCGCGACGGCAAGCCGGCTGCGCATTTCGAGCACACCATCGCCATACGAAAGGGTGGGGCAGAGATTTTATCAACGTTTGAAGAAATAGAACATCAAGAAAGAGTTATTTATTAAATATGTCAAAGCAGTCTGCAATTGAACAAGACGGAACGGTTATCGAGAGTCTCTCTAATGCCATGTTCCGCGTTGAACTCGAGAATGGAGTACAGATTATTGCAAACATTTCTGGAAAGATGCGTTTGCATTACATCAAGATTCTTCCTGGCGACAAGGTAAAAGTGGCCATGAGCCCCTACGATCTCACAAAGGGCAGAATTGAATTCAGATACAAATAACCAATCAATTAGATATCTTTCAGATATGAAGACAAGAGCATCATTAAAGAAGCGTACAGCCGACTGCCAGATCGTTCGTCGTAAGGGTCGTCTGTTCGTCATCAACAAGAAGAACCCCAAATTTAAATTGCGCCAGGGTTAATGTTAAAAAACAGCAATTGATTCAAATTGCCCGTTTTAATTTGTATCTTTGCATGCTTTTTAGCACATTTAACGCATTTAATCATTAAATTCATTTATTCAATCAACAAATGGCAATAAGAATTGTTGGAGTAGATTTGCCCCAGAATAAGCGTGGCGAAATCGCATTGACTTATGTTTATGGCATAGGTCGAAGTAGTTCAGCAAAGATATTGGATAAAGCCGGCGTGAGCCGTGACCTGAAGGTCAGCGAGTGGTCTGACGACCAGGCAGCTAAGATCCGCGAAATTATCGGTGCTGAATTCAAAGTAGAAGGTGATCTTCGTTCAGAGATCCAGATGAATATCAAGCGCCTGATGGATATTGGTTGCTATCGTGGTGTACGTCATCGTAATGGTCTTCCGGTTCGCGGTCAGAGTACTAAGAATAATGCTCGTACCCGTAAGGGAAAGAAGAAGACTGTTGCTAACAAGAAGAAAGCTACTAAGTAATTTAGAGGAGGAAATTAATTATGGCAAAAACAAAAGCAACATCCAAGAAGAGAAATGTAAGAGTTGATGCTATCGGACAGCTCCATGTTCATAGCTCTTTCAACAATATCATTGTATCGCTCGCTAACGGCGAGGGCCAGGTGATTTCTTGGTCTTCGGCCGGTAAGATGGGTTTCCGTGGTTCCAAGAAGAACACGCCTTATGCTGCCCAGATGGCAGCAGAGGACTGTGCCAAGGTGGCTTATGGTCTTGGCCTGCGTAAGGTAAAGGCTTATGTCAAGGGTCCGGGTAACGGTCGTGAGAGCGCTATTCGTGCCATCCACGGTGCCGGTATTGAGGTGACCGAGATTGTAGACGTTACTCCGCTGCCGCACAACGGCTGCCGTCCTCCCAAGCGCCGTCGTGTATAAAGTGAGTATTAAACAGATACAATTGATTAAAAGCATTTAATAAATTATGGCAAGATATATAGGTCCTAAATCAAGAATTGCACGCCGTTTTGGAGAGCCCATTTTCGGTGCAGACAAGGTACTGGCAAAGCGTAATTTCCCTCCAGGGCAGCACGGCAATGATCGTCGCCGCAAACAGTCGGAGTACGGCTCCCAGCTGGCAGAGAAGCAGAAAGCCAAGTACACCTATGGTGTGCTGGAGCGTCAGTTCCGCAATCTGTTCGACAAGGCTGCCAAGAGCGATGGTATCACCGGTGAGGTGCTGCTTCAACTTCTTGAGTGCCGCCTTGACAATGTGGTGTTCCGTCTTGGCATTGCCCCCACGCGTGCGGCAGCCCGCCAGCTGGTGAGCCACAGACACATCACCGTCGATGGCCAGGTGGTCAATATCGCTTCGTTCTCTGTGAAGGCCGGTCAGGTGATTGGTGTTCGTGAGAAATCCAAGTCGCTCGAGGTGGTGGAAACTGCTCTTGCAGGATTCAATCACAGCAAGTATCCTTGGTTGGAGTGGGATCAGAACAGTAAGAGTGGCAAGTTCCTCCATAGGCCGGAGCGTGCCGACATCCCCGAGAATATCAAGGAGCAGTTAATCGTTGAGTTGTACTCTAAACAATAAATCATTAAATTAATGGCGATATTAGCATTTCAAAAACCTGATAAAGTTGTGATGCTGGAGGCTTCGGAGACCAACGGAAAATTCGAGTTTTCCCCTCTTGAGCCTGGCTTCGGTGTTACCATTGGTAATGCCCTGCGCCGCATCCTCCTTTCATCGCTGGAGGGCTATGCCATCAACACCGTCCGTATTGGCGGTGTTGAGCATGAGTTCTCTTCGGTCCCCGGTGTAAAGGAAGATGTTACCAACATCATTTTGAATCTCAAGCAAGTTCGATTCAAACAAGTAGTAGAAGAATTCGAGAACGAGAAAGTTAGTATCACCGTAGAGAATTCCACCGAATTCAAAGCAGGTGATATCGGTAAGTATCTGACTGGATTTGAAGTGTTAAACCCTGATTTGGTGATTTGCAATTTAGATGCCCATGCTTCTATGCAGATTGATCTTACGGTCAACAAAGGTCGCGGCTATGTGCCCGCCGAGGAGAACCGCGAGTTCTGCACGGATGTCAATGTGCTTCCCATCGATTCCATCTACACCCCGATCCGCAACGTGCGCTACAGTGTGGAGCCCACTCGTGTCGAGCAGAAGACCGACTACGACAAGCTCACCCTTGAAGTCACGACGGATGGTTCCATTCACCCGAAAGACGCGCTCAAAGAGGCCGCCAAGATTCTCATCTATCACTTCATGCTCTTCTCCGATGAGAAGATCACGCTTGAGAGCCCCGACCAGGACGGCAATCAGGAGTTTGATGAGGAGGTGCTGCACATGCGCCAGCTGCTTAAGACCAAGCTGCTCGACCTGAACCTCAGTGTTCGTGCGCTCAACTGCCTGAAAGCTGCCGACGTGGAGACCCTCGGCGATCTCGTACAGTACAACAAGACGGATCTGTTGAAGTTCCGCAACTTCGGTAAGAAATCGCTCTCAGAGCTTGATGATTTGCTCGAGAGTCTGAATCTTTCGTTTGGAACCGACATTTCAAAGTATAAATTGGATAAGGAGTAAATCCGCAACAAGAAAAGAAAATGAGACACAATAAGAAATTCAACCATCTGGGTCGTACTGCATCTCATCGTGCTAGCATGCTTGCAAACATGGCATCTAGCCTGATTATGCACAAAAGAATCACTACGACCCTCGCCAAGGCCAAGGCTCTGAAGACGTATGTGGAGCCCCTCATCACACGCTCCAAGAGCGACACAACGACCAGCCGTCGTGTAGTTTTCCGTTATCTGCAGGACAAGTATGCAGTGAAGGAGCTCTTCGGAGAGGTGGCTGCCAAGGTGGCCGACCGTCCCGGTGGCTACACCCGTGTGATTAAGCTCGGCACCCGTCAGGGTGACGCCGCTTCCATCGCTTTCATCGAGCTTGTCGATTTCGATGAGAACATGGCCAAGGCTCCCAAGGCAGAGAAGAAGACGCGCCGCAGCCGTCGTAGCAACAAGGCTGCCGAGGTTGCCGAAACAGCAGAGGCTGTAGAGGCAACTGCCGCAGAGGCACCCGCAGCCGAGGCTCCTGCCGAGGAAGCTCCCAAGGCTGAATAATTTCTTTTATTCATAGAATCCACTTATGAGGTCTGCATCCGCGAGCGGGTGCAGACCTTTTTTATGCCATCGGCTTGCTCTCTGCCGGGGTGTTTATTAGGGTTTTCCCTATCCTCGTGTAGGGAAAAAGGACTTCGTTGCCAGCCATTTTTGGCTTATCTTTGTCTATAGTTTAAAAGACGTTGAAAATGAAAAAGATTTGGATCCTTGCTGTCACGGCTTCGCTTTTGCTTACGGGTTGTGGCACTTACGCCGGTTCGGGTGCTTATATGGGCGGCTCGCTGGGCGCCATTTTGGGCTCGGCCGTCGGAGGTCTTTCCGATGGTCCGCGCGGGTCGGACATCGGCACCATTGTGGGCATGGCCGGCGGAGCCATCATCGGCGGCATGATTGGTGCGGCCCAGGACGAGCAATGCCAGCAGGAGGCAGGTGCTTATGAGCGGGAGCGGGCGGAGCGCGCTGCCGACCGCGCCGAGCGTGCGGCCGACCGTGCAGAGCGTCGGCAGTCTGCTCCCTACGGTTCACAATCGCCCGTGCAGGATTCTCCCGCCTACGACAGCGGCTTCGACTCGTCCAACAGCGGCGACGACCGCATCTACGATTTCAGCTCCAGCGACTACACGGGCGACTACAGCGCCCAGCAGCCTCAGACCACTTTGCCCATGCAGTCGAGCATGGAGGGTCTGGCCGAGGGGCTGAAATATGCCCCGACCATCGAGATTCGCAATGCCCGTTTCGTGGACGACAACCAGGATGGACAAATCCAACGCGGCGAGCTCTGCAAGATTATCTTCGAGGTAATGAACCGCGGCGACCAGCCGCTCTACGATGTGCAGCCCACGGTGATCGAGGCCACAGGCAACCGCCACCTCTTCATCTCGCCCAGCATGCACATCGAAAAGATTATGCCGGGCAAGGGCATTCGCTACACGGCTCTGGTCAAGGCTAACAATCGACTGAAAGCCGGCAGTGCCAAGTTCTGTGTGAGTGTGTTGCAGGGCACACAGTCCATCTCCAAGGTGAGCGAGTTCAACATCCCCACGCGCAAGTAGGAGTGCCTCGGGAGTCGGGTTGGCGCGTGGGCACGTGGTGTGAAATGGCATTGATGCAAGGGCCGGTCCTTACGGCAATTCCCAGTAGAAAATCGGTGTTTGTCAGTAACGGACACTTTTTGAAGAGCCTTGTCACATCGCAACGCCCGGGCGATCGCGTTCCCGTTGCGCCGTAATCGCACCGCGTCTGCACCGCTATCGCAATGCGTTCACGCCGTAATCACGACCCGTCCACACCGCTATCACAACGCGTTTGCGCTGTGACAATAGAGGGAGCAGGTATAGGAGGAAGAAAAATAATCGAGGTTTCATAGTGCCCGTTCAAAGCGATGGCACGGCATGAAACCTATTTTTCAAACCAGTTTTTCACCTTGTCGAACACGTTGCCCCATACGGAGGGGTCTTCAGTTTTCTTCTGCGGTTCGGCTTTCTTGGGTTGTGGCTCGGGCTTTTTACCCGGATTCTCCGGCTTCTTTCCCGTCGTTTCCGGCTTCTTGGCCGTTGGTTCCGGCTTTTTTGCCGCCGGCTCGGACTTCTTTCCCGCCGGTTCCACCGCTTTCTTTCCAGGCGTTTCGGGCATCTTGCCCATCGGGTCTGCCGTTTTCTTCACCGGGTTTTCTGTCTTTTTAAGGGGCATTTCGGGTTTCTTCGGCATGTTTTCCGGCTTCTTCAACCCTGCCTCGGCCGTTTTGGGAACCGTTTCGGCATGCTTGCCCGCCGGTTTGGGTCTCTGCGCCGACTCCTCCGTCTTTTTCGTATTGGCGATGCTTCGGCTGGCATCCTGCACCACCTCTTTGTTCACGCTCCGCTCTCTCGTCCACTCATCAATGAAGCTGTAGCCCGCCTTGGTGACGTCGAACTCGAAATCGGGCAGTCCCGTCTCCCGTTCACTGATGCGGTAAGGAGGCTTCACGCCGTCCACACGCTCCACCTCTACCATGGCGACACCTTGGGCTAGCATGCCCAATTCGCGCGCCGCACCATAGCTCAGGTCGATGATGCGGCCGCGGCCATAGGGCCCGCGGTCGGTCACGCGCACCAGAATTTCCTTGCCGTTCGACAGGTTTTTCACTCTCAGCGTGGTGCCGAAAGGGTAGGTGCGGTGGGCGCAGGTCAGGCTGTCATGGTGCAGCCGCTCCCCGCTGGCCGCCCGTGCCCCGGTGGCCCGCTTGGAATAATAAGAAGCTTTGCCTCTATACGTTTGAGCCGTCATAGAGGTAAAGCCTGATGTCCAGATGAGGGTTATAATCAGTTGTCTTCTATAGTTCACGTATTTGGGTTGTTTTTATACGATGCCCTGCGCCATCATGGCGTTGGCCACCTTCATGAATCCGGCCACGTTGGCTCCCTTGACGTAGTCGATGTAGCCGTCGGCTTGTGTGCCGTACTTCACGCACTGCCCGTGTATGGAGTGCATGATATAGTGCAGTTTGTCGTCCACCTCGTCGGCGCTCCAGTGCAGTCGCATGGAATTTTGCGTCATTTCCAGTCCCGAAGTGGCCACGCCGCCCGCGTTCACGGCCTTTCCCGGCGCAAAGAGCGTCTCGGCGCGCACGAATTTTTCCACGGCTTCGGCCGTGCATCCCATGTTGCTCACCTCGGCCACGCAGCAGGGAGCATGCGCAATGATGCGGTCGGCATCCTGGCCGTTGAGCTCGTTCTGCGTGGCGCAGGTCAGGTAGATGTCGGCTTTCTGCTCCCAGGGCTTGCGTCCCTCGAAGAACTGCGCCCCGGCAAACTGCTCGGCATAAGGCTGGCAGATGTCCTCGCCGCTGCCGCGCAGCTCGAGCATGAAGTCTATCTTCTCGCCGCAAATGCCGTCGGGGTCGTAGATGTAGCCGTCGGGCCCGCTGATGGTGATGACCTTGGCCCCCAGCTGGGTAGCCTTTTTGGCCGCTCCCCAAGCCACGTTGCCGAATCCCGAAATGACCACCGTCTTGCCCTTGATGTCGATGTCTCGGGTCTGCAACATCTGGTTCACGAAGTAGAGCGCGCCGTAGCCCGTGGCCTCGGGGCGCAGGATGGAGCCGCCCCATTCCATGCCCTTGCCGGTGAGTACACCCTGGAACTGGTGGGTGAGTTTCTTGTATTCGCCGAAGAGATAGCCTATCTCGCGGCCGCCCACACCGATGTCTCCAGCCGGCACATCCTCGTCGGGGCCGATGTGTCGGTAGAGTTCCTGCATGAAAGCCTGGCAGAAACGCATCACCTCGGCATCCGAACGCCCGCGGATGGAGAAGTCGGCGCCACCCTTGCCGCCGCCCATGGGCAGGGTGGTGAGGGCGTTCTTGAACGTCTGTTCAAAGCCCAGGAACTTCATGATGCTTAGCGTTACCGAGGGGTGGAAGCGCAGTCCGCCCTTGTAGGGGCCGATGGCACTGTTGAATTGCACGCGGTAGCCCGTGTTCACGTGCACGTCGCCCTTGTCGTCGGTCCAGGGCACGCGGAACATATAGACGCGTTCGGGCTCGATGAGCCGCTCGATGAGTTTCGCTTTCTCAAACTCCGGATGCTGGTTGTAGACATCCTGAATCGAGGTGAGCACTTCTTTCACAGCCTGCAAGAATTCAGGCTCGCCTGCATGTTTCCACATCAGGCCTTTCATCACTTGTTCAACTTCCATAGCAGTAATACTTTTTTATGCCTTAAAGGTTAGTGTGATTGGAGCTGTCTCCAATCGGTATTGTTTCAATATTGTCGTTGCAAATATAGGCGTTTATTCCATACGTTCCAAATATTTTTCGGATAATCTTGCGCGTTTACGGTGTATATTTCTTGCGTTGGCCCGGCAAACGGCAATTGTCGGCAAGGTTGTTTCCCGAGTTGTCCCCGTCTGTAAACGCCGGAGCCACCGCCTCCGGCGGCATCGAGAGGTGCAGAACACCCGTGATGCGCCGGAGGCGGTGGCTCCGTGTGGCTTGTTGCGGCCTGTAGAATTTTATCGGATGATAATTTTCTGGCGGTTGACAATGTAGACGCCACGGGGCAGACCGTCGAGCGTGTCGGCATGGCTCCTGACGAGCTGGCCGCTGAGCGTGTAGACGTCGGCAGGCAGCAGGGTGGCGGGAGAGGCCGTGCCCGGCATGGCGGGACTCACAATTCCGGTGACGTTGCCCTCCTCCTGGCCGTCGATGTAGAACTTTAGGCTGCGGGCCAAAGCCTCCGTTCCCGTGGCAATCCAGCAGCGGAAACCCAGGGTGGTGAGGTCGCTATGCGTGTAGTGCCACAGGCCGTCCTTGGCCCCCAGGGCGTAGGAGTAGGCCGGAACCACGGGCGAAGTCTGCTTGATGAGCGAGCCGCAGAACTTGAGGTGGCCGTCGGTGGTGCTCGATTGTGTGGATGCTTCCTTGACGATGCCGTTGGGATGGTCGGTCGTCGGGTCGGTGGCCAGCGTCACGTTGTTGATGATATAGAACGGTGTGAGCACGGTGATGGTGGTACCATCCTTGAGCAATTTCTGGTAGGAACTGCCTTGGGTGCCGGTGGGTTCCTTGGTGGGCCTGATGATGTAGAGCGTGTTGGGCTTGATGGCCACGGCGTTGTCGTTGGAGAGATCCACCTTGGTGAAGTCTATGCGTTTGAGGTTTGTGGTCGACTGATGGGGCAGCTGCGAGAGCTTGCACTGCTCGCCGAAAGCTGTCTTCACCTGCTCGGCCGTGAGTTCCACGGGCAGTATGATGGAGTTCCACTTGTCGATGTTCAGCGTGCGCTTCAGAATCAGCGTATTGGCTGTCGCCGGATCCACCTGCTGCGCCATGTAGCCGAGCGAGGTCTGCGCCTCGTCGAGCACCAGGTCGCGGTTGCCGCAGTATTGCAACTGGAAGTTGTCCCACGACGTCCAGTCGAGATCTTCGGTGGAACCACTGATGCGTATGCCGATGTCGAGCTTGTCGCCGTTGTTGGGTACGTAGACCATCAGCGTGTTGACATACTTTTCTTGGGTGAACAACTTGCCGGCCTTGACGTAGGGGCTCTCCTTGAGCGGCTCCAGATCATCTTTTCCGTAGACGTGGGTCATGTCGGCCTTGGTGTAGGAAAACTGGTCTGCCGCGGCGAGTCGCTGAAGCGTAGTCTCCACGTTCGATAAGGAATTCGTGGTGTTCTGCACCTTGGCCACGAGCTTGGACTTGAGGCCGCTGCCGGCGGCGGGATGGTAGAAGCCGTTGCAGCTCACTTTGTACCAGCCGGCTTTCAGCGTGGTGACAGTCTGGAGCACCGAGCCGTTGGCTTTGGAGTCATAGCCGATGTTGCGCACGTTGGCCGTGGTGTAGCCTGCGTAGTGTGCCATATAGTAGTCGCTCTTGATGGAGCCATTGCCAACGTAATAGGTTTCGCCCGTGTTGGAGGGGTTGTAGAGATACTGCGCGTTGTGTGTGCCGACGACGCCGGTGGGCACCCAATGATCCACGTAAGTGTTGCCGCGCTCGAACTGCTGGTCGTAGACCAGGAAAGTTGCGTCGGCCGGATCCTCGTCTGAGGCGTACTGCTCCTTGAACGCCGCCTTGAGGTCGGCCTTGGTTACCAACTTCCACTGACTATACTTGCCGGCGAAATAGTGGGGATAGCTGATGTCGTAAGTCTTTCCGATGGGGGTGGTGTTCATGGTGAGATAGATTTCTCCCTCCATGCCGGCCGTGTTCTCATCATTGTAGCAGTGGATGTAATAGGTCTTGGAATTGAGATATGTCTCGCTGAATGTCCAGTTGAGAATGCCATTGACGCCGGTGTTGCTGCCTGGCCAAGCGACACCGCGATCTACGTAGACGCGGTTGTAGTTGATGATGCTGTCCGGTCCTGGCGTGTCCTGCTTGCGGCCAAAGGCAATGTTCTTGCCCTCTGTGGTCACCAGCGGGCCCGTCATGCGGTACACGCCGGATGAGCTCGTCTTCTGGATATGGATTGGCATACCCACATTGAAGCCAATGACCACAGTGCCCCAGTAGCTGCCGGTGTTGAGGTATTCGCCAGTGCCCACGTTGTAGAGGTAGACGGTGCCGTTGTCTTCGTTGGTATTGTCGGCTACGCTGCTCACGGGATTACCGTTCCACCGGTGCTGGGAGTCTTGGCCCTGGGCGCGTGCGGTCTGTCCGTTGAAGAGTCCTGTAAGGGCGATCAGCAGTGTGGAGAAAAAGGAATGTCTTGTCATGATTGTTGTCTTTTTTTGAGTTCAGGATTCATCGTTTGCGGGGATGGTTTAGTCGCTCCAGGGGCTGGATGATGGTGTGTCTTCCCAAGCGTTGAACCGCTTGGCACCGATGCCGCCATCAGGATCGCCTTTCTCCACAGGAAACTGGTCGGTTATTCCGTCACCGTCGTTGTCGAACTCGGAGGCCCCTGCTATCTGCATGATCTCGTCGGAACAGATGTAGATAATTTCGGCGCACGGCCCCTCTTTGTAATTCTTCTTCATACTGACTTTGAGGTTTGATGAAAATGAAATGTATTTATATTCTCTTATTTTGGGTGCAAAGGTAGGTAGAAAGGGCTGGAAAGCGGTTGACAAAAGCGCGGACAAAGTTTGCCAAAAGGTGGTTTAAGGGAGAATTGGCACGAATTTGGCAATTGAAAAGTCCCTTAAAAGGCCCAGCAGCACCCCCTGAAGCCGCAAAAAGCGGCCATTTGGACAAAATAAATGGTTGATTTGGAACTGTTTTTCTTTTTTTTACTTAAATTTGCGGTAGAATCAAGCCATGCAGGATATGGAAGAAAAACATGTAGACGACCCTGTATCTGTGAGTTTCTATAAAGAGGTTAAAAACGATGTGAGCCCTATTCAACCCGTCGAAAACGACAATCATTTTGCGTGCCCGTATTTCTCGGTAGCCCGTGGACGTGCGTTTTCCATGGGGCAGTTGCTGGAACGCAAACCGCCCCTACGACTGAGTTTTCTGCAACTGGCCGTGTTGACCAAGGGCTGGAGCGAGCCGGTTGTCAATTTCAGGAAGCTGCGGGTGGACGAGGGCGACTTGTTTTGCGCCAGCTGGGGAGGCATCATTGGCAGGGGCAGCGAGGTCTCTGCACTGTGCTATGACGGCGTGAGCCTGACCGAAGAGTACATGCGTGTGATTTATGGCGGACGGCTGCCCGACTTGTTCTTGCAGCCCGCCCAGGCTTTCAAGCTGCGACTGACCAAGCGGGAACGCGCCGTATTCAGCGACTACATCGACTCCCTGCTCTCGCTCGTGCGGCTTCCTACTCCTGTCGTGGAGCCCGTGAACGCCCTCTTCGTCTCGCTGCTTGACTTTGTGGCAACCCTGTATCTGGAGCAAGAAGGAGGTGCCATAGGAGGGGGTAAATCGCTGCTACGCGCGTTTAACGGGGCTCTCATCAAGCATGTCAAGCGCGAGCACAGCGTGCTGTTCTATGCCCGGGAGCTCTGCATTTCGCCCCACTATCTGGGCGATGTCGTCAAGGCCGAGACGGGCGAGACGGCCAAGGAATGGATAGACCGCTCGCTGATTACCCTGTTGCAGATGGAACTTAAGAATAGCGACAAGTCGCTGAAAGAGTTGGTTGGCGAGTTCAACTTCAACTCCATCAGCACGCTCAGCCGCTTCTTTAAGCGCAAGACAGGGATGAGTCCCAGCGAGTTCAGGCTGTCAGAGGAGTGCTTGCGCCCCCTCCCCACATTGTCATAACCCATACCACCTATTTATGGACAACCAGATACCCCAGGAATGGAATAAGTTTATATTAAAAGATGTGACGTTCGTCAACCTGATGCTGCGCCGCATCTACAACGTGCTCATCGTGGCCAACCCCTACGATGCCTTCATGCTCGAGGACGACGGGCGCGTGGAAGAGAAGATCTACAACGAGTACATGCAGCTCGGCCTTCGCTATCCGCCCACGTTCACGCAGGTGTCCACAACCGACGAAGCCGAGCGCGTGCTGGCCACAATGAAGATAGATCTCGTCATCTGCATGCCGGGCAATGCCGACAACGACGCCTTTACGGTGGCCCGTGCCATCAAGGAAAAGCACCCCGAAATGCACTGCGTGGTGCTTACTCCGTTCTCTCACGGCATCACGCGCCGCATGCAGGACGAAGACCTCAGCATCTTCGACTACGTATTTTGCTGGCTGGGCAACACCAACCTGATACTCTCTATCATCAAGCTGATAGAGGACAAGATGAACCTTGAGAACGACATTCGCGAGGCCGGCGTGCAGATGATTCTGCTCGTGGAAGACTCCATCCGCTTCTACAGCAGCATTCTTCCCAACCTGTACAGCTACATTTTGCAGCAGAGCCAGAACTTCGCCACCGAGGCCCTGAACCGCCATGCCGCCACGCTGCGCATGCGCGGGCGGCCCAAGGTGGTGCTGGCCCGCACCTATGAGGAGGCCATGCAGGTGTACAGCCGCTACAAAGACAACTGCCTGGGCGTCATCAGCGACGTGCGGTTCCCGATGAAAAGCGGGCTGCCCTCCGGCCGCTCCACGCCGCTGCCCAACCAGAAAGGGGCCGGTGGAGACACTAAAGACCCCGAGGCCGGCTTCAAACTGCTGGAGGCCATCCGCCGCGAAGACGAATACGTGCCCCTCATCATGGAGAGCTCCGAGGCCACCAACCGCAGCCGGGCCGAGGCCGAGAGATTCCGTTTCGTGGACAAGAACTCGAAGATGCTCAGTGTGGACCTGCGCCATCTCATGGAGGAGCACATGGGTTTTGGCGACTTTATCTTCCGCGACCCCGCCACGGGGCAGGAGGTGATGCGCATCCACACGCTGAAAGAACTGCAGGACAACATCTTCAAGATACCGCGCGACTCCATGCTCTACCACGTGTCGCGCAACCACATGAGCCGCTGGCTCTGCGCCCGCGCCATCTTCCCCGTGAGCAACTTTCTGAAGCACGTGACCTGGCACAAGCTGCAAGACGTGGACGCCCATCGGAAAATCATCTTCGACGCCATCGTGCAGTACCGCCATATGAAGAACATCGGCGTGGTGGCCGTGTTCGACCGTGGCAAGTTCGACCGCTATGCACACTTTGCACGCATAGGCGAAGGGTCGCTGGGCGGCAAGGGACGGGGCCTGGCCTTTCTGGACCACGTCGTCAAGACCCACCCCGACTTCAACAAGTTTGCCGGGGCCACGGTGCAGATACCCAAGACGGTGGTGCTGTGCACAGACGTCTTCGACCAGTTCATGGAGCAGAACAACCTCTACGACATTGCCCTGAGCGACGCCCCCGACGAGGAGATTCTGCAGCGTTTTCTCCAGGCACAGCTGCCCGACAGCTACATTGCCGACTTCTTTACTTTCTTTGAAGCTACCCACAGTCCGGTGGCCATCCGCTCCAGTTCGCTGCTCGAAGACAGCCACTATCAGCCGTTCGCGGGTATCTACAGCACCTACATGATACCCTGTCTGACCGACAAGACGGCCATGCTCCAGATGCTGGCCGCGGCCATCAAGGGGGTCTATGCCTCGGTGTTCTACCGTGACTCCAAGGCCTACATGACGGCCACGTCCAACGTGATAGACCAGGAAAAGATGGCCGTCATCCTGCAGGAGGTGGTGGGCACGGCCTATGGCGACCGCTTCTATCCCAACATATCGGGTGTGCTGCGCTCCATCAACTATTACCCCATCGGCGACGAGCGGGCCGAGGATGGCATCGCCTCGCTGGCCCTCGGTCTGGGCAAGTACATCGTGGACGGCGGGCAGACGCTGCGCGTGTCGCCCTACCATCCCGACCAGGTGATGCAGATGTCGGAACTGGAGACGGCCCTGCGCGACACGCAGACGCGTTTCTACGCGCTCGACACAACCCGCGTGGGCAACGACTTCTGCGTGGACGACGGCTTCAACCTGCTGCACCTTAAGGTGAAGGAGGCCGACCGCGACGGCTCGCTGCACTACATTGCCTCCACCTACGATCCCAGCGACCAGGTGATTCGCGACGGTCTCTACGAGGGTGGGCGCAAGATTGTCTCGTTCTCGGGCGTGCTGCAGCAGGGTGTGTTCCCCCTGCCCGAGATATTGCAGATGGCCATGAAGTACGGGGCCGAGGCCATGAGGCGGCCCGTGGAGATAGAGTTTGCCTGCAACCTGCGGCCCGACAAGACGGGCGACTTCTACCTGTTGCAGATACGTCCCATCGTCGACTCCAAGCAGATGCTTGACGAAGACGTGGCCGCCGTGCCCGACGAGGCCTGTCTGCTGCGCAGCCACAACTCGCTGGGACACGGCATTTCGGAAGACGTGGTCGACGTGGTCTACGTGAAATACGACGACAACTTCTCGGCAGCCAACAACCACTACGTGGCCGACGACATCGAACGCATCAACCGCAAGTTCCTCGACTCCGGGCGCAACTACGTGCTTGTAGGCCCGGGCAGGTGGGGATCGAGCGACCCTTGGCTGGGCGTGCCGGTGAAGTGGCCCCACATTTCGGCTGCGCGCGTCATTGTGGAGGTGGCCCTCCGCAACTACAGGGTGGATCCAAGTCAGGGCACCCACTTCTTCCAGAACCTCACCTCGTTCGGCGTGGGCTACTTCACCATCGACACCAACCGGCCCGGCGAGGGCGGTTTGCTGCGCAAGGACGTGCTCGACGCCCTGCCCGCCGTGGAAGAAACGCCCTATGTGCGCCACGTGCGCTTCGACCGTCCGCTCAAGATCATGATGGACGGCAAGAAGCAGGAGGGCGTGATAGAAAGATGAACAGCAAAGAACAAATACAGCAAAAGAGCAAAAAGATGGATTTTCAGGACTTTTATGGAGTGCGGTCGGCAGGGCTGGCCCGACAGATCAAGCACCTGCGGCAGCGCGGCCACAGTTTTGTACTGGGCGAGATAGCCACGTTTACGGGAGCCGTGGTGGCCTTGGCCTGTGTGACGATGACGGCCGACACCGCCGTGCGGCTGCTCGGAGCCGGTGTGGCTGCGGTGTGCCTTGTGGCCTATGTGGCCATTCGCTGGGCCGATACCCGCAACGATGCGCGTATCGGCAGGCTGGAAAACCTAAAGCAGGTGTACGACAACGAGCTGTGCGCACAGCGTGGCGACTATACGTGCTTCGACGACGGACGGCGCTATGCAGACCCGCATCATGCCTACACTTACGACCTGGACATCTTCGGCCCCGACAGTCTCTATCAGCGGCTGTGCCGCACTGTGACCACGGGAGGCAGCGACGCGCTAGCCGCCCGACTGGGCAGTCTGGACGGGCAGACGGCCGTGACAGCCAGCATGCCTGCCTCTGCCAAACCCTTGGACGAAGCCTACGGGGCCGGCTATCAGGCCCGTATCGGCGCGTTGGCCGCCGACGAGCCATTCCGCGCGGCGTTCATGGCCCACGGCGTGCGCGGTCGTATCAACACCGACGCCATCGGCCGGGCCTTGGAAACGGCCGCTACGGTGCGTGTGCCACGCGCCCTTGGCAGCCGATGGCTGCAAATGCTGATGGCGGCCGACCTGACGGCGTTCTACGTCTGCATCGTGCTGGCCGTCCTGGGACGCGCCAACGGGCTTGTGCCCCTGTGGTGGGGCATGCTGCAATTTTTTGTCGTTTACCTGCTCTGCATGCGTCCGTTGCGCGAGGTGGGCAAGGCCGTCAACCGGCTGCACGGGCAGTTGCGGCAGCTGGTGGACGTGGCGAGGCTGATGGACGAGGGGCGGGCCGACGTCTTCGCACGGCTCAGCGCACTGCTCGACGGCCTGGACAAGCGGGGCAACATCATGGGATTGGTGCTGGTCGATGTGCTCGGACTCTACGACCTCCTCCTGCTGCGCAGGTTCCTGCGATGGGTGGAGACCGACCGCTGGGAGATGGAAGCATGGATGGCGCGCGTCGTACAGATGGACCAGGACGTGACCGTGGCCACCTTTCTGTACAACCATCCGGCTACGTGCTGGCCCGAGGTGACGGGCGAGCCGGGCGTGCGCATGGAGGCTGAAGGCCTGTACCACCCCTTCTTGGGCGAGCGGGCCGTGCGCAACGACTTCCGCATCGACGACCGTCACTTCTATATCATCACTGGCGCCAACATGGCCGGCAAGTCCACTTTCCTGCGGGCAGTGGGCGTGAACTATGTGTTGGGTCGGGTGGGCATGCCAGTGTTTGCCCGCCGATTGCGCGTGTCGCGTTTCAGATTGTTCAGCAGCATGCGCACCAGCGACGACCTGGCCCATGGCATTTCCTACTTCAATGCCGAGCTGTTGCGGCTGCAACAGCTCAAGGACTGCCTGCGGGGCGAGCCCACTTTGCTCATCCTCGACGAGATACTCAAGGGCACCAACTCGCTCGACAAGCTCAACGGCTCGCGCATGTTCCTCGACTATGTGTCGCGTCAGCCCGTGAGCGGCATCGTCGCCACCCACGACCTGGAACTCTCCAAACTGGAAAGCGCGTGCTTTCACAACTATTGTTTCGAGATCGACCTGGGCACACGCGTCACCTATTCTTATAAGATAACGCCCGGCGTGGCCCGCAATCAGAATGCCACGTTCCTGCTTCGCCAGATATTGGGTGGGGCGGAGGCGGGAGCATAGTATGGTGGGATGCCTGTGGCAAGGTGCTTCCATACATAAAGTTTGGGTTTCGCCTTTTCTTTTTCATCAGGGAGTTCTTGGGTGTTTTCTTCTTGACCCGACGTTTGTCCTACGTAAATGGCTGCAGTTTTATCTTTCAGCTTTCCCCGTAGGACAGGTTAATTTGTCTTTTCATCACCTAAGAGCTTCTTTTTCAAACGCCTTTTGTTTTCTTGTAAAATATTGGTTAACAGTGTGTTATGTATGTAAATAACATCTGTTGCATATAACGGCAACATTTGGTGTAGCTTAAAAGCGGGCGGAAAACCAAGGTGTATGTCTAAACTTCGTAACTTTACACCGGAATTAAAAACCAACCCATCAAGTGGGCGATGAAGACCTTTTGAGAAGTCAAGTAGTTTGAAATTTAAGAAGCCAAGGGGGTAGAGTCAACAGCCTATATGATGATGGCATGTTTCTTTGCCCCATAAACTCAAAAACTTCCGAACTTGGGAAGTCAACGGGTGTGCCGAAACTGATGGACTTACGAACTTGCAACGTCAATCATAAACTCATAAACCAACAAAAATAAAAAACGAACGATTATGAAGCAAACCTTATTGACAAACAAAAGCACAGGCACCTTTTGGTGCAGGCTAACGCTAACGGTGCTGTTGCTGTTTGCAGCTATCGGTGTGCTGCCGTGGAGCACGCTCCATGCGCAAACATTTACTGGTACGGTGGTTTCGGCTGCCGACAATGAGCCCCTTATCGGTGCAACGATTGGAGTGCAGGGACGAAACGCGAACGCCGTGACCGACCTTGATGGCCGTTTCTCCATCGATGCGCGCGAGGGCGAAACCCTTTTGGTGTCGTACATCGGCTTTGTTCAGCAGAAAGTGCGCGTTAAAGGGCAGACCATCACCATCACCCTGCAAGAAGAATCGCACTCGCTCAACGACGTGGTGGTGATAGGATACGGGGTGCAGAAGAAGAAACTGGTTACCGGCGCCACCGTGCAAGTCAAGGGCGAAGACTTGGCCAAGCGCAACACGGGCAACGCCTTGCAAGCCATGCAGGGGCAAACGCCAGGCGTGAACATCATCGCCGAGAGCGGACAGCCGGGTGCGGGCATGAAGGTGATTGTGCGAGGACAGGGTTCTAACACAGGTGCGGGACCATTGTACGTTATCGACGGCATACCCGGATTGGACATTACAGCTGTAAATCCCTCGGACATCGAGAGCATCGATGTGCTGAAAGACGCCGCTTCGGCTGCCATTTATGGCGCTCAGGCTGCCAATGGCGTGGTTATTGTGACCACGCGCGGGGGCAAGGAAGGCCGTGCCCAGGTCACTTTCGACGGCTATCGTGGCTGGCAAACGGTGCCCAAGAAGACGAAGATGCTTAATGCCAGCGAGTATATGATGCTGATGGACGAGCAAAACAAGAACTCGGGCGGCACAGCTTACGACTGGGGCAACACCGCGTCCATACACAATACGCAGGGCGGCATCTACGACACCAATTGGATGGACGAGATGTTTCAGAGCTCGGCTCCCGTGCAAAACTATACGTTGGGCGTGAATGGAGGCAGCAAAGGCAGCACATACGCGGTCTCTTTGGGCTATTACAGTCAGGAAGGCATCGTGGGTGGCAAGCAAGCCAGCAACTATGAACGCTACAACCTTCGGTCAAATCTCGAACAAAAACTCTTTAACGATGTGCTGACCATTGGCGAAAATCTCTCTTTCTCGTATGTAAAAAGCACCTCGGGCATCACGGGCAACATGTATAACAACAAGTTGCGTGGGGCTTATTCCACCTCGCCCTTGCAGCCCGTGTACCTGCAACCCGATGGACGCGAAGACCTGAACAATGGTTACTCTTACTCCATTGCCACTGATTGGAACCAATACGACGGCAACCCTGTGGCCAACCTTTATCGTAACCGCAGTGCCAGCGATGCCCAGAACTGGGTGGCTACGGTTTATGCGGAGCTTCAACCCTTAAAAAACCTGCGCATAAAAACACTTCTGGGCTTCAACAACAACTCCTCTTCGTATCGTGCTTACAATCCCATGTACGTATCTACCGTAAACGATCAGAACACCAACGGCTCCACTGTGAGCCAGAGCATGTTTAAGGGATGGACCCTAACATGGACCAATACTGCCATGTACGATTGGAAAATGGGGCTGAACCAGTTTAACACCATGCTGGGTATGGAGGTTGAACGCACCCAAGGTGAGAGCGTGAGCGGAGGAAACACCTTGCTTCCAGTTTATGATGGCTGGGCAACGGCCTACCTAAGCAACGACCGCAATGGCCACACGGGTTCCATCTACGGCTATCCCACAGAGGACTATCGCCGCATATCTTACTTCGGACGTGTGGGATGGAACTACGATGACAAGTACATGGCCAACCTAACCCTTCGCGCAGACGGCAGTTCGCGCTTTGCCAAAGGTCACCGTTGGGGCTGGTTCCCCTCGGTGTCGGCAGGTTGGGTAATCACTCGCGAGTCTTTCATGGAGCAGACATCATCGTGGCTCGACTTCCTGAAAATTCGCGCAAGTTGGGGACAAGTGGGCAACAACAACATTGGCGCGTTCCTTTATGCGGCCACTGTAACCCTCGATGGTGCGGGCTATAACTTCGGGACGGGTAAAGGCAGTGTGCTCAATACCAACGGAGCCCTGTCCAATCGTCTCGGGAATGACCATCTGAAATGGGAAACATCCGAACAAACTGACTTGGGTATTGATGCGCGCTTCTTGCGCTCGAGGCTGGGTTTCAACTTCGATTGGTATTATAAAACCACCAAGGACTGGATAGTACAAGCTCCCATCTTGGCGACGGCAGGCGCTGATTCACCGTTCATCAATGGAGGAAACGTTACAAACCAAGGTGTGGAGATGGGGCTTACTTGGGACGACAACATGGGCAGGAGTCTGCGTTATAACGTAGGCGTGAACTTTGCTTACAACCGCAACGAGGTGAACGAGATACCTACGACGGGCGGTATCATCCATGGTTATGCCAACGGATCGACTAACGCCAACGTAATGTTCAACAACCAACCCGAGTTTTTCCGTTGCCAAAATGGGCATGCCATGGGCTTCTTCTGGGGCTATCGAACGGCTGGGATATTCCAAAACCAACAAGAAATAGACGCATGGAAAGCTGCCGGAAAAGGCGTTTTGCCCAATACCGAACCCGGCGACGTGCGCTTTGTAGACGTGGATGAAGACGGAACGATAGATGACGGCGACAAGGTAGACCTGGGTAATGGCATTCCCAAATTCAACTTCGGCCTTAACCTCGGCCTCACTTACAAGCAGTTCGACTTTGCTGCAACGCTTTCAGGTGCGGCAGACTTCAAGGTGGCCAATGGCGGTTATCGCAACTGGGGCAACAGTGTAAAGGGCAACTACACCACCGAGTATCTTGGCCGTTGGCACGGAGAAGGCACAAGCAATACGCTGCCGCGCCTCACCAACGACGATCGCAACTGGACAAACTTCTCAGACCTCTACCTGCAGGATGGCTCTTATCTTCGTATTGCCAACCTGATCGTGGGCTACGATTTCTCGAAGCTCATTCGTTTCAAGCTGGTTTCGCAGGCTCGTCTCTACTTCCAAGTGCAAAACTTATACACCTTTACGGGTTACAACGGCATGGATCCCGAAGTGGGTTTTGGCGAACACGCTTGGATGTCGGGTATCGATACCGGCTCTTACCCCCACGCGCGAACTTTCATTGTGGGTGTGAACGTGAAGTTTTAAATTAGCAATACCTAAGCATTTGTAAAAAAATGAAAAGACAATATATCTTGCAATTGGCGTTTGTAAGCTTATCCCTTACCGCCTGTACCGATAGCTTTCTGGACACCGCGTCGAAAACAAGCCTCAATACCACCACATATTATAAAACCCCTTCGCAGGCCGAATCGGCACTCGTGGGCTGCTATGACCAGTACCAGCGCACCGTGAGCAACGGCCAATACCCCACTTTGTTCCAAGCGGCAGAGATGATGAGCGACGACTGTTTTGGGGGCGGAGGCTCGGGCGACCTTACCAATAAGCTGCTCGACCGTATGGATCAAAGCATCAAGACCGACGAAAACAATATTTTTGGCGGTATTTGGAGCGATTACTACAGGTGCGTGTACAACTGCAACATGCTCATCAATTCGTTAGACGGCATTGCTTTCGCATCCGCTGCCGACCGTGCCGCCATTGAGGGACAGGCGCGTGCCATTCGCGGATTGGCCTATTTCGACCTTGTAAGGATGTTTGAAAACGTGCCTTTGCTTACCCAGCCTACGAACGACATCGTGGCTCAAGCCGATCCAAAGGAGGTGTATAAGTTGATTGTGGGCGACCTGAAATATGCTGCCGACAATATTCCCGCCACCATGTTCGTAAACAACAGTGCCTCGTTGGGCCACATTTCTCGCTATGCCGCCGCGGCGATGCTGGCACGAGTCTATCTGTTTTACGATGGTGTGTATAACGACAACAACGGGGGAGAGATGCCGGGGGCACTAACCAAGGCAGATGCCTTGAAGTATTGCGAAGACATTATTGCCGCCAATGTTTATCAGCTGGAAACCCGTTTTGCCGACCTTTGGCCCGCAGCCTGTACGCAGAAAAGCACAGTTGCCGAGGGAAGGAAAACTACTTACAAGGAGGCGAGCGACGAAATACTCTGGGTGGTGAAGTTCAACAATGACCAAAACTGGACCAATGGCAATGCAAATGGCAACCGTTTTGTCATCAACATTGGCATGCCCTCGGTGAATTCGGCCCCTTATGCCTTTGGCTGGGGTGCTTGTGCCATTACACCTTATGCCCAATCCTTGTTCTCTGCAGACGACCAACGCGGCACGGCCACTATCATCGACACCCGCACCCTGCCTTTAGACGACGGCGGAACAGCATACGAAAAGCAGATCACGACCGATGTAGGTGACTTTACCGGCTACACCATTAAGAAGTATGCACCAATGTGTTACGCCGACGGGACATCGATGCCTACGGCCGAAAGTGATGTTACGGGGTCGAACTTCATGACCTCACAAGATCAAAACTGGGTGCTTGTGCGCTACGCTGACGTGTTGCTGATGGCTGCCGAACTGGGCAGTGCCAACGCCATGACCTATGTTAATCAGGTAAGGGCGCGTGCTTACGGCGACAATAGTCACAACCTTACAGCTTCACCCACGCGTGACGAGATATGGCAAGAACGCCGAAAGGAGTTCATGGGCGAGGGGCAACGCTATTTCGACTTGCGCAGACAGGGTCTGGACACTTTCGTAAAGGCCATCCTTGGGCAAGCTACTGCCGACGGAACGCCGACGGGAACGCCCGTAGAGGTATATGCCAACACGCGCAAAGTGACGCTGGCCAGCGCATTCAAAGAGCAGAACGTGCGGGAAAAACGCGGTTTTTGGCAGATACCCACAGGTGAGATAAACCTCTCTAATGGCGTTTACAAGCAAAACGCTGGCTGGTAGAGCTTGACGTTTTATTGGCAAGTCGGCAGCTTGTCGACTTGCCAATATACTCACCGAAGCTGCATTTTTTGTCTCTTACGGATGAATTTAAGGCATGCCTTTGTTGAAAGACGGGCAGAAAAAGTTATATTTGCGACACCAAACCTACCATTACCCTAAACCCGCATATTGACGATATGACGAACAAAAGAAGGTTGCAACGCTTACGAATAGTCGTGCCCATGCTCTTGCTGGCCATGAACTATGCTGTGGCTGTTGTCGCAGGTGAACTTGAATTCAGATGTCTTGAAACCAACAACGGACTTGCCGACTCGCATGTGAGTGCCATATTGAAAGACCGGAAGGGCTTTCTTTGGATAGGCACGGCCGCAGGCTTGAGCCGTTACGACGGGTTCAGGTTTAAGAACTTCTATGCCAATACGGCCGACAAAGGTGCTATTCGCAGCAATCAGGTAGAAGGAATAGTGGAGGATGGCGATGGAAAACTTTGGGTGCAAACCAATGAAGGCTATTCCATATATGACCCTTCGACCGAGCGTTTCAACAATAACGTTGAAGAATGGATGAGGCAAAGGGGCATGCGCGGTACGCCCGACCTCGTGTTTGTGGATGCAAAGCGGTGTTTTTGGATAACAGTCAAGGGCTTGGGTTGCTATTATTACAACCCCAAGACCGTTGCACTGCATCTCTTTTCTTCGGGCAATGCGCCAGAGCAGCTCCCTCGCGGAATCGTTACCTGTATCAGCGAGCGTGGCACATCGTTGGTATTAAGCTACAATGACGGTACGCTCGTTCGGCTCGACGGCCCCAATCGCCGCTTGGTTTGGGTCAACAGCTACCTTGCACAACAAACGAGGGGTAACAAAAACCACCATTATAACACAGTTATAGACAGTCATTATAACTATTGGGTGAGCAATCACGCCTTGGCCAAAACCATGGTTTACAGTTCGCGTGAGCGAAAATGGTATGCGTCGCCCAACGAATTCATGCGTAGCCAGGGGCTTAACCTCGGTCAGCAAGACGTGTTTGTGAAGGCTATTGCCGAAGATGCACAAGGCCGTCTGTGGTTAGCCACCGAGCATCAAGGGCTGTACGTGGCCGATTTGCAGCGTCGCCAGCTCACCAACGCCATCTATAACGCCGCCAATCCCAACACTTTGCCTGATAATACCTTGCAAAGCCTTTATGTTGACAAGTCCGGTGGCGTATGGATTGGTACATATAAGAATGGTGTGGCCTATTATTCGCCCTCGTTGGCGCATTTCCCCACCGTGCCCTTGGGCGACATTTGCTGTATTGCCGTAGACCAACAGGGCAACTATTGGTACGGAACAAACGACAGCGGACTGCTCCTCCATACGCCGGGGCATGGCACTTATCGACGTTATCGTTTGCCGCAGACAGGGCTTGGAACCGATGTCGTGGTGTGCGCGCTTCTCGCTTCGGACGGCACATTGTGGTTCGGCTCGTTCAATGGCGGACTTACGCACTATGCCAACGGTAGCTTTCGCGCCTTTAATACGGGCAACTCGCAGTTGGCCAACAACAGCGTATGGAGCTTGGCAGAAGATGCGCAGGGTAACATTATGCTTGGAACACTGGGCGGCGGCTTGCAAACGCTCAATCCCAAGACCATGCAATTCAAGACCTACAACACCGATAACAGCCCGCTTCCCAGCGATTATGTGTCGTCGGTGCGGGTAGGTGGAAACGGTTTGATTTACGTTGGCCATTCCAACGGCGTTTCTACTGTAGACGTTCGCACAGGCAAAGTGCAGCGAAGTCTGCCCCTTCGGCGTGGCGAAGAGTTCTCGTCAATGTCGGTGAATGATGTTTTTGTAGACAGTCGTGGACTTATATGGAACGCCAACATGTCGGGACTCGACGTGTACGACCCACATTCGTGCCGCATTCATCGGCTTTTCTCCCATCCGCAGTTGGGATGCGCCGTACAAGAAGATGCCGACGGCAACATTTGGGCAACCTTGGCCAACAGCGTGGTGCGTGTTAAACCCAGCCTGAAAGAGGGACAATGGAGCTTCTTTACTAACAGCTACGACGAGTTGGACGGTCTGCAACATCGCCGTTTCAACTACCGTAGCATCTGTTTTGATGGCAAGGGACAGATACTTGTGGGCGGACAAGACGGTGTAAACGTTATTCCCACGAGGGGATTGCAGACGCAGCAAACCACACCCGACGTGCTTTTCTCGGGTATTGTGCTCTTCGATCATCCGCTGTCCGTGGGCGAACAATACAACAATCGCGTGATACTCACCCATGCCGTAAATGCTTCGCGTGAGCTGCATCTGGACTACGATGAGAACGCCTTTACTGTATTGTTGGCCACAAACCAAGTGTCGGTTCCCCAAAAGAGCCATTTCCTCTATCGTCTGAAAGGCTTCGGTGATGAGAAATGGCTGATGACAGTCGAGTCGCAACCCAGTGTAAGCTATGCGGGTTTGGCCCCAAGAACCTACACCTTGGAGGTAAAGGCAGTGGGGCGGGATGGCACCGCCGAGGGAAAGACGGCCTCGATAACCATCTTCATAGCACCCCCATTCTGGCTTTCCCCTTGGGCATACGTGCTATATGTGGTTTTGACCTTGGCTGTCCTTTGGGTGATATGGCGACTCACGGTGCATAGACAATTGGAAAAGATGCGCCTTGAATCCGTGCGAAAGGAAGCCGAACGCAACCGCAAGCTCGATGAGATGAAGCTTTCGTTCCTTACGGACATCAGCCACGAGTTGCGCACGCCTCTCTCGCTGGTCATCTCACCCGTAAAGGCCATGATTTCCAAGGAAGACGACGTGCAGAAACGTTTGCGATTAGAACTTATTCTGCGTAACGCCAACCGCTTGCTCAATCTGGTAAACCAAACATTAGACCTTCGCAAGATAGAAACCAACGCAGTAAGCGTGGATCTTCGCGAGGCAGACATGGTGGCTTTCGTGAAAGACATCGTGGAAACGTTCGCCCGCCTCTCGCAAAAAGATGTGCGTCTGTCGTTTCACAGTGATCTGCAAGCCGTACGCATGGCTTTCGATGCCGACAAAATGGCCAAGGTGATGAACAATCTACTCTCCAATGCGTTTAAGTTCACGCCCGAAGGTGGTGCCATCGACGTAACGATAAGCCTTGAAACGGCCGACGGCCAACCACTGGATAGGCCGAAACATAATCTGCTTGTCTCTGTAGCCGATACAGGCTGCGGCATTGCCGCCGTTGACAAGACACGCATTTTCGACCGCTTCTACCAAGCGGGGCATCGCAATGCTTCGGTGTTTGGCGACAGCGGACTGGGGCTTAGCATTGCCAAGATGTACGTCACCATGCACGGCGGCGACATTTCTGTGGCCGATAACCATGCAGGCGAGGGCAAAGGCACGGTGTTTACCATATCCTTACCGCTGAACCAAGCCCTCGGCAGCATTGGCGCCTCTGTCTCGGCCAACAATGCCGATTGCAGCGAAGCAATGGTGCAAGAGAGTCCCATAACCCATGTGCCAACACCCACGCCTCAGGTCAAGAAAGAGGTGCTGGTGGTAGACGACAGCGACGATTTCCTCACTTTTATGACCGAGATTTTGTCCGAACAGTATATCGTTCGCACGGCTGTAGACGGGCATGAAGCCCTCAAAGAGGTGGCCAAGGCCAAACCTCACTTGATATTGAGTGACGTGATGATGCCCGTGATGGACGGCAATGAACTCTGCCGAGCGATAAAAGGCAATCCAGAAACGGCGCATATCCCATTCATCATGCTTACGGCCCGCCTCTCAACGGAGCATCAGATAGAGGGATTTACCTCTGGTGCAGACGAATATATCACCAAGCCTTTCAACCTCGACTTGCTGCATCTGCGCATCGACAACCTTATTCGGGCCTATGCCAACAGGCAAGGCGATGTGCTGCAAACGCCCGAACATGGGGCCGAAAAGCTTTCTCCTACCATCACTCGCGAGCAAATAACCTCGCTCGACCAGCAGTTGATGGACAAGGCCACGGCTTTCGTTGAGGCAAATTTGGGCAACGCCGAGCTGAGTGTGGAGATGATGAGCGAGGAAATGGGCATGTCGCGCGTGCACCTTTACAAGCGTCTGCTCTCCATCACGGGCAATACGCCCTCCGAATTTATTCGGCTCATACGCATACGCCATGCCGAACAGCTGCTGCGCGAGAGCCAACTCTCCGTCAGCGAGATAGCCTATAAGGTGGGATTCAACCTGCCGAGGCTTTTTTCCAAATACTTTAAGGAACATTACGGCGTCATGCCGTCACAATATAAATTGAATCATAAATCTGGCATGAATGCTTGACAGGCACGAAAACAGAGTGCGTCATCAACGAGCCCGCCTAAGCACATGCCCCAACAATCATATCGAAATGAAACGAAACAACATCTTCCTGCTTGCGCTTCTCATGTTGAAAGCGTCTGTTGCCGTTGCTGCCGTTACGCCCGTATCGGACAAGGGCGTTACCATCAAGGTGAAAAGGCCCACCGCCGAGGGTGCGCGGCTTGTGCGTATCGAAGCGGTGGCCGACAACATTCTGCGTGTTCGGGCTACCAAAGAGAACGCATTCGTCGACAAGACGAGCCTTGTTGTGGTGCCGCAAGATGGCTTGGCAACCTGTCAAACCACCTTTGGAAAAGACGAGGTACGGGTGAATGCCAAGAACATTCGTGCCGTAGTGAACGAGCGAAACGGCCACATTGCCTTCTACGATTCCCAAGGCAAGCTGTTGCTTAGCGAGTCGAAAATGGGCAAAAGCTTCACGCCTTTCACCGTTCCGGCAAACGAAATAGGCGACGGCGCCTTGCCCGATGCCAAGAAACACGGGTGGACATGGCGCACGGAGTTTGACAGTCCAGCCGACGAAGCCTTCTACGGACTGGGCCAACACCAGTCCGAAGAGTTCAATTACAAGGGAAAGAACGAGGAGCTGTTTCAATACAATACCAAGATTTCCATTCCTTTTGTGATGTCTAACAAGGGTTACGGGCTGCTGTGGGACAGCTATTCGCTTTGCCGTTGGGGCAATCCAGATGCCTATCGGCAGCTGGGACAGGTGTTCGACATCTATAACAAGGAGGGCAAAAAGGGTTCGTTGACGGGAACATACGTCGAAAAAGACGGCAAACGCATGACACGCAACGAAGATTCCATCTATTTTGAAAACAGCGATGAAGTGAAAAACTTTCCTCGTGGGTTTAAGTTCAACGGTTCGTCAGTGGCGTACGAGGGTGAGATAGAGCCGCATTCGTCGGCCACTTTCCATTTCATTCTTTATTATGCAGGCTATACCCGTGTGTTCGTAGACAATCGCGAGGTGGTTGCAGAGCGTTGGCGCACGGCTTGGAATCCCAACGCCTACAAGTTCGCCTTGCATTTGGAGAAGGGTAGGCGAGTGCCTCTGCGCATCGAATGGCGCCCCGATGGCGACGTCAGCTATTGCGGGTTGCGCGTGGCTACGCCGCGAAGCGACGAACAACAAAACCGACTTTCTGTGTGGAGCGAAATGAACCGCGACATGGATTACTACGTTATTGCAGGCGGCAACATGGATCGCATCATTGCCGGTTATCGCCGTCTGACGGGCAAAGCCCCCATCATGCCCAAGTGGGCGTTGGGCTTTTGGCAGAGCCGCGAACGCTATCGCACCCAAGACGAGGTGCTGCAAACGCTCGCAGAGTTTCGCCGTCGCCGCATTCCCATCGACAATATCGTGCAGGACTGGAACTATTGGAAAGACGACCAATGGGGAAGCCATCGCTTTGACGCCGCCCGTTTCCCCAACCCGCAGCTGATGCTCGACAGCATTCACCGCATGAACGGCCGCTTCATGATTTCTGTTTGGCCCAAGTTTTATTGCAACACCGACAACTATAAGCAGTTGGCCGCCCGAGGCTGGATGTACACGCAGGCAGTGAAAGACTCCCTTCGCGACTGGGTAGGGCCTGGTTACGTGGCCGGCTTCTACGATGCGTACTCCGATGGGGCGCGAAAAATGTTCTGGCAGCAGATGAACGACAACCTGTACCGCAAGTTCAACGATGGCATTGACGCTTGGTGGATGGACGCTTCCGAGCCCAACGTGCGCGATTGCACGCCCATTGGCTATCGCAAAGCCCTCTGTGGCCCAACGGCCTTGGGCTCAAGTACCGAGTATTTTAACGCCTACGGCATAGAGAATGCCGATGCCATATACAACGGACAACGCCAAACGGGCAACAACAAACGCGTCTTCTTGCTCACCCGCAGTGGGTTTGCAGGCTTGCAGCGTTACAGCACGGCATCGTGGAGCGGCGATATAGGCACGCGTTGGGAAGACATGCGCGCCCAAATGTCCGCCGGGCTAAACTATTGCATGTCGGGCGTTCCTTTCTGGGGAATGGACCAGGGTGGCTTTTGCGTTGAAAGCCGATATGCTTCGGCCCAAGCCGAATACGACAAGACGGGGGTGGAGAACGAAGACCTGAAAGAGTGGCGTGAGCTGCAGGCTCGTTGGAATCAGTTTGGCTGCTTCGTGCCCCTCTATCGTGCCCACGGCCAATGGCCGTTGCGCGAGGTTTGGAACATCGCACCCGACCACCACCCCTGCTACCAGTCTATCGTGGCCTATCACAAGCTGCGCTATCGGTTGATGCCTTATCTTTACAGCATGGCGGCTTGGGCCAATCTGAAAGACTACACCCTCATGCGCGGATTGCCAATGGATTTCCAAGACGACCCCCAAGTGCTCAACATAGCCGACCAATGGATGTTCGGCCCTGCTTTCATGGCCTGTCCGGTGGGTTATTACAAGATGCGCCAGCGCAAGGTTTACCTGCCCAGGCAGTGTGGTTGGTACGACTTGTACACGGGCAAGCACTTCGACGGCGGACAAACCATCGTGGCCGATGCGCCTTACGAGCGCATTCCCGTCTTCGTTCGCGAGGGCAGCATCGTGCCTTTCGGCCCTGAACAGCAGTGGAGCGACGAGAAACCTGCCGAACTCATCAACCTCTACGTATATACGGGAGGGGATGCCGACTTCCTGCTTTACGAAGACGAGAACACCAATTACAACTACGAGCGCGGCCGTTGCGCCACCATCGACATACGCTATGACGACAAGACGCGGACGCTGACCCTTGGCCGGCGCGAGGGCGAATTCGACGGCATGCTCAAGCAACGCCGCTTCAACATCGTTGTGGTGTCGCCCCAAAAGCAGCAGGAGCTGAATCTGGACTCGCCGGCGGGCACAATGGTAAGCTATGATGGCACGGAAATGAAAGTAAAATTGTAAAGGCAATGAAGTTCAAGACGACTCTTTTCGCCCTCTTGCTTGTGGCCCTCACAGCCGCTGCACGCCAGCGCGACAACTTCGATGCGGCGTGGAAGTTCGCCATGGGCGACTCGCTGGCGTGGCAATCGGCCGATTACGACGACACCACCTGGCGCACGTTGGACCTTCCCCACGACTGGGCGATAGCCGGCGACTTCTCCGCGGCCAACCCTTCGGGGGCCAGCGGGGGGGCGTTGCCGGGTGGAACGGCTTGGTACCGCAAGCGTTTCAAGTTAGGCGTTGAGGCTGGCGAACGCTATTTCATCGACTTCGATGGCGTGTATATGAGTGCCACCGTCTACCTGAACGGCCACGCCTTGGGCACGCGCCCATACGGATACAGCAGCGTTAGATACGAGCTCACGCCCTACCTTCACCCCTCGGGCGACAATCTTCTGGCGGTAAGGGTGGACAACAGCGACCAGCCCAACAGCCGATGGTACAGCGGCTGCGGCATCTATCGCCACGTGTGGCTCACGCGGACGTCTGCCGTGAGCGTGGCACATTGGGGAACTTACGTAACGGCAACGGTGCGAAAGGGGCGCGATGCCGTGTTCAGCCTAACCACAAGCCTTGAGAACACCACGGGCAAAGGCCTTCGCCCCACCGTTCGGCACACGCTTCTTGATGCCCAAGGGCGCAAGGTGGGCGCCTCGCAAGCCACGTTCGGCATGGCCGGCAAGACCGAGAACACACAGCGGCTCGTCTTGCGGAACGCTGAACTGTGGAGCGTTGAGCGGCCCTATATATATAAGGTGTTGACCGAGGTGCTTGTCAACGGCCGCGTGACCGATGCCTACGAAACCCCCACGGGCGTGCGTCACTTTCGTTTCGATGCCCAAACTGGCTTCTCGCTCAACGGAAAGGCGATGAAGATAAACGGCGTGTGCATGCACCACGACCTTGGATGTCTGGGCGCGGCCCTCTCCGAAGACGCCCTGCACAGGCAGTTGACCATCCTGAAAGCCATGGGAACGAATGCCATACGGTGCTCGCACAACCCGCCCGCTCCCGAATTGCTCAACATGTGCGACACGATGGGCTTCATCGTGATGGACGAATCTTTCGACATGTGGCGCAAGCGAAAGAGCAAGAACGACTATGCACGCTTCTTCGACCAATGGGCCGAACGCGACCTTGCCGACATGGTGCGCCGCGACCGCAACCATCCCTCCCTGCTGATGTGGAGCATTGGCAACGAGGTGTTGGAGCAATGGAGCGACGCCAATGCCGATACGCTTTCGTTGGAAGAGACGAACCTGGTGCTGAACTTCGGTCGGAAATCCACGTCGCTCGCCCCGAACGATGCAACGATGAGTGCCAACTCGCTGTTGACAAGGCGGCTTGTAGGCGTGGTCAAGGCTCTGGACAGCACGCGGCCCGTGACGGCGGGATGCAACGAGCCCAACCCCGACAACCATCTGTTTAAGAGCGGTGCACTCGACATCATCGGGTTCAACTACCATCACCAATGGGTGAAAGACGTGCCACGCAACTTCCCCAACCGCCCCTTCATCCTTACGGAGAGCGTGTCGGCTTTGCAGACGCGCGGTTATTATCGGATGCCCAGCGACTCGGTGTTGCTTTGCCCAGAGAACTGGTACACACCCTATACCAATCCCACTTTCCAATGCTCGGCCTACGACAATTGCCACGTGCCCTGGGGCTCTACCCACGAGCAGACCTGGGACGTGGTGAAGCATGCGCCATGGTGCAGCGGGCAGTTCTTGTGGACAGGATTCGATTACATCGGCGAGCCCACGCCCTATGGCTTTCCCGCGCGCAGCAGTTATTTTGGCGTGGTAGACCTGGCGGGATTCCCCAAAGACTCGTATTACATGTACCAGAGCGAATGGACAGACCGGCGTGTGCTCCATCTCTTTCCGCATTGGAACTGGATTGAGGGGCAAGACGTAGACTTGTGGTGTTATTACAACGGGGCCGACGAAGTGGAACTTTTCCTTAACGGCAGAAGCCTGGGCGTGCGCCGCAAGGCCTCTTCGCACCAATACCACGTCATGTGGCGCGTGAAGTTCGTCCCGGGAGAGCTGGTGGCCGTGGCGAGAAAAGACGGCGAGGTGGTGGCCACGCGCACCATCCGCACAGCGGGCGCACCCCATGGCATACGCCTGTCCATAGACCCGCACACGCCCTTGGCACGCGGCATCAAGCCCGAAGCCAACGGCAAGAGCCTGGCTTTCGTAGTGGCAGAAGTGGTCGACAAGGACGGCAACGTCTGTCCCAATGCCGCCAACGACCTGTTTTTCTCCATCGAAGGCGACGCCCACATCGCGGGCGTGGACAATGGCGACCCCGCTTCGACGGAGCGGTTTCAAGCCGGAAACCGCCGTGCTTTCTACGGAAAGTGCCTGGTGGTGCTGCGCATGGGGAAAGAAGCGGGCACCGTAAGCCTCACGGCCAAGGGTGTTGACTTGCAAAAAGCCCAGCTTACAATAGAAACCAAATGATAAAAACATTGAGTATATGAAACGTAAATTATCTGTGACTGCCCTGTCGATGGCTTTCGCCCTTGCGGCACCGGCCCAAATTTCACGCCCCGTTTACCTCAATCCAGACGCTCCCGTCGAGGCTCGCGTGCAGGATGCGCTGAAACGGCTTACCGTTCACGAGAAGATAAAGCTCATTCATGCGCAGAGCATGTTCACTTCGGCGGGCGTGCATAGGCTGGGCATCAGGCAGCTCAACATGAGCGACGGGCCGCATGGCGTGCGTGCCGAAGTGAGTTGGGGCTCATGGAACACGGCCCAATGGACCAACGACTCCATCTGTGCCTTCCCCTCTCTGACCTGCTTGGCCGCTACATGGAACCGCGATTTGTCCGGCGAATATGGCCATGCCGTGAGCGAAGAGTTCGCATTTCGCGGCAAAGACGTGCTCTTGGGGCCGGGAACCACCATCTGCCGCGTGCCGCTTAACGGGCGCAGCTTTGAATACATGGGCGAAGACCCCTGTCTGGCGGGCGAGATGGCCGTGCCTTACATCAAGCGGGCACAGGCCAACGGTGTGGCTTGCTGCCTCAAACACTTTGCTTTGAACAATCAGGAGATAGACCGTTTTACGCTCAATGTGAACGTGGGCGAGCGTGCTTTGCGCGAAATCTACCTGCCGGCGTTCAAGAAATGTGTGCAGCAGGCGGGGGTTTGGAGCATCATGGGTTCGTATCCGATATGGAATGGCGAACACATGTGCCACAACGACTCGCTGCTCAACAAGATATTGAAGAAAGAATGGGGGTTTGACGGTGTGGTCATAAGCGACTGGGGCGGTTGTCACGACACGTGGCAGGCGGCCATGAACGGCCTGGACATCGAGATGGGCACCGACACCGACGGCAAGACCGAAGACCGTTCGCAGGGCTTCGACAGCTACCGCATGGCCAATCCGCTTGAAAAGCTCATCGTGGAGGGCCGCATTCCCATGTCGGTGCTCGACGACAAGGCCGAGCGCGTGCTGCGAACCATCTTCCGCACGGCCATGAACCCGCGCAAGGTCGTGGGCAACCAGTGCTCGGCCGAACATTACGCCGTATGCAAGAGCATCGGCGCAGAGGGCGCGGTGCTGCTTAAAAACCAGAACAACATATTGCCCATTGCCCCCGGTCGCTACAAGCATATATTGGTGGTGGGCGACAATGCGGTGCGCAATATGAGCGAAGGCGGTGGAAGTTCGGAACTGAAAACCAAGTTCGACATATCGCCTCTCGACGGATTGCGGGCTGTCTATGGTGACAGAATCTCTTTCGCACGGGGCTATTATGCGGGCAGACCGCTCTATGACGAGGTGGACCCCTTGCTGTCCGATTCGCTCAATCGCTTGAAAGCCGAGGCCTTGCAGGCCGCGAAGGAGGCCGACCTCATTGTCTTTGTGGGTGGGCTGAACAAGAACCACAAGCAAGATTGCGAAAACGGCGACCGCGAAAGCTACGACCTGCCGTATGGCCAAAACGAGTTGATAGCCGAGTTGGCCAAGGTGCAGAAGAACATCGTTGTGCTTACGTTTGGCGGCAACGCCTTTGCCACGCCATGGATCAACAGCGTCAAGGGCCTGATGCACTGCTGGTATTTGGGCTCCATGTCGGGCGAAACGCTGGCCGAACTTGTTTCGGGCAAGCAAAACCCAAGCGGCAAGCTGCCCGTGACCTTTGCCAAACGCGAGGCCGACTATCCTTGTTTCCAGTTTGGCAAGCGCGGTTATCCCGGCGTGGACAAGCAGGTGTATTACGACGAGGGCATCTACGTGGGTTATCGTTGGTTCAACACCAAGGGCGTAGCGCCGCAGTTCCCCTTCGGTTTCGGACTGAGCTACACCACGTTCAAGTATGGCAAGCCTGTGCTCTCGGCCCAAACCATGAACCGGGACGGCAAGATAACCCTCTCGGTCCCTGTCACCAACACGGGGCGCATGGCAGGCAAAGAAGTTGTTGAACTGTTTGTTGGCGACGACAAATCCAGCGAGGATCGCCCCAAGAAAGAGCTGAAAAACTTTGCCAAGGCGAGTCTTGCGCCCGGCGAAACCAAAACCGTGCACTTCGACATTACGCGCGAAGATCTTGAATATTGGTCGGAACGCACCCATGGTTTTGTGGCCGAGCCAGGCACATTCACGGCCTATGTCTGCGCAAGCGAGACTGATGTACGCGCATCGGCAAGGTTTGAATTGAAGTAAGAGTGGAGCAGGATGCCTTTTTGGGCATCCATTCCCCACGCTTGTTGCACCCCCGATGCACGGCGTAACGTTTGTTCCAAACTCAGGGGTCGGCCTCCGTGCCGGCCCCTGCGCCAACGTTGTTCGCCCCCAATCATCCCTCCGTTTCCCTTTCTTCACCCAACCTCCACGCCGTAATCGCGATGCGATTGCGGCGCAACGGCCGGGCGATTGCGGCGTGAACGCGACGCGATTACGGTGTGACGGCAGGGCCGTTTCAAGGGTTTTGCAGCGGGGGGAGACGGGCGCAACGGCAAAAAAGGGGGGCAAAGGCTTGCAGTTCATGAATATTTTGCCTATATTTGCGCCGTTGTAAGGAGTATGCACTGGCGTTCGCGGGAGTCCGTGCGGGTGCCCAAGTCAAGAAGACAGAGGGCATCACGAACGGTTCGCGGTGGCGACGGCCGGCATCCGTAACGTTTATCGACACCGCAGAATAGTACGCATTCACATTTCATGAAAGAACCACACACAGCTCTTACCAGCCGGCAGTACCTGCTGCCGTTCGTCCTCGTCACGTCGCTCTTCTTCCTGTGGGGCTTCGCCCGGGCCATCCTCGACGTGCTGAACAAGCATTTTCAGAACGCTCTCGACATCTCCATCACGCAGTCGTCGCTCATACAGGTCACCACCTATCTGGGCTATTTCATCATGGCCATCCCGGCCGGGTGGTTCATCAACCGGCACGGCTATCGGAAAGGCGTGGTCTTCGGGCTGATGCTCTTCGGCATCGGCGCCCTGCTGTTCATCCCCGGGGCCGAGGCCGGAACGTTCTATGCCTACTTAGGTGCGCTGTTCATCATTGGCTGCGGGCTGGTGTTTCTGGAGACTTCGGCCAATCCCTATGTCACTGAGCTGGGCAATCCGACCAGCGCCACCAGCCGGCTCAACTTCTCGCAGTCGTTCAACGGGCTGGGCTCGCTCTCGGCCACGTTCTTCGTCGGCCAGTTCCTTTTCAACGGTACGGAGAGCGGCGGCAACATCGTCATTCCCTACACCGTGCTGGGCATTCTGGTGCTGGGCATCGCTGTGGTGTTCTCTCGTGTGAACCTGCCCGAAATCAGGCACCACGAAACCGAGGAAGACCGTACCCGGGGCACGCGCATCAACAAGCTCTTCCGCCATCACCCCGCCTTCGTCTTCGGCCTCTTTGCCCTGCTGGCCTACGAGATTGCCGAAATCTCCATCAACAGTTACTTCATCAACTACGTCACCGCCAAGGGCTGGATGACCGACAACGTGGCCTCCATTGTGCTCACGGTGGCCCTGGCTCTCTTCATGGTGGGGCGGTTTACAGGCAGTTGGATCATGCGCAAAGTGCGGGCCGAGCACGCCCTGCTGTTCTGCGCGGCGGGCAGTGTGCTGTGCATCGGCGTGGTGATGCTCAACCTGGGGCGCGTGTCAATGGTGGCCCTCATCTGCAACTATGCCTTTGAGGCCATCATGTTCCCCACCATTTTCTCGCTGGCCCTGCGCCATCTGGGCAACCTTACCAAGAGTGCTTCGTCGCTGCTCATGATGACGCCGATCGGTGGCTGCGGCTTTCTGCTCATGGGAATCATTGCCGATGCCACCCACATGATGAGCATGCCGTTCATCATTCCTTTCCTCGGATTCTTCGTGGTGCTGCTTTTTGCTTCCGAGCTGACGCGCAAGGGCAAAAGCCAGGTGCTGCTGCTGTGAGTGCCGCGTGCCCCTGCCGATTGCCCTATGTCTTGTCGATTCTGTTCCCTGCTGTTGCTCCTGCTGGGCCTGTGGCTCCCTGCGCAGGGCCGCCACCTGACGGGGCGCGTGGTCGACGACCGTAGTGGTGAGGAGTTGCCGGGCGTCACCGTGGAGCTGTTGAGGCTGGCCGACAGCACGCTCGTGCGGTCGGCGGTGACGGGTGAGCGCACGGTCTTTGGCTGGAAGACCGTGGGCTACGACATTGACGTGGACAACAACACTGCCTATCTGCTGCGCTTCTCGATGGTGGGCTACCGCACACTGTACCGCCGCGTGGACGTGAAGATGGCCGAACGCGTGAACGAACAGTACGTCGACGAGGTTCGGCTCGAGGAGGAAGCACGGCTGCTGGACGAGGTGGTGGTCAAGGCAACGAAGATCAAAATGGTGATGCGGGGCGACACAGTGGTCTACGACGCGTCGGCCTTCAGCTTGAGCGAGGGCTCCATGCTCGATGCGCTGATACGCCAGTTGCCCGGCACAACGCTGGAGAACGGCGTCATCAAGGTGAACGGGCGCACCGTGAGCGCACTGCTTGTAGACGGTCGCGACTTCTTCAAGGGCGATGCCAAGAAGGCTCTCGAGAACCTGCCGGCCTACACGGTAGACAAGGTAAAGGCCTACGATAAGCGCGGACGCGAGAGCCGAATGATGGGGCGCGACATGGGCGACAAGGAGCTGGTGCTCGACGTGGGGCTGAAGAAGCAATACCAACGCGGGCTGCTGGCCAACGCAGACATGGCCGGCGGCACCAACCATCGGTACTCGGGGCAGCTGTTTGCCATGCACTATTCCAAGCATGCGCGGCTCACGCTGCTGGGCTCGATGAACAATCTGAACAGCCAGAGCGTGCCCGGCGACTACGACATGAGCCCGCAGCCCGACACCGGCGGCGGCCTCTCGGCCCGCAAGACGGCCGGGCTGAACTATCGCTGGGAGGGCAAGACGGAGGACACCTACGTGGAGTCGGAGAACGGCTTCGCCCATACCGACAACGAAACGCTGACCCAAACCACCTCGCAGACCTTTCTCACGGGGGGCGACTATTACGGGCTGAGTCGCGACGCGTCGCGTGCAAAGACGGCGGCGTGGACCACGAACAACAGCTTCGGACTCACGCCCGGCCGCCATTTCATCAGTGGTTCGTTCGGCCTTACCTATGCCCGCAACGAGGGGTGGGGGAGCAACCTGTCGGGGCGGTTCAGCGAACGCCCGGCGTCGTCGGCCCTGCTCGACAGCCTGTTTCGTCCCGGTGCGGGCCGGCGGCTGCTGGCCATGACCGTCAACCGCGTGCGCAACGACAACCAGAACCACGGGCAGAGCTTGGGCAGCGTCGTTTCGCTGCGCGACAATTACCGCTTGGGCAAGACCGGTGACTTCGACAACATGCTCTCCGTTGCCGGCGACCTGCGCTACAACCACGGCAAGAACTACCGCCATGCGCTGAACCGGGTGGACTATCCCGCCGGTGCGGGCACGCAGGACCGCCGCCATCAATACAGCACCACCCCCACCGAGGACTATGCGTTGAGCGTAAACGTGGACTACAGCCGCTTCTTCAACCGCGACTCCGACAAGCTGAACACGATGTTTGTCAGGCCTTTCTATCGGTTCAACCAGAGCTATCAGGCCTCCGACTACTCCCTCTATCGGCTCGACCGGCTGGCCGATTATACCGACGAGACCTATGCGCTGGGCATGCTGCCCTCCACGCAGGAGGCCCTGCTCTCCGTGCGCGATGCCGGCAACAGCTACAGCAGCCGCGAGCACACCAGGTCGCACACGGGTGGGCTGCAGGCCACCTATATCCACGGCGACGGCGTGCAGATGCCGAGATGGTCGGTCTATCTGAGCCTGCCCGTGGAGTTCCGGCACGAGCGGATAGATTATGTGCGGGCGAAAAGCTACGCCCGCGACCGCAATGCCACGTTCTTCAGTCCGAGCGTCAGGGCCGACTACCTGTTCAATGATTCCACGGGCATGCGCAATGTCTCGTTCTCTTACAACAGCAGCCAGACGCAGCCCTCGCTCGTTTCGCTGCTCGATGTCCGCGATGATGCCGACCCATTGGTGGTGAGGCTGGGCAATCCCGGCCTGCACAAGGCCCGCACCCACAGCGTGGGGCTCTCGGCTTCGCTCTTCCGCATGCGCTCACAGGAGTATGGCAACGTGGGCGTCAACTACAGTGTGGTGCAGCATGCCGTCGCCACCTCCATGCTCTACAACAAGGAGACGGGCGTCACCACCACGCAGCAGGTGAATGTGGACGGCAACTGGAGCCTGAGCGGCAACGTGGGTTTCGGGCTGCCCGTCGACCGTCGCAAGCGGCTCTCGCTGCATGGCAACCTGTCGGCCAACTACAACAACAGTGTGGACCTCACCACGGTGGAGGGCACGCAGCCCTCGCGGAGCGAGGTGCACAACTGGGTTTTCTCCGAACAGCTCACGCTGGAATACCAGCTCGGCAGCCGTTTGCAGCTGCGTCTCTCGGCCAATGCCGACCATCAGCGGGCCACAAGTGACCGCAGCGACTTCCAGCGGGTGAGCTCATGGAACGTCCGGGTGGGGCTGGGCGGCACGTGCGAACTGCCGTGGGGGCTCCAGTTGTCCACGGATTTGACGGACTACAGGCGGCGGGGCTACAACGATGCCCGGATGAACACCGGCGAAACGGTGTGGAACGCGCGGCTCACCAAGCGGCTGCTGAAAGACCGCCTCACGCTCTCGGTAGACGGTTTCGACATTCTCGGCCAGCTCAGCAACACCTCGTTCACGCTCGATTCCCAAGGCCGCGCGGAGGTGTGGACCAATACGCTGACGCGCTATGTGATGGCACACGTGGCCTATAAGTTCACGCTGGGAGCCAAGGCGCCACGGTATTGAGCCGCCTTCAGGGCGGAGCCGGACAAATGCAAAACCGACGTGGCAAACCCGAAGCCGCTTTCCGGCGGTGGGACGGAATTAACCTTTTTAACCCGAATACGGCGCGAAAAAAGCGTGTGCAGCCTTGGACGTAAGGAAATAAATTGTTATTTTTGCAGGTGGATAATAGTATAGGCTATTCATTTTTAAACTTATAATAAAATGGCAGTTAGTTACAAAGAATTAGGTCTCGTCAATACGCGCGAGATGTTTAAGAGAGCCGTTAGCGGCGGTTATGCCATTCCGGCATTCAATTTCAACAATCTTGAGCAGCTTCAGGCTATCATCTCGGCTTCTTCCGAGCTGAAGTCGCCGGTTATCCTTCAGGTTTCCAAGGGTGCCCGTAACTATGCTAACCAGACGCTGCTGCGCTATCTCGCAGAGGGCGCCGTGGCCTACGCCAAGGAGCTGGGCTGCAAGCATCCCGAGATTGTGCTGCACCTCGACCATGGCGACAGCTTCGAGCTCTGCAAGAGCTGCGTGGACATGGGCTTCTCTTCTGTGATGATCGACGGCTCTTCTCTGCCTTATGAGGAGAACATTGCCCTCACCAAGAAGGTGGTGGAGTACGCTCATCAGTTTGATGTGACCGTTGAAGCCGAGCTCGGCGTGCTGGCCGGCGTGGAGGACGACGTGGTTGCCGAGGAGTCTCACTATACCAAACCCGAGGAGGTTATCGACTTCGCCACCCGCACGGGCTGCGATTCTCTGGCCATCTCCATCGGTACCAGCCACGGCGCTTACAAGTTCAAGCCCGAGCAGTGCACCCGTGACCCGAAGACCGGTCGCCTCGTTCCTCCTCCCCTTGCATTCGATGTACTGGCCGAGATTGAGAAGAAACTCCCCGGATTCCCCATCGTGCTCCACGGTTCTTCTTCGGTTCCTCAGCAGTATGTTGACATCATCAACAAGTACGGCGGCAACCTGCCCAACGCCGTTGGTATCCCTGAAGACCAGCTCCGCAAGGCTTCCAAGAGTGCGGTTTGCAAGATCAACATCGACTCCGACTCCCGTCTGGCCTACACGGCAGGCGTGCGCGAGACGTTGGCCCTGCACCCCGACTACTTCGATCCCCGCCAGTATGGCAAGGTGGCCCGCAACTACATGATCGACCTGTACAAGGAGAAGATCACCGATGTGCTCGGCAGCGACAACAAGCTTGCCCAGCTCGACTGATAGGTAGACCCGTTCGGCGCGGGGATTCCTGCGCCGAACGGTGTGTCTTCGCAATAAGAAATGCCGGCCCACTCCTCAGGAGTGGGCCGGCATTTCTATGGATTTTCATAGTCTTTGTTTGGATTCTCTATTGTCTTTTGGGAGACACTGCATGGCTGTTATTGGGATGCGTCATTGCAGTTTGGGAGAATCCGTTTATCCTTTCGGGCGATTTCGTCTCGTCGTTTGCCATTTAGTTTTGGGTGAAAGACTCGATGGCTTTCACGCTTCCCGTCAGTGGCGAAAGAACAATTCTGGTGGATTGTTTTTTGCCAAAGAGTTCGCCGCTCAGCGATTCGGTGGTGCCGAACTGCGGGGCAAGCACTTCGTCTGTGGCGAGCATCTGTTGTTGGCTGTCGCTGACGGTCAGTCTGATTCTGCCGGGCTGGCATACACGCAGACCGATGTCGTTCTTGTCCTCTTTCTTCTCACCGGGTGCGATGGGTGTGGGAGGGGCTACGGTGTGCAGGTCTTCCACCTGAATATAATAAGGTGAGCCGCCCAAGTCGTCGGTGCTGGTGAGTCCATAGTGCTGGGAGAAGCGGAACAACAGGCTCCGGCCTTCGGCGGTCGGCGTGAAGTCGATGGAAGTCCATGTGGTGTCCTTGGTCACCGTGCCCTCGAAAAGCGAGCGCAACGCCTGCTCTTGCTTGTCCAGATTGGCCAGCATGATGCGCAACTGCGCCCCGTCTTTGGGCATGAAGTCGGCCTCGCCGCGGTTCAGCTGGTTCCGGCTCTCGCGTATGTCGTAGATCTCGCGGGCGGTCAATTCGGCCATCTTGGCGGGGTTGCCGGCATTGAGAATGTCCTCGGACATGAAGTCATTGGGGTTTACCGGCTGAGGCTTGGGAGCCGGCGTGAAAGTGGGCTGCGGGGTGGCCGCGGGTTCAGCTTCGGCGTTGATGGCCAGCAACTGTCCGTTGCTGGCACGGCACACCTTGTGTATGCTGTACTTTTTATCGGTGGTGAGCTGGAAGCGCTTGCTCGTATCGGGCAGGGCCAGCCGGTCGGTCGTGATGCCGATGATGCGGTAACTCGTGGCCGAGTTCTGCTCCACGTCCTGTTTCAGGTAGCGGCGGGCGTAGGGTGCGAGCCGTCCGGCAGTGTAAGTGGTCTTTTCTACTTGGATGGTGTAGCGCAGGGCTGTCTTAGGCAGATAGTAGCTTGTGCCCTCGACAGACTGTGCCTGGAGGCTGGTAGGCACGGTGCTGGCGGAGAGTATAAGCAGTCCGGCCAGCACGCGGGTACCGAAACAGGGGGTGGTTTTCTTGTCTGTCATGTCCATGCTGTATCGTAATCTTTGAGTTGTGAATACTTGGTTCTTGTCAGTCTTCCACTCTCTTGAAAGCCTGCGGCAGGTACTTGATGAGGTCTCCGGCCACCAGACTCTCCTTGCCCACTTCCTTGACGGCCAGGTCTCCGGCCAGTCCGTGCAGGTACATGCCCAGCATACAGGCCTCGCCGCGGTTGTAGCCGCGGGCCAGCAGTCCGGTGATGATGCCCGTGAGCACGTCTCCGCTGCCGGCCGTTGCCATGCCGCTGTTGCCCGTGGAGTTGAAGATGATGTGTCCGTCGGGCATGCAGAGGGCCGAATAGTGCCCTTTCAGGATGAGGTATCCCTGCAGATGCTCGGCCATTTGACGGGCTCGGATGAGTCGTTCGTAGTCGCTGTTGCTTGCGCTTCCGGCCATGCGGTCGAACTCGCGAGGGTGTGGAGTCATGATGATGCCCTTGGGCAGTTGCTGCATCCAGGCCTGATGGCTGGCCAGAATGTTCAGTGCATCGGCATCCACCACGATGGGGCACTGTGTGCGTCGAATCTGTGCAATGAGTGCGATGGCCGTGTTCTCGCTCTGCCCAATCCCGGGCCCGATGCCCAAAGCATCGAAGTCATTGCTCTCCACACTGTCCGAAAAGATGGTCTCTTCGCGGTCCATTTGCATCACGGCTTCGGGCACGGCAACCTGCATGATGCCGTAGTTGCGTCTCGGGGTGTGCACCGTCACCTTGCCTGCGCCGGCCCGCATGCAGGCCTTGGCGGCCAGAATGGCCGCACCGGCCATGCCGTAGCTGCCGGCAATGAGCAGGGCGTTGCCCATGGAACCCTTGTGCACGAAGTCGCCGCGACGGCGCAGGTGGGGACGCAGTTCCTCTTCTTCCAGAATGCGGCACGACACTTCGGCCTGCCGGATATACTTCTCACTCAGCCGAATGTCGAGCACCCGGAGCCGCCCCACGTAGGGTTGGCAGTCGGGCAGCATCATGGCCAGCTTCTTTTGTTGCAGGGTTAGGGTCAGGTCGGCCCGGATAATGTTGGTGCGTATGTTGTAGGTGTTGTCCTCGCACATCAGTCCCGAGGGCATGTCGATGCTTACCACCTGGGCCGGACTCTGGTTGATGTATTTCACCAGCGAGGCAAATCCGCCCATGAGCGGCTTGTTGAGGCCCGACCCGAAGAGCCCGTCGACCACAAGAGTGTCGGCTGTCAGTTCGGGCGGATCGAAGTTGAGGCTGATCTCTGTGAACTTAATGCCTCGCTTGCTGTCGATGAGTCGCTGCTTGTTGGCGGCGCAGTCTTCGGACAGTTTGCGGTGGATGTTGAAGAGGAACACGCCGACTTGATACTTGGCTTCGGCCAGCATTCGGGCCACGGCCAGTGCATCGCCGCCATTGTTGCCCGGTCCGGCAAACACGATGACCGGTGTGCGATCCGACCATTCCTCCATGATGGCATGGGTAATGGCCTTGGAAGCGCGCTCCATCAGGTCTATCGACTTGATGGGTTCGTGCTCTATAGTATATTTGTCAAGCTCGTGAATCTGAGCTGCTGTGAGTATCTTCATAACACTGCAAAGATAAACAAAAGATTGGATAAAGCGTTTGACGCATAGCGTTTTTTGCAATTTTACTTAATTTATGCGAGGCCGTCTGCCCGTTTTCGTTCCTTTTTCGTAATTTTGCAAAAACGAACAGACGACACCCTTCCATAGCTTACATTAAAAGTTTTTACCATGAGTACAGTTCAAATCAAGGACAAGACGTTCAGGACGTTTATTCCCGAGTCGGAAATTCAGCGGTGCGTCAAGGCGGTTGCAGAGAAAATCAATCACGACCTGAACGGCAAGAATCCCTTGCTCTTGGCCGTGCTGAACGGCTCTTTCATGTTTGCTGCCGACCTGATGCGGTACATCACCATTCCCTGTGAGATTTCATTCGTCAAGCTGGCTTCTTATCAAGGCACGGTGTCCACGGGCAAAGTCAAGGAGGTGATTGGCATCAACGAAGACCTGAAAGACCGTACGGTGGTTATCGTGGAGGACATTGTCGACACGGGCAACACCATGAAGCGCATGCTCGAGACGCTGGGCACACGCGGTCCCGAGTCGTTGCACATCTGTACGCTGCTGCTCAAGCCGGGCAAGTTGCAGGTTCCACTCAACATCGAATACGTGGCGATGGAGATTCCCAACGACTTCATCGTGGGCTATGGACTGGATTATGACCAGCAGGGACGCAACCTGCGCGACATCTATGCGGTGGTGGAGTAGCGGGCGCGAAGCCTCCTATTCTCCGTCTTCACCGAGAGGAAAGACAAGTTTTATATAAGGATAATGAAGAATATTGTAATTTTCGGTGCCCCGGGCTCAGGCAAGGGCACACAGAGCGACAAGATGATCGCTAAGTTTGGATTGGAGCATATTTCCACGGGCGACGTGTTGCGCAGCGAGATGAAGAATGGCACGGAGCTGGGCAAGACGGCCAAAGGCTATATCGACAACGGCCAGCTGATTCCCGATGAGCTGATGGTCAGCATTCTGGCCAGCGTTTACGACAGTTTCGGCAAGGAGCACAAGGGTGTCATCTTCGACGGTTTCCCCCGTACAATTCCGCAGGCCGAAGCCTTGAAGCAGATGCTTTCCGAGCGTGGCCACCAAGTGTCGGCCATGATAGAGCTCGACGTTCCTGAGGAGGAACTGATGAAACGGCTTGTGTTGCGCGGTCAACAGAGCGGTCGCAGCGACGACAACGAGGAGACCATCAAGAAGCGCTTGGGCGTGTATCACAGCCAGACGGCTCCGCTCATCGAGTGGTACCGCCGGGAGGGCATCCACCATCACATCGACGGCCTGGGCGAGCTCGACCGTATTTTTGGCGACATCAGTGCTGTCATCGAAGCCCTGTAAGGCTTCGATTTGAACATTGAGCTTTGAACATTGACAACGTGACATCTACGGAAAACCAGCCATCCATTATCAGTAGGCAGCCCTTTGGCAGCCGCGTCTTCATCAAGTTCAAAGTTCAAAAATCAAAAATCAAAGTTAAAACAGAATGGAAAGCAACTTCGTAGACTACGTAAAGATCGTGTGCCGCTCGGGCAAAGGCGGGCGCGGCTCCATGCACCTGCGCCATGTGAAGTACCAGCCCAATGGCGGTCCCGACGGTGGCGACGGCGGTCATGGCGGCGACATCATCCTGCGTGGCAACCACAACTACTGGACGCTGCTCCACCTGAAGTACCAGAAGCACGTCTTTGCGGAGCACGGTGGCAACGGCGGCCGCGACAAGTGCCACGGCACCGACGGCAAGAACGCCTACATCGACGTGCCCTGCGGAACGGTGGTCTACAATGCCGAGACGGGCAAGTATGTCTGCGATGTTACCTACGACGGGCAGGAAGTGGTGCTGCTCAAGGGCGGTCGCGGCGGTTTGGGCAATTTCCAATTCCGCACGGCCACGCGCCAGGCACCCCGTTTTGCCCAGCCCGGAGAGCCCATGCAGGAGATGACGGTCATACTGGAGCTGAAGCTTCTGGCCGATGTCGGCCTCGTGGGCTTCCCCAATGCCGGCAAGTCTACGCTGCTCTCGGCCCTGTCGAGTGCGCGTCCCAAGATAGCCAACTACCCTTTCACCACACTCGAACCCTCGCTCGGCATCGTGAGTTATCGCGACGGCAAGTCGTTTGTCATGGCCGATATTCCGGGCATCATCGAGGGAGCCAGCGGCGGCCGGGGCCTGGGTCTGCGCTTCTTGCGCCACATTGAGCGCAACTCGCTGCTGCTCTTCATGGTGCCGGGCGACACCGATGAGGCCGTGCACGACATCAAACACGACTACGAGGTGCTGCTCAACGAGTTGCGGGAGTTCAATCCTGAGCTGGCCGACAAGCACCGCGTGCTGGCCGTTACCAAGAGCGACCTGCTCGATGAAGAGCTTATCGAGATGCTCCGCGAGACTTTGCCCACCGACCTGCCCGTGGTGTTCATATCCGCGGTATCGGGCTACGGACTCGACGAACTCAAGGATACGCTCTGGCGCGAACTGAACAGCGCGAGCAACAAACTGCAAAACATCACCTCGGAGGACACGCTGGTGCACCGCGACAAGGACATGTCGAGCTTCCAAACCGAGCTGCACGACGAGGGGGCCGACGAGGAAGACATCGAATATCTGGACGAGGACGAGCTGGAAGACGTTGACGATTCCGACGCCTACGAGGTGTACGACCCGGAGGAGGAGCGATGAGTCCCGTGCTGACCAGGTATGATTTGGCCAGCCCCGCGGCCACGGCTTTCTCGACCACAAGGCGCGAGGGCTACAGCCGGGGAGCCTACGGGCGGATGAATATCAACCCCTACTGCGGCGACGCGCCCGAGCATGTGGCGGCCAACCGCCGCTTGCTGGCCGAGTCGCTGGGTGTAGCCGAGTCGCGGCTGGTGGTTCCCCATCAGGTGCACGGCACGGTGTGCAGGGTTGTGGACGAGTCGCTTTTCGGTCTGTCGGCCGAGGCGCGAACCGCTGTTTTGGAGGGGGCCGACGCGCTACTCACCAACTGCCGCGGCACCTGCATCGGCGTTTCCACGGCCGACTGCATCCCCGTGTTGCTCTATGACCGCGCCCATCATGCGGCGGCTGCCATCCACGCCGGCTGGCGGGGCACCGTGCAGCGCATTGTGGCACGGGCGGTGGGCCGGATGAACGAGGCCTACCACACGCAGCCGCAAGACCTCATGGCCGTCATTGGCCCCGGCATTTCGCTGGCCCGCTTCGAGGTGGGGCAGGAAGTTTACGACGCTTTTGCACAGGCCGGCCACGACATGGCGCGCATTGCCCGCAGACAAGACAAGTGGCACATCGACCTGCCGCTCTGCAACCGGCTGCAACTGGAACAGGCCGGACTGCATGCCGAACACATCACGATGAGCGGCATCTGCACCTACGACCGGGTGGACGATTATTTCTCGGCCCGCCGGCTGGGTACGGCTTCGGGACGCATCTACACCGGCATCGTCCTGCACTGAGGCGCAACGCCCCGTACAGCCTACATCCCAAGACATATTTGCCATGACCTAAACCCCTTTCACAATGATACATTTACGAAACCTACTCCTGACCTCCCTCTTTCTTGCCATGGGCTCCGAGGCCTTGGCGCAGCAGTCGGCTGCGTTCACCGCAGCCGAGCAACAGCAAATCAGTGTCGTCACGCCGCGGCTTTTTGAGCGCAGCCAGGCGTTTACCATAGATTTTAATATCCTCAAGGACAATGAGTATGCCTTTCCGTTGCCTGTGGGCAAGGCCGCAGTGGTGAACGGTCAGGCACTGGAAATCGTCACCGCCAAGGGCGATGCCGTGAAAGCGATGTTCGGTGGCGTGGTGCGCATGTCGCGTAAGACTCCGCAGTATGGCAATGTGGTCGTCATCCGTCACGACAACGGACTGGAGACGGTCTACGGCTATAATGCGCAGAATCTGGTCAAGGTGGGGCAGCGCGTCCGCGCCGGCCAGACGGTGGCTATCGTGGGCGGCACCGATGAGAAAGTGTACTGTCTGTTTGCCCTCATGGTCAACGGTGGCTGGATCAACCCGTCCATCATTCTCGATCCCGGCAGCCACCGGCTGCGTCGTGCCGTTGTGCAGTGCCGCAAGGCGGGTAACCGCGTGGAGGTGACGGTGGTGAAGGCGGAAAAGTGCAAGAGCATCAGTCTGGATCCCGACGAGGTGGAGGAAGACCCGTTCCTGAAGAGCGCCACGTTCAAGCTCGACTTGGAGGCCATCGGCAAAGACCGCTGGGCCTACCCTCTGCCGGGCAGTCATGTCATCAGTCCCTACGGCGGCGCGCGCCATCACTCGGGCGTGGACATCAAGACACGCCCTAACGACAACGTTCTGGCTGCGTTCGACGGGGTGGTGGTGCGCTCTGGGCCCTTTGCCGGCTATGGCAACTGCATCACCATTCGCCATGCCTACGGTTTCGAGACACTCTACAGCCACCAGAGCAAGAACCTGGTCAAGGCGGGCGACAAGGTGAAAGCCGGGCAGGTCATTGGGCTCACCGGCCGTACCGGCCGCGCCACCACCGAGCACCTGCACTTCGAGGTGAAGTTCAAAGGCCGCCGGCTCAATCCCGCCGTGCTCTTCGATCATGCGAAGAAGAAGCTACAGGCCACCATGCTGGTACTTGGTAGCAAGGGCAGCGTGAGTTCCAAAAAGAACTGACGCTGCCCGTCCGCGGTGGTCTGCCGAAGCAGACTTTTATTCCTCTTTTTGGCTTGCAGCTGTTTGCTGTAGCCGTTTTTTGTTTCTCTTCTGTGGCTTGCAGCCGTCTGTCGGAAGCGTTTTTATTCCTCTTTCTTGGCTTGCAGCTGTCTGCTGTCGCTGTTTTTTATTTTTTCTGCGACTTGCGGTTGGCCCGCTGTTTTCGGTACTTGGCTTTCTGCATGGCCGATCCGGAGCCATGGGCCCCGGTGATATATTTCTTCTTTTTGGCCTTGGTTTTCACCTTTTCATCCTTGGGCCCGTCTTTGGGTGCGCCCTTGAAGGTGATACCGCCCTCGAGAATCTTGTCGAAATCATCCATGTTTTTTAATTCAAAATTCAAAATTCATAATTCAAAATTGGCTGCGCGGTGTTTGCTTCACTCCGTGAAGCTCAATTCAAAATTCAGGATTCAAAATTCAAAATTGGTCGCATCGTTTTTCTTCCCTTTGGTTTTCTTGTCTCTACAGATATAGCCCGAGATTCAAAATTGGCTGTGCGGTGTTCGCTTTGACAGTACTCCTTTGATTCAAAATCCAGAGTACATCGGTTCAAAAGAGCTACAGCCCAAGGTGCCCCGGAGGGCCAAATTTTGAATTTTGAATTCTGAATTTTGAATTGCTCAATGGTGGAACAGCCTCACGCCCGTGAAAGCCATGGCGATGCCATACTTGTCACAGGTGTCGATCACATGGTCGTCGCGGATGCTGCCGCCGGCCTGCGCGATGTATTCCACGCCACTCTTGTGGGCGCGCTCAATGTTGTCGCCGAAGGGGAAGAAAGCATCCGAGCCGAGGGCCACCCCCGTGTTCTGGGCAATCCAGGCTTTCTGCTCCTCGCGGGTAAAGGGCTGGGGCTGCTCGGTGAAGAACTGTTGCCAGGCCCCATCGCGCAGCACATCGTCGGCTTCTTCGGAAAGATACACGTTGATGGTGTTGTCGCGGTCGGCGCGCCGAATCTTATCCTTGAACGGCAAGGCCAGCACCTTGGGGCTTTGGCGCATCCACCACTCGTCGGCCTTGCTGCCCGCCAGTCGCGTGCAGTGGATGCGGCTCTGCTGTCCGGCCCCGATGCCGATGGCTTGTCCGTCCTTGACGTAGCACACGGAGTTGCTCTGCGTGTATTTTAGAGTGATGAGAGCAATCTTCAGGTCGCGCAGGGCCTCGGGCGTGAACGTCTTGTTTTGCGTAGGGATGTTCTGGAAAAGGGCCGCGTCGTTCAGGTCCACCTCGTTGCGTCCCTGCTCGAAAATTACGCCAAACACCTGCTTCCGCTCGATGGGGGCGGGCACGTAGTCGGGATTCACCTGGATGACGCAGTAGGTGCCCTTGCGCTTTTCCCGGAGAATCTTCAGGGCCTCGGGGGTGTATCCGGGGGCAATGACGCCGTCGCTCACCTCGCGCTTGATGAGCAGGGCCGTGGTCTCGTCGCAGGTGTCGCTCAACGCACAGAAGTCACCATACGAGCACATGCGGTCGGCACCGCGGGCACGGGCATAGGCATTGGCCAGGGGAGTGAGCTCGAAGTCTACGTCGTCCACGAAGTAAATCTTCTTCAGCGTGTCGCTGAGGGGCAGTCCCACGGCCGCCCCGGCCGGCGATACGTGCTTGAAACTGGCGGCGGCGGGCAGTCCGGTGGCAGCCTTGAGCTCCTTGACCAGCTGCCAGCTGTTCAGGGCATCGAGGAAGTTGATGTAGCCGGCGCGGCCGTTGATGACCGTGACGGGCAGTTCCCCCTGCTCCATATAGATGCGGGCAGGCTTCTGGTTCGGATTGCATCCGTACTTGAGTGCGTATTCTTTCATGATAGCGTGGTTTAGAAATCCTGCCGCAAAGGTAGTGAAAATTCCGTGATTCGACGCCGGCTCTCTGAATTTATTCGTAACTTTGCAGCCGGAAAAAGGAGACGGAACCGCAGCCCGCCGGGCCGGTCGGGCCGTGGGCGAGGGTGTCGGTTTCGGTAGCAAGCATAGAGAATGAAGCACGATTTGAAACTCCTTCTCGCAGAAATAGGGAAGAAGATGAGGCAGGAGCCCCGGCAGTTGGTGGCCGATTTGGACCGGGTGTCGACGGCCCTTGCCCGGCACCATGTGAACTTGAGTGCAGCTTCGCTGCGCAAGTTGTGGGAGTTCACTACCGGGCGGCGGCGGCTTTCGGCCGAGACACTGGACCGGCTGGCGCTCTTTGCCGGCTTTCAGGACTGGCGCGACCTGAACGAGGCGTTGCGCGGCGATGCCGATGCCTCCATCAACTACGAGGACAGAGAGCCGAAGCCCTGAGCCGTCGGCCCGCCGTTATGGCGGGGCGGACGCGCGTCTATAGGGTCGGGGCCTCGCCGTTGCGCCGTAAACGCCCGGCGTTTACGGCCTGATCGCCCGCCGTTTGCGGTGCAATCGCATGGCGTTTTCACCGCAATCGCGCAGCCTCTGCGCTGTGCCCGCCCGACAAAAAGGCCCGCCTCCAGTCATGGAGGCGGGCCTTTTATGTCTTGGCTGGCTTGCCGCCCTCCCGGCAGGGAGGGGTAGAGGCAGGGTCAGGCGTTGGTAGTCAGCGTGCGCTTCTCCTGAATGCGGGCAGCCTTGCCGGTGAGCTTGCGCAGATAGTACAGCTTGGCGCGACGCACCTTGCCACGCTTGTTCACCTCGATGCTGTCGATAGCCGGAGACTCAATGGGGAAGATACGCTCCACGCCCACGGTGCCCGACATCTTGCGAACGGTGAAGCGCTTCTTGTCGCCATGGCCATTAACCTTGATGACCACACCGCGGTAGAGCTGAATGCGCTCCTTGGTACCCTCGACAATTTTGTAAGCGACAGTGACCGTGTCACCTGCACGGAAGGCAGGGAACTGCTTGCCGGTTGCAAATGCTTCCTCTGCAACTTTAATTAAATCCATTTCTTTGATTATTAAAAATTGTTTGTCGTTCCAACCCAACATGGCCTGGAGACTCGTCCTCCAACCAGCGGTTAGGCCGAAAAGCGGTGCAAAGGTACGGCTTTTCGGTTGAATAAAGGGATGGGGCCGCCGATTTCTTTGGTTTTTAACATTTGTACATCCCTGCGTCGCACGCCGCATGTTTCGCTCCCAACACCCTGCACAACGGCTTGGCATGGCTGTGCTGTCGGTGCAAAATGTGGCGAAGGAGGGCCGAAAAGTGAGTTCTCCTGCCGTGCGGTGCCGAAAAGCACGGTGAAAACTTGCTCTTTTCACTGAAAAAACTTATATTTGCACGCATTTAAATACAGCTTATATGAAGAAAAAAGGATTATCCATGGGGCTGCTTGCCGCGGTTCTGATGGTGGCCAGCTGCCATACGCCCTACGAGATGAGCGGCATTACACGGACGCGTATTGTGGTGGACAGCCGCTATGACACGCATCCCGACGGCCAGGCGGCGGCCTTTCTGGCTCCATACCGCCACCAAGTGGACAGCATCATGAGCCCGGTGGTGGGCACGGTGGCCCGCTACATGGCTGCCCACCAGCCGGAGAGCGAGCTGTCGAACCTGCTGCCCGACATTCTGATGTGGTGCGGCCCGCGATTCCAGGAGCGGCCCGACTTTGCCGTTTACAACATGGGCGGCATCCGCGCTGCCTTTGCACAGGGCAAGGTGACCTATGGCAACGTGCTCGACGTGGCCCCGTTCGAGAATAAGATCTGCTTCCTCTCGCTCTCCGGAGACAAGGTGACGGAGCTCTTTGGACAGATGGCCGCACGCGGCGGCGAGGGTGTGAGCCACGGTGTGGAGCTGGTCATCACGCGCAGTGGCAAGCTGGTGAGTGCCCGGCTCAACGGGCAGCCCATAGACCCGGCACGGACGTATCGGGTGGTCACGCTCGACTATCTGTCGCACGGCAACGACCAGATGACCGCCTTCAAGAGCGGTACAGACGTGGTGCTGCCCAAGGGCGAGAAGAACAATGTGCGCTTTCTCATCATGGACTTTTTCAGGGAACAGACCCGGAAAGGCATCGTGGTGGACAGCAGGATTGAGGGACGAATCAAGGTGGAAAACTCATGAGGAACAATAGAATACAGAGCATTCGGAGAATGATGGTGGCCGTGGGGCTGTGCCTCGTGGCCACGATGGTGTGGGCGCAGAAGCGGCTGGTGGTGCTGCACACCAACGATACGCACAGCTGCATCATGCCGCTGAGCGAGCATCTGGCCGATACCATGCTGGCCGGCCGGGCGGGTTTCCTGCGCCGCATCGCCATGTTGGAGGAGGAACGACGGCGGGAACCGGGGTTGTTGCTCTTCGACAGCGGCGACTTTTGCCAAGGATCGGCTTACTACACACTGTTCAAAGGCGATGTGGAAGTGGGGTTGATGAACCAAATGCACTACGATGCCGGCACGATAGGCAACCACGAATTCGACTTCGGACTGGAGAACATGGCCCGCGTTTTTGCGGCGTTGAACTTCCCCATCGTGTGTGCCAACTATCAGTTTAGCCAGTACGGGCTGGACAAACTGGTGAAGCCCTACATCATCCTGAAGCGTGAAGGCCTGAGGATTGGCGTGTTCGGCCTCTCGCCCGAGCTGGACGGACTGGTGGATCGCAAGAACTATGGCGAGACGAAATACCTGGACCCGGTGGAGACGGCACAGCGCATGGCCGACGAGCTGCACCGCCGGAAGTGCGACCTGGTGGTTTGCATTTCGCATCTGGGATGGGAAGAACAGGGCATGGGTGACCCGCTGCTCGTGAGCCGCACGCGTGGCATCGATCTGGTGTTAGGCGGCCATTCGCACACCTATTTTAAGACGCTGCGCTATGTGAAGAATCTGGACGGCAAGGAGATTCCCGTGGACCAGAACGGCAAGCACGGCATCTTCATCGGCAAGATGACGCTTACGATGATGCCGGCCCCGAAAGTCCGGCGGTAGAAAGGGTGGGGGACTACTCGAAATAGAATGTCAGTGCAATCATCTTGGACTTGGCCTGATTCACCGACCGGCTGTAGGGAATCATGGCCTTGTCCTTGAGTTGGTTGGCGTGGTCGATGTCGAGTGCATGGGTGAGCCCGAACATGAATTTCAGTTCAGGTCGGATTTTGAAGAAAGGCAGGTAGAAATCGCAGCCCAAGCCGGCCTCGAAGAAGAGGTCGTAGCGTTTCAGTCTGAGGTAGTCGTCGGCCAGTCCGCTGAGATTGATGGCGGGGCTGAGGCCTATCATGGCGTATGGACGGTGGTTGTTGAACCGCTGGGCACCGACAATCAGGTCCAGGGAGCAACTGACATAGGCCGTCTTGAGCGTCTGCGCGCGGGTGATGAGCGACTCGTTGGACTGGGCGTCCATGTTGTGAAAATAGATGTGGCGTGAGCCGAAATAGAGAGCGGGGGCCATGCGGAACTGGAAAGTGCTGCTCAGACGGAGCTCGCCCAGCACACCCACTTGGAAGCCGTCGTCCCAGCGGTCCTGGTCGGCGGTGATGAGATATTGCTGCTGTGAGCCGTCGTCGAGGGTGACAAGCTGTGGCCCCACGTTGTTGAACTCAAGGTCTTGCAGGTGGCCGCCCACCAGAATGCCGAAGTGGAAAGGGCGCAGGTCGGTATAAGGACGGTTCTGAACCGTCCGTTCCTGTGCAAGCGTGGTGCCGAGCTGGAGCAGGGCGCAAAGCGTGATAAGCAGTCGTCTCATATATGGAGATAACGGCGCAGCCGGCTTTTTATTGCCGGAACGGGGTAGAGGGAATGCCCTGCAACAGGTTAGATTAAGTTTAAATATCAAAAAAACGGCTCCTCATTAGTAGGTATTCCAAATCTTTTTCCTACCTTTGCGGTGTACAAAAGTAGGTATTCCATGATGGGCCTGCCTGATACATACGTTTACAAAAACATTATAAACAATAAAAAACAAGAACTATGGCTTACGTAATTAGTAACGACTGTGTAGCATGTGGAACATGTATTGACGAGTGCCCTGTTGGCGCAATCTCAGAGGGCGACATCTATTCCATCAATGCCGATGAGTGCACGGAGTGCGGTACCTGCGCTTCTGTATGTCCTCAGGAGGCAATCAGTCTGCCCGAGTAAGGCACAAGGCCCTCTGTCCGAGGGCATAGTTAAAGGGTAATTGGAAGTTTATCCTCACTTATGGCAACAGGCCGTGAGTGAGGATTTTTGTGTCTACATGCTGTGAGGAACCGGGTTTGGAGCGTGCTTGTGCGTAAAATCTTGTCTGGCTGCAATGAAAGGGGGCACGCCGCAACTGCGGCGTGCCCCTGCTTGCTGTTCTCCCTTGATGGTTGGGAGTGGGGGATTCATCTCTGTGTTGAAAGGTTATATGGGTTGTATTGACCTACATGGCAGCGACCTGCTTGGCAATCTCGTTCTCCGGGTCGATGGCCAACATCTTGTTGGCATAGACCTTGGCGTTCTCCTTGTCCTGCTTCACGTTGAAGTTATAGACAATCATGTAGAGATAAGCCTGCTTCAGCATGGCGTTCTCGCTGTTGCTGCGCTCAGCCTTTGTCTCTAAGGAGTTGGCGAGAGCTTCGTAGTAAGGCCTGGCCAATCCCTGCTTGCTGTCCGGGTCGAGGTTGGCATTCACCTGGCCGCGCATGTAGTTGCACCAGTTCTGATAGTTGGGATAGGCCTGTACGTACTCGCTGTACACTTGGTCGGCTTTCCGATAAGCCTCTGCGGCACCGGCGGCATCGTCTGCCTGGGTCTTCTGTGTGGCAATCTCGGTATAGAGTGAAGCCAGGTTGTCGAAGTCGTCGGCGGTCTTCTTGTCCTTGCCGGCGAGCGACTTCTCAAAGTAGGTTACGGCATTGTTGAAGTCGCCTTTCTTCAGATATATGTCGGAGAGGTTCTTATCGATAATGGCCACCTGCTTGCTGTTGTCCTTGCTGAGCTCAATGGCTTGCTCGTATGCCTTGATGGCATCGTCCCAGCGTTCAGCCTGTTGCAGGGCTGTGCCGTAGTACACGTAGTCCTCGCCGATGTAGTGTGCGCTGTCGCTCTTGTTGAACAGACGGTCGGCATAGTCGAGGGCTTCATTGGTATTCTTCAGGTCAGTGTAGCTGTAAAATGCGATGCGGTTCCAGCCCGAGCGGCGCGGGTCGCGGCTGAGGCCCATCTTGCAGATGTCTACACTCTTCTCGCGCTTGCCGAGCAGCCAGGTGGTCATGGCGTAATAGGTGATGTCTTCGTCCTCGAGTTTGCTCCTGTCGGTCACCTTGTCGTAGTATTTCTCGGCGTTCTCATACTTCTGTGCAATGTAGTAGACACGGCCGCAGAGTGCATCGACAGGGTAGTCGGGACGCTGGGTGCGGAGCTCTTCGAGGTTGGCAACGGCTTCCTCGGGGCTGCGCCCGCGCAGAATCATGGCATACTTGTAGTAGCCGTCAGGATCTTTTGGATCGAAGTACTTGGCTTGCTGATAGTTCTCGGCAGCACTGCCGGCATCGTCTTTCATCACGGCGATGTCGCCCTTGAGCAGGAAAGCCTTGGCGTACTTGCCGTCCTTGGCCAAAGCGTAGTCTGCGAACTTCAGGGCGTTGGCGGTATCTTTCTCCGCAAGCATGGCCTTGCCGATACCCACAAGCACCTCTGGATTCTTCTTGTTGTCCTTGTAGAGCTGCTTCACCTGATTGTTGTAATCGGCGCCTTTGCTCTTGATAATCTTGGTGGCCTGTTCAATGATGGCTTTGTTGTCCTGCTGTGCCATCGTCGGGACAGCTGATAACATCAGCGTGCCCATCAATACATATTTGATTGCTTTCATAATTCTTTGTATTTAAAACTTTGACCTTTGATTCTATTTCTTTCGTTGCCACCATGTGGATGGGGTATACTACACGGCCCCTTGGACGTAGTGTCTGCTCTTGTGACGATGCCGGAAGCGAATAGTTTCAATTATTGACTAACATTAACATCCCGGATATTGATGTTGCCCAATACGGGAAGCAGTCCGGCTTTCATGACAATACGCTGTCCCTTGGGCCCCTCGATGAAGTGGGCAAAGCCCCATGGCAGTCCTTGGCGAGGGTCGTTGAGAAGGGCGTAGACCGTACGGATGAGGGGATACTCACCGTTATAGATGTAATACTGGTAGGGTTTTCGGCCGCTCGTCGGCGTGGCCGGATGGATACGGCTCACGCTCATCACGCGGATGTTTTTGTTGAATGTCAGGTTGGTGGAGTCGTGCTTGTCGTTGAGCCAGTTGTTGCCGATGATGCCGATGGCCCCCGGATTCTGCTCGACGTATTTGATCACCTCGGCAGTTTTGTTGACAGCGGCCACATGCAGATTGGAGATGGCTTTGCCGCCGAGGATGGAATCTTCTACGTAATGGACGGTACTCGACTTGGCATTGTCGAATACCACGGTGATGGTGCCGCGCTGGGAGCCTTTGAAGAGGTCGCTCCACCGGGTGGCTTTGCCGGTCATGATGTGTTCAATGTTCTTGACCGAGATAATGGTGTCAGTGTTCGCCTTGTTCACGATGAATGCCAATGCGTCGTAAGCGAGCTTGAGGGACACCGGTCTGTAGCTCTGAGCTTGCAGGCTTTTGATTTCGGATGGCTTGAAGTCGCGTGCCGTAAAGGCCAGCCATGCCTTGCCATTGAGGAGTCTGTTGATGGCTTCCGACTCGTTGGTATAGATGGGAGTCACTTTGGCCTTGGGGTAGTCGTTTTGGAAGACAAAGCGTTCTTCCTCAATGAGGGGACTAAAACTTTCATCAGAGACGAAGTGAATCGCCCCTGATGAATAAGTATCTGTCCGCCCGTCCTTTCCTTTCTTGTTGTTATGGCAAGAAGAGAAAAGGACGGTGGTCAGTGTTAATCCTACGATGATGTAAGATGTGAGTTTGCTCATAAATAAAGGATTACTGCAGTCTGAAAGCTACAGGCACGTTATACTTCACGCGTACAGCAGAACCGTTCTGCTTGCCGGGAATCCACTTCGGCATGGTACTCACCACGCGTACAGCCTCACGGTCGAGAGAGGGGTCTACGGAACGGACAACCTTCACGTCGGTGATGGAACCGTCACGCTCAACCACAAAGGATACCACGACGCGGCCCTGCACACCGTTCTCTTGGGCAACAACCGGATATTTGATGTTGTCACCCAGATACTTCATCAAGGCGGCATTTCCGCCAGGGAATGAAGGCATCTGCTCTACCACGTCAAACACCTTGTTCTCCACTTCGGGTTTGTCTGGTTTTACAGGTTCGTCGGCCACGCGTTGAGCAACTTGCAGCACTGCGCCATTGTCGCTGTTACCTTTAACATCAAGTGCACCGATGGCGGTGTTGGTCTGCATCAGCTGATCCTGCGTCTTCATTTCGTCCTCGGGCTTCACCTCGTTGTCCTTTTTGATAACGGGAGCAGTGAATTTGATAGAGGATTTCACCTCTTGCACTACTTCCTGTTTCTCTTTAGGAATTTGAATGTCTTTGCGCTTCACTTCAGCCTTTTTCTCGGGCTTGTTGAGGGCAGAGAGTTCGGTGACTTGCTCGTTTTTCTGATGAGTCAGCTGGTACTGGTCGTATGCGGACTTTGCAACGTAGATACCGATGAACAGAACTGCCAGCAATGCTATAACGATGATGGAGTAGATATTTCTCTTTGGGGTGTTCCTGCGAAGCTTGTAAGCTCCGTAGGATTGGTTCCTACCCTCGAAGATAAGATCGACCCAACCATTGGTTGTTAAATCAATATTTGCCATTTCTTAAACTCTTTAATCGTTTAGACATGCTTACATCTTGACGTTGTTCTTCTTGAGAAGCTCCACGTCCTGATCGTTCATCTTGTCGATTACATACTTGTTGATGCTGCAGATTTGCATCTCGTCAAGCGCATCCACCAAGTTCTTGTAGGTGGAGTTGTCGGTAGCCTTGATGATGACGGTCATGGTTTGAATCTTCTTGCCATCCAGCACACCGGCCTTGATCTGGGAGAGTTGCTTGTTGTACTCCTCTTGAGACATCTTCTTGTTGGGATCAGCTTTCAACTTGTCCAATGCAGCTTTTGCTTTCATCACGTCCTGAACGGGATTTGTTCCGTCTTCGGTGGTGTGATTGTAAAGCACGGAACGGATGCCCTTGATGCCCCACGTGGTCTTCTTCAGGCACTCGGGCGTTTCAGGCTTAATCTGTCCGGCTACATAGTAGATCTGGTTGTCGGCCGTGCAGTAAATCGTAATGGTGTACGATTCCTTGGTCACAGTCTTGTCCTGATCCTGCAGGTTCTTATCGTTACTCGGCATACTCAATTCCATCGTTTGGGGCTTGGCCAGCGATGTGCAGAGCATGAAGAATGTGATAAGAAGCATCATCATATCAACCATCGGAGTGAAGTCCACGCGGACATCCATCTTCTTCTGTTTGCTTTTTCCTTGCTTAGCCATTCTTAATCCTCCGCTTTCTTGTATTGAGTAATCAGATAATAACGGTTCTTGCTCATATCCTGCAGCTCACTCATGATTTTCTTCACGGTCTTGTACGGGGTCTTTTCATCGGCCTTGATGGCAATCTTGGCATCCGGGTTGGCGGCATGCGCAGCCTTAACCCAGATTTGGAACTCGCTCATTGCGGCGGCACCGGTCTTGCCTGGTACAGAGTCGGTCGGAATACCATACTTTTTAATGGCTTCGGGCATCTGTGTTTTGTCGAGCTTCAGATAACTTTCGAGTTCGCTCATAGGCACACCCCACATGGGGTCGTCGAGGAACTTCTTCTGTTCTGCGGCACTCAACTGCAGACCAAACTGGCTGGTCACGTCGTTGAGCACGTTCTGAACGTCGGTCGTTTTATCCATGCTCATGAATATCTTGCCGTCATTTCCGACAAGCACATTCAGGACATCTTTCTCCGGCACCTTTATCTCCGATACGGATCCTGGCGTGTTTACTTTCACCGGCTCTTGCTTCACGAACGTGGACGTCAGCATGAAGAAAGTCAGCAGAAGCACCATCACGTCGGACATAGGAGTCATGTCGATCCAGACGTCGCTCTTCTTAATTTTTACTTTACCCATAGTGATAATATTTTAAAGGGTCAGCAAAAATTAAGCCTCGTCTGTGTGGTTAGCTTCGTAAGTCTGGGCAATTGAGTAACCTACCTCGTCGAGTGCGTATGTCAGCTTGTCGATCTTGTTGGTGAAGAAGTTATAGGAGATAACAGCGCACCAAGAAGTTGCGATACCGAAAGCCGTGTTAATCAGGGCCTCGGAAATACCAGTTGACAGAGCGAGAGAGTCACCACCGCCACCGGCAGCCAGAGCCTGGAACGACTTGATCATACCCGTCACAGTACCGAGCAGTCCGGTAAGTGTACCCAGTGTCACGATAGTAGCAATGATGGGGAGGTTCATCTGCAGCGTAGGCATCTCCAGCTGAGTAGCCTCCTCGTGTGCCTGCTGAATCTTGGCCACTTTCTGGCTCTTCTTCAGACCGGCATTTGCACCGCTCTCCATGTCCTTGTAGGCATGCAGGGAAGCGACCACCACGTTTGCTACAGAGCCTTGCATCTTGTTGCAGAGGTCCTCAGCCTTGGCGAAATCGTTGGCCTTCAAGGCAGCCTTGGTGTTGGCCACGAACTTGGTGAGGCTGCCCTTGCCGAAAGCGGTCTTCAGAGCCAGCCAACGCTCAACGGAAAGACAGAGCACGGTAAGCAGCAGGGTGTGGATGACAGGCACCACGACACCACCCTTGTAGATAGTACCCAGAATGTTGAGAGGCCCGTTCTCCGAGTTGTTTCCCTGGAAGTTGCTTTCGTTGCCGAGCACGAGATTGAAGATACATACAGCAGCGATGAAGCATACAACGATGATCCAGAATGCGCCTCTGATACCTGTGAAGCCCTGCGACTTCTTTGCAGCCTTGGGGGCTGCGGCTTTTTGTGTAGTTGCCATAATGTTGAAATTTAATTTTTAGTTATAAATAATGAATTATTTGCTTTTTGTTAGTGATGTGCGTCTAAAAGTGTCTTTTGGTCTATATTTTTTCGTGTCTGGCCCGTGTGATAGGCCGAAAAACGGATATTTAAGCATTCGCAAAGATAGCAACTTTTGGTTTATTGCGAGTGTGTTTGCCAAGTTTTAACAAAATTTTACTTCAAAAGCGCAGTCACCTCTTTAATTCGACGCATGGCCTCGCGAATGTTGTCGTCGCTGGTGGCGTAGCTCATGCGGAAACAATCGGGGTCGCCAAAGGCGTCGCCGGCTACTGTGGCCACACGCCCCACCTCAAGCAAATACATGGCAAAGTCGGTGGAATTGTGGATGACGTGGCTGCCGTTTTTCTTGCCGAAGAAGCTGGAGCACTTGGGAAAGAGGTAAAAGGCGCCCTGCGGCACGTTGACCTCAAGTCCCGGAATGTCTTTGGCCAGACTCACGATGAGGTTGCGTCGGCGCTCGAAAGCCCGGCGCATGTCCTCGACACAGGCCTGACTGCTCTCATAGGCAGCGAGTGCAGCCATCTGCGACACGTCGCAAGTGCCGCTGGTGTACTGGCCTTGCAGCTTGTTGATGCCCTTGACAATCCACTCGGGCGCAGCCACCCAGCCAAGGCGCCAGCCGGTCATGGCGTAGGCCTTGCTCACGCCATTGCAGATGATGGTGCGCTCTTTCATGCCCGGATAACTGGCTATGCTGGCATGCTTGCCGACGTAGTTGATGTGCTCGTAAATCTCATCGGCGAGCACGAACACGTCTTCGTGGCGCAGGATGACCCGGGCCAGCTCGTCGAGTTCTTCCTGTGAATACACACTTCCCGTGGGGTTGCTGGGGGAGCAGAGAATCAGCATCTTGGTGCGAGGTGTGATGGCAGCCTCCAACTGTTCGGGCGTCATTTTGAAGTCCTGCTCGAATCCGGCCCTGACAACGACCGGTTCTCCGCCGGCCAGCTTCACCATCTGCGGGTAGCTCACCCAGTAGGGGGCAGGGATAATCACCTCGTCTCCGGGGTTCACCAAGGCCAGCACGGTGTTGCACACTCCCTGCTTGCCACCCGTGCCCACGAGGATTTCCCCGTCCGTATATTCGAGCTGGTTCTCCCGCCTGAGCTTGTCCACGATGGCTTTCCGCAGTGCCGGATAGCCCGGCACGGGCGAATACTTCGAGTAGTTGTCGTCGATGGCTTTTTTGCCGGCGGCTTTGATGTGCTCGGGCGTGTTGAAGTCGGGCTCGCCCACACTCATGTTGATAACGTCGATGCCCTGAGCTTTCATTTCGTTGCTCTTCTGCGACATCGCCAGTGTGGCCGATGGAGCCAGGCGATTCAGACGGTCTGATAGTTGTGCCATATACTGCTAGTCTGTGAATGGTTATTTCCTTGCAAAATTAAACATTTCATTCCTTAAAACGAAAGATTGCTTCCGTTATTTTGGGAAACGCCTCGAAAAAGTAACAGAAATGACTATTTCAGGTGCAGGATGTGCCCCATGCGGTCGCGTTTGGTGCGCAGATACTTCACGTCGTAGGGGGTGGGCTTCACCTCGATGGGAACATTCTCGACGATTTCTAGCCCGTAAGCCTCCAGTCCCACGCGTTTGGTGGGGTTGTTGGTCATGAGGCGCATCTTGTGAATGCCCAGCTGCCGCAGCATCTGCGCGCCGCAGCCGTAGTCTCGTTCGTCGGGCTTGAAGCCCAGGTGCACGTTGGCTTCCACGGTGTCCATGCCCTGTTCCTGCAGCTTGTAGGCGGCAATCTTGTTCATCAATCCGATGCCGCGGCCCTCCTGCTGCATGTAGATCACCACACCTTTGCCCTCTTTTTCAATCATCTGCATGGCCTTGTGCAGCTGCTCTCCACAGTCGCAACGCTGGCTGCCCAGGATGTCGCCCGTGGCGCAAGAAGAATGTACGCGCACGAGCACGGGCTCGTCTTCGGCCCACTCGCCCTTGATGACGGCCATGTGTTCCAGGCCGTTGCTGGTCTGCCGGAAGGGTATCAGGCGGAAGTGGCCGTAGGCGGTTGGCATGTCCACCTCCACGCCCACCTCGATGCTCGACTCCTTTTTGAGCCTGTAGGCAATGAGGTCTTTGATGGTAATGATCTTGAGATCCCACTCGTGTGCCATCTGTTGCAGCTCGGGCATGCGGGCCATCGAGCCGTCGTCGTTCATGATTTCCATCAGCGCCCCGGCGGGATAGAGGCCGGCCAGCCGGCACAGATCCACGGCCGCCTCGGTGTGGCCCGAGCGGCGCAGCACGCCGTTGTCCTGGGCATAGAGCGGGTTGATGTGGCCTGGGCGGCCGAAAGTCTGGGGCGTCGACGCAGGGTCGGCCAGTGCCTTGATGGTCTCGGCCCGGTCGTGCGTGGACACGCCGGTGGTGCATCCCTCCAGTTTGTCCACGGTAATGGTAAAGGGAGTGCCCAACACCGACGTGTTGTCCTGCACCTGGTGGGGTAGGTCCAGCTCCTCGGCACGCGAGATTGTGATGGGCGCGCAGAGCACGCCGCGTGCGTTTTTCAGCATGAAGTTCACTTTCTCGGGCGTAATTTTTTCGGCGGCGACAATCAGGTCGCCCTCGTTCTCACGGTCTTCATCGTCGACGACGATGACGAATTTGCCTTCCTTGAAATCCTTGACTGCATCCTCGATGCTACTCAATTTGAAGTCTGCCATATTTGTTTTCCTTTCTTTTGACTTGGGTTGGGTGTTATGAATGGGGTCACGGGCGCATCAGTCCTTGATGAGATGCTTCTCCGTGTAGTTGATGATGCTGGTGTTGGTGAGCTTGATGGTGCGCAGGTCGCGCAGTAGCCGCAGCCTGAAACTCCACATGCGCAGGTAGAAAAACAGGCCCAGCGGCACGATGACGGCCGAGGCCACGTTGAGCCACCGCCGCTCGAACGGCCGCGTGTGGGCCCTGACAGCCATCACGGGGTAGGCGTTGAGCAGGTGTACGATTTGCTTGTCGCGGGTGTTCGACAAGTCGTCGATGACAGCCTCCAGCTGCTCGCCGATGCGCTCGATTTCGTGGTCGGGGCGATACCTGAAAAAGGTCTTCACGACGTTGGGCGGCGACACCAGGCTGTGCTCGCGCGAGTAATCGGTCACGGCATGGCTGATGCGAAGCAGCTCCTCGGCGTCGTGCCGGTAGTCGGGTTCACGGATAATCACCTCCTTGCCACTGATGTGACGCTTGGTACGCAGGCCCAGCATGCGCATGAAGAACCGCCGCCACACGTCGGCATTGAACACCATCGAGTCGCCGCAGGCCTTGTAGGTCACGAACACGGCCACGGGCGTGAGCACGGCCGGAGCCAGTCCTTTGCCGAACCACACCGACCACTCGCCCAGCCGTGCCATGCGGTAGCCCGAGTTGTCGAGGATGTAGTACACGATGAATACGAACACCGAGATGATGACCGGAACGCCCAGTCCGCCCTTGCGGATGATGGCGCCCAGCGGCGCGCCGATGAAGAAGAAGATGAGACACTGCAGTGCCAGCGTGAACTTGTTGATGGTTTCGATGTGGTGCTGGCGGATGACGAGGTCGTTGTCTTCCGTGAGCAGGCTCTTGAATTCCAGGTCGTTTACCTCGCCCTGCACGCGGCTCAGGGCCTCGGCCAGCGCCTGCCGCTTCTGGTCGGGCGTGAGTTTCTGGAGCAGCCGGTCGAAGTCCACCTTCCGGGCGTCGGCCCGTCGGGCTGCGGCCAGCGAGTCGTGGCGGGTCATGAGAGGCAGGGCATAGTAGCTGCGGCGCGCGTCTTCGTAGAACACGCGCCCGATGCTGTCGTAGACATGGTTCAGCGAATCCACGTCGTGGGCTATCTGCTGCAGGCTCTTGCTGCGGGCATTGTTCGAGAGCGAGGCGGCGTCTGTCATGCTGAAGTCGCCGTCGAAGTCGAGCACAATCTGCTTGGTCACAAACGTCTCCCGGCGGTAGGGCACGGCCGCGCTGCCAGCCAGCTGCTGCGTCTGCATGTTCTCGAACCACTCTCCGCTCCACAACGTGAGCAGCAAGTGCTTCTTTTCGGCCGTCGATTGCATCATGCCCGAGTCGGCCAGAATGATGGCGGCGTCCTCGTAGCTCTGGGTCATGCGGTAAATCATGATGCCGTACAGCTTGCCCGAGTGCACGTCTTTCTTCTGCACGTAGATGTTGCTGTTGGGGATTCCGTCGTAGAATACGCCCTCGGGAATTTCCAGTTCGGGGCTCTTCTGCTTCATCGAGATGAGCAGTTGGGTGATTTTCATGTTGGCCTCGGGCCCCACATTGTTCTGAAAATAGAACGAGGCCAGGCTGATGAGCACGGTAACTGCGATGAGCGACCGAAAGGTTTGCATGAGCGAGATGCCGGCCGCCTTGATGGCTGTGAGCTCCGAACTCTCGCCCAGATTGCCGAAAGTGATGAGCGCGCTCAGCAGGATGGCCAGCGGAAGAGCCTGGGGAACGAGCATCAGGGCCATGTACCAGAAGAACTGCGCCATCACTTCCATGGACAGTCCCTTGCCGATGAGCTCGTCGATGTATCTCCACAGAAACTGCATCATCAGCACAAACTGGCAGATGAAGAACGTTCCTACGAATAAGAGTCCGAACTGGCGGACAATAAATATGTCGAGTTTCTTGATCCGAAAATTCATGTGTCGTGCGTCTGCTTGCCCGCCATGTGCCGGTGCAGGCCTTGCAAAGCCGGTGCAAAGTTAATGGAAAAATATCATAATCACCCTTTTTCGGCTTGTTTTCTTTTGCCGCATCTTTGGCCATGCGTGCCCTCCCCACACCTCTTATTATAATAGGAGGCCAGGCCGATGGTGCGGGCAGTGTTTGCGGCAAGGCCTTTTCGGGCCCGCGTCTGCGGGTTTTCGGCCTTGCGTCTGCGGGTTTTTCGCCCCGCGTTTACGCCGTCGGGGCGGCGCGATTCCGGCGCAATCGCACCGGCTTCCAAACGCCATCGCGGGCAGAGCGTGCGGGCCCGTCCGGCGGGGCAGGGCTTCGGGGCGGTTTGACTTGGGACAAATTAACGTGCGCCGCGGCGAAATTCTCGGGCTTTTGCGCGCGTGTTCCCCTAAAAATTAGTAACTTTGCGCACTCTTAGGTATATACCGAACTCATAAACGTACGTATTTTTATGGCTGAAACAAAACAAATGAAGACCGCGCTTGTCTCGGTCTTCCACAAAGACGGACTGGAAGAACTCTTGGCCAAACTGCATCAGGAGGGCGTGAAATTCCTGAGCACCGGCGGCACACAGCAGTTTATCGAGAGTCTGGGCTACGCCTGCCGGAAGGTGGAAGATCTGACCACCTATCCCTCCATCCTCGGCGGACGCGTGAAGACGCTCCATCCCAAGGTGTTCGGCGGCATACTGGCCCGTCGCGACAATGAGGGCGACCGGCAGCAGATGCAGGAGTACGAGATTTCCGCCATCGACCTCGTCATCGTCGATCTGTACCCCTTTGAGCAGACCGTGGCCAGTGGCGCCAGCGACGCCGACATCATCGAGAAGATCGACATAGGCGGCATTTCGCTCATCCGCGCCGGGGCCAAGAACTTCAAGGACGTGGTCATCGTGCCGAGCAAGGCCGAGTATGGCGTGTTGCTCGACATCCTGAACAGGAAAGGTGCACAGACCGACCTGGCCGACCGCAGGCTGCTGGCCGAGCGTGCTTTCGGCGTGAGTAGCCACTACGATACGGCCATTCACAACTGGTTTGCCAAATAATCAAGATAGAACAATGGGATTTTTTTCGTTTATTCAAGAGATAGCCATGGACCTTGGCACGGCCAACACCATCATCATCAGCGATGACAAGATTGTGGTGGACGAGCCCTCCGTGGTGGCCCTCGACCGTCGAACCGACAAGATGATTGCCGTGGGGGAGAAGGCTAAGATGATGTATGAGAAGACACACGACAATATTCGCACCATCCGCCCCCTGCGCGACGGCGTGATTGCCGACTTCACGGCCTGCGAACAAATGATGCGCGGCCTCATCAAGATGGTGCACACGGGCTCTCGCCTGTTCTCGCCGTCGCTGCGAATGGTCATCGGCGTGCCCTCGGGCAGCACCGAGGTGGAGCTGCGTGCCGTGCGCGACTCGGCCGAACATGCCGACGGCCGCGACGTGTATCTCATCTTCGAGCCCATGGCCGCCGCCATAGGCATCGGCATTGACGTGGAGGCTCCCGAGGGCAACATGATTGTAGACATCGGCGGCGGCTCCACGGAGATTGCCGTTATCTCGCTGGGCGGTATCGTGAGCAACAACTCCATCCGCATCGCCGGCGACGACCTCACGGCCGACATTCAGGAGTATATGAGCCGCCAGCACAACGTGAAGGTGTCCGAACGCATGGCCGAACGCATCAAGATTCACGTGGGCTCGGCCCTCACCGATCTGGGCGACGAGGCTCCTGAAGACTACATCGTGCACGGCCCCAACCGCATCACAGCCCTGCCCATGGAGGTGCCCGTGTGCTATCAGGAGATTGCACACTGCCTGGACAAGACGGTGGCCAAGATCGAGAACGCCGTGCTCTCGGCCCTGGAGGCCACTCCGCCCGAGCTCTATGCCGACATTGTGAAGAACGGCATCTACCTCACCGGTGGCGGTGCGCTGCTGCGCGGCCTCGACAAGCGCCTGCAGGACAAGATCAACATTCCGTTCCACATTGCCGAAGACCCGCTCCACAGCGTGGCCAAGGGTGCCGGCATCGCCCTGAAGAACGTGAACCGGTTCTCGTTCCTCATGCGCTGAACAATCAACTTTGAACGGTCAACTTTGAAGATTGAACTTTGAACTTCGAGGCCTTCGGCCTTTGAAGATTAAGCTTTGAACTTGGTGGTTGCAGACGTGCATCGCCTGTTTCCACCTGTTCATTAAGTTCAAGGTTCAATCTTCAAAGTTCAAAGTGTGTAGCATGCGTAATCTGTTAGAGTTCCTTGCCAAGTACAATCACTGGTTCGTTTTCCTCGTTTTGGAGGTGCTGAGCCTGGTGCTGTTGTTCCAATACAACAGCTATCAGGGCAGTGTGTGGTTCACTTCGGCCAATGCCGTCGCGGGCCGGATGCTCGGATGGAACGCCGAAGTGCAGTCGTTCTTCTCCATGTCGAAGGTGAACCAGGAGCTTACCCAGCGCAACCTCTATCTGGAACAGCATGTGAGGAGCCTCTCTGACAAGCTCGCCGAGCTGACCCACGACAGTGGATGGGTGCACCGCGACCAGCTGGCCCTGCTCAGGCAGTACAACCTGATACCGGCCAAGGTGGTGAGCAACACGGTGAACCGGCACGACAATCTGCTGACCATCGACAAGGGAACGGCCGACGGCGTGGCCAAGGACATGGGCGTGGTGTGCGGCAATGGCGTGGTGGGCATTGTCTATCTGGCGTCGGCACACTACGCGGTGGTGATTCCGGCCCTCAACACCGCCTCCAACATCAGCTGCCGCATACGCGGCCGCGACTATTTCGGCTACCTGCACTGGAACGGCGGCGACCCCAGGAAAGCCTTTGTAGACGACGTGCCGCGTCACGCCCACTTCAAGCTCTACGAGTGGGTCGAGACCAGCGGCTACTCCTCGGTGTTCCCTCCCGGCATTGCCGTGGGGCGCATTCTCCATGTCTACAACTCGGCCGACGGGCTGTCCTATCGGCTGCAGCTGGTGCTCTCCACCGATTTTGCCCGGCTGCGCGACGTGTGCGTCATCGACAACAAACCCATGCAGGAGCGTCTGGACGTGCTGCGCGCCGCCCAGGACTCCCTGAAACCTAAGGACGACAAGTAGGCCCATGAACATAGATTTTCTGAGACGACTGCTGCTCTTCGTGGTGCTGTTGCTGGCCCAGGCCCTGGTGCTCAACCACATTCACCTGTTCGACTGTGCCACGCCGCTGGTCTATGTCTACTTCGTGGCCAGCTTCAGGCGCAGCTATCCGCGCTGGGGCGTGCTGGTGTGGAGCTTCCTGATGGGGCTTTGCGTCGACATTTTCTCCAACACGCCGGGCGTGGCAGCCACGTCGATGACGACCATCGGCCTGCTGCAGCCCTATTTGCTCGAGCTCTTCACCCAGCGCGACAGCGACGACGACCTGCAGCCCGCCATCTTCACTTTCGGCTTTACGCGCTACCTGTTCTACACGCTTCTGCTCACGTTTGCCTATTGCCTGCTCTTTTTCACGGTGGAGACGTTCTCGTTCTTCAACTGGCAGCAGTGGGCCTTGTCCGTGTCGTCGAGCACCGTGCTCTCGGTGATTCTCATCATTGTGGTTGCAAATCTGAGGAAGCGGCAGCATGAAAGACTTTGATCTTGAAAACCGAAAGCTCGTCATCGGCGGCGTGGCCGTCGTCATCGTGACGGTCTACATCGTGAGGCTTTTCACCCTGCAGCTGCTCAGTGACGACTATCGCAAGAGCGCCGACTCCAATGCTTTTCTCAAGAAAATTGAGTTTCCCTCGCGCGGAGTCATCCGCGACCGCAACGGCAAACTGCTGGTCTACAACCAGCCGGCCTACGACATCATGGTGGTGATGAACGAGGAGAAAGGCCGCCTCGACACCATGGACTTCTGCCAGACGCTGGGCATCACCAAGGAATACTTCGTGCAGCGCATGGACGAAATCAAGGATCGCAGCAAGAATCCCGGCTATTCGCGCTTCACGCAGCAGCTGTTCATGAGCCAGATCGACGACAAGGACTTCAGCGTGTTTCAGGAGAAGATGTTCCGTTTTCCCGGTTTCTACGTGCAGAAGCGCAGCATCCGCCAATACCAGTACCCCTATGCCGCCCATGTGCTGGGCGATGTGGCTGAGGTGTCGCAGGGCGACATCGACGAGGACGAATACTATCAGCCCGGCGACTATATCGGCAAACTGGGCGTGGAGCGCAGCTATGAGAAAGAGCTGCGCGGCGAGAAAGGCGTGCAGATACTGCTGCGCGACGCCCACGGCCGCATCCAGGGCAAGTATCAGAACGGCAAGTACGACCGCCGCCCGCGTGCTGGCAAGGATCTGACGCTCGGCATCGACATCAACCTGCAAGCTCTCGGCGAACGTTTGATGGAGGGCAAGATAGGGGCCATCGTGGCCCTCGACCCGCAGACGGGACAGGTGCTCGCCCTCGTGTCTTCGCCCAGCTACGACCCCCGCAGCCTGGAGGGACGCAAGCGCAGCAAGTACCATCGCGTGCTGTCCAGGAACGTGTGGAAGCCCCTGCTCAACCGCGCCATCATGGGACAGTACCCGCCGGGCTCCACGTTCAAGACTTCGCAGGGCCTCACATTCCTCACCGAGGGCATCATCAACAGCCACACACAGTATCCCTGCCACCACGGATTCTCCTACCGCGGCCTCCACGTGGGCTGCCACGGGCACGCCTCCCCGCTCTCCATCGTCCCGGCCATCAGCACCTCGTGCAACAGTTTCTTCTGCTGGGGGCTCTTCCACATGATGGGCAACCGCCGGCGTTACCGAACCGTGCAGGACGCCATGAACACCTGGCGCGACTATATGGTGAGCATGGGCTTCGGCTACAAGCTGGGCATCGACCTGCCGGGCGAGAAGCGCGGGCTCATTCCCAATGCCTCGTTCTACGACCGGGCCTATCGTGGTTCGTGGAACGGGCTCACTGTCATCAGCATCTCCATCGGCCAGGGCGAGGTGAACCTCACGCCGCTGCAAATCGCCAATCTCGGTGCCACCATTGCCAACCGCGGCTACTATTACACGCCCCACGTGGTGCGCAGCGTGCGCGGCGGCGAAATCGACACCTCTTATTATAGCCGGCATTACACGCGGGCCAGCCGGCGGGCCTACGACTACATCGTGGCCGGCATGCGCTCGTCGGTGCTCGGCGGCACGTGCAAGCACTTGGGAGCTTTCGACTTCCCCATCTGCGGCAAGACAGGAACGGCACAGAACCGCGGCCAGGACCACTCCGTGTTCATGGGCTTCGCGCCGATGGACAACCCGCGCATCGCCATTGCCGTGTACGTGGAGAACGGCGGCTTCGGCGCCGACTTTGCCGTGCCCATCGCCGGCGTGCTCTTTGAACAGTATATAAAAGGCAAGCTCTCGCCCGCCCGGGCTCACGAGGCCGAGACCTTGCAGAAACGACGTATTGCTTATGGCTCGAGCAACAGATAGGCACCCCAGTGTGCTCCGCAGCCTGGACTGGTGGACCATTGGCATCTATGTGGCCCTGCTGGTATTCGGCTGGATCAGCGTGTGTGGGGCCAGCTACACCTATGGCGAGACCGACATCTTCGGGCTCGACACGCGGTCGGGCATGCAGATTGTGTGGATAGGCACGTCGCTGGTGCTGGGCTTTGTGCTGCTCATGATGGACGACCGCTACTACGATACCTTTGCCTACGTCGTCTATGCGCTCTTTCTGCTGCTACTCTTTGTCACCATTTTCAACCCCCACGAAATCAAAGGCTCGCGGTCGTGGCTGGTGCTGGGGCCGCTCAGACTGCAGCCGGCCGAGTTCGCCAAGTTTGCCACGGCCTTGGCCGTAGCCAAGCTGATGAGCACCTATGGGTTCAACATTTTCAAGTTCAAGCACTTGGCCGCAGCCGTAGGCGTGGTTGCGTTGCCCATGCTCTTCATCGTGGGGCAGCGCGAAACGGGCTCGGCACTGGTCTACCTGTCGTTCTTCCTGATGTTCTATCGCGAGGGCATGCCGGGCAGTGTGCTGTTCACGGGCGTGGCGATGGTGCTCTATTTTGTCATCGGCATCAAGTACGAGCAGGTGCTGCTCTGGGACACCCCCACCTCCGTGGGCAAGTTCGTGGTGTTGCTGTTGGTGCAGCTCTTCACCTCGGGCATGGTCTATGCCTACTGCCGCGAGCCGGGCAAGGCCCTGCGGCTGGCGGGCGGCAGTGTGGGTGTCACGCTGCTGATGCTGCTGTTCTCCGAGTTTGTCATTCCGTTCGATGTCGTTTGGGTGCAGCTGATGGTCAGTGCCGCACTCATCGGCTACCTCGTGTTCCAAGGCCTTTCCACGCGTCTTTACAGCTATATGCTCATCGCCTTGTTTGCCGTGGGCTCCATCGCCTTCTTCTATAGTGCCGACTATGTGCTCAACGACGTGATGGAACCCCACCAGCGGGTGCGCATCAACGTGCTGCTGGGCCTCGACGAAGACCTGGCCGGCGCGGGGTACAACGTGCACCAGAGCGAAATCGCCATCGGCTCGGGCGGGCTGCGCGGCAAGGGCTTCCTCAACGGCACGCAGACCAAGCTCAAGTTCGTGCCCGAGCAGGACACCGACTTCATCTTCTGCACGGTGGGCGAGGAGGAAGGCTTTGTCGGTTCGGCCGGCGTGCTGTTGCTCTTCCTGCTGCTCATCCTGCGGCTCATCCATCTGGCCGAACGCCAGCCGTTCAAGTTCGGTCGCGTCTACGGCTACTGCGTGTTGAGCATCTTCCTGTTCCACGTCTTCATCAATGTGGGTATGGTGCTGGGCCTCACGCCGGTCATCGGCATCCCGCTGCCATTCTTCAGCTACGGCGGCTCCTCGCTCTGGGGTTTCACCATTCTGCTCTTCATCTTCCTGCGCATCGATGCCGGCCGCAACCTCGTGAGAAGTTGATTTCTATAAATGCAAGTCCCCCGTGTGTGGCCGCCCAAACCACGGTGCACAATGATTTGAAAGACTGCGCCATTGATTAAAGACAACGCCAACAACTAAAGACAACAATAACAACAGAAAACAACAATAACAACAGAAAACAACGCTGCGTCCCGGTATAGTCGTTGTTATTCGTTGTTTCTCGTTATCTTTGCCAACGTTCCTGTTGTTTCTCGTTGCCTATGTTAACGTTCTTGTTGTTATTCATTGTTTCCGTTGTTTCCTGTTTGTCTTTGTCAGCGTTCTTGTTGTTATTTGTTGTTTCCGTTGTTTCTCGTTGTCTTTGCTAACCCATCAAAAATGGGAAGTGAACATTTCCCACAGGAAATTCGTCCAAGACAATAGGAAGTGAACATTTCCCGCAGGAAATTTGCCCAAGACAACGGGAAGTGAACATTTCCCGCAGGAAATTTGCCCAAGACAACGGGAAGTGAACATTTCCCGCAGGAAATTTGCCCAAGACAATGGAAAGTGAACATTTCCCGCAGGAAATTCGTCCAAGACAACGGGAAGTGAACTTCGACGGCCGTCAATTCGTCCAAGACAATGGAAAGTGAGCATCGACGGCAACGTCTATGGTAAGCCCGTTCGATTCCTTGCACCTTAGCTTCTGCTCATAGGAGAACGCTTTGTTGATGATGCTGTCGCGCAGTTTTCTCATCCGTGCATTGTTGTCGTCATCTTCAAATTCGCGTAAGGGCATATTGCTATTCTTTTCATTTTGCCCTCATGTTAGTTTTATTTGTTGTGAAAGGGTATAGGTATATCTGTTGTCTTGTTGATCTTCCGTGTTTCAAGCAATGCTCCCTCTTTGCTGAAAACAAGCATGAAGTATTCTAAGAAAGGTTCCCCCTCTTTGGGCGTGGAGCAGTCTTTGGTGAGGAAGTAATAAAGAGAATCCTTTGTTTCTACATAGTATCCAGGCCACCATACTATGTCTCTTGGCCAGCATCGGCAGTCTGTGGAGTCAGGGATAAAGGAATGTATGGAGGGTGACAGAATCCCCTCCTGCTTACCATCAAGGAGGAAAATGGAGTCGTTGATATGTTTTTCGTTCCATTTCCTGAAGCGTCGATGGAATTGTTCAAAAGTAAGTTCCTCACATCGTGTATCCTTGGCTCTGACGACCTCATTCCATGTTTGCCCTATCTGTTTCTCTTTGACGTTCCCTTTACCATCTATAGTGTATTTATATTTGGCTACAGAGAAAACGAGAGGCTTGAACTGCTTCAGGAGACTTCCGTCAATCAGTCTCCCTTGTTCTGAGATGAAAGTGCTGTCTTCTTGATGGTATTGCAGACGTGAGAAATATGCTGCCCCATGATGCCCGATAACCTTGTGCCCCAAGAGTTCTCCTCTTGGGGAATAGGTGAGAAGTACAAAATCGATGACAAGATTCTCCACTTGGAATTTTCGCATTTCGTCGTGATAATCGAAACATACCCTTGGCAATATGGCCACTACAGTTTCTCCAACAGGCTTGTATACCCCTCTGAGCCACCAAATGCTTTCCGTGTCGCACGGACATGTTTCATCGGCTTGCGGCAGGAATTGCCCATACCGTTCTGTTTCGACCCTTTCATCAAGAGAAGCAGAATTCAACCTTGAGAGATTGTCATTGGATATTTCTTCCATAAGTGACAGCCATGCGTTAAAGTCATTTTTGTTCTTTGCATGAATGGCCACGCATGCAAGAATCATCATTATGCTGATATATTTTTTCATTGCCGAGAAGACTTTAGAGTTGAATCCTATTCGGTAACCCGGACTGTTGACGTTTTCGTGGGCTACTCCTTGTTCTTTCTAATGCTGGAGAGTGTGTAGTAATGTGTTTTACCCGTACAGGTGTTGGTACTTTTCAATAGTCCATCTTGGCTTATAAAGACATTGTTGGGAGAAGTACCCCTATCCTATTCCCTGTTGCAGGATCATAGTATCGATAACCTCTGTGTTCGTCTCCCCCTACTATAATTACAAAATGGTCACCAGCCTGATCTTGACGCCCTGAACCTAATGAGGTTCCTGGCTTGTAGTCAACAGCGACAATCACGGGGTGCTTCAATTTGAGTTGTTCGTTGATATACAAGATTCCTGTGTTGACATTTTTAGAGGGAGCAGTTACACGCCCTTTATTATTGAATCCCACCATGCAGATTTCTTCTCCGCTTAGTTGACTGTTGGCAGAAGAAAGCATCTCTTTACACCGGTTGAGGCATCCAGAGGGGTCTGTTGCCTTGTATCCTCTGAAATTAGCAGAAGGCAAGACTGTGTTATCATGAGGGCCACCGCCGTGAGAGTGTCCATTTATTACTTGTATAATCTGTGTTTCGGAATGAGCACCTGGCTCTTGTGAGGGACCCGGATGAGGTTGTTCCTCTTTAGGAGTGTCATATGATGTACTTGCCCACGGGTTAGAGTAGCTTCCGAAAGGGTCAGACCAACTGTCGTATGAATCTTCGGAATCGCTTCCCGAACTATGGGAAGAACCTATTATTTCTACTTGGGCACCGACATAGCCCATCCCTTCTACATGTCCTCCAGTCCATGTGCCAGCATCACACATGCTTTCGTACTCACTTTTTGAATAAGGGTTTTGATGAGTTCCCTTGGCTGCGTTGGAGTTACTTTGACTTTGAGCAGCATACCTTTTGATTTTTGTTGTCATGTTCTTTGTCGTATTAAATGTTGCTTATCAATTGTGTTCCTTTCTTGATGAGCAGGTAGCCATGCTGTTTGTTCGCAATAACGCGGAATTTTGCTCAAGACAACGGGAAGTGAACATTTCCCGCAGGAAATTTGCTCAAGACAATGGGAAGTGAACATTTCCCGTAGGAAATTCGTCCAAGACAACGGGAAGTGAGCATCGACGGCCGTCAATTCGTCCAAGACAACGGAAAGTGAACATTGCAGGCTTGCAAAGGTCTCAAGACAATTGGGAAAGAACATTGCAGCGATACGAGAACCATCCAACTGGGGGGCGGGAAGCCGGGCGCTATGAAATGGTGTGCATGGGTTTTGGCGTAGGGGGTGGCCTCTGTGCCGGTCCGTATGTCCGGCAGGGCATTCAAATTCCTGTCATGTGTGCCACCCTCGCCCACCCCCTTGGAACGTTTGCTTAAATACATTAAACATTTATGGAAAGGTCATGTTCAGTGGCAAGACTTGAAGATGAGTGGCATGCCGCTTGGGGTGAATCCTGTGGCGGATATGGTCATGTGGCGGCTTGTTGAGTTGTTTCTGAATCCGATGTTTCCTTTCCCTGTTTCATCAAGCTCGACGTTTGGATTCCAATAAAGCGTACGCCGGTAGTCGCTGTTGGAGACACCGATGTCATCTGATAGCATCATCTGTGCGTAGTCGTTGGGCATGTCGTAGCCTTTGAAAATGGTGTGACGCAGCCCCTTGGGCATCTTTTCTAAATGGTGAGTATAGACAAAGATGGTTGTGTAGCCGCGCCCCTCGAGATGTGGGGCAAAGATGAACCTGCGCCAGTCGTCTTTGGCTGTGGAGATGTATACGGAACGGATGCTGCTGATGTCGAATGGCATATAGACATTGGCAACAGCCAGTCGTTTCGTGTCGGCTGGATCCTTGGCACCAAAATTTGCAATGCTGGTTCCGCATACAAACCAGTTGTTTACAATCCACATGATTCCCTTGCCGCCATAGGTCGGGCCGTTTCCGTAGATGTTCTGATAGGCATTCTCTGCACAGGACTCGCCGGTGATATTGTCGTAACCCTCGACAAGCGGATTCTTATTTTCCAGCCATTCCACCAGAGTCGGCGGTTCCTCGCCTTGGTCGGCAACGAGGTCGGCAGCCTTGACCATGTCGTACCTGATGGAGGCATGGGCGGCCCCCAGGCTCTCTCGCTCCCAGAAATCCCGCGGGCTCTTCCATACCCGTCTGGCCTCCACGTCGAGTTGTTCAAGCCAGTGAGTGCGAAGTTCCATCGGAATGCTGTCTACGTGGGCTTTGTCCAAGGTGAAGTCGAAATCGGGAACGATGGGAACATCGTAGCCCAGAGTGTTCCATGCCGGCACGTTCACCGTTGGCGAGAAGTTGCGATCCACAGTGATATAGTAGCGTTTGGCCTTGTCGTTGAGTGTCGTGTTCATGAACATGTTCCAGTCGCCCCAACAGTCGGGTACAGTGAAAACGTAGTATCCTGTGCTGTCTGTCGTGACATCGCCTGAAAGCACGCTGCCTAGGCGGCTGCGCATTGTTATCTTGAGATTGGCTCCATTCACGGAACTACGCTTGTTGTAGGCTTTCAATCGGCCGTCTATGAGTAGTCCTCGTTCTACGGGGTATGTCTTTTTCCATGACTTCACACTGCTCATATGTTCCTCTTCATACTTGCGCCAGCCTTGAGTCAGCATCAGTAGGTCGGCCGCCTGACGGTGGGCACTGTCGTTGGCCTCGAAATAATACTCAGGATTGCGGATGTATCCCTTGAGGTCACTTGAGAGTAGAAACCACGTGGCGGCGTTGTGCATGTCGGCTGCCAATTGTGTCTCCGCATCGCAGACGGAGAGCGAGACCGAAGAATGGGGCTCCGTCACTACGTTGAGTGTCATCGGCTTGCCCGGCCATATGGTTGTGTCCGTAGTGTTTACGGATATGCTCCCTATGCTGCTTGATGGGTAGTTGAACAGCATACGGCTGCACAACACCTGGCCGGCAGCATCAATGAGCACCAGCTGCGAGCATCCAGCTGGCATGTTTGAACGCATGAGCGGGCTGGTCACAGCTCGGGCTTTACCATGATGTATGAGCAGAGTTTGGATAGAAAAATTGTCGAGACCGGAGGTCATGCCTGTTTCCCATGTGACCCTGTCTGCTCGTGTCGCATCGGTGCTTAGCGTGTATCCGGAAGACTTTGCGTTGGGTAGAGCAAACGATCGGGTCTTACCATTGGGAAAGACGAATTCCAAGGTTGCCTTGCTCTTGGACGGCGTATATGAAAACACGCCTCTATTTTCTCGTAATATGGTGACACGCCGTTCCCGCTTTCCCCCTATTTTCAGCCAGCCAGTCACTTTCGTATCTTGGCCCACAATGCCGGTCACCTCAAAGGCAACCTTGCTCTTCAGACCCTCCACAAGATGTCCTCCCTCGGGATAAAACAGTACATGGCATTGTGAAAAGTCGGATGAGACTTTGTTGGGGTCGCTGGTTGATGGCGAATAAATCGCATAGTCAATGACGGGCTTCTCGGAGTATTTGCCCGCTTCTGTCGGTCGTTTGAATATGGGTAGCACTCTTGAGAACAAACAGTCGGTGCCCCAATTAAGCATGTTGCGCGTGTAGGCTCTCACCTGATAGAGCCCCGACTGTGTATACCGGTTGAGCATGAACTCCCCATTGCATACTCCATTTTCCACCAAGCATTTCTTAGTCTCGAGAACTTCTCCCGTGGGGTCGATCAGTTCTACGTAGAGCACACGACTGGCACTGCCGAGGCTGTCGTTATCCGTGCGTAGTAGGTAAGCTTTCCACCATATAATTTCGTGGAGATAGTATGCCGTGTTGTCAAAATGCAGAAACACCTTTTCTTGTGGGTACTGCATGAAGAAACTATTGATGACGGCAGACAATGTATCATTGTCTGCCGCGTGTGTCTGGTATCCAACGGACACTGCCATAAAAAAAGCAAGGGATAAACAACTTGTTCTCGACATAACGACATAAATTTATGTTCAGAGTATTCTGATGGAGTTATATGTATCCAGAAGATATATAGCTTTATCTTCTGAATATGGAATATGGATTTTTTTAAATTTATATTTTTGATAGTTACCAATGGTTGATGAAGAGTCTATATATAGTCCTATAGTCCAATGATCAACTTTCAATCGGAATTCTCCGTTTTCTATTTTATCCCTAGTTGTTGCAGAGGCCGATATTATAGCAGTTCTACCCATTATTAAAATATTAAAATTAAACCACGCACTACCTATACTAACGGAAATATTTACCATCTGTGCGTTGTAATCAAACGATTGTGTTTCGTCGCTCGTCTCGCTTGTGGAAGATGAAGATGAGGATATATCGAAAGAGTAAGTATTAGAGTTTGAGAGAAAACCGAATACGCTGGAAAAATATTGGTCCCAATCAAATTCAGACGTAGATGGAAAAGTGATGGAACTTTGATCTTTGCTAATATAGCCGACAGGAGACACGTAGCCACCTTCCCATTCTCCATTTAAGAATAGCGTGATGTATTCACCCAGTTCATAGGGATGTTCCTCGGTACCCTTAGCATCATTGTTAGCTGAGGCATTCATTCTGATTTCATCATCACTTTTCACAAATTGCATGGCTGCCTTATCATGCAGACTGTAGTTTTTGATTTTCATAATTGATAATTTTTGGTTATATTACTTTTTCATATACATGTATATACTCGATAGCCTTTGATAGCCGCTTGAAATATCCCGTAGCAAAACTATTTTCAATGAGTCCTTTTAATTTCAGGCTGTTATTAAGAAAACATTTCCTATCTGAATTTTCCTCAAATTGTTTGTCCCACGCTATTACTAATGACTTGTTTACTATGGATAATAGATTGTCTATAGACTTTTTGTAGTGCTCGTACTCAGAGATGTGCTGTAGTACATTTATGCACAGGACTACACCGAAATCATCATCAATATCAATTTTTTCCGTAATATCAGCACAGATGCAAGGGGAGTCACCGTCCGGTAGTAATAATGCGGACAACTCTGCAGTGTAAGGATTGATATCAAAGCCTGATGCAAATAATCCAAGACGACGGAATGCAGCCACATAAAAGCCCGGGCCACAGCCAACGTCGAGCACATCATAGCATGGAAGCCAATTGCAATAATTATAGATAGCCTCTGTCAATCCAGGGTCATATGAATAGCATGATAATAGATTACATTCAAAAAATCCTTTTCTGTTATATAAAACTGGAGGACTTTTTAGAAGGTATTTGTCAATGAGCGGAACAAGCTCTTCATGATATGGAGAAACAATCTTTCTTGCGAAAAAATCATTCGTCTCTGCCAATAGATGTAGATGCGCCTTGTTCAGATTGGCAGGAGAATTACCATTCTCTTTATGCCACCTTATAAAGCGAAAATTTTTGTTGACTATGGTGTTTGAATCACATAGGTTCAATAGGAGTGTAACAAAATACGTTTCTTCGGGAGCAAATGTGAATCTCATCCTTCTATAGAAACTCTTATGTTTGTCTGTATAGTTAACAATGAGATGGACAGCACTTCTTGTTATAGAGAACCATTGAGAGCCACAATAAAGTCGGTCAAAATGGGTTGGGAAACCTCTGTTTATATGTAATTTCCTTTGTAGTTTTATCCACTTGAAACAAGCATTTTTCAATGCTGGAAGATTATCCACATAGTCGTATGGGAAATAATATTGATATCTATAATATGAGTCAAAATCAGTTCCTACTGTCTTTACTCTTCCGAATGTGATGTAATTATATTCTCTATGCTTGTCAAAGAATTCCAAGAAGCAGCTAAGGGGCTTTATTGGGTAATCGTGCCCGCTTATTACGTGAAATGTTTGTGCAGAGCTCAAGTCGTGCGCTTCTCGAAGCATAAAAAGTTCAGTTTTAAGTATGCTGAAGCCGCCCCAATGTACAGCGTATTTCTGATACACAACAACTACTTGTGGAAAAGAATTAATCTTTTCCATATCTGCCTTTGAAATACGCATCCTTTTATCTATATGAATGAAGATGTCACAATCTCTATCAAAATATTCTATTAGATGTATAAGTAGAGGAATGTCATTATGGGCTAAGACTATTATCGCTTGCTTCATAGGAGTTTACTTAATATGTCAAATCTAAAGTATTATTATAAAAATGTATGTTTCTAATGATAAATGTAGAATTACCATAATTGTTGATTTACAGTGTAGAAACGCAAAATGGTTTCATTTCACACACAATAAAACAGCTTATCAGTCTCTCGGCCAAGAAAGAGATAGCCCTGCGCTGATAGTCCACATTATCGTATCTGAAGTCTCTCTTTACCTTTTCCAAATATCTCTCCGGCATCATGTCCAAATGGTGCATTTGGTCATAGCTACCAAGGGTTGCAAAAAGAAAGTTGCACAGCTGGTCGAAGTCTTCCCAGTGCATGATGAAGCAACAGAAAGGTATGAATATCCTACCTTCCAATAAATACATGGAATATTTATTGCCCAAGCCATACTGTGCGTCCAGTATTTCTATTGCATCGTTGTAGTCTTGATAGTTATGACTGCTTTTGTAGTGTTGAGCAACCGGAAAGTTTCTGTTGATAGCCATGACCTGGCATTGCCTTGGAGCAATGTTAAGAATGCCGCTGAATACCCTGCGATAGTGACAGAAGCCCACTCTTTCACTTTTTACTTGATTCTTCCATACCCAGTACATGGTGACAAGTTCTGAATAGAAAGGGTTCAGATGATTAATGTGCTGCCCCTCTATTTGCAAGTTGCTGCTATTAAACAGCCGTATGATACCATTTTCTTGTAGATGATATTTTTCTATCAGGCTTTCCTCATGATAGGTTTGCCATATTGTTAGTTCTTTCATACGCGGAAAATAAATGGTGAGTAGTTTGGAGCGTGCCCCATTCTTTTTAACTCAATCCGCCAAAAGACTTTTGAAATAGTCAATGGTGCGTTGAAGTCCTTCGTCAATGCCTATTGTGGGATGCCAGTCGTTTAGCGTGTCTTTGGCAAGAGAAATGTCTGGACACCGACGGCAAGGATCATCGGGAGGAAGTGGGAGATGTGTTGTGGTTGAAGTGGAATGAGTCTTGGCTATGATGGTTTTTGCCAAATTCTCAATGGAACGTTCATCGGGATTTCCTATGTTTATAGGGCCGGTGACGCTGTCGGGGGTAGAGGCCAAGCGAATGATGGCTTCTATCAAGTCGTCGACGTACATGAACGAACGGGTTTGTTGCCCGTTGCCATGGATGGAAAGTGGTTGACTGGACAGGGCCTGTACTATCATCTTAGACATTACTTTTCCATCGTCAACGGCCATGTTAGGGCCGTATGTATTGAAGATGCGGAAAATCTTGACCTTTGTTCCATATTGCCGAAAATAATCCATACAAAGACTTTCCGCACAACGCTTGCCCTCATCATAGCATGATCGGGGGCCGATAGGATTCACACATCCATGATAATTTTCGGTTTGAGGATGCACGTTTGGATTGCCATACACTTCGCTGGTCGAGGCTTGAAGCATGACACAGTCGTTTCGCCGTGCCAATTCCAGCATGTTCAGTGTTCCAAGTACGGATGTCCGAGTGGTAAATATAGGGTCTTGCTGATATTTTGATGGAGAAGCAGGACAAGCAAGATTGAATATCACTGAGGCGTCATCGCATAGATATGGTGTGGTAATGTCGTGACGAAAGAACTCGAAGCGGGGATGTTCTTGGTATGATCTGATATTGTTTTCTGAACCAGTATAAAGGTTGTCGATGACCCGGACAGCATATCCCTCTGTAAGAAGTCGTCCGCATAGATGTGACCCTATAAAGCCTGCACCACCTGCGACTATAGCTATCTTCTTCTCCTTGCTGTCTCTTTTCATATGTTTTAAGTTTGGAATGTTGTAAATATAGGCGATTAAATAATAAATCGAAACTATTTTTGGTTATATATTGTTAAATTGATAATATTTGTCGTTGTTATAGGGAAAGTGGTAAGCGTTTTTAGGCACTTGTAGGAGCATGGGGGAAATGTGAAAAGAGGTGGCCGTCTCTCGTCGATGAAGCCATGACGGAGCGGGCACCTCTTTGTTGTGCTTATGTAAAAATAAAGTAGGTGTTTTTCGGTTTCCCTCTTGTTATTTCCTCGTCAAGGCGATGCCCACGTCGGAGATGCCGGGCATGATTTCGCGTTTCATGTCGTGGCGCACGGTGATGTGCAGGGAGTCGCCCGGTTGGAGGGCACGCTCCGAGACGCGGAAATGATACTGGTAGTAGCTCACGCCCTGGCCGCGGGCATTGCCTTTGGCATCCATCAGACGGCAGTTGAGCGTGTCGGCGCGGTGCTGCATGGAGGGGAAGACGGTCTGTTCGACGATGAGCGTCAGGCTGAGAAAGGGGAAAGCGTTGTTGATGCGCAACCCCAAATCGGTGGCGTAGAGCCCTCCCTCGGCCAGCCGCGGCACATTGAAGGCGAGCGTGTCCGTCTTCTCCCATCCGGCGATGGGCGTGTGGTTGTAGCTGTCGTACACTTTCCCGCCCGTGCAGGCAGCGCAGAGCGCGACGATGCTCCCAGCCATCAGTGCCAGCTTTCTCATGCCTGGGGTGTCGGCTTTTGCGGGGTGACGGCGGTGGGTCTGGGCGTGTCCATAGGCCGACGGTCCCTGTTGTAAGGCCGATGGTCTGCGCCGACCGTCCGCTGGTTTCCGTAGGTGGTACGCCGTTCCTCGCCGGCGGTATGGTTATTGTCCCGACGCTGTTCGCGCCCTTGCGGGCGGGCGTCGTGCGGCCGCCGGTCGCCGCGCTTGGGCGCATTGCTGCCTTTTTTCTTTTTCCTGGCCTTGTCGAAGCGGCTCACATCGGCGTCGGCCAGCAGGTCCACCGACTTTTTCACGGGCCGAGCCTTGTCGTCTTCGAGCAGCGAGAGGGGTTTGTCGCCCTGTTTATTCATGGCGATAATCTCCTTGGCGCGCTTGGCGGTGATGGTTTCCAGGTTGGCGGCCAGGTTCTTGTCGGTGGAGTAGGTGCACAGGCCGGCGAGAATGTCGGTCTTGAACAGGTGGTATTCGCTGTCTTGCGTTTGCAGCACCATGTCGCGCGGCGGCAGCTTGCGGTTGGCTTCTACGTATTCGTCGACCTCATAGTTCAGGCAGCACTTCAGCTTGGCGCACATGCCGGCCAGCTTCTGCGGGTTGAGCGAGATGTCCTGAATGCGTGCGGCATTGGTCGAAACGCTGGAGAAGTTTTTCATCCACGTGGCGCAGCACAGCTCGCGGCCGCAGGGCCCCGTGCCGCCAATGCGCCCCGCCTCCTGGCGTGCGCCGATTTGCTTCATCTCGATGCGCACGTGGAACGTGTCGGCCAACACCTTGATGAGCTGGCGAAAGTCCACCCGCTCGTCGGCAATATAGTAGAAGATGGCCTTGTTGCCGTCGCCCTGATACTCCACATCGCCTATTTTCATTTGCAGTCCCAGGTCTTTGGCGATCTGCCGGCTCTGTATCATCGTGCCGTGTTCACGGCTTTTGGCCTCTTTGTATTTCTCCACATCCACGGGCTTGGCCACGCGGTAGATGCGGCGAATTTCGTCGGCCGACTTCAGGTTGGCTTTCTTGATTTGCAGCCTTACCAGCCGCCCCGTGAGGGTCACCACGCCGATGTCGTGTCCCGGATTCGACTCCACGGCCACCACGTCGCCCTTTTTCAGGTCGAGGTTGTTCACATTGTGATAGTATCCCTTGCGTGTATTCTTGAATTGCACCTCCACCAGATCGGTCGAGTCTGCGTTGCCGGGCACGTCGGCCAGCCAGTCGTAGGTGTTGAGCTGCCTGTCCTGCCGGCCCACGCCGGCATGGCTGAGCCCCCGGCCGCAGCCCGTGCATATCTGTCCGTTTCTCATATTATCGTCTTAAATATATAATCATTTTCATCGCCATGTTGAAGAGTTGTATCTTCGCGTTGGCGTTTTGCATGATGTCGCGGATGGCATGTTGCAGCATGTCGGTTATCTCCACGACGTTGCGCTCATTGATGAACCGGGCGAAGTTCCGGGCGAACGCCTCCTCCTCCTGCGTCATGTACACGATGCCGGGCTGGCGGAAGTTGTACATGAAATTCTCGCGCACCATGCGCATGAAGTAGGTGAGCATGCGCCGCTGCTTCTCGCGGCCGAATCCGTAGACCGTCTCCGTCCACTGTTTCAGCTCGCGCAGGTCCCTCATGTAAGCCTTGCGCATGAGGATGACGAAGAGCTCGAAGAACTGCCTGTTCTCGTTGCCCGCATCGAGTTCTTCGAGTGCCTTGAGCCAGTTGCCGGCGGCGGCGCGGGCGATGCGGCGGGCATCCTCCTCGCCGATGGCCCGCCGGCCGACGAGTGCGCGGGCGATGTCGGCGGTGTCGATGTGGTGGATGTCGAACCGCTGCACGCGGCTGCGGATGGTCTCGAGCAGCTGTTCGGGCTCCTCGGAAACCAGCAGGAACACCGTCTGCCGGGGCGGTTCCTCCAGCAGTTTCAGCAGTTTGTTGGCACTGGTCAGGTTCATTCGCTCGGGCAGCCACACCACACTCACCTTGTATCCCCCCTGGCTCGACTTCATGTTGAGCTTGTGGTTCAGGGCGTCGCTCTCGGCTTCGTAGATGGTTGCCTGCTGATTCTCGGCGTTCATGCGCCGCATCCATTGGTCCATCGTGAAGTAGGGGCCCTCGCTCAACAGCTCCTGCCACTCCCGTGCAAAGTCGTCGCTCACTATCTTGCGGTCGCCCGACGTGCCCTTGGGACGAATCACAGGGAAAGTGAAGTGCAGGTCGGGATGCTGCCATTTGCGCAGCATGGCCTCGGCATTGGCCACCATCGCGGGGTTTTGCAGCAGCGACTTGCCCTCGTGCCGCTCGCCCAACAGGTAGGAGGCAAAGGCCAGAGCCAGTGCCATTTTGCCGCTGCCCATGGGGCCGGTGAGCATCAGGGCGTGGGGCACGCGCCCCTCCTCGACAAGCTGCAACAGCCTGTCCGCAGCCTCTTGTTGTCCTATTACTTCGCTGAACTGCATGGCATGAGCTGTTGGGCTATGGCTACTACGCTGTCGACGGCCGACACCGTGTAGAAGTGAATATGGCGTACTCCGGCTGCGAAGAGTCCGCGGCACTGCTCCGTCGTCCACTCAATGCCCAGTGCCTTGGCGTCGGCGTCGGTCCGGCATTTCACGGCCTCGGCAGCCAGTTCCTGCGGCATGTCGCAGTGGAAGGTCTTGGGAACCTGACTGATTTGGTCGAGTTTGGCAAAGGGCTTGATGCCCGGAACGATGGGTATGGTGATGCCCATCTGCCGTGCGCGCTCCACAAACTCGAAGAATTTACGGTTGTCGTAGAACAGCTGCGTCACGGCATAGTCGGCCCCCATGTCCTGTTTCTGCTTCAGATAGGCCATGTCCATTTCCATGTTGGGGGCCTCCTCGTGTTTCTCGGGATAGGCCGCCACGCCGTAGTGGAACGTCGAGCCCGGGTGCCTGATGGGGGTGCCGTCGTCGAAAAAGCCCGCATTGAACCTGTTCACCTGCTCCATCAGCTCCGTGGTGTGGGCGTGGCCGTTGGGCGTGGGCGTGAACATACGGTCCTCCTTGGCCTTGTCGCCGCGCAGCAAGAGCAGGTTGGAGATGCCCAGAAATTGCAGGTCGATGAGTTCGTATTCAATGTCCTCGCGGGTGGCTCCGCTGCATATCACGTGGGGTATCACGGGGATGTCGTAGCGTTGCTGAATGGCGGCGGCGATGGCAATGGTGCCCGGACGACGGCGGATGCGCAGCCGCTCGAACTGCCCATTGGTCAGTTCTCGGTACACGTATTCGCTGTGGTGTGTGGTGATATTGATGTAAATGGGGTTCAGTTCCTTCATCTTGTCGAGGTTGCGAAACAGCGCCTCGGTGCCGTTGCCCTTGAGGGGCGGCAACACCTCGATGGAGAAACTCTGCCCATGTTTATCGTCGTTTATTAAATCAATGACTTTCATGCGATCCCTGTTCAGGTGTATCTGGCTACAAAGTTAGCAAAAAAATCTCCAATCGTCGGGCCTTGACACGAAAAACTCGTGGCCGCCGCGAAAATAGATTTAGCGATATTTAACGTGCCGAGACTGCGGTTGTGCCCTGCCGTTTAGCCATAAACCGCTAACTTTGCATGTAGCATACCAACGACGAAAAGTCATCATTAAATCAGGGAAGATGAAAGAGTTGAAGCTGAAACGCGTGTATCTTCCGGCCGCCGCGACCGATGGATACCGCATCCTTGTGGACCGTTTGTGGCCCCGGGGGCTCAAGAAAGAAGAGGCCGCCATCGACCTTTGGGACAAGCAGCTCGCCCCGTCCACGGAGCTGCGCAAGTGGTTTGCCCACGTGCCCGACCGCTTTCCCGAGTTCGCCCGCCGCTATGCGGCCGAGCTGCGGGGCAATGCCGCCCTCGCCGGTCTGGCCGCCGAGCTGGGCCGCCACGAGGTGGTGACCCTCCTGTTCAGTGCCAGAGACGAGCAGCACAACAATGCCGTGGTGCTGGCTCAGGTGCTGCACGACGTGCTTGCCAAGTAAGGAAAGCACGCCCCGACCGGTTACTTCATCTTGCTGCGGTTGAGGATGGTGATTTCCCGACCGGCCACACGGATGGCCCCCTCTTTCTGAAAGTCGGAAAGCACACGGAGCAACGAGAACTTCTGAATGCCGAACGAGTCGGCGATTTCCTGGCGCGAGCGGGTCAGGTGAATGGTGTTTGTGCCCTGTTCGCCCGCCTGCTCGAGCAGCATCCAGGCCACTTTCTCGCGCACGGTGAACAGGCTGAGCACCTTGATGCGGCGGGTAAGGAAGATGTCGATGTTGGAAAGCACGCGGATAAAGTTGGTGAGAATGCGCTCGTCGCTGCCGATGAGCGTGCGGAACTCCGGCTTCTGCATTCTCAGCACCACCGTTTCTTCCTCGGTCTCCACGCTGACGGGCAATTCGCTGTCATTGCCGAAGATGAAGGCCGGGGCCACGATTTCGCCGGCCTGCAGCCGGCTCACCTCCACCTGCTTGCCCGAGAGCGACGACATGCGGCACACCAGCGTGCCGCTCACCACGATGTCGGCCGTCTTGCAAGGCATGCCCGCCAGCGCATAAATGTCGTGGTGGTCGAAGCGAACGAGCCGGTAGTTGCAGCCGCTCATGCTCATTTCTATCTCGAGTGCGCCCATGCCTCCGAAGAGGGGGCAGCGGGCGAGGGCTTTCAAAACTTTCTCTTCCATATTCATTGATGGGCCGGGCGGTCGCGTCTGTGCCCCGTCTGTCCGGTCGGTTGGGTTATAACAGGCGGGCGAGTTGGGCGAAGCGGCCGAGGCGCACAAGGTGCGGATGGTCGTATTCCTCCGTCTGCTCGTGCTGCCATGTCTTCTCAAAAGGGATGTGTGCGGCATAGCCGCCGAGCTGCAACACCGGCTCAATGTCCGACCGAAACGAGTTGCCCACCATGAGCAGATGGCCGATGTCGGTGTCGAAAATGTTGCAGAGCTTGGTGTATTCGTTGCGTGTTTTGTCGCTCACCACCACAATGTCGTCGAACCAATTGCCCAGTCCCGACCGCACGAGCTTGGCCTGCTGGTCGAGCAATTCGCCCTTGGTGAACACCACCATTTTATACCGCCCGCGCTGGCGCAGGGCCTGCAGCGTCTCTTCCACACCGGGCAGGGGCGGGACGGGCTGCACGAGAATCGACTTGCCCAGCTCCACAATCTTCAGCACGTCGGCGGCTGCAATCTGCCCGTGGCTGAAGCGCACGGCATTCTCCACGAGCGAAATCGTGAAAGCCTTGCAGCCATAACCCAGCAGGGGCATGTTGGCCGTCTCCACGTCATAGAGTGCGCCCGACACGTCGTCGGGCGTTCCGTAGGCCGAGAGGATGTGGGCATACTCGCGCTCCACCTGGTCAAAGTGGCTCTGGTTGTCCCACAGCGTGTCGTCGGCGTCGAAAGCCACGAGCCTGATGTCGGCCGGCGTGAGGGGAGGTTTGGCGGAATGTGGCATGGTGATTTGTCGTTTGTTTGGCAAAATTAGCCATTCTCCCGCGATTCCGGTAGGGGTTCGCCGTTAATATTGTTTAAAGCCGCCGTCTGGCGATGGCGGCGCAATCGCGTTGTGAATACGGTGTGGACGCGCTGCGAAAACGGTGCAAAGACGTTGCGAAAACGGTGCAATCGCGCGGCGTTTGCGGCGTGATGAAAAGGCCGTCGCGCCGGCAGGGTGGGGCGTGTGGTATATGAAGGTTGCCCGAATGGTATATGATGGCATTGCCGAGAGGCCGGCCCCTACGGCAAGACACGGTGTTCGCGGCCATCCATCACGGCAACGGGGCCGCACCAATGCTCTGCGATTGGCGCGGCCCCGTATGATGGTGGCGTCCCGTGGGGCGGGATTAGGCTTCCGGTTGGTCGTCTTCGGCCGTAGGCTGGCTGTCGATGGCCTTGATCTTCTGGCGCACCAACTCGGCATCGTCCTTGAGTCTTTGCACCTTGCGGTTCATCTCGTCGACGAGGCTGTTGCCCTTTTTGCTGGAGACATTGAAGAATCCAAGGTTGTTCTCGTAGGTGACAATCTCCTGCTTGAGCTGCTCGTAGCGGCGCATCAGACGGGCGCGCTCGCTGTCGACGGCCTCCTCGCCGCGGCGCGCCACGTTCTTCAGGTTGTTCTTGAAGTTGTCCAGACGGCGGCGGGCCACGGAGACATGCAGGTCGTTGTAAATCTTGTCGAGCACGTCGTGGTACTCTTTATAGATCTTGTCTTTCTCCTTGAAAGGCACGTGTCCCACCTTGTTGTACTCGTCTACCAGCTGTTGCACCTTCTCCTGGGCGTCCTCGACGGCGTCCTCGGCCAGCTGTTTCAGCTGTGCCACGATGCCGCGTTTCTTGTCCAGATTGGCGTGCTCCTCGCTGCGTGTGCCGGCATGCGCACTGTTGCGGGCCTCGAAAAAGTGGTTGCATGCCGCGAGAAATTCGTTCCAAAGCTGGTCGCCGAGTTTCTTGGGAACGGTGCCGACGGTCTTCCATTCCTTTTGCAAGGCCACCAGTTTGTCGCCGGTTTGTTTCCAGTCGGTCGAATCGCTCAGGGCCTTGGCCCGCTCCACGAGGTCGCGTTTCTTCGCTGCATTCTCTGCGAAACGGCTCTTCATGTCCTTGAAGAACTCGGCCTTGCGGCTGAAGAAGCCGTCGCATGCGGCCCTGAAACGCTCGAAAATCTTCACATTCATCTTGTGCGGGGCGAAGCCAATGGTCTTCCACTCCTGCTGAATGGCGATGATGGCCTTGGTGTGGCGCTCCCAGTCGGCAGCGCCTTTGTTGTCTTCCTGGGCGATGGCCTCCACCTGTTCGCACAGCGCGGTCTTCTTGTTCAGGTTTTCTTCCTCGCGGGCCCGCAGGGCCTCGAAGTGCTGCTGGTGTTTCTTGTTGATGACGGTGCTGGCCGCCTTGAAGCGCGCCCATATCTGTTCGCGCAGTTCCTTGGCCACGGGGCCGGCCTCGCGATAGCGGGCATGAAGCTCCTGCAGCCGGTGGAAGGCGCTGATGACGTCAGGCTCCTGGTCGAGTTTCTCGGCCTCTTCGCACAGGTGCGTCTTGAATTCCAGATTCTTCTTGAAGTCGTATTCGCGGGCTTCGCGGTTCAGATTGAGCAGGTCGTAATACTGCTCCACGTAGAGCTGATAAGTGCGCCACACCTCGTTGGCCTTTTCGGCGGGCACGGCTTTCAACTCCTTGAACTCCTGCTGCAGGGCCTTGAACTCGTTGTACGACTTGTTGGCTTCCTCGGGCGAGGTGGCCATGCCCTTGATCTGGTCGATGATTTCGAGCTTGCGCTTCAGGTTGGCTTCCTTTTCGGCTTCCTGCTCCTGGAACGCTTTGGCGCGCTTCTCTTTGATGATCTGCATCTCGGCCTTGAATGTTTCTTCGGCCTCGTCGGGCGTCACCTGGTAGTGTTCGGGGTCGCCCCCGGCCTCCAGATACTCCTTTTGCTGCTGGTCGCGCTCGGCCACGTGAAGTCTGTAGAACAGCGACTTGAGGTGCTCCACCTCTTCTTTGTCGGGATTGTCCACGCTGGCGGCAATCTCTTTGACGCGGTCGAGCACTTCCTGCTTGGAGCCGTAGACCTTGCGGGGCTCGGCTGCGGGCTCCTCGGCTACTGGCTCTGTCGGTGCCGTGGGCTCTGTCTGCGCGTTCTGTACTTCAGCAGTAGGCTCGGCCGCCTTCTGCTCGTCTTCTACCATTCCCTGCTGGAGGGCGTTCTCTTGAGAGTCCATCATTTCACTGTTTTAAGTTGATGATTCGGATTGTCTGTGCCATGTCGGCCGTACTGCGGGGCTTCCAACAGGCCGAAATGGCGTTCGCTTGATTCAATTATAGTGTGCAAACTTAGATAAAAAAAACGTAAAGACCTAACGATTTGGCGTTTTTTTAGGTTTTTCCGGCAAGATTATTCACTGTGGCACACGGTCGGCGGCCTACAACAACCGCTTGTGACGCAGGATGATCCAGCAGAGTGCGCTCACCAGGAACGAGATGACGAGGGCCACGCTGAAGCCCCACGGACTGGTCTCCATACCGTTCACGAGGTTCATGCCGTAGAGTGAGGCGATGAATGTGGCCGACATCATGATGATGGTCACCGAGGTGAGCGTGCGCATCACGGTGTTCATGTTGTTGTTGATGATACTGGAATAGGTGTCCATTGTCGACTCCAGAATGTCGGAGTAGATGCTGGTCGTCTCGCGGGCCTGCGTCATTTCAATGTTCACGTCCTCGATGAGGTCGGCGTCCAACTCGTCCACCTGCAGCTTGAATTTCAGTTTTTGGAGCAGGTTTTCGTTGCCGCGGATGGAGGTGATGAAGTAGGTAAGCGAGTCCTGCAGCCGTGAGAGGCCGATGAGGCTCTCGTTGTTCACCTCGTGGTCAAGGTTGTGCTTGGCTTTCTCGATGAGGGCGTTGATTTGCTTCAGCCGCTTCAGATACCATACGGCGCTGGAGAGAAAGAGGCGGAAAATCATGTCCACATAGTCGGTGAAGCCCTCGCCGCGCTTCTGCTGGAAGCTCACGAAATCAATCATCATGTTAGTTTCGTAGAAACAGACGGTGATGGTGACGTCGCGTTTGTGGATGATGCCCAGCGGAACGGTGGAGTAAGGCGTGCGGCTGCGTATCTCCTTGACGTAGGGAATACGCAGGATGATGAGCATCCAGCCGTCGTCGTACTCGTAGCGCGCACGCTCATCGGTATCGCTGATGTCGCTGAAGAAGTAATCGGGGATGTTGTATCGCTCGACCAGTTCGAGCTGGTCTTCGTCCGTAGGGCAAGTCACCTGAATCCAGCAATTGGGTTGCCATTCGGGAATGGCCTTCAGGTTCTTCTCAATATTCCAGTATGTTCTCATTGCTGTTCATCTCCTTGATCAAAGAGTTTCCGTGGAGATGAGCTCGCAGAGCCGTATCCTCACGCTAACATTCTTGGTCTTCCGCCGGATAATCGTCCATAAATAGAATTTTGATTTTGTGTCTGCAAAGTTAAATAAAATAACTTGCAAAGCCAAGTCTTTTGGTGGTTTTTTGGCCGTTTGCGGTGGAATGGCGTGCAGGATGGGGTGGAACGGCACGACGAGGGCCGTGTCCCGGTGGTTGGGACACGGCCCACATGCAGATGGAGGAGGGGCTATGCGTGGCGCTTCTTCTGCTTGTAATAGAGCAGTGGAACCACTATCAGCGTGAGCACGGTAGAGGTGATCGTGCCGCCGATGAGCGAGATGGCCAGCCCTTGGAAGATGGGATCGAAGAGGATGACGACGGCCCCGATGACCACGCCGCCGGCTGTGAGCAGGATGGGCGTGGTGCGCACGGCCCCAGCCTCGATGATGGCCTGTTTCAAGCCAACGCCCGCAGCGAGCCGCAGGTCGATGAAGTCGATGAGCAGAATGGAGTTGCGCACCATGATGCCGGCCAGCGCAATGAACCCAATCATCGAGGGCGCGCTGAAGTAGGCCCCCATCATCCAGTGCCCCAAAACGATGCCGATGAGCGACAGCGGGATGGCCGACAGCTGGACCAGCGGCGTGGTGAAGCTCTGGAACCAGGCCACAATGAGGATGTAGATGATGATGAGCACGAGAAGGAAGGCCAGCCCCAGGTCGCGAAACACCTCCAGCGTGATTTGCCACTCGCCGTCCCACTTGAGCGAGAACTGGTCTTCGTTGCCCAATTCCTTGGTGTACGTCTCCTGCAGCTCATAGCCCGCGGGCAGCTTCACCTGTGCGAGGCGGTCGGAAACGTCGGCCATGGCGTAGATGGGACTTTCCAGTGAGCCGGCCACGTCGGCCATGACGTAGACCACTTGCCGCTGATCCTTGCGCGAGATGCTCTTGTCGCGCACCGTGGGCACCACCTTCACGAGGTCGCCAACAGGCACGCCCATGCCCCTTGCGCCCGTCACTTTTAGGGCCAGCAGGTCTTCAAGGCCGGCCCGCTCCTGTTCGGGCAGCTGCAGCACGATGCCCACTGGCTCCACGCTGGAGGGCTGGTGCAGGATGCCTGCCGGCATGCCCGAGAGGGCTCCACGCAGCAGCCGCACCACCTGGGCTTCGGCAATGCCCAGCTTCATGGCCTTGTCCTTGTCCACCACGAAGCGGTATTCGGGCTGGTCGGCCTCTATGCTCCAGTCCACATCGACCACATGGGGCGTGGCTTGCAGCAGGTCTTTCACCTGGCTGGCCACCCGTATCTGCTGCTGAAGATCGGGGCCGTAGATCTCGGCCACGAGGGTGGACATGACCGGTGGGCCGGGCGGCACCTCAACGACCTTGACGTTTGCTCCATGCTTGCGGCCGATGGCTTGCAGCGAAGGGCGCATGGACTTGGCAATGTCGTGGCTTTGCAGGCTGCGGCGGCCCTTGTCCACGAGGTTCACCTGAATGTCGGCCACGTTGTCTCCGGCCCGGTAATCGTAGTGGCGAATGAGCCCGTTGAAGCTGATGGGCGCAGAGGTGCCCGCATAGGTCTGGTAGCTGCGCACCATGGGATGGCGGCCCACGCAGAGCCCCAGTTCGCGGGCCACGGCGGCCGTGCACTCCAATGTAGTGCCCTCGGGCATGTCAACGACAATCTGGAACTCGTTCTTGTTGTCGAAAGGCAGCATCTTGACCGGCACCGACTTGGTGAAGAACAGCGCGAACGAGCCCAAGAGTACGGCTGTGAGCACCAGCATGAAGGCCCATCGGCGGCGGCGGCCTTCGAGAAAAGGACTGATGACCTTGCCGTAGAGAGCGTAGATACGGGTGTGGCGCGGCTGTGTGTCATCGGCATCCTCTGGCTGCTCCTCTCCCCGCTCCTTGAATCTCAGGAACTTGTAACCGAAGTAGGGTGTCAGTGTCAGGGCGACGAGCAGCGAGAAAGTCATGGCGATGGCGGCGCCAATGGGCATCGGACTCATGTAGGGCCCCATCATGCCCGATACGAATGCCATGGGCAGCACGGCGGCAATGACGGTCAGCGTGGCCAGAATGGTGGGGTTGCCCACCTCGTCGATGGCGAAAATGGCTGCCCGGAGAGGCGACAGGCGGCGCGACTTGAAGTGCCGGTGCATGTTTTCGGCAATGACGATGGAGTCGTCCACGACGATGCCCGTGACGAAGACCAGGGCAAACAGCGTGATGCGGTTCAGCGTGTAGCCCAGGAAATAATAGGCAAATAGTGTCAGCGCAAAGGTGACGGGCACCGAGAGAAACACCACCAGGCCACCGCGCCAACCCATGGCCAGCATCACGAAGAGCGTCACGGCCACGATGGCTATCAGGAGGTGGAGCAGCAGTTCGGACACCTTGTGCGAGGCCGTTTCGCCGTAGTTTCGGGTGATGTCCACCTGTATGTCATCGGTGATGACGGTCTGTTTGAGCCGCTCCATCTTGCCGGTCAGCTGGTCGGCCAGCGTCATGGCGTCCGCGCCTTGGGTCTTGGCCACGGCGATGGTCACGGCCGTATAGTCGTCAGGGTGGGCTGTGCGCAGACTGTCGGCCGCTCCGTAGCTGAACGACACGTACTGTCTGGGATTCTCGGCACCGTCCTCGATGCTGGCAATCTGATGCAGATAGACGGGCTGCCCTTGGTTGGAACCCACGATGAGCTGGCCAATCTCGTCCTTGTTGGCCAGGAAGTTGCCGGTCTGCACCGTGTAGATTTGGTCGGCATGGAGCAGCCGGCCGCTCTCCATCTGGACATTGTTACCCTCCAGGGCTTGGGCCACGACACCCATGTCGACCCCGCTGCCCGCCATCTTGCCCTTGTCGGGCAGCACCCTGATTTGGCGGCTCTGGCCGCCAATCAGCTTGACCTGTGCCACGTCGGGTGTCTTCTTGATTTCGTTGGCCACCACTTCGGCGACCTGTCGCAGGGCGTAACCATCCATGGAGTCGCTCCACAGGGTGAAGCTGAGGGCCGGCACGTCGTCGATGGTTCTCGATTTAACCAGCGGCATCGTGGCTCCCTGGGGCATGCGGTCCATGTTTTTCATGAGCTCATTGTAGAGCTTGACGAGCGAGCGTTCGGTGTCTTCGCCTACCAAGAACTGCACCGTGAGCATGCCTTGGCCGTTCATGGCGGTGGAGTAGACGTGCTCCACGCCCTTGATGTTGGACAGCATCTTCTCCATGGGACGTATCAGAGCCGACTCCACCTCCTGGGGCGAGGCACCGGGATAGCCAACCATGATGTCGGCCATGGGCACTTCTATCTGTGGCTCCTCCTCGCGCGGGATGAAGTAAATGCTGAACAAACCCAGCAGAAGAAACGCAAATACCAAGAGCACGCTGAGCTTGGAGGTGATGAATGCCTTGGCCATTCTTCCAGAAATTCCTTGTTCCATAGTGGCGTGTTTAGTTGGCAAATGAGACTTTCTGTCCGTTGTAGAGCCGTGCATGGCCGGCTTCGATGATGCGGTCGTCCGGCTTCAGGCCGGAGAGCACCGCCTGACGGTCGCCCGACGCCTGCCCCAGACGAACCCAGTGGAGCACGGCCCGATTGTCGTTGCCCACGACATAGACCCCGGTGAGCTGGTCTTTCGTGACGACGGAAGACCGGTTAATCCATATCTGGGCCGTGCCGTCAGACGAGCTTTTGCCCGCCAGGCGTACGCCGGCATACATGCCCGCCCGCAGTTTTTGTCGGTCTACTTGCGGAATCGACACTTTCATGGCATACTGTCCGCCGGTCATTGCCGCCGACGGACTCAGCTCGCTCACGGTGCCGTCTGCCGTCAATCCCGCGGCTTTGACCTCCACGCGAACCTTGTCGCCTGGTTTCACCCGGGTGATGTAGCTCTCTGGAATGGCAGCCGTAACGTTGAGTTCGCCCGATTGCTCGATGGCCAGCAAGGGCATTCCGGGGTTGGCAATGGTTCCCTCGTCTACCATTTTCTGGGTCACGGTGCCCGAAAAAGGTGCGCGGATGCGGGCATAAGCGAGCATGGCCCGCACCTCGTTCAGCCCCTGGCGTGCCATTTGCAGCCGGGCTCGGGCCGATGCTGCACGCAGGGCCACGTTCTCCAACTCCTTGTCGGAGACACTCTTTTGGGTGTGGAGGGTCTGGTAACGCTGGTGGTCTTTCTCTGCATCGTGGGCCGCGGCCCTTGCCTCGGCAATCATGGCTTGGGCTTGCGCCTCCTTGGCCTTGAGGTCGCCGCTGTTGATGGTGGCTAAGGTCTGGCCTTGGCGCACGTGGTCGCCCTGCCTGATATGGATTTTCTCGATGCTGCCCATTACCTTAGTACTGATGACAGCTGTCTGTCGGGCCGACACTGTTCCACTGACGAGCAACTCGCCCTCGTGGCTGATGGCGGGGAAATAGGTGCGTACACGGATGGGCGTTTCGGTGGATGACTGCGGGTTTCGCTCGGAACACGAGGTCAGCGCGGCGAGTGTTGCAGCCATGAAGAGATGGTGAAATTTCATATGGATGTTGCTTTTTTGATGAGTTAGTGGTCGGAGGTGAGGAGCTCCAGATGGTATTTGGTGATGTTGTAAGCCATGACGGCCTGGGCGAGGGCCATGCGTTGTTGCGAAAGTTGGGCCTGGGCCGAGAGGCAGTCGGTGGTGCTTGAGAGTCCCTCATGATAGCGATTGTTGAGGATGCGCAGGGCTTCGTCGGCTTGTGCAACGCTGGATTGGTGCTTGTTGATTTCGATTTGGCGATCCCTGAGCTCGCGGGTGGCTTTGTCTATTTGCAGCCGGCTTTCGTCTGTCAGCAGCTTCATCTCTTGCTGCAGCTTGGATGTGGTGAGACGGGCGCCCCGAATTTTGCCCATGTTCTGATAGCCCGAGAAGAGATTCCAGGTGAGGGAGATGCCGGCAAGATACGAGTCTTTGTGGAATCCGAACGCCTTGGAGTCGTTCAGTTGGTAGCTTCCAAAGGCATTTATCTTCGGGAGCAGGGCCATGATAGTTGACTTCTCCATCATGCGTGAAGCCTTGACGGCTGTGCCCATGGCCATGAGATCCGGACGCAGGGACGACAGTGTCGTTGGGGCAGTGCCCCCGAAAACTTGTGCCAATGAGTCCACGACGTAGAGTTGCGTTTCGCTGGAGTCGTGGCCCATGAGCAGGTGAAGTGCTTGTGAGGCATTCTCAATGTTGCTATCTGCCTGGGCCAATGCGCTCTCTATGGCACTGACTTGTACCTGGGCGTTGAGCAGATCGGAGCGTTGGGCCAGCCCCTGCTCGTAGAAATGGGCGACGGATTGTTGAATCTGCTTGATGTCGTCCAGTGTTGACCGTAGGATGTTTCGCAGCCGATAAGCGAATTGCAGCTGCGTGTAGGCCTTGCGGGTTTGGAATGTGAGGTAGGATTTGGTGTAGGCCAGACGGTGCAAAAGCACGTCCTGCTGTAGCCGGGCGCCCTTGCGGGCATAGGTCATGTCGAGATTGAGGAGGGGCACACGGGTGTCGATCGATGCTCCGAAGTTTTGCGTCGCTCCTGGATGGTTCAGGTGGTCAGGGGCAAAATCCTGTGCGGTGACCGTGCCTTGTTGCAGCAAGAAGCCAAAGGCGTTGAGCGGATTGTTGGTTGCAACAGCTTGGTAGCCCACGCTGACCTGTGGCAGATACACGGCATGGGTCTGCTGGTAGTTGGCAGATGCAATCTTGTGCTCCCAGTCGGCAATCTTGACTTGCGGGCTGTTTTGCACGGCTGCGCCGACTGCTGCATCTATGGAGAGGTAGTCAACTGGCCGGGAGGCGGTTTTTTCCAGCAGGGTTGCTGCCGCTGTCGATTGGGAAACGGTAGCCGTTGGACTTGCCAACGCTGCTGCCACAATGACGGGCAACTGCCAGCTGATGCCGCGCCCAAGCGCAGCAATGTGTTCCGCGAAGCATTTGCCCTGTCGTTTTAAATCCTTTCTGTTACTCATTTGAAGACGTATTTATAATGATTTGAAGACGTGTTTGCCTTGATTCAAAGGCCATTTCAACTTGCGTTCCATTGGAAACTATGCAAAGGTAACGCCTTTCTTTCGATTCGATAAGTTTCCAGAGGAATATTAATTATAATTTAATCTTTGTTAATATACGTGCTCTTTATTTTGCTAAAATGGGGTTGAGGAAAGGAGATGGGCGGATGCTTTGCCAAGGATGAGCCAGGTATATAAACGAAAAAGGGCCCCATCTTTGAGATGGGGCCCATGAAAGGGGTGCGGTTGACTGCTTTTTACTTCACGATGATCTTCTTGCCGTTCTGGATATAGATGCCGTGAGGCAGCTTGATGCCGGTACCCACGTACTGGCCGCTGAGGGTATAGATACGGTCGTTGGCGAGTGTCGGTGTGGCGACGGTGCTGATGCCGTCGGTAATTGCCGTGTAGACGGTGACGGTTGTGGTGGCATCCTTGTCGGTGATGGCGGCTACGGCACCGCGCCCGTTGTCGTCGAGCGAGATGTATTCCACGTTGTCGGCCGGTGTGAGAACACCGTTGGCCGATACGTTGTAGGTCAGGGCGTGGTTGGTAACATGCCCTGTCTTGGTGCGGTCCACACCGGCCAGGAACACCTTGCCGTTGTTCACGAGCATGGCATGGAGGGCTTCTTCGTTCTTGGACACATCGCCCTCGTCGTAGCCGTCGGCGGCCGCCCAGTTCACATGGAAGTCATCCGAGTTCAGGTTGGCCACGAAGAGGTCGGCGCAGCCTGTGGAGGTTTTGTTGGTGTCGAAGCCGAGCTGGTTGTAGAACGAGCCGGCCACATAGAGCTTTCCACCGTCGAGAGCCATGGCCCTTACCTTGTCGGTGCCATAGCTACGGTCGTGCATGGCCACATGGAATACCTTGGCATTGGTGGCGGCAGCATTGATTTTGGCCAAGATGAAAGCGTGCTCCACATTTCCTGTCTCGTCATTAGGCAGCTGCATGACGAGCTCTGTGGTGCCTGTCGGGGTGGTGAGGGTCTCTGTGCCCTTGCCTACAAAACCGGCGTAGACGGTGTTGCCGTCTACCGTGAAGCATACCGATTCCGGATTTTGCTGCACCGAAACGAGGTCGTCCTTAGCCTGCAGGTTGGCCACGGAGGCGGCATCGCCGAGGTTGCTGGCGTTCAGCGAGAGGATGCCCACACTTTCAATGTCGGAATACATGAAGTCGAACACGTTCAGATAACGGCCTTCCCATTTCAGGTTATCGAGGGTGAGGTCGCCCGTGTAGCTGGCAGAGATGTACACTTTACCAGCCGAAACCATGAGCTTGGCGGGGGTGAAGTACAGGTCTCCGGCTTCCGGGGAGTACAGACCGGAGCCACTTACGGTGGCGTCGGCCACGGGAATGATGGTGCGCAAGGCTTTCAGATTGCCATCCTTGTCGTATTTGGCGACGAACGCTGCAGAGGGAACGGTTACGCCTTCGATGCCTTGAGCCACCTGGTTGTTGCCGTCGGCCGAGTAGAAAGTCACCTTGTCGGCCAGGTTGCCGGCTACGTAAAGGTTGCCCTCATTGTCGGTATCGAGTGTGCGGATGACCGACATGCCAAGCAGTCCGGCCATCCATGCCTCAGAGCCGTCGGCGTTGTACTTGGCCACATAGGCCGATGTAATCTTGTCATCGTTGACGAGTGTCGACTTGCCAAACGTGAGATCCTGGTTATAGGTGCCTGTGGTGAAGACAGCTCCGTCGGCACCAACGGTGGTGTGGGTGTCGCCGAGCTGATCGGCTTTGTCTACGGGCGTGAGACTTTTTGTCCATGCAGCAGGGGAGTTCCAGGTCTGGGCCTGGAGGGCAGTAGCCGTGAAGACGGCCGCAGCGAGTAATAATTTTCTCATAGCTCTTACCTTTTTAAATAATAATGATGAATATATGGTGGTGAAGATACCGTGGCCTTATTGCCACAATTCTATTCCGGGGTTGGCTTCGACGGCCTCGGTGGGGAAGCGTAGAGTATAGCGTGCGTCCAGGCTGTCGAGTTTGTAGGTGTCGTTCTGATAGGTCTTCGAGAGCCCGGGCATCGTAGTACGGCGCAGGTCGAACCATCTGTGGCCCTCAAAAGCCAGCTCGCGGGTGCGTTCGTCTACGATTTCCTTGACCAGCGTTTCGTTGTCCATCGCTTCGGCATTGGCCAGATATGTGGTGTAAATGCGGGTGTTGTAACGCTTCTGCATGAGCTGCGAGAGATAGCTGATGGCCAGTTCACGCTGCCCCATGCGGGCTGCAGCCTCGGCGGCCGTGAGGTAGAACTCGGAAGAACGGAACGTGCAATTGAACTGTTCGCTGCCGCCCTTGAGGAGCGTTGAGGTGCTGGTGGTGACACGACGATAGAAAGCCGTGCGACGCTGATCGCCCGAGCGGTAGAGGCTGATGAGGGTCTCGGCCGGCCGGCCAATGAGGATATACTTCCCGTCCATCATTGTTTCCAGAGCCACAATGCTTTCCTTGGAGTCATAACGATTGGGCAATGTAGCGTCGGTACCGGTGAGATCCTCGAGTGCCGGATGGACTTTGACCACCGAATCGGCGGCGTTGAGCGCCCCCTGCCAGTCGCCCATGTAAAGACAAACGCGGGCCAGCAGGCACTGGGCCGACGTGGTATTGAACCGATAGTTGAGGCCAGTTTCCCAAGTTTGCACGTTGAGATGCTTCCCGGCCTCGGCGATGTCGGCCAGAACCTGGTCGTAGACGGCCTTGAGACTGCTGCTGCGGGGCACGGCGTTCACATCGGCCTCGAGCAGCAAAGGAACGCCTCTCGTGGTTTCAGGAGTGCTGTGCGTGTAGGGCGCGGCATAGAGATTGGCCAGCAGGAAGTGGCAATAAGCACGCATCATATAGCTTTCGCCTACGAGTTGTTCCACCTGCTCTTTCGTGGTATTGGCAATGTCTTGTTGGTGCTCGATGATGTAATTGGCAATATAGATGGCGTGATAATACCGACGCCAACCGAAGTATGTCGTCGTCGTGGCCGGGGCGTCGTCGTTCCAACGCCACAGATCGAAGTAAGTGGCATAGTCGAGATCGGAGGTGAAGCCCGGGGTCAAGGTCATCTCATCGCTCCTTACTGTAGTGATGGCACGGTCGGAAGGGAAGTACTTGTACTCGTAGGTGAGCAGCGCGCGATACTCGTCACCCGTCTTGGCAATGACGCGTCCGGTGGGCGTGATGTCAAGAAAGTCATTGCACGAAGCGAGCAACAGCGGCGCGAGAACCAGTCCCAGCAGTTGCAGGATGCGGTTTGCCAGCCGGTGTGGAGATATGGATGGTTTCATCTTTTGCATGTCGTTGGATATGTGCTGTATGTCAGAAGTTGATGTTCAGTCCGAAAATATAGCTCTTGGCCACGGGTTGTGCGAAAGGGTTGCCCATCGTTTCCGGGTCGAGATAGTTGTCGTAGTTGCTGGCTACAACCAGCAGGTTGCGGCCCTCGAGGCTCAGCGACGCACTGCTGATGCCCAGTTTTGCCAGCCATGCCTTGGGCAGTTTGTAGCCCAGCCGCAGACTTTGCAGACGACAATAGCTGTTGTTGCGCACCCAGATGTCGAGCATGCTGTAGGTGTTGTACTCGGCATAGCGTGTGTATTCGGCCACGCGCTGGGCAGAGCTCACCATGAGTGCGGCCAACGTGCCGTTGGGATTGGCGGCTGTCCAGCGGTTCAGAATGTCGCGGTTGGTATTGAGACCGCGGTCGAAATAGGTGGGCGAGTAGCTGGGTTGCACGCGCACTTTCATGCCCAGATTGAACATAAAGTTGATGCCCAGCTGCCAGTTTTTATACTCCAGATTGTTGATGAGGCCGCCGGAACACTTGGGATCGGTGGTGCCCATATAAGTATATTGCGCCCGTTGCTCCTCGGCAGTGAGCTGGCTGGCCCCGTAGCGGTTGAGCTTCAGGAACTCTGTGGCCGACACTTTGGAACCGTCGGCAGCCACGAAGAGCGGATAGCCCTCGCTGTCGAGTCCTGCCGTCTTGTAGGCGAAGAGGGCCCCAACAGGATACCCCTCGCGGCTGGGGTAGGTGGCATTCTGGGCTACACTCTCGTTGATAATCTTGTTGCTGTTGAAGCCTAAGTTCAGATTGGTGGTCCAACTGAAGTCCTTTGCGACAATGTTGCGGGTGTTGAGCGAGAGTTCCCAGCCGTTGTTCTCCATGCTGGCCCAGTTGATAGTGGTCGATGAGAAGCCGGTCTCGAGCGGCAGCATACGCATGCCGATGAGGTCGGAACTGTGCCGATGGTAATAGTCCACGCTGAACCGGATGCGGTCGTTGAGGAAAGCGGCCTCCAGACCAAGGTTCACATTGTCGGTCTTCTCCCACTTCAGGTCGGGGTTGGGAGCCGTCTCGGCGGCGATGACAGTCTCGCTCTTGCCCAGGATGGAGGTCTTGTCGATGATGCCGATGAGGTAGGGCGACGTGCTCTTGTCGATGTTGCCCTGCAGGCCGTAGGACGCACGCAGCCGCAGATCGCTGACCCAAGTAAGGGGCTTCATCCACGTTTCTTCCGACACCCGCCACAATCCGCTGACGGAGTAGAGGGGCAGATAGCGGTACTTCTTGGCCACACCGAACACGTCGCTGCCGTCGAAGCGCACGCTGGCTCCCAGCGTATAGCGATAGTGATAGGTGTAGGAGCCAGTGGCATACCAGCTCACGTAGGCGTTTTCCTGGTGTGTTTCCTGGTGCAGGGGGTATTGCTCGGCAATGCTTTCCGACGGGAAGACCACGGGCTGTGTGGTCAGCGTGCGGGCATCGTAGCCGTAGGCGTTGGACGATACCGACTCCGAGCTGTTGTGGCGAATCTCTGTACCAAGCATCAACTCCACGTCGTGGTACTTGGCAAAACGGTGATTGTACTCGGTCATGGCTTTCCAGAGCCACTGCCGCCGATAGAAGTCGGTGGTCTTGCTGGCCCCTCCTTCAGGGAAGATGGTCTTCTGCGTGCCGTCGGCAGCCATGTAGGTGGCATATTCTTTCTCCTTGCGCATGGCGTAGCTGTCCTGCCCCTGGTAGCGTCGCAGACTGTAGTTGTCGAACTGATAACCCAGTTGTGAGGTCAGTTTGAAGTCGGAATTGATTTTCAGTTCGGCATCGACAATACCCATGAGCGAGCGGTCGCGGCGACGGCGGCTGGTGTTCTCGCGTTCCTCGAAAATGTTGAAATTGGGAGCGTTGCTTTCTCGGCCTTGCACGTTGGTGTCGTAGTTGTAGCTGCCGTCTGCGGCATAAGGCTGGAAGTAGGGGTTGGCCTCGCGCGAGTAGTACATCGGATTGGTGAAGCCTCCGGCGTCTGTCAGGAAGCTCTGCTGCTTGCGTTGGTTGGCAAAGATACTGGCTCCGAGGGTGAGCATCTTGTTCACTTTGAAGGTGCCTTTCAGCGTCATGTTGTAGCGGTTGTTCTCCACACCTTCCACGATGCCCTGCTCGTCGTAGTAACCCACCGAGGCATAGTAGCTCGCACGGTCGCTTCCACCCGATATGGAAGTGTTGTATTCCTGGTTGAAAACGTCGCGGAAAAGAATGTCGTTCCAGTCGGTATTGATGCTGCGCAGGCTATTGATTTGCTGCTGTGCCGTGGCCGACAGCGCATCCCAGCCGCCATTTTGGAAAGCGTTGAACTCGCCCAGCCGATCCAGAATGTTGGCCACACCGCCCTTGTGTTGCCGGTAAGTGTAGTTGCCGGCCAGGAGGGCGAGCTCCAAGTCCACCTTTTCTGTGGCGTTGAGCAGGTTCAATCGGTCAATGTTTACCTTGGGACTGTAGGTGAGGCGTGTGTTGAAATTGACGATGGGGCGGCTCTCCTTGCCTCTCTTGGACGTGATGACGATGACGCCATTGGCCGCGCGTGCACCGTAGATGGCCGTGGCGGCGGCATCTTTCAGCACGGTGATGTTTTCGATGTCCGACGGGTTGAGTCCGGCGATGGAGGTCTGATAGATGTCGTCCACGTCGTTCAGGTTGTCGATATTGGGGATGTCTGTGCCCTCGAGCGGGATGCCGTCGAGCACCCACAGCGGCTCCTGCGTGCCGTTGATGGAGGCTGTTCCGCGGATGCGAATCTTGACCGGGGCACCCGGGGCCCCCGTGGTCGAGAGGGTGGAGAGGCCCGCAATCTGTCCGGCGAGGGCTTGGTCGATGTTCTTCACCGCGCCCACGGCCTCGTCCGAAATGCTCAGTGTGGAGACGGCTGCGGTGAGTTTGCGGCGGTCTATCTTCTGATAACCGGTCACCACCACCTCGCCAATGTTGTGGGCCTCGGGTTTCAGCGTGAGCTGATAGTGGTCTGTACCGTTGACGAGCGTCAGTTTGCCCGTCTCGTATCCCAGGTAGCGAACGGTGAGAGTCTGGGTTCCTTGCGGCACTTTGAGGGTGAAATCGCCATTGTAGTCGGTCACGGTACCGTTCTGCAGTTTCCCGTCGCCGATGGCAATGGTGGCCCCGATGAGCGGCTCATTCTGAAGCCCTCCGTCCAAAATCCTGCCGGTGACGGTGCGTTCCTGGGCTGCCAACTGCTGGCAGCATATCAGCAGGAGCAGAAAGAAAAGTATCTTTTTCATCTGTCGTTGATGATGTGAGTGGGTAATGAGGGTTGTTTATTCGTGGCTCAGGGCCGTCTGTATGCGCAGCAGGATGTCGTCGTAGTGCATGCGTGCATCCAGTGCCGCGCCTGCCTTGCGTGCCCGCAGGAGTTGCTGTATGCGCAGCAGCTCGCCGCGTTTGAGGCTGATGGCGTCGCTGTTGCGGGTCACCTGGCTGCTGGTGAGCTCCACCGTGCGCTGTCCGCTGGAGAGCGATGGCGTGTCAAGATGCTTGTTGATTTTCACGCCCTCCCCCGCGTTGGCTGCGGTGATGAGCGCATCTACGAAGCTCTTTTGCAGGCTACGCTCCATCACGTCGGGATTTTTGCCGCCCATTGTGGTGCGGAAAATATGGCGGTGCAGCATGTCCATCATCTCCACAGGAGCGAAAGCGGCCTTGCCGTTCTGCATTTCATTCTCGTACATCCTCACCAGCCGGGCGTTGTCCAGCAGGTCCCAGAGGATGTAGTTCTGCTGGTTTTTCAGCAGGTAGGCAGGTTCCTGCTCCTCTGTGCCGTTGGGGGTGGTGCGCTGAATCAGTATCTTTCGTGACAGTGGCGTGTCGAAGAGCCAGCGCGGATAGCCCAGCACCTCGTCGAGCAGGAACTGCAGGGCCTCGCGTTGCCGGCCTTTATTTACAAAGGTATAGGCCGGCTTGCCGTCGTCGATGGTGGGCCGTTCAAGGTTCATGCCGCCCACGTTGGCCAGCACGTGATAGAGAAACAACCGCCATTGCGACACCACAGCCGCATAGTAGGCCGAGGCTTCGTCGTAGGTCTGGCCGGGCTCGCCGGTGCGTGTCCAGTCTACCAGATGGGGCATGACACGTTTCAGGTTGGCTATGCCGTAGCGTGCCGACTTCACGGGGTCGTCGCCAAGGTCTTCGCTCAAGGCGCGGGGGTCGATGGCGCTGCGCTGCGGCTGAGCCTCGCTGTATCGGTATTCGCGGCCATTGTGGGCGCGCAGATAGGTGTCAAGAGCCGCCCGTTCATCGGTGCCGACAGGGTACCAGCGGTAGCCCCACTCGATGGCCATCTTGTCGTAGGCTCCGATGTGCGGGCTCATCACCCGCACGCCGTCGCCGGGCTGGGCCACATAGTTGAAGCGGGCATAGTCCATGATGGAGGCCGACGTGCCGCCCACGCGGTCGGTAAAGCTACGCGAGCGCAGCGAATCAGTGGGATAGGCCGCCGAGGCAATCATGTTGTGGCGCAACCCGAGCGAGTGTCCCACCTCGTGGCAGGCCACGAAGCGTACGGCGTCGCCAATGAGCTCGTCGGGCAGTTGCAGTGTGCGCGCCCGGGGATCGGTGGCGGCGGTCTGCACCATAATCCACTCGCGGATGAGCGACTGCACGTTGTGCCACCAGATGATGTCGGCCTCGAGTATCTCGCCCGTGCGCGGATCGAGCACCGAGGGGCCCATGGCATTGGCCTTTTCCGAGGCGTCGTAGGTGAGCACCGAATACTTCAGGTCGTCGCCGTCGTGGCAGAGACTGTCGGTGAAGTCGCGCGCCTGCACGGCATTTTTGAAGCCCGCCTGCTCGAAAGCGGCGTTCCAATCTGTGATGCCCTGCTTGATATAGGGGCGCAGGTGGGCCGGCACGGCCTGGTCGATATAGAACACGATGGGCTTGACAGGCTCCACCAACTCGCCGCGCAGGTAGGCCGCGGTGTCGCGGGGCTCCAGCCGCCATCGGGTGATGTAGTTGGTTTTCTTCACCTGTTGCTGGCGATCGTCGAACTGGGTGCGCGTTGTCGTGAAGTAGCCCACGCGCCAGTCTTCCTGCCGCCGCGCCATCTCCTGCTCGGGAAGCAGGGTGATTGACGACGACACCACGACCGACACGTTGACCTTCGACTTGTCCTCGTGCACCACGGTGGTGAGTTCCGACGTGGCCACCACGCTGTTGTCGAACGCTTTCACCGAGAGAATGCGCGAGAGCTCACTGTCGGGCGAGGTGCCGATGTTGATGAGATTGAACACGTCGTTCAGGCAATTGCGCTGCCCGTTGAACAGATTGTTGACCTTAATGATGACCGTAGACGAGTCGGGGGCCGTCTGCTCGACTTTCAGCGAGGCAATCAGCGGGTCGATATAGTTGTCTCTTACCGACTGGAGCACGGCCGACCCGTCGGGGGCTTCGGGTGTAATCCGTTGCTGACGCAGCAGGATGCGCTTGCCGGCCTTGTCCCACTCGAAGCGAATCAGCTGGTTCTCGTAGTTGATGCCCTTGTTCACCCCTGCCTCGTTGAGCTCTTTGGGTACGCGCTGCAGCTTGTTGCTGACCAGGAACGGCCGGCCCATGTACTTCACGGGAAGCTCCAGAAAGAAGGTGTCTCCTTTCTGAATCACGTTCATAACTCCCGCCATGGCCACGGAGTCGCGCCCTGTAAGCTGTTTGTAGGGGGAGGCCGGAGGGGGGGCTGCTTTCTTTTTCTTGGAATGGAAAAGGCCGAATATGTCTGCCGACGGGCTGCCGGCGTAGCCGTATGCACCGCCGCCAAGCAACGTAAAAGCAAGTAATGGAACGATGACGCCGCGGCGCAGGGAATGGTTGGATAATGCGTTCATAAGTGGTTGCCGAGCCATTGGAATCTTCTGAAAAACCTATTGGGAGGCGGCCGGCGGCCGCCGTAAGTCTTGAATAGTATGCAAATATACGGCTAAAATTCCTTTTCGGCAAGCATTTTAACGTAAAAAAGCATATTGGCGGGCCGCTACAGAGGTGCGTGGGCCGTGTCGGCGCAGGGTTCGGACGCAGACAAACCACACGAAAAACAGGCGCATCAAATCCCGGATTTGTGGCCAAACCGTATGGATATGCGCCCTGTGTGTCTGAAAATAAAGTCATGTAGGGACGCACACAAGGTGCGTCCCTACATTTAAAATCACGGTTGCCGTTTTGACACAAACCGCCCGACGGGGGCGGATTACCGTGTCGGTTTACTTCTCGGGCACCTCTTCGAGGGCCTGGGTGAGCAGCCGCCAGAAAGGCTCGGCCGTGGCAATCTCAAAGCGTTCGCTCGTGGTGTGCGGACTGCGAAGCGTGGGCCCGAGGCTCACCACGTCGAGATGGGGATACTTGTCGAGGATGATGGAGCACTCCAGACCGGCGTGATCCACCTGCACGAGGGCCTCCTGGCCGGTCTGCTCGCGGTAGATCTTCTGGAGCATTTTCAGGATTTCGCTGTCCGGGTTGGGGTCCCAGCCGCCATAACTGCCGCTGAATTCCACCTTCATGCCGGCCATGCTGAAGCAGCTTTCCAGCTGGGTGGCCACCACCTCTTTCATGTCCTCGCGGCTGGAGCGGGCCAGAATCTTGATGGCAGCCTGGCCTCCGCCGATGTTGATGATGGCCAGATTGCTCGACGTTTCCACCACGTCGGGGTAGACGGGAATCATGCGCACCACGCCGTTGTGGCAGGCATAGATGGCATCCACAAGGTTGTCCTGAATCTCTGCGGGCAGCAGAGTGGCGGGTTTCTCGGCCGGTTCGCAGAAGAATTCCACGCCCGACTCGATGGTTTTATACTCGTCCTCGATGGCCTGCCGCTGTGCTTCGACCAGCTTCTTCAGTCCCTCGACGCTGGCTTGGGGCAGGGCCAGCACCACCTCGGCCTTGAACGGGATGGCGTTGCGCATGTTGCCGCCCTCCCATGAGGCCAGTCTCGCACCCAGTGTGGCGATGGCCTTGCGCACGAGACGCACCATTTCCTTGTTGGCATTGGCGCGGCCCTCGTTGATTTCCAGCCCCGAGTGGCCGCCGCGCAGCCCCTTGAGCGTCACCTTGACGGCAGTCTCCTGGTCGTTGTCCACCTCTTGGTAGCCCAGTGTGGCCGTTACGTCCAGTCCGCCGGCCGAGCCAATGACAAACTTGCCCCAGGTCTCGGAGTCGAGGTTTATCAGGATGTCGCCGTTGAGCTCACCCTCGGGCAGCTCGTTGGCCCCGTACATGCCGGTCTCTTCGTCGCGGGTGATGAGTCCCTCCACGGGCCCGTGCTTCAGGTCCTTGGCCTCCATGATGCCCATGATGGCGGCCACGCCGATGCCGTCGTCAGAGCCGAGCGTGGTGCCTTTGGCGTGCACCCACCCGTCTTCGACGTAGGTTTCGATGGGGTCGGTCTCGAAATTGTGGGTACTCTCGGGCGATTTCTGCGGCACCATGTCCATGTGAGCCTGCAGCAGCACCGTCTTGCGGTTCTCGTATCCCGGGGTGGCGGGCTTGCGCATCACGACGTTTCCGGCAGGGTCGACGAAGGCTTCCACCCCCGCTTGCCGGGCAAAGTCGAGTAGAAACTGCTGCACCTTTTCCATGTGGCCCGACGGACGGGGAATCTGGGTCAGGGCATCGAAGTTGCGCCAGATGGCTTCCGGCTTCAGATTGCTGATTGCACTCATATTCGGTTCAATTTAAAAGTTAAAGGATGATCTGTTGTTGGTTCTCGCTGATGGGAGAGGCCGCACCCGTTTCCTGCTGAACGACAGGGCCAGCCAGGCGTAGACACCCAGCAGAACGACGAGCAGCGTCTGTATGCTGTGCACGATGAGCACGAAGAAAAGGGCGTCGGTGGAGGCCACGCCATAGAGCATGAGCATGGTCTTGACGGCGAAATGCCAGGGCCCCGCCCCGTTGGGCGTGGGCACTACCACGGCAATGGAGCCCACGATGAAAGTCACCACGGCACAGGCAAAGCCGAGGTGAGCCGTGGCCTCGAAGCAGAAGAAGGTGAGATAGTAGTGCATGAAGTAGCAGCCCCAGATGGCCAGGGTGAAGAACACAAAGAGGGGCACGTTGCTGATGTGCCTCACCGAGACGACGCCTTGGAGCAGACCACGGAACATGTCTTTCACCTTATTATATATAGACATGCGGCGCAACAGGAAATAAACCAGCACCAGCACAGCCACGCCGCAGATGCCCGTGACCAGCCATCCGGCCGAGGAGAAGCCGGCCAGAATCTGGTCTACGCGCGTGCCGGTGGTCTGGAAGAACTTGTCGAACACGGCAAACTGTGACAGAAACGTGAGCCCGATGATGGCCATCACGAGCAGGGAGTCGATGGCCCGCTCGGTGACCACCGTGCCCAGGGCCTTGGGAAACGACACGCCGTCCCACCGACGCAGCACGCCGCAACGTGCAAACTCGCCCACACGCGGCACCACAAGGCTTGTGGCGTAGGAGAGAAAGACGGAGTAGACCGCCGTCGACGCGCGCGGATGCTCGCCCACGGGCTCCAGCGTCTGCCGCCACCGCCAGCCCCGAAAGGCCTGGGCCAGGATGCCGAAAGGGAAAGAGAGCAGCATCCACGCCCAGTTCATCTCGTGGCGTAGCACGTGCTCGATGCGCCGGAAGTCGAAGCCGCGGTACATCCAGTAGAGGATGGCGCCGCCCAGAAGCAGGGACAGGGCTATCTTCAGCAGGTTGTTGATGGTCTTTTTCGTCTCCATTCGAGAGACAAAGATAGTGGAAATCGGGCGAACGGCAAAGGAATTGCCCGATTTTTACATGCTTTTGTTTTCCCGCCAAACGGCTTGACATGGGTCAAACCGTTTGATTTTAGTCAATAAAACGGGGTAAAAGCAGAGTTGGAAGCCATAATTGTTTGCGTGCACAGTATTTCTTCGTACCTTTGCAACGTCGAAAGGAAAAAGATATTTTCAGACGATGGCAACCGCATCGGGCGGTGCCTTTAAGGATAACAAAGAAGAATAAATTAAGGAAAGGAAAAAGATTATGAGTATGATTTCGTTTATCACAGTTACGATTGTTGCTTTCATCGGTGCTTCTGCACTGGCTCTCATCATGGACAAGATGGTGGAAGGCCGCAAGTAACGGTCACTTTCAAGTAAAAAAAGTAGTTTATTTCATATAGACAGCGGGAATCGGCCAACGCCGGTTCCCGCTGTTTGCGTTGTGTGCGGGCGGGTACGGATGCAGGTCGGGCGGCTGCTCGGGGCTTGGTTGCTTGCGGCCGAAGCGGAGTGTCGGCCGCAAGCACCGTGCGGCAACGCCCTGATGGCCTTGCGTTTGCACTGTAATGGGCCCCCGATTGCGCCGTAAACGCGATGCGATTACGGCGCAAAGGCCACGCGTTTGCGGCGCAATGGTACTGCGGGCAGCCCGGCATCCCCGGGCCGTGCGGCTTTGGCCCCCACCATGCCCCGGGTTGGCGGCCCTGCCCCTGCGCGTCCGGAGGCCGGCCATGGACGCATGGGCCGGTCGCCGGGGCCTTTTGGCGCGGCAGGGTAGAAATATGAGCCGCGAAACGTGGGTTGTGATTTATTTTTCGTATTTTTGCGCCTACGTAGCGGCTGCACTCCGCAGCCTCGGCACTTATCCAAACAAAATGAAGCAAGTCAAGCCGAAGAAGAATCTGGGTCAGCACTTCCTGACCGATTTGAACATAGCCCGGCGCATTGCCGACACGGTGGACGCCTGCCCCGGTATTCCCGTTCTTGAGATCGGGCCGGGCATGGGCGTGCTCACGCAATACCTGGTGCAGAAGCCGCGGGAAGTGCGGGCGGTGGAGATCGACAGCGAGAGCGTGAGGTATCTGCACGAGGCCTACCCCCAGCTGCGAGACCGCATTATCGGTGAGGATTTCCTGCGTATGGACCTCGGCCGCCTTTTCGACGGACAGCCGTTTGTGCTCACCGGCAACTATCCCTACGACATTTCCTCGCAGATATTCTTCAAGATGCTCGACAACAAAGACCTTATTCCTTGCTGCACGGGCATGATTCAGCGGGAGGTGGCACAGCGCATGGCTTCTGCTCCGGGCACCAAGGCGTATGGCATTTTGAGTGTGCTCGTCCAGGCTTGGTACGATGTGGAGTATCTGTTCACCGTGGACGAGGACGTGTTCAACCCGCCTCCCAAGGTGAAGAGCGCCGTCATTCGCATGACGCGCAACGCCGTCACGTCGCTGGGATGCGACGAGACGCTGTTCAGGCGGGTGGTGAAAACCGTGTTCAACCAGCGGCGCAAGATGCTGCGGGTGTCGCTGCGTCAGCTCTTCTCCAAGGCGTCGATGCCCGGCCCCGACTTCTTTGCCCGCGACATGATGACGCGTAGGCCGGAGCAACTCTCCATAGCCGAGTTCGTGGGGCTGACCAACTGGATTGCCGAGGAACAGGCCCGGCGGAAAGGAGACGAAGCATGACCGACAAGGCGGGTGCCTATGCCTTGCTGCTGAAGCAGCTGGCCGAACTCGTGCGAGGAGAGACCAACGAGACCAGTGTGCTGGCCAATGTGGCGGCCGCCATCCACCAGGCGTCCGACCGTTTCTTCTGGACGGGTTTCTACATGCAGCAGGAATCGGGGCAGCCCCTGCGCCTTGGCCCGTTCCAAGGGCCGCCGGCATGCTATGCCATTCCCGTGGGGCGAGGGGTGTGCGGCACGGCCTTTGCCGAGCGGCGCACGCTCGTGGTGCCCGACGTGGAGCTGTTTCCCGGCCACATTGCCTGTAGCAGCTTGTCGCGTTCGGAGATTGTGGTGCCTGTGTTCCGGCCGGGGGGCGAGCCCGTCGGGGTGCTCGACATCGACAGTCGGACGCCCTGTGCGTTCGACGAGACCGACGCCCGTTGTCTCGAAGAGGCCATGCGGCTGATGGCTGCAGAAATTTATGCCGGCTGAAGGAAAAAGCCAACGCAGTGCTTGCACGTTTCTAAATAAATCTCTATATTTGTACACCGTAAATTTAACAAAAGAAAAAGATATGATAGACGTAAAGAAAACCCTGAAGGATGCCGAGGACAAGATGAGAAAGGCTTCCGACTATCTGGAGGAAGAGCTGGCGCGCATCCGCGCCGGCCGCGCCAATGTGGCCATCCTTGACGGCGTTCGCGTGAACGCCTATGGGCAGATGGTGCCTCTGAATCAGGTGGCCAACCTGGCTGTGCCCGACGCCCGTACCATCACCATCCGGCCCTGGGACCGCAAGCAGATTCGTGACATTGAGAAAGGTATCATGGACAGCGAGGTGGGTGTTACGCCGGAAAACAATGGCGAGATGGTGATTCTCCACCTGCCGCAGCCCACTGAGGAGCGGCGCAAGGAACTGGTGAAACAGTGTAACAAGACGGGAGAAGCTACCAAGGTGCAGGTGCGCAACATCCGCGCCGACTTCAAGGACAAGCTGAAGAAAGCCGTCAAGGACGGCTTGTCGGAGGACTTGGAGAAGGATGCCGAGGCCGACTTGCAGAAACTGCACGACAAGTATATCAAGGAGATTGACGGCATACTGGCCAACAAGCAGAAAGAAATCATGACCGTATAGTGTGATGGAGGAGTTAGGGAGTTAAGGAGTTAGGGAGTTAAGACATAAGTATTGCTCACCGCAAAGGGCCATGTGTCTTAACTCCCTAACTCCTTAACTCCTTTAACTCCCGGCCATCTATGGACAGATGAAAGGGATTGTTGTCAAGAATACAGGCTATTGGTACACGGTGAAGACCGACGGGGGGCGGATGGTCGAGAGCAAGATCAAGGGCAATTTCCGGCTCAAGGGCATCCGCAGCACCAATCCCGTGGCTGTGGGCGACCGAGTAAAGATAGTGGCCAACGAGGAGGGAACGGCCTTTATCACCGAGATAGAAGACCGGCGGAACTACATTATCCGCAAGTCGCAGAACCTCTCCAAGCAGAGCCATATCCTGGCGGCCAACGTGGATCAGGCCTTTCTTCTGGTCACCGTGAGCCATCCGCAGACCTCCACAACCTTTGTAGATCGCTTCCTGGCATCGGCCGAAGCCTATCGGGTGCCGGTGGTATTGATATTCAACAAGAACGATTTGCTGAACGAAGAAGAGCTTCGCTGCCAGTCGATGATGGTCGGCCTCTACGAGGCAATAGGCTATGAATGTCGCGTGATTTGTGCGGCCGACGGCAGCGGGGTGGGGGAATTGTGCCCGCTGCTGCGCGACAAGGTGACACTGCTCAGCGGCAATTCTGGGGTGGGCAAGTCCACTTTGCTCAACCTCCTGATACCCGATGCACATGCCCGCGTGGCCGAAATCAGCGAGGCCCACGACGCGGGCATGCACACTACAACCTTTTCCGAGATGCTCGATGTGCCGGGTGGCGGCTATCTTATCGACACGCCGGGTATCAAAGGATTCGGTACTTTCGACATGGAGCCGGAAGAAATCACGAGTTATTTCAAGGAGATATTCCAGTTTTCACAGGAGTGCCGTTTCAGCAATTGCACGCATACCCACGAGCCTGGCTGCGCCGTGCTCCAGGCTGTGGAGAACCATCACATCGCCCTCTCGCGCTATGAGAGCTACCTGGGCATGCTCAAGGACAAGGAAGAAGCCAAGTATCGTGAGAAATTTTAGGGACTGTGCTTAGTTCAGTCCCCATGAAACGGTGGAGTAGAAAGTCTTCTCCACCGTGTCTTCTGTGGCGTCGGGCAGGTTGCAGAAGAAGTCGATACCCGTTCGTTCCTCCAGTTCGTCTATTGAAATGGCATACCGTGACAGGCTGCTTCCGCTGTCCTTGCTGTTGGTAATCTGGTCGGTCCACAGGGCCACGGCCGAATAATTGCCGCCGTTCACCCGCAGCAGGGTCATGAAGAAATAGCGTGGCACGAGCAGTCCGTTGGCCAGTGTGTGGTACACCTTGTTGTATCCACCGAACGTTCCTCCGTCTATCGTTCCTCCCTTGCAGACGTAGAGCGTGTCGCAAGTCTTGGCCATGGCGCGCACTTTGGCCTCCATCCTGGCCCAGAGACCGGCGTTGAAGGCATTGAATTGCGGCTGCATGTTGGTCAGGAAGAACGTTTGGTAGTTGGCCTCCGAGGAGTTCAGCCTGTCGGCTGAGGGGCAGATGTGGCCGTGGTCGAACCGTTGCCCGTTGCTGTAGTAAGGGTCTTCGCTCCACTGCAGGGAGGTGTCGATGAGCGGATCCTGCGGATATTGGTTGTCGTCGCTCGTGTAACGCTGGGTGTTCTGTTGGAGCAGGTCTTGGGTAAGGATGTAGCAACTCCACCGCTGGGCACGCTTCTGGAAGTCCCATTCCGTGATGTAGTTCACCATGCCGTCGGCTGTCTTGTGAACGAGGACGGTGTCGGAGCCACGGTGCAAGGCCGGCATCTCCAGCCGTCGGTATTCTGACGGCGTGGCCGGATTGGCATTGGCGTTGGCTTGTGCCGACGGTGTCGTGGGAGTTGTTGGCGTTACGGGGGTTGTGGGTTCCTCGTCAACTCCTCCTTCTCCGCCACATGCCGAGGCCAGCAGAAGCCCTGCGGGCAGGGCTATGAGCAAGGAAAACTTCTTCATCTTGCGTGCAGGGGATAAAAAAAGTGCGACAGGACGTATATGCAACTACGTCCGACCGCACTCTGTAATTCGTATATACAGTGGAATGTATGTCGAGTATTACTTCTTCAACTTACCGTAACGGTTCATGAAGCGGTCTACGCGACCGGCTGTATCAACCAGCTTACTCTTGCCCGTATAGAACGGATGCGAGGTGCTGGAGATTTCAATCTTGACCACAGGATAAGTTTCTCCTTCAAACTCTACAGTCTCGTTGCTCTTGCATGTGGACTGCGTCAGGAACATATCACCGTTGGACATATCTTTGAATACGACGGGGCGATAGTTGTCGGGATGAATACCTTTTTTCATTTTAATGCTCTATTGATGTTTGTAATGTGTACGTTGGAAGCTCGTATAATAATAAGCGGGCACAAAATTACAAAGAATTCTGCAGCCCGCCAAATATTTCTATGAGTATTTGCCTTGTTTCAAGGCGTTTGCTCTATTACTTTAAGGCATGCACTTTGTTGCTTCAAATCGTGCGTTCTGTTGCTTCAAGTCGTGCGTTCTGCTACTGAGCGTAGGTGATGGTGATGGTCTGAACGCGCAGCTGCACACCGCCCTTGTCTGTCGAGAAAGTGTTGGTATAGGTGGCATTCGTGCCGTCGAATTTCACCGTTCCCGTGTCATTGCCCACATAATTGGTGCCGTTGTAGGTGTCGCAGGTAAAGACAATCTTGGCAATCTTGGCCTTGCAGGCAAACGTGATGGTGTTGTTGGCATATACGCGCACGCCTTTAGTGGCTGTGTAGAACTTCGGGGCGGCGGTGTTTGTTCCGGCAGCGAAGGTCAGTGTGGAGCCATCCGGGAGGGTCACGGTGCCCACATCGGCCGCATTGGCCAGCCCCAGCGTGTTCAGATCAATGGTTACAGTGGTGCTGCCGGCTGTCACATTCGGGGCCGTAGCGGTCACTGTCGTTCCGTCGATGGTGACGACTGTGCCGCCCGTGGGCGGGTTCGGGGTATCGCCTGTAGAGGATGCTTTCTTGCCGTTCAGCTCCACAATCTTGTTCTGTTTGGCAATCTCGTGGGTACCGTTATAGTTGATTAGTGCTCCCAGCACCACCACTTTGTCACCGTTTTTCAGCTGATCGGTGGCCGTAAACTTCTCTCCACCCAGTGCGTAGCCACGGTAAACCTCGAGCTTTCCGGCCTCGGTACCGTCGTCGGATATATAGTAGGTGGCGTTGCCATACTCGGTACTGATCTCGGGAGTACCCACTACAGTGCCGGCCACATACACGTTGTCGCTGGTGTAAGTGCCGGCGGTGATGAGTTGTTGGGCCTTAGCCACGTTGTAGGGTGAGGCCTCGGTACCCTCGCCGGCGGGCGCTGCGGTGCCGCCCGTTCCGCCGCCGCCGCTGTTGTTTCCCTTGCCGTTGATGGAGACAATCTGGCTGCCCTGGGTCACCTCGGGCGTGGCGTTGTACATGGTGAGCACGCCATAGACCACCAGTGTGTCGCCCACGGCAATCTCGTTGCCCGTGGCAAATTTCGCCCCGTTCAGGGCATAGCCGCGATAAACTTCCAGTTGTGTGGTTCCGCCCTTGGTGTCGGCCAGGAAGTAGGTGGCGTTTCCGTATTGTGTGCTAACCTCGCCCATTTTGGCGACGATGCCTTTCAGATACACCTTCGCCGAGGTGTAGGTTCCAGCCTTGATGATTTGCAGGGCCTTGGCCACGTTGTAGGGCGACGCCAGTGTACCCTCGCCGATGGGGTCGGTTGTGGTTTCGGGGGTTGTGCCGTTGCCGTTGTAGTTGCCGTTGTAGGGCATGGGGACGTCCTCGCAACTGCCCAGCGTCATGACCGCCAGGGCCAGCGCGCATGCGTACTGAATCAATTTTTTCATCGTATCTTCGTTTTATTATTTTACTTCTTCCACGTCATCCAGCGTGCGGATGATGATTTCCCAGGTTCTGTTGTACCGTTTCATGATGCCCGTTACGTTGATTTTGCCGGTGGGCAGAGGGTTGGCGGCAAAGTCGGCATAGTTGCTTGTATAGAGCATGACGCTGTTGCCCAACTCGTTGAAGTAGACGCTTTTCGAGCCGCCACCGCCTCCGGGTGTGGCGTAGGTGGCCTTGCCGTCTGCCCCTTTCAGTGACACGTTGGTGAGTTTCACCAGTCGGCCGCCGTAGGTCAGCCCGTCATTGGCCGGTTTCCAGTTCTTGTCGAAGGCGACAGGCTCCATAGTTTGCGTCTTGCCCGTGAGGCGGAAGTGCTGGTTCCACAGCGCGCGGCTCATGCGGCTCACGTAGGTTGCTCCGCTGGCATTGGTGTAGGGCGTGCCTATTTCGGCCTGCAAACCGTAGTTGCCCACGTAAAGTCCCTTGAGGTCAATGATGATTTCGGCCCCCACCGGCAGTGTGCCGAAGAGACCTCCCTCGGCTACAGCTATGACGATGCCGCCCGTAGCGTCGGCCACGGCCAGCTCATTGTAGAGGTTTCCCTGGATGTCATTGCCCGTCACCACGGCCTTGATCTTCGTGTCTTCAGCGACTTGAGCATAGGCCTTGCCGTCGCGATAGTCGGTGGTGATGGCCGTCTTGTAGCGGTCTTTGAGCTCGGCAATGGTGATGATGTTGCTTTCGTCGATGTCCTTGTTGCCCACGCCGGCCTGCTCGGCTGTCGGTTGCTGTGCGTCCCAGTCGCCGTCCATGCAGCCCGTGGCCACGCAGCAGACCAGGGCCAGCACCATGATATGATGGAATGTCTTCATTGTCTTGTTGCGGTTTAGAATTTGTAAGCGATGTTCAGCATGCCGTTGGCACCGAGGGCATAATACTTCTTCGGATTCTTGGAGAACCGGTACATGCGGCTGTTTCCCGACGAGGTGTAGTCCGAACGGCTCTGTTCGTAGCCGCTGGTTACTATCCGTTGATTGTTCAGAATGTTGCTCACCATGAGGTTGATGGACAGGCTTCCATGCTTCAGATAGATGCTCTTGCCGATGGAGCCGTCCAGCATCCAGCCGCCTCGGCCCTTGTCCTGGGGCGACACGAGCAGGTTGCCGTTGCCGTCGGTGCTGCCAATGCGCTGCAGGGCACTCTGGTAACGGTAGTAGGGCGAGTAGCCCAGGTAGATGCGGTCGTACCAGTTGCCGTTCAGATCGACGAACCATCCGCCCTTGTGATAGCTCAGCACGATAGCCGTGGCCGTGAGCGGCGTGCTGCTTTCACGCATGCCTTTCACCAGGGCTACGTCGTCGTTGTACACGCCCTGCGTGGAGTTGATGTAGCGAACATGGGCATTACTGATGTTCTTGGCCTCGCTCAGCGTGCCGATGAGACGCAGGTTCAGGAACGAAGCCAGCTTGAAATCGAGGCCGCCCTCCAGTCCGTAGTACTCCTTGCGCAGCCCCGACAGCGAGTTGTAGGAGAAGCTGTTGATGTCGTCGAAGTAGAAGCACGTCCACTCCGTCACGTGTGTAATGTGGTTGTAATAGGCGCTGAGGTTGGCATGCAGCCAGCTACCCAGATACTGATAGCCCACTTCACTGGAGAAGATGTGCTCGTTGTGCAGGTTGCCCACAAAGTCGTTGTTCATCTCGGGAGCCGTGAATGCCGTGGCGGCTGAGGGGGCGTGGCTCTCGTAGCCCATGCCCAGGGTGAGCGTGTTGCCGCGTCCCAGGTTGAAGTTGGCCCCGGCCTTGAAGCCGCCCTCCACGAACTCGGCCGTGCGGCTCTTGCCAAACGAGTTCTCGGCAAAGAGGCCATTGCGCATCTTGCCGTCGCGCTGCATCGACTGATAGCCCAGCCGAGCAGCCACTGTATAGTGCACGCTGCCGAAGGTTTCGGCGTAGTTGGTCCACAGTTGGGCGCGGTTTATAAAGATGTGATAGTCGTAGCCGAACTTGTCGCCCTTGCCCACCCCGGCGTTCGGGCGGTTCAGATCATACTGCAGTTTGTCCGACCCGGCGGCATAAGTGCCCAGTGCATAGTAGTTGATGTTGTGGTAGCTGCCGGCCCCCAGCATGTCCGACATGGTCTGATAGTGGCTGGCATCGTTGCGGGCCAGGAAGAAACCGTTGTTCCACACGCTCTTGGCCGTCATGCGTGAGGTGAGCGTCGAGGCCAGCGTCAGGTTGAGCACGTTGTTGTGCTTGGCCTGAATGAAGTACATGGCATCGGCTCCCTGCGCCGTGGCCTGCCGGTTGGCGTAGACCAGACGGTCGAAGTTGATCTGCCGTGCAGCCTCGCTTCCCATCAGATAGTCGCGTGCCGTGAGGAAGTCCTGGTAGCCCTGGAGCGAGTTCATGGCGTTGGAACCCCACACGTCGTAGTAGCTCGACGGCAGCCGCTTCCAGTAGTCGGGGTGCGGATTGTCGGTCCCGTTGTAGTTGAGCTTGGTACTTGAGTACCAGCTGTACTTGCCAAAGAGCGACGTGGTGAGCTTGTTGTTGTCGTTGATGGCCCAGTCCCAGGTGAAGACGGCCGAGGGGGCGAAGTCGTTCACCACGCGGCTGTTGCGGCGTTTGCCGTTCTGATAGCCCCAGTAGGGATTGTACTGGTAGTCGTTGGCCAGCCAGTACATCTCGTCGGTCGAGGCTCCCTGCGTGGCGCGCTCCGTGGGGTTGCCCCAGGTGGAGAACGAGAGCGAGTGGCGGTTGCCCAGCAGTTTCTGCACGCCGAGGAAGTAGGAGAGGGCGTTGTAGAACGTGCCCGGAACGTATCCGCGGTTGGCCCATCGGTAGGTGACGTTGGCCGAGAGGGCCCATCCACGGCTGTTCAGCCCGCTGTTGTAGGTGTACATGCCGCGCATGGTATAGTTGCGGTTGGCGGCCGAGAGCGTGATGCGCTGGCCGGCGGCCATGCTTGCAGGGCGGAAATCGTAGTTGTTGGAGCCGCCGAGACCCGTTGCAGCGAAGTTGTTGGCCTCGAAAGGCAGGGCCGATTCCATGTTGCGCGTCTGCTGGTTCAGGCCGCCCACGAGCGAGTAGCGGAACTGTCCCGTCTCCATGTCGTTCACCGGAGCGCCGTTGATATAGATGTCGTTGTACTTCTGATTGAGGGCACGGTAGCGGAACCTGACGGGCGAGAAGAGGAATCCCACCCTGGAACTGTAGACGCTCGAATTGGAGTTGACGATGCTGATGCTCTGCTCCATGTTGTCGTCTTCGCCCAGCTGTGCCTCTGTGAACGTGAAGGCGGCCTCGCCTACATTGGTCGAGTCGCTTTGGGCGAACGCCACCGAAGCATAGCCTAAGGCCGTCAGGGCCAAGATAAGCTTTGTCTGCATAGTTGACTGAAGTTGTTATTGATAGTGATATATTTTTGCAAAGTTAGCGAAATATATCCTACTTCCATGCCCCTTTTTCCCGAAAAATTCAGGCGATAAGGCCTTTATCTCGAATTTAATTGCGATATTTGCACAAAATATAAGCCATGAACCCTAAAATCAACTTTGCATTCCTGGCCTTGCTCTTGCTGGCCATGCTCCCGGTTTCGGCCCAGCGCCGCTTCAATGTCTACGCCGTGGGCTTCTACAATCAGGAGAATCTCTTCGACACTTGCCACGACGAAGGCAAGCGCGACTACGACTTCCTGCCCTCCGGCCCCTACCGATGGGACGGACTGAAATACAGCCATAAGCTGCACAACATGGCCCGCGCGCTGAGCGACATGGGCACCTCGACGCTGCCCGGCGTGGGTTGCGCCGTCATCGGACTGGCCGAGGTGGAGAACGCCAAGGTGCTCGCCGACCTGTGCGCCCAGCCCGAACTGCAGGCCCGCAACTACCGGTTCTGCCACATCGAGGGCCCCGACCGCCGCGGCATAGACTGTGCCCTGCTCTACAACCCCGCCCTCTTCCGGCTGCGCGACGTGAAGCTCGTGCCCTATGTGCCCACCGAAAAGCAGGACAGCGGCTTTGCCACGCGCGGCTTCCTCACCGTGAGCGGCGAGCTGGCGGGCGAGCATGTGGCCTTCATCGTGTGCCATCTGCCCAGCCGTTTCAGCGGATCGTACTATCGTGAGGTGGGTGCCGCCCAGGCCCGTGCCGTGAAAGACTCGCTGCTGCGCGCCGACAGCGGATGCAAGGTGTTCGTCATGGGCGACATGAACGACGACCCCACCAACAAGAGCATGCATGAGATTCTCTCGGCCAAAGAGGAAATAGCCCTCGTGGGGCCCGGCGACATGTACAACCCCTGGTACAACGTGCTGGCCAAGCAAGGCACCGGAACTCTGATGTACCAAGGCTCGTGGAACCTCTTCGACCAGATTGTGATGACGCCCAACCTGCTCAATGCCAAGGGTTCCAAGGACTACTCGACGCTGAAATACTGGAAAAACGAGATTCAGCGCATGCCCTATCTCTTCCAGACCGAGGGGCAATACAAGGGCTCGGTAAAGCGTACCACGGCCGGCGGCAAGTGGCTCGACGGTTATTCCGACCATCTGCCCGTGTGCGTGTATCTGGTGAAAGAGAAGTAACGGCCGGTTTCACATGACACGGACAACGCCCGAGCTCCCCGTCACCGAGCCCTCGTCCATATCCGGCGAGGCCCCGGTGGAGACGCATCCTTTCACGCCTTTCCTTCCGTCCACGGCCCGGTTGCTCATGCTCGGCACCTTTCCGCCGGCTCCCAGACGCTGGTGCATGGACTGGTACTATCCCAATTTCACCAACGACATGTGGCGCATCGTCGGCCTTTGCTTCTTTGGCGACAAGATGCATTTCGTGGATTCGGCCCGCAAAACCTACCGGCTGGCCGAGCTGCAAGCCTTTCTGGCCGAGTGCGGCATAGCCATCTTCGACACCTGTCTGCGCATACGCCGCACCACGGGCACGGCCTCCGACAAGGACCTGGAGGTGGTGGAACAGGCCGACCTCGACGGCATGCTGCGGGCCCTGCCCCGGTGCCGCGCGGTGCTGGCGGCCGGCCAACTGGCCACGAGCATCTTCACCACCCACTACGGCATCGACGCGCGCCACCTCAAAATGGGCGGCCACGTAGACTTCTCGTTCGAGAACCGGGCCATCGGTCTCTACCGCGAGCCCAGCTCGTCGCGCGCCTATCCCATGCGCGTGGAGCAGAAAGCCGAGTACTACCGCCGCATGTTTCAGGACATCGGGCTGCTCTGACGGTCTGCTGTGCAATGGCGTTTGCTTTCACTCCACAACTCCTTTAACCCCATCACTCCTCTAACTCCTGTCTCCTTTACTCCTTAAAATATGGACAAGATAACGATAATCGGCATTGCCGGCGGCACGGGTTCCGGCAAGACCACCGTGGTCAAGAAGATTGTGCAGGCCCTGCCGCCCCACTATGTGGCCGTGGTTCCACAGGATTCCTACTACAACGACACCACCGCCATGACCGAGGACGAGCGGCGTGCCATCAACTTCGACCACCCCGACGCGTTCGACTGGAAGTTGCTCATCCGGCAAATCAGCGACCTGCGAGAGGGTCGTGCCGTGGAGCAGCCCACCTACAGCTACCTGCTGTGCAACCGTTTGCCCGAGACTGTGCACGTGGAACCCAAGCCCGTCATCATCATAGAGGGCATCATGGCCCTGCTCAACAAGAAGCTGCGCGACATGATGGACCTGAAGATTTTCGTCGATGCCGACCCCGACGAGCGGCTCATCCGCAACATTCAGCGCGACACCATCGACCGCGGCCGCACCGTCTCGATGGTGGTCGACCGGTATCTCAAGGTGCTCAAGCCCATGCACGAGCAGTTCATCGAGCCCACCAAGCGGCATGCCGACCTCATCATCCCGCAGGGAGGAGAGAACGTTAAGGGTATCGGCATCCTCTGCAAATACATCGAGGGACTGGTGCCCGTAGACGAGTAAACGGCCCGTGGCTCCGCAATGGCGGCTTCGTGGCAAAACGACAACGGCGTAAAGGCAATGCCTTTACGCCGTTGTCGCGTTGCGTCTGCACCGTAATCATTCGGCCATTGCGGTGTAATGATTTGGCGTTTTCCCCGTGATGGCCCGCTGCTTCCTCGGCCGTGGCTCTGCCTTGGGCTGTTTCGGGCGGATGCGCACGGGGCTGGTCCCTACTGTTCGTCGGCCACATCGGTCGTCGTGGCCTCCACTTCGATGGTAGGTCCGCTGTGTGCTTTCTCGTAGCTGTTGCGGCACTGGCGCAGCTTGATGGCGTTCGTCAGCTCCACAACACCGTAGACCATCATGCCCCATCCGATAACCAGGAGCGGCATGGAGGCGATGGCGCTGGGCTTGACAACGGCCACAAGCCCTACGAGCAGTATCACGGCGGGCAGCACCCACCAGGCGCAGCCGATGTGGGCAAACTTGGTGGCCGTGGCCAGATTGAAGAAGAGGTTGAGCGCGCCCAGAATCAAGATGGCGGCCAGCACGTACACCAGTCCGTTGACAAACGTGTTGGGGGCCAGCGCCAGCATGCCGCCCAGGATGATGCTGCCCATGCCCACGATGGGGAACGACGGCGCGGGGGCGGCGAGCGGACGGCCCTGGGCGTCGTAGATTTCCACGTCGGGGCTCTTGCGCCGGGCCGAGAACCAGGCCACGCAACTGATGACACCCGAGATGAAAAACACGGTGCCGATGGTAATCGTCATCCACGTGACGGTCTCTTCGCGGTACTTGACCAGCAGTGCGCCGGTGGCAATGGCGCAGAGCGCACGGAAAATGCTGCTTTGAAATACTTTCATTTGTTGGGTCTGTTGTGTCTGTTTGTACAGGGCTGAACCAGCCGTGAGCTGATTGCAAAGTTACGATGAAAAGATGAAAAACGGCGGGAATTGCATGGAAAAAATGCCCTAAAAAATCGTTTCAATCGTAGTTGTATGTGCAGACAAAGTGTTACCTTTGCCGTGAAGACGCCCGATGGCGAAGTCTGGCGCATGCGAACAATCAGACAGATATGGACAAAACCACTTTTTTGAGGCTGCTCACGGAGGAGGTGAAGACCTATAGGGCTGTGCTCGAAACCGAGGACAGCGAATGGATAGTCAAGGGATTCATAGACGTGGGCCGGAACATATACACCATGACAAACGATACAAAGGTGGTCTCGAAGATACTCGAACTCATCCTTATCCCGAGGCTCGAGGCCTTTGCCGGGCGTTATGGGCTTGTGCTGGAGCTGCCCTCGGCACAGAATTTCTACCCTGACCTTACTTTCAAGGACGAGGACGGGCACCTCTTTGCCGTAGACTTCAAGTCGAGTTATTATGGTGACAACAATCGGGTGAACGGGCTGACGCTGGGCTCCTATTGGGGCTATTTCAGAAATCGAGGGGTCAAGAAGAATACTGATTATCCTTACAAGGACTATCAGTGCCACCTCGTGATAGGCATGCTCTACCGGCAGAGCCCCAGCCTTCAAGGTGAAAGGACGGTGTATCAGCTTGACGAACTGGACCGGATCAAGTCGGTTATCGAGCAGTTTGTCTTCTTTGTCCAGCCCAAATGGAAGATTGCCAGCGACAGAACGGGCAGTGAAAACACGAGAAATATCGGCGGTGTTGTCGAGATAGACAGGCTTGTGGAGGGCACGAGCCCCTTTGCCGGGCTGGGCGAAGAGGTGTTCGACCATTATTGGATGAACTTCTTCAATGCGGCCGATGCTGCGAAAGCCGGCATCGGAAAGCCCCGTTATCACAATCTCGAGACCTATAAAAACTATTTGGATGCAGAGCGTCGGATTCTAACCAAATGGGGGAAATAGCATGCCGACGATTGTTCCACCGATAAAGTCGCAAGGTATCAAGACCAAGCTCGTGCCTTGGATTAACGATGTGATATTGGCCTCGGGCACCCCGCCGGATGCCCGCTGGGTAGAGCCCTTTCTGGGTACGGGGGTCGTGGGTTTCAACGCGCCCCTCCATGGAGCACACGTTGTTGGCGACACCAATCCCCATGTCATTCGGTTTTATCAGGCGGTACAACGCGGAGAGATTACGGCCTGCTCGATGCGCAGTTACCTTGAGCGGGAGGGGCGGCTGCTCCGGCAGGCCGATGAGAATGGCTATGCACACTATCGGCTGGTGCGCGACCGATTTAATGCCGAGCACAGTCCTTACGACTTCATCTTTCTTTCGCGTGCGGGGTTCAACGGGATGATGCGCTTCAATCGGCGTGGTGAATGGAACATCCCTTTCTGCAAGAAGCCCGGGCGGTTTGCGGCTGCTTACATCACCAAAATATGCAACCAGGTGGATCATGTAGCCCGTGTAATTCGCAGAAGCGAGTGGGAATTTAGGCAGGATTCTTTCTTGGAGACGATAGAACGGGCCGGGGATGGCGACTTGATTTATTGTGACCCGCCTTACTATGGCCGGTATGTGGACTATTATAATGGGTGGACGGCGCACGACGAAGAAGAGCTTTTCAGGGCCCTGTCAAGGACTCGGGCCAAGTTCATTCTCTCGACATGGCACCACAACGACTATAGGCCCAATGAGATGATAGACCGTTATTGGCATCATTTCAACGTGATGACCAGAGAGCATTTTTACCATGGGGGCGGGAGAATTTAGGGGGATAAAACGAAATGAGATTGAGAGGAGGAAGTGCGCAGGAATAGGTTATATGTTAAATATCAATAGGTTACAAAAGGTTTGAAGGGTGACGGGGGCGAAAAACGAAATGGATAATTAAGCACGTTTACATAACATTGATGTAACATTTGAACGGCAAACGTTTGAAGATGTTCAAGAGAATGTTACATCGGAGGGTGAAAGAAGGCGGTTTGAGAAGCAAAATTAGGCTTTTTGAGCCGTTTTTTTCGTTTCATGACTGTTCAAACTTTATCGGTAACAGCGCAATACGGTGTGTTTATTGGCATTCTGGGGATTTTTCGGGTAGCTATGAGTGGGGCATGTTGGTGTACTATACATGCCACACTATATTATGACGGTTATGGGTTACTTGAACGGTTTGAACAGTGTTCAAAAGGGTGTTCAAATAAGCAATTTTTGACCATGTTTTTAAGGCGGATTATACCCATTTTTAGCGTTTGGGGTGACACTTGGAGTGACATTTGGGGTGACATTAAAAAACGAAATGAGGCTGTAAGGAGTTACATTTGGCGTGACAAAATAGCGTTGTTTCGCGTGCTTTCGATGGCCATTCTTGCATAAAAAAGTAGGTTAATCGGTCTTTTCTGCCGTTTTCGAGGGGGGATAATTCATTTTTTAGCATATTGGCACCCCCATATTTCACCAACTTTTCCGTGTTTATCGGGGTTTCGGGCTATTGCCCTCGGCAAATTAGGTGCGTTTCGTATTGGCGGTTAAGAAAATAAAGCGTATATTTGTTGCGTATATGCAAACTGAGATAATATATAGGAGATTAGTTATGGAACAGACAGGCGTTACAGCTTTGATTAGCAAGTGGGAATTTACAATGGGCAAGGAAGGTACTTTAAATCGCTTAAGAGCAATGCGAGACTATGCGGAAAAATGCCTAAAAGAGCATCCGCGTGAGAAGTGCGCAGATGCTCTTGATGATAACATGTGCTTAATAGAAGCCGTTGTGGCCGAAGCGGAATTGCGTCTTCAATAAACAAAATTAATCGTCGATGAATTCTGCGTCTTTAATATGGTTTGCTATCTCACCCAAAACACCTATATTCAAACGCTTAATGTATTTCCCGAGGTCTTGATATGAAATGTTGAATGATTTCTTATGAATCTCAACTTTCTCTTGGGCCTCTAACCTTTGTGCCACTTGTTCATACGTTGTTTCATCCGTTGAAATCTCTACCAGATATACAATTACAGTTAATGGAAGTTGCCCTATTGTTTCCCCATCTTTAAGTTCTATGCCAACCAAGAACCTATTTTGAAGTTCTATGCCAAAATCTTCACACATTCTCCATAAATAGTCATTCAGGTGGCCGTCGATGGCAGCAATACCTTTCATGTCATTGTACTTCGTACTGATTTTCTCTTTAATGAGATCATAATTGAATTGTTTCATTTACATAAAATTTAGGTGAGTGAAATATGATAAACAAAATGTTATTTGTGTAGCATCAACTATTTTGTAATTAGGTTCCCCTATCACATCTCAGAACATTATGATTATTCTCCCCAATCAGACACATTAATCACATTCCCTAAACTATCGAGCGTGAACTGCTGGTTATAAATCATTTTTGCACCGAAGCCATTGGCAGCACGATACTTATGACGAACCAGAAACCACTTAGTATGCGGGTTTTGACTAACCGGACTCCATTCTATAGGGTCATAGCTATCAGGATCGTTTAAATTCTCTTTCAAGAATTGTTTTACTTGCCTTACTGAGCCATCCCACTCTGAGTTATATACAACTTCTTTTGGCTGCTCCTCAGGTTCTTGTTCTTTTGGTTGTGGAGACCCTACACATGTTACCAATATGTAACTCACCACCATGAAAACGACAAATGCTAAAACAATAAGGCCACAACATCCTTTTCCCTTTTCTTTTGGAGTCATCTCGCTCCACTTTTTTTGTTCCATCATATCTGAAATATATTATATCATACAATTAATGCGCACAGAGGCCTTGACGAGCGCGAGTGCGCTGACGCGACTGAAGTCGATGTCGCGCGGAGAATGCAAAGGGTTCTCGGAGCAAAGCGAGACGAAAGGCTCGCCCTGCTCGGACTTGCGGATGTACTTGACAACGATGTAGTCCTCGCCGTCGACAACGTAGGAGAGCAGGTACATCTCGCCGTAGAGGATGTTCTGTATGTCGGCAGACACCTGCTTGTAAAGGATGATGTCGCCCGACTTGAGCAAGGGGTACATAGAGTCACCGACGATGTGGATTGCCCCATCGCATTTGGGCAGGTTGGGTATCTTGATGGTGTCGATGATGTTCTGCCGGCTGTTGTTGAACAGGGTCTTGAGGCCTGCAGATGCCTCGAAGTCGTATAGATAGACTACTTGCGTTTCCTCTTTCTTTTCTGTGCTTCGCGGCTGGTGTATGGGCTTAACCTCCACCTGCCGCTCTTCCTCGCGGGGGGATTTGAGCATGGAACCCTTTCCCGTGAGGAGCCATTCTGTTGAATAGTTGGGATAATTTTCAACCAACAATTCTATCCACTTTGCCTGAATGTCTGTACCCTTCGATATAGCGCGTGATAAGACCCCTTTGCTCGCACCAATCTTTTTCTCCAAAGCACCGATAGTTATCCCCTCGTGCTTGGATATCTCCTCTATCCTTGTTAGAATTTTGCACATAAATTGAAAATTATCACCCAAAAAGTTTGAGTGGTTGAAAATTATCACTATCTTTGCAGCGTATTAAAGTTATTAACAGCGCCCAAAGATACGAAAAATGGGTGACTTTAGCAAATTATATAGGTATAGATAATTTATGGAAAAGAAGATTTATGTAGGAAAGAAAGGGCAGAAGCACCTGGAGCAGGTGTTCGACTGCACCCATGTGATGGTATGGAAGGCGCTCAACTTCAAGAGCGACACGGACCTTGCCCGGAAGATCCGGCACACGGCACTGACCCAGCTTGGTGGCGTGCCGAGCTGGAAGCCCGAAGAGGTTGAGACAACCCACGAGGAAAGCGATCGGACAATGACGCAGACCTTTGGGAGCAGGGTGAAGCTGGTGGCTGACCTCTTAGACGGCTACATACGGGTACTGGTGGACGGCGAGGTTAAGCGTGAGGAGAAGGACATGAACATCCCGGAGTTCATGCGTCTGCAGAGAGAGGTGGAGCTGATGGCCATGAGCCTTTGACCGTTGCAACGAAGACGCAATGGACAGAACCACAAGTAAGAAAATGGAAAAAGAACACGATGATGAGAAAAACAGATAATCATAACATGGCAAAGAGACAGTCGTTCCTTTTGGAACGCCTCCTTGACCTCTATTCCGAGATTTGCCGGTGCGAGGACGAGTTGCTCATGCTGCAGGTTGTGGATATGGATGACCTCAGCTCCACGGCTGATAGTCTATGGAAAAACTACCGACTGATACAAAGCGGCCATGCTCTAACTCCCGCCGAAACTCTCGGACAATACGAAGTATCTCCCTGTCGGTCAGTTTCAGCGTTGCTGGAACGGACACTTTCAGCCACACATGGTACGGAGCTCCTATTGCGGGGGTGCACCATCGTGACTCGGGATAAGAGCGTGAGGTGGTACATCTCAGGTGAGCTCGATGAAAGAACGAGCGCGCAAATTCGCGTGTAGCGTCGGCCTCTCTTTCAATAGTACAAGTGAAATCGATATAACAAGTTTTCATTGCATTTTTTTGCAAAGATAACAAACTTAGAGAACATATTCAATGGAATACTACAGGAACCAGCTTTGTGCGACATTCGAGGAGCTCACTTCCGGCGATGACCCGGTCATCAAGGAAGGTACACTCCGTCAGAACGTCAAGCGTAAGAATATAGAATGCGCCAACCGTGGTGGCGGAGAAGGCAATATTGCGCTGTATGTGTATTCCTCGATGCCGGAGAAGTATAAACAACGTTTTGTAGAAAAATATGGGGAGCCCGAGAAGATGATGCGCAAGAAAATACTGGAGAGTAAGGTGGAGCAGGACGAGAAAGCCGAGGAGTATTTTGAGACTTTCGAATACAGTTTGAACGGTGTTCAAACGCCTCTTTCGGAGAAGAAGAAAGCCGAGTATATACTAAACGCCAAGGTGCTGAACACGCTTGTGAGGTCGTACAGCAAGAAACAGGGCCTTGCCCGTGCCCTGAACAATGGGCGCTGCAACATCTGGGGTGTCGTGTTCGCCGAGAGTGAGGAGCTGCGTGAGGTGTTCGGCCATACGCTGCCCGGCAGCCTGAGCCGTTTGAAGGCCAAGGTGAACGAGTATAAGCGCAATGGCTACAGTTGTCTGCTGAGCGGCAAGCTTGGCAACAAGAACACGCTGAAGGTGACCGATGAGGGTCTGCGACTGCTGATTGCCCTGAAGCGCAGCAAGGTGCCCGTGTACACCAATGCCCAGATATTGAAGGCATACAACGAACGCGCATTGGCTCAGGGGTGGAAGCCCATTAAAACCGTACAGAGCCTGCTGAACTGGCTCAACAGTCCGGAGGTGTACCCCCTTTGGGCGGATACCGTGCTGGGCGAGCAGCGTTCAAGGGAGCTCTTCAACCGCCGTCACGTGACGGAGCTTCCAACGGTGCGGGACGCCCTGTGGTATGGTGACGGCACGAAGCTGAACCTATACTATCGGGACGAACGGGGAAAGATGCGCACGACCTCTGTGTATGAGGTGATCGACGCCGCCACGGAGGTGATGCTCGGCTACCATATCAGTGACACCGAGGACTACGTGGCACAATACAATGCCTACCGTATGGCCATCCAGGTGAGCGGGCACAAGCCCTACGAGATAGTTCATGACAACCAGGGCGGCCACAAGAAAGCCAACTCCACCGGTCTGCTGGACAAGATATGCCGTGTACACCGCACCACCGCCCCGTACAACGGAGCCTCGAAGACCATCGAGCAGCTTTTCGGCCAGTTCCAGAAGAACTACCTGCACAAGCTATGGATGTTTACCGGCCAGAACGTGACGGCGAAGCTGGACACGTCTGCCCCCGACATCGAATTTATTGAGGCCAATGCGAAAAATCTTCCTACATACGGGGAGATGGCCGCCATGTATGCCGAGGCGCGGAAGGAGTGGAACGCCGCCATCAGACCCGGGACCAACATCAGCCGCCAGGAGATGTATGACACGACGGAGAACCCTGACACCCCGGCCATCACCCCGCGCGACATGATAGACCTGTTCTGGGTGCGGACGAAGAAGCCGTCGGTGTTCACTGCGAGCGGCATCACCATCACGGTGGACAAGCGAAAATACACCTACGAGGTATATGGCGCTGACGGCCTGCCCGACCACAAGTGGAGGCAACGGAACACTCTGCGTAAATTCATCGTGGAGTATGACCCCTTCGACATGCTGCACGTGCGGCTTTACAGCATGGACAAAGCCGGAGATCTGCGTTTCTCGGCCGAGGCCGGTCCCTACATGAAGATACACCGTGCATTGCAGGACCAGACGGAGGGCGAGGCAGCCTTCATCCGGCATGAGCAGGAGGCAGCTTACCGTGACCGTCTGGATCGGCTTGCCAAGGCCAAGGAGATAGAGTATGAGCACGGCGTGGCACCTGAGCAGCATGGGCTGCGGAGCCCGATGCCCAAGGGTCTGACCAAGGAGCAGCAGATGGAGATAGAACGTCGCACACGGCGCTATGCAGCCCCTGTGGAGCCACAGACCCTCGGTGAGCACACCAAAGCCATATCGCTGCAGACATGGGACGAAATAAAGGACAAACGGGAGATTGCCAGACGGGCGAACGGGAAGTTTTGATAATTCAAAATTCACAATTCAAAATTCATAATTGGGACCGCCATGGTATGGCGGTGTACGGGACCGGAGAGAGTAGCAATTCACAATTCACAATTCACAATTCACAATTCATAATTCAAAATTACAATTATATGGAAACGAAAGAGAAAGACGAGATCAGGGAGGCGCTGAGGCAGTATGTGGAGCGCTATCCAAGCCAGAACAAGGCGGCAGCGAGCCTGAAGGGTATCAGTGCCGGAACGTTGTCGACCATCCTCAACGGAAAATACGAGAACATCAGTGAAGAGATGTGGCGCAACATCGCTGCCCAGGTGAGCTTTGCCACCCCTTCGGACGGTTGGAAGATCGTGGAGACCTCCGCTTTCGTGGAAATCAACGTTGCCCTGAAGGATGCAAAGGAGGAGTGCAACACTACATGGGTGGTCGGCGAAGCCGGGTGCGGCAAGACCACGACCGCCAAGCTGTTTGCAGGAGAGCACAAAGAGGTGTTCTATGTGTCGTGCTCGGAAGACATGAAGAAGAGCGACTTCGTGAGAGAGGTGGCCACGAGAATCGGCATCCATTCGGCAGGGTACAATATCCGCCAACTGTGGAACGTGATATTGGCAAACCTGCAACAGATGGATGCCCCGGTAATCATCTTCGACGAGGCCGACAAGCTGACCGAGGCCGTGTTCCACTACTTCATCAGCCTGTACAATAATCTCGAGGACCACTGCGGCATCGTATTCCTGTCGACCGACTACATCAAGCGCCGTATCAATAATGGGCTACGCTATGAGAAAGCCGGGTACAAGGAGTTTTACAGCCGTATCGGGCGCAAATACTTCGAGCTGGAGCCTACGGATGCGACGGACGTGTATGCCATCTGCACCGCCAACGGTCTGACCGACCGGAGGAAGATAGACAAGGTGGTGAAGGAAGCGTCGGAGTGCGAGTGCGACCTGAGGAGAGTGAAGAAGTCTGTGAGACGAGAAAAGAAAGGACTGTGATGGATAGGGCAATGACAGTGAATGATATCCTGGAGAAGAAATACCGCACCTTCCCGATGTCCGGTCGGTGGGAGGACTTCATCGGTCATCCGGAGCGCAAGGGCGTGTGGTTTATCTGGGGCAAGTCGGGAAACGGCAAGACGAGTTTTGCGATGCAGCTTATTAAGGAGCTGTGCCAGTGGGACCGTGTACTCATGGACTCCTTGGAGGAAGGCACGAGCCTGACGGTGCAGCAGAACCTGAAACGTTACGGCATGAAGAGCGTAGGTCGTCGGCTGCAGTTTGTGTGTGAGGACATCGAGAGCCTTAGGGAGCGTCTACACCGCCGTAAGAGTCCGAATATCGTTGTGATAGACAGCTTCCAGTACACATACATGACAGCCCGTGAGTACAAGAATTTCAGTAAGGAGTTTGAGGACAAGCTGCTCATCTTCATCAGCCATGCGAGCGGGAGCCTTCCGATGGGCGGCGCTGCCGTAAGCGCGATGTATGATGCGGCACTGAAGATTGAGGTGAGTGGGTATAGAGCCACAACAAAAGGGAGGTTTATCGGACGGCTGGGATATTATGACATCTGGCCGGAGAAAGCCAAGGAGTTTCATGAGAATTCATAATCATAATAGTATGAGCAAGGAAAAGAAAATGATCGAGGTCACTCCCGGCATATTGACACCAGGGGGCCGGATGATTGAAAAAATAGAGAGTAAGGGTCATAGATGCCCGTATTGCCAGGGGAACGGATATTTCTGGTTGGAAGATGAGTTCAGGGAGGCTTACAAGAGTCCGTGCCCGGTGTGCCAGGGCAGCGGAACGGTGGATGCCCTCGTGAGCATCGAATGGAGACCTTCTGGTAATTCATAATTCACAATTCATAATTCATAATTGGACACTATGATATGGGACAGTTGAAATACTATTCGGTGATACCGAACGACAAGCCGACGTGGCTGCTGAGGCTACAGATGGAGATCAGCCGGGCAGTGGCAGCCTCGACGCCGCGGTAAACATTCAATGGAGGGCAGGTAAATGATACAAATAGGTGACAAATTCAATGTACGATGGGTTGGACACGATGAGTGTTATAAGGGGCGCCTTTATCAGGTGACGAGTTTCCTTGAAGACTGCACATGCGGAAAGCCCGCGGTCATTACCGGCAAACCGGAAGAACCCCGCCGTCCTCATTTACATGTCCGGGCAAAATTGATAGAAGCTCCGGCAAAGTATATGATAGGTGAATGTGGGTTCGTATTTGGGGCACTGGATTCTGAAACGCTGCACGACATTGAAGATTCTGATGAGTTTTGGATAGAGATTGTGCGACAAAAAGGCGACCAACTGAATTTATTTTCTAAATACTAATTTTAAAATATAGCTATTATGAGCAATTTTTTAGAAGAAATCAAGAAGCGATTACAGGTGTGGCACGAGCAGCGTGCCGAGCGGATTGAGGCAGAGCGTCAGGCCCAGCTTGACGCCGAGGCGCGCGAACGCGTGCAGGTGATGGAATACAATGGCGAGCTGTATGTGAGCATGAACGGCGTGCCGCTGCTTGCGGTGTGCGACCTGAACGAGACGTTGTCTGAGGCGGTGGCCCACGCCCGGCAGAACTACAAAGACTGGAAGGAGGAGAAACTATGGGAACGGAGAGGAGCTACGCGCGTTTCTACGCTTTATTAAAGCGGCTGCCGGGCGCAGACAAGGAAACGCTGGTATATCAGTACACCAACGGCCGGACTACGCACCTGCACGAAACCACCCTCCGGGAGTATGACACGATGTGCAACGACATGGAGCGTGTGGCTGGGTACGATGAGAGCATGGAGGCCGTCCGGAAGGAACTCAGGCGGAGGCGCAGCGAGTGCCTGAAACTGATGCAGCAGCTCGGCGTAGACACCACGGACTGGGCACGGGTGGATGACTTCTGCCGAAACCCGCGTCTTGCCGGAATGCCCTTCAGGAAAATCGGAGCAGAGGAACTCGAAAGCCTCGCCGTGAAGCTGCGGGCAATCAAGCGCAAGGGAGGATTGAAAGCCCACCCCCGACCCCTCCCGAGGGAGGGGAGAAGCGGAGAGATCCGCCCCGGGAAGGGAGTCGCAATCGTATTTCCGATGAGCAATATCGCCGAAAGTTAGTTTTTAGTAATCATCAAAATAGTTGAATATGACAACAAGAACAAAAACAAGTGACTGGTTTGAAGTCAAGCTACGCTATGACAAAGTGCATGAGGACGGATATGAAAAGAAGGTAACCGAGAGTTATGTGGTCGAAGCCTTTTCATTCGGAGAGGCAGAAAAAAAGGCTACGGAATTCCTGGGTAGCTATGTATCTGGTGAAATTCAAGTTGTGAATATCAACCCTATGAAATTTCATGAGGTGTTTTTCAACGAGCAAGAAACATGCGACAGATACTACAAAGCCGCACTGCAGTTTATCACCTTCGATGAGAAAACGGAGAGGGAAAAGCATACACAGGTTTATTATCTGGTCCTGGCTTCCTCTTTCGACAATTGCAAGGACACTATCCGAACGATTATGGACGGCACCATGATAGACTATCAGATTGCTTCCGTATCAGAAACCAAGGTTATAGATGTGATAGAGCATAAGTTATAAACCCATAAAAAAGAAAAGACAATGGCAACAAGAAAGAAGAAAGTGATCACCACCGGCGTGAGCAGAGAAGCCGCCGATGAAGCGTTTGCAACCTACGCCAAGAGCGACGCGCAGTTGCAGAAAATCAATGCGGACATTGAACTGCAGTGCGCCAAATACCGCGAGAAGTACGCCGAGAAGATAGCCACCCTCTCCGAGGAGCGTGAGCAGGCGTTCGACACCCTGCAGGCATTTGCCACGGAGAACCAGGCGGAGCTCTTTGCCAAGAAGAAGAGCCTAGAGATGGCTCACGGCACCATCGGGTTCAGGACTGGAAACCCGAAGCTAAAGACACTGAAAGGCTTCACCTGGGCGAGTGCCCTTGAGCTGGTGAAGACGTTCCTGCCGTCGGGCTATGTGCGCACGACCGAGGAGGTGGCCAAGGACAAGCTGCTCGCTGACCGAGATCTCGAGGAGGTGACGGTGTTTGATCAGGGCAACGGCCGGACGGCCACGATGAGCGAGGCCATGTCTAAGTGTGGCATCCAGGTGGTGCAGGACGAGACGTTCTTCGTCGAGCCCAAGGCAGAGGCCAATTGAGTGCTGAATGGTATGTGAACGGGTCGCCCCGCTGTGTTCGGACACACAGTGGGGCGACTTTTTATGTGAAACAATGAAAAAGATAGCGTAAACGACTGCTATATAACAAGTTTTCGCTATATTTGCAGCTATAATGGGAAAAGGACGAGACAAGCATCTGATAGAAGAGCGCGACCGCAAGTTGTTCGAGCGTTTCTACTATTGGACCGAGGTGAAAAGGCTTCGGTATGATGACACCATTACCAAATTGTCGACAGAGGAGTTTTTCCTTAGTGAGGGCCGTGTGCTGCAGATTATCCGGCAGTGTATCCAGAACGGCATGGAGGTGGACGGCAGCACGTTGAGCCGTCCGCGCTTCAGCGGCTTCCGATCCCGCCAGCGACGGCCAAAGAAACCTTTGGACGGGCAACTGTCTCTCTTTCCGTGACGGCTTCGGTAAGGGCGCAGGTATATGTAGCCTCGTAAACCTTGATGCCGTGGTTGACGGTGAAGAACCTTGACTGTGTGCGGATGAGCGCCTTCTGACCGTCCGGCCGATACCCCTGCAGCAGTGTGTGTAGCTGCGCTCTCACTTTATTTCTCTGTTTGATACGCTCGGTGGTCATACTACGGGCATGGGTGTCATCGTAGCAGTCGATGATCAGCCGGACGCGGAGCTGGCAGGTACCCTGCTGGGCGAGGTCGCCGATGTCGGTCCAATCGGTGGTCGGTGCGTCGATGAGGACAGCTGGGAAAACAAGCGGATAGGTGTCGCGGTCTTCCTGGTCGATGAACTCCAGCTGGCCGTAGTCCTCGTCGATGGTCCGGATTTGCGGCATCTGTTGTGATATGAGATTGATGATGTCGAGAAGTAACTGTTCCATGAATAAATCCTCCCCCTGCCCCTCCAGGTCGAGGGGAGCCCACAGAGGCACGGGCTTAAAGTGTACTATGTGAACCGGCTTAGCCGTTGCCTTACATTTTGGATGGACTGGTTAATGAGTTCCCTTACCTTTGCACTTAGTTCTGCCGAGTTGCCCATGAACTGCCGTTTGGGAATGGTGGCCTTGACCGTGAGCTTGGTCTTTTTGGTGAGTGCGAGTGCCTTCCACTTCAATGCCTCTGCCGGAATCTGTTTTGGCAGCTTGCCTTTCTTTTCCCCCTTACCTTTCTTGACACCGGCGATGGCATAGACCTTTGCCCACGCCATCTTGCGCATCCTGGGCGTGATGGTGGGATGCGAGGTAATGGTTCCTCCCTCGTTGTGGATGGCGGCGTAGGGCACGGGATTGAAGATGGTGACCTCGGCGACACCGGAGCGAAAATCCGTGCTACGGGAGAGGTGCATCCTGCGCGAGAGCAACGCCTTGTATTTCCGGTCTTTGTTGTAGGGGTCGTCCTGACGCCTGGCACGTGGCCACTCATGCAACCCTCCATCATGGAAAGCCGAGTCGCGGAAGTTCTGTTTGACGAACTTCACGGCCTCGGTTCCGACCTTGCGCGGAAGACGGTCGCGTACCTCTGCTTCGATGACGGTCTTTGCCCTGATAATCTTTGCCTCAATCTGTTTTGCGTCCATAGAGCATTATTTTTCGTTAAAATGTTTGGAGTGTGAGGAAAATATATTATATTTGCATCGGTATGAGTCAACGCTTCGGCATGGCTCTAACCTCCACTCGGGGCTTTTCGCCCCGTTTTTTATTGGTATACGTAGCACTTATTGCCATGCTTTACAATAATTATACGCTTTGTCTTTGATTGGGACAAATACCCATTGACAGTCTTTGCTATCGTTCTGCGTGTGATGAAAGAAGGAATTTCAATGATGATATTATCAGCCTGCTCTTTTGCAGATTTGATACGGTTTAGAATGTCATTATGATGTTTCTTCCTGTCATTGGTTTTCCTTACCTTCATCATACTCTTTCCGTCAAAAAACAATCCTCCTATATAGAAATCCGGATTTTTGTTTTCAAATACACCTGATGGGAGCAATATATGACGTAAGGCAGCTTCCTTTTTGTTCTTTGGATCAAGTCTTGGCAACAGATAAACTTTACTGCCCAACTTATCTGCAACAAATGCAGCCAAACGTTTGTTCTCATCAATTTCATTTGCTCCATGACTTGGACTGCACAATACCATGCCATGATGGCTTTCTATATATTTCTCTACATCAGGCGGCACAACATCCATTGCTTTTCTAACAGTATCAGCAGCCTCTTTCATTTTTTTGTCGATGTATGGACAATTGTAGCAATCCTTCTTACGATTCCTGAAGATAGATGCAAGGCGGTTCTTGAGCCCAGGCTTATAGAATGAGCATTGGGCACAGCTGTCGGGGAAGTAAGGATGGTTTTGCGAGAAGGTGTGGCCGTCCTTGCCCATGTTGTTCTCCAGTCCTCGCTGTGGTCGCTCATCAGGCAGCTGGTCGATGAGTTCCAGGGTGGCAGGGTCGTCAGTCTGTTCGAGGGTGCACTTACAGCTCCACCGGTCTCCGGGATGATGCTCATTCCAGAACGGATGTCCCACGGGGAGGGTTAGCTTCTGCTGCCAATAGCGCTGATGTGAGCCCTCGGGATTGGGTGATTGTGTGGGCATCCACCGGAGGTTGGGATAGATGTCGCTGTCTCGCTCGAAACGCTTCCAGTCGGCGGCATTATGGGCACGGATGACCGCCGTGTCGTACTCTGTTTGAAGCCATGCCCCGACATGGTGTGAGGCTATGGGCTTGACCTCCTCCGCCCACTGTGCAAAGGGCTTGAGCTTGCCGTCGGCCCCAATGAGCCGTGCCGCCATCTGCTGCCCCATGTCGTGGACCTTGAATGCAGAGAAGACCTCGTTGGAATGGCGTATGGCATGGAGGAACTCGTCCTCATGCGAAGTGTAGGAAGACCGGGACAGGCCGGTGACCGTTGCCTCGTTGATGGAGCGCAGCACCTCACGCCATGCCGTAGGCTCTATGTCGTCGGATGTGTCGAAGCCATCGTAGACCTTGCGGAGGAACCCCGCCATAACATCCTCTGAGAACTTGATGGACGTTCCGATGTCATGGAAGTGGGTGTGGCATGAGCAGGACGAGCCGTAATAGAGGGCGTCTACTATTCGGATGGTGCCCCGTGGGGTGACGGGGCGAGGCCGAAAAAACGGGACAGACGGGCGGAGGGGCCGCCATGATTTGGCGGCGTACCAGGCCCTTTGCCTCCATCAGCATTGGCGGTGGCTTGAGAATCATCGTGGTTGAGCTGCCGGCGGAGAGCCTCGCGCTGGGCGGCCTTTTCGGCTTTCTGCTGCTCATAGTCCTTGGGCTTGGCCACGCCGAAAGTCTCGTAGAGATAGTCGTCGTCGATGGGGAGCCCCATAGAGGAGAGTTTCTGCACGATGTATATCTGCTGGGAGGGGGATATCTTGTCCTTATGGGCATAGACGAACTCCCCACCTTCGACGTTGAAGCCGAGAGACGCGAAGACCGGCCGCATATCGTAATTCAGGATGTCGAGAATGAAGTCGCGGTCATCATCGTGCATGGAGTCCTCCTCCTGCTTGTGGACTGTGCCGAGTGCCTGGGTGCCGGTGTCCTTGGTCTCGGTGGTGAGCGTATTGCCCAGGACACGGATGGACATCTTGGCATCGAAATACTCGGCAAAGGTCTTGTAGAGCTCCGAGGTGCCTGATTTGTTGGACGCCTCCAGCAGACGGAGCTCTGAGTCCTTGGGATGGATGTAGACGGCATTGGTGCCCTGGCGTCGCGCCTCGGCTATGAGTCTGCGTCGTGCCTCCTCGTCTCCGGCATCGTAGGTGTACTCACGGATGGGCATGCCGAAGACGTTGCAGTAGCGTGCCCAGTCGGCCATGTCACCACGCTTGTAGAGCACGGCAGGAAGAATCTCGGCAAAGATACCCAGATCACGCTCACGCCCTACAAAGAGCGTATTTGGGAACTCGTCGATGGAAATGCCGTCGATGTCGCCCTGGAACCGGAGCAGTTTGCGGTGGATGGGGTCATAATGCTTGCGGTCGATGAGGTCGTAGCGGATATTGCCGTCATCGTCAGTATAGAACTGCATCAGCGAGAAGCCCCAGAACTGGGACATGATGAGGTCCTTGCGGAGTTGCTTGAACCACGGCGACCGTAGTTGTGCGGAGATAGCCTCGTCGGTCTTCCCGCCCTTCCGGAACTCGATTGGAATCTTGGTGACGCCGCGGAGGCGCTTGTCAATGATACCTGACAGGTGGAGATCCAGGCGTGCGCTCTCATACATGTCGTAGAGGCGGACTCGGTTGGAGAAGTCGATGCTGGAGGCAGCAGTAACAGCACGCTGGTAGGCCCCCATGTCGAAAAAGAATATCTCCGGCATCTGGAGCACGACGTCGGGAATGCGCGCTGCCGCTGGCTGGAGCATGCCGCCTTGCCGGATTCTGCCTGTTTCGGGGGACTTGCCCCTGTTTTTTCTTGCCATTTGAATAGTGTTTGAACGTTATAATAATACCGGCCGAACATCGTCTGAGACGACCTGCCACGGACTGTTCTGCTGCTGGATGTCCTCGTCGAGCCTTGGGGCTCCCTCTATGGTGACATCGCCTTTCATCACCCCCTTGAGCCAGTTGACGGCACGCTCGTAGCGGTCCTGCCGGATCTGCGAGATCTTGTAGGGATTGTGCTGGCAGAAGATGTGATAGATGGCGATGTCGAGCGCGAACATGAGGATGAGCGGGTGGCGGTCATCGCCAGTGGCCGAAAATATTGCCGCACAGTCATAGGTCTTGGAGAGATAACCTTTCATCTCGGATATGGCCCTGTCCTCGCATATCTCGATGATCTGCGGGTCGTAGTCGGCGGTTCCAGAACGCAGCAGGGCATCGAGGATTTCGCGGTGGATGCTGGCATCGTAGTCGGTAAGTTGAATGAAATTGTCCATATTAAAGCCTCCCCCCCTGCCCCTCCAGTGGGAGGGGAGCCCATGGAGGCACCGGGCTTGGTTACATTCGGTAAGGATTGTCCTCGTTGAGCTGCGCATAGCTCATGGTGAAAGTGGGCTCGAGGTCGGCCGTCTTCTCGTCGGTGAGGGTGATGGCGCCCTCGACGGCGTCGGGGCCGTCGGCAGGATAAGGCAGCGTGAGCTCGAAGAGCTTGAACTGCGTGATGAGCTCCAGCATCATCGGGTTGTCTTTCTCGTCCTCGTTGAATATCCACTGGCAGTTGCGGTCGATGGGTTCCAGGTGTGCCTCGATGCGCGTGGCCTTGTCGGTCTTTCGACGCTCGTCGCCTCGGATGAACAGCTGTTTGCCACGCTTCTTGCACTCCTCGCGCAGGAGCGGCTTGAAGACCTGGTTGAAGAACGGGTCCTGGAGCTTGTTGTTCTCCATATACCAGTAGACATTGGTCTTGCCGCCGACAAAATGCTCCAGGTCGAAATACCATCCGATGAAGTTGGCGTTGGTCTCACGGGCGAGAAAGCCCTTGATGACGTAATATACACCGCGGTACCTGCCGATGAGCCACAGTGCCTTGGTGGAGGAAGCCTTCTTGCGGCTGTCGGAATAGGCGGGGTCTCCATAGCCGATGAGGAACTTGAACTTGGAGAGCGCGGGCACCTTTCCGAATGGCAGGTTCTTGAAAATCTTGCCCTCAGACACGGGATTGTTGAAGTATTCTCCCTGCTTGGCTTTCTCGGTAATCTTAGAGAGGGTGCGGTCGATCATCTCCTCGGTGTTCTTCTCGGGCCATGTGCTGCGCCCCTGCTTGTCGCGGATGTTGACCACGTCCCAGCTGTTGGCCATCTTGCCTGCGCGGACGATGCAGCAGTCCCTGGCGATGATGTTGCCGCACCATAGCACCAGCGTAGGCTCTGAGATGGAGCGCGTGGGATAGAGCGCCTGTTCCGCCCAGTCCCACTTCTTGTCGAGGGTGACGGGATTGCGGCAGTCCTCATCGGTGTCGTAGTCGTCGAAATATAGCACGTCGGGGCGTATGGCCTCGTTGCGCATGCCACGCGGTGCGGAGCCCGCGCCCAGGGCAATGAACTTGGCCCCGCAGCGGGCGGAGAACTCCGTGTCTGTCCAAAGGCCTATGGTCATCTGGTCGCCGTAGAACTGGGCGATGCGGGGATTGGACTCGAAGTTGATGCGGTAAGGTGCCAGCAGACGCTTTGCTGCATCGACGGTGGCGCTGGCGATGACGATGAAGTGCTTGCGGCCGGTGAGTGCCAGATACATGAGGATGAACATGGCCACGGTGGACTTGGCGAGCTCGCGGCTCCATGAGAGCACCTCATACCATTCATCGTTGGCTATGACGCGACGGATGGCGCGTTTGTGGAACGGTGCGAACTCATACTTGGCGTAAGCCGGGAAGAAGTACTGTATCCATGCAATGGGGTCTGCCTCGAGCTCCTTGCGGCGTCGCTCGATGTCACGCTGGGTGAGGCTGTCATCGACCAAAATGTCGTGCATGAGCCCTTTATGGAAATCCTCCCAGCGTTCGAGGGCTTGTCTGGCGGTCTGTTTCTGTACCATGGGTTAACGTTTGCGGGTTGACATGTCCTTGATGAAGGCATCGAACAAGCCGCCGAACTGCTTGGCGGCATCAATGTCGAGCGGGCGGAGCCAGGAGAGGAAACGCATGGCCACGGAGACACAGTCGGGCACGCCGATGTCGGTCTCGAGCTTCTTGACCGCACCGGCGAGCTTGGCGAGTGCGTCGGCCTCCTTGGCGGTGGCGAAGCGCTGTCCCTCCTCGCGGGAATTGATGGCCGTGTTGATCTCGAGCAGCTGGCGGTTGATCTGCGCAATGATTTGCTCGGGTGTGATCATCACGGATGCCTTGAGACTGTCCCAGTTGCCCTCACGCACCCAGCGGGATACAGACTGGCGTGTGGTGCCTATCTTGTCGGCAATCTCCTCGTAGGTGTAGTTGCCGTTGAGATAGAGCGAACGGGCAATTTCCTTTTTGTCGATATTGTTTTTTACCATAATTGTGCTTGAAAATCACTGCAAATATCTAATATTTCGGGGGATTATTCAAACCATGATTCTATGATATGCGCAGCTGATGTTATGGTCACCTTAGCCGTGTATACGGTAGATTCGCGATTTTGATGGTCGGCGAAAACATACGATATTTGCAGCAAAAAAGTAATGTCCGGCAGTGCTCGGCATCGCTTCAAAAGTAAACCGAATGGAAACAAAGTTCTTTAATATCATACCCGGTGAAGGCGAGGTGGCCATCCTGCTCTACGGTGATGTAGGTGACGGTGAAAAGGTGGAAAGCGGCCGTGTGGTGAGCGAGCTCATGGCGCTGGCGGCACAGTACAGGAAGATAGACGTGCGTATCAACAGCAACGGTGGGGACGTGTTCTCGGGCATTGCCATCTATAACGCGCTGCGGACATCACAGGCCGACATTACCATCTACGTGGACGGCGTAGCTGCCTCGATTGCCGGCATCATCGCCCTTTGCGGAAAGCCCCTTTATATGAGTCCTTACGCCAAGCTGATGCTGCACAGCGTGAGCGGCGGCAGCTACGGCACAGCCTCTGCCTTGCGCCGCACGGCCCAGATGATCGAGACGCTGGAAGCAGACCTTGCTGGCATGATTGCAGCCCGCTGTGGCATGACCGCTGAGGAGGTTGCTGCCCGCTACTTCGATGAGCAGGACCACTGGATAAGCGCAAGCGATGCAGTGAACATGAAGCTGGCCGACGGCATCTATGAACTGCCGGACGGTCCGGTACGGCAGCCGGCCACTACAGAGGAGATTTACCAATATTTCAATAACCGGCTGCAGCTGCAGCCACAAAAGACAAGAGAAATGGCATTGATAGACGAACTCAAGACCATCCCCTCGTTCAAGGACAAGGCGGATGAGGGCGCCATGCTGGCGCACATCAAGGAACTGGAGAACAAAGCCACGAAGGCTGATGCCCTGGAAGCCGCCAACAAGGCGATGAAGGCCCGGTTGGAAGAGAAAGAGAAGGGCGAGGTGGCCGCACTGCTCGACAAGGCCGTGACGGACGGCAAGATCACCAAGGAGCAGCGCCCGCAGTTTGAGAAGCTCATGGCCCAGGACCGCGCAACGACAACCGCCGTGCTGGAGGGCATGAAGCCCGCCAACCGCAAGCGTGCGACCGACTTCATCAACCTGGGCGGCGAGGGTGCCGGCGACCTGGCATCCAGGAGCTGGGACGAGCTGGACAAGGCCGGCCGACTGGCGGACCTGAAGGCTCATGACCCCACACTCTTCGCCAACAAGTTCAAGGAGAAGTTCGGGGTGGAATACTTGGACTAATTCAAAATTCACAATTCAAAATTCAAAATTGGCTAACTCGAACTATGTTTCAAAATTAGCTGACGCCGAACTACGTTTCACAATTCACAATTCAAGATTGATATGGCTTTAAACAAAGAAATCTGGCTGACAACCATTCAGGAGAACTTCTTCCCGAACAATTCTTTCGCAACCAAGTCGGTTGACGACTCAGCCTTTGTAGACAACAAGAAGGTACATGTGCCCAATGCCGGCGCACCGAGCGGTGTGGAGACAAACCGCTCCATCTTTCCGGCCGTAGTGAACCAACAAAACGACGAAGATCTGGAATACAGCATGGACGAGTTGACCACGAACCCCATCCACATTCCGAACATCGATATGGTGGAACTGAGCTATGACAAGCGCCAGAGCGTGCTCTACAACGACCGCAACCAGCTGCAGAATGAGGCTTGCCATAATCTGCTCTATCGCTGGGGTACGGGCGCAAAAACATTTACAACAAGTGGAGGTGCTCGTGTGGCTCACACTTCAGCCACCGCCATTGGCAACCGCAAGAAGATTACCAAAAAAGATGTGCTCGCCATCGGTACCCAGTTCAATATGGACGACGTACCTGCCACGGGTCGCTACCTGCTGCTGGACGCCATCATGTATACCGACTTGCTTGAAGACCTGACGGACAAGGAGCTGAGCGCGTTCCTCGCTTCGGCTGACGCTCAGCGCGGTGTGATTGGCATGCTCTACGGCTTCGAGGTGATGCAGCGCTCCAAGGTGCTGCGCACGACTGCCGGCAAGGTGGTGGTCAAGTGGACCGACGAGGACGCAGCCTCCGAGCTGGCCGCCGGACTGGCTTGGCAACAGAGCTGCGTGAGCCGTGCCATCGGCGAGGTGAAGATGTTCGACTCTTTGGACAACCCGCTCTACTACGGCGACATCTACTCGTTCCTGCTCCGTGCCGGTGGCGAGAAGCGTCGCTATGACAAGAAGGGTGTGGCGCTGATTGTGGAGGACACTGCTGCATAATTCATAATTCACAATTCATAATTTATAATTGATAATTATGGAAATTCCAAGAGTCAAGATACAATATCTGAACGGGCAGCTTGGCACCGTCGGGGACAGCCCCGACGGACTGTTTGCCCTGGTGTGCGGTGCGACGGCCGTGGCTGCCACGTTTGAGCTGGGCAAGGCCTACACGCTGCGCAACGTGGAGGAACTGACAGCATTGGGTGTTACAGCAGAGAACAACCCACGGCTGACAAAACACGTGACTGACTTCTATGCCGAGGCCGAAGACGGCACGAAGCTCATCATCTACGGCTTGGACAAGACCACCACGATGACGGCGATGCTGGACAAGGACACGGGGAGCGTGAAAGCACTCATCACGGGACAGAACGGCGCACTGCGGGGACTGTTCGTGGCCTGCGAGGGTCTGACGACGGGGGACGTGACCGAAGGGCTCGATCCTGACGTGCTGACAGCTATCCCCAAAGCCCAGGCTTTGGCCGAATGGGCCACGACGGAGCTTTATGCACCCTTGTTCATCGTGCTGGAGGGCCGACACTTCGAGCAGGATGCCGTGAAGCAGATTGGTGATGGTACTTCCAACAGGGTGGCCGTGCTGGTGGGCGACACGGTAAGCGGCAGCGAGGGTGCCTGTGTGGGCACGCTGGCCGGACGGCTGGCCACCACCGGAGTGCAGCGCAACATCGGCCGGGTGAAGGACGGCGAGCTGGCGCCACTGGTGATGTACATCGGTACACAGAAGGTGGAAGAGGCCGGCAGTGCAGTGGCAGACCTCTATGACAAGGGCTATATCACACCGCGCAAGCATGTTGGCCGGACCGGCTACTACTTCACCGATGACCGCATGGCCTGCAAGGCGACGGACGACTATGCGCACCTGACGGCACGCCGGACGGTGGACAAGGCCTACCGCATCGCCTACGACACAATGCTGGGCCTGCTGCTGGACGAGCTGGAGGTGAACGACGACGGCACGCTGCAGGCGGGCGTGGTGAAGAGCTGGCAACAGAGCGTGACGAACGCCATCGACACGAATATGACCGCTGCCGGTGAGCTGAGCGCGACGAGCGACGGTGAGGGCTGCGTATGCTATATTGACGAGAAGCAGAACGTGGTGTCGACCTCGAAGGTGGCAGTGACGCTGAAGGTGAGGCCCTTCGGCTATGCACGCTACGTGAACGTGAACCTCGGGTTCCAGCTGACAACAAGCTAAAAAACTTCTCATCCCTCCCCGCGAGGGATGGGGAGGCAAAAAGTAAACGAGTAAAAATGGATTACTATGTTCAATACGAAAGAATATGAATGGGCCGATGTGAATGTTGTTGTTGCCGGGCGGCCGGTGACCGGCATGCGCGGCATCAAATACAACAGTAAGCAGGAGAAGGAACTGCTCTATGCCAAGGGCAACAAGCCCCACGGCATCCAGCACGGCAACAAGGACTACAGCGGCGAGGTGACACTGCTGCAGAGCGAGTACGAGGCACTGCGCACAGCCAGTGGCGGAGACGTGCTGGACTCGAGGTTCGACCTGGTGGTGAGCTACGGTAACCCGTCGAAAGGTGACGCGCTGGTGACGGATATTCTTGTCGGCTGCGAGATCACGGAGGACAACACCGAGTGGAAGCAAGGCGACAAGTTCCAGGAGAAGGCCCTGCCCTTTATCTTCATGGACAAGAAGAGAGGGTGACGGCATATTGACAGACCGCCATGACATGTCGGTCAACGGAGCGCCCCCGGCCCTATCCCTGTTGGAGGGACAGATTATCTGAGGGGCCATCATTTGGGGCAGAATAAAAACACTATAAAAAGGTAAACAATGAACTATACAGAAGAGCAACTGAAAGAATGGAAGGCACAGCATGGTGACCTGTTTGAAATATCGGTGGATGGCAAGAGCTGCATCCTGCACAAGCCGACACGCAAGGACCTGAGCTATGCCAGCGTGGTGAAAGACCCCATCAAGCTGACCGAGACGCTGCTGAACCAGCTGTGGGTGGCCGGCGATGAGGAGATCAAGACCGACGACGAGCTGTTCATGGCTGTCAGCAACCGCATGGACGAGGTGCTGAAGGTGAAGGAGGCCGAGATAAAAAAATTGTAGAGGGTGCCGGTATAGATGATTTTGGGGAAGACGAGCAAGTGGCTATCCTCTTCATGGACACCGTGATGCGGTACTATCTCCACGTTGACCCCGAGACATTGCCCGATGAGAAATGGGCATGGACATACGCCTACCTGAAAGAAATACGAGAAATAGAGAAACGAGCAAGCAATGGATAGTGTTCTGAAATTCCTGATCAAGCTGCAGGCTGACGCTGACAACGTTGTCACCGTTGCCCGCAGGACCTCAGAGCAGTTGGATGAGATTTCCAACAAGGCCCGTCGCGTCAGTACGCGCCTTCGTGAGGCTTTCTCGTTCTCTAATTTCAAGAGTTCGCTGATGTCCGTCCCCGGCATGGAGTTCCTGATGAATCCCTACACGATGGCGGCCGCTGCCATCGGGGCGATTACAAAGATTGGAGCTGAAGCCGAGCAGACCTCGGTGGCTTTCACGACGCTGGTCGGAAGTGAGAGCAAGGCAAAGGCGATGCTTGCGGATATGACCAAATTTGCCAATGACTCACCATTTGAAAAAATGGATCTGGTTAATAACGCCAGAACCATGCTGAACTTTGGAGTTGAAACAGGAAAAGTGTTGCCTTTATTGAAACAACTCGGAGATATATCTGGTGGAAATAAGGAATACTTGAATGGACTCTCATTGGTACTTGGGCAGGTTGCAGCATCAGGACGTTTGGCGGGTGATGATTTAAGACAATTCATAAACGCCGGATGGAGTCCATTACAAGACCTCTCAGAAATGACGGGAAAGAGTATTGGTGAACTGAAGCAGATGATGTCTCAAGGGAAGATTACCTATGAGAATATAACTCAAGCTATGGAGCATGCGACCGGTGAGGGTGGTAAGTTCTATAAAATGATGGAGAAACAGTCTCAGACAGTCACCGGTAAATTCAGCACTATGCTGGATACCATTACCAGCAAGGCTGTTGATATCTATGGTAAAATCCAAGCTCCTATTTCTCGTATGTTAGACATTGCTAACGCCGTCATTCCAGTTGTTGGTGATATCGTGGTAGGATTGTTCGACAAGATGATTGCCGGAGTAGCTTTTCTTGTAAAATTCAGGACAGAACTTGCATATCTTGCTGCAGTCATTACTGTTTCAACGATTGCCTTCAAAGCGCATGCCATCGGTTTAACTTTGTATGCCGTAGGAGCGAAAGCTGTGGCTGTAGTTACTAAAGGATGGGCAGCTGCACAACAGTTACTCAATGTTGTCATGACAGCAAATCCAATAGGAATCATTATCACGGCATTGGCTGCCCTGGCCGCTGTGGTCATATATTGCTGGAATAAGTTTGCTGGTTTCCGTGCCTTTTTCGCCACATTAGGCGGCACGATCATTGGCTTCGGCAACATCATCAAGACCTACATCATCAACCGGTTCAACGAGATGCTGTCCGGCATCGGTAAACTTGGAGAAGCCCTGAAACGGCTCTTCAACGGGGACTTCAAGGGAGCTGCGTCATCTGCATTGGAGGGCTATAAGAAGCTGTCGGGTGCCGGGAGTGCTCTCAATGCCGCACGTCAGACCAGGGACCTCGTCACGGGTGTGCGATCGGACTTTAGCAGGAACTATGCCAAGGAAAGCGCCAAGGACCGTGCATCCTCTACATCAACAACAAAGAAAGACAATAAGATTGCCCACCCGAAGCAAAAGGGCAGCGCACGGGAGGTGATCTTTGGGTCTGCAACCGGAGGTGCCAAGGGTGGAAGGACCGGCGGCGGGCGTTCCGGTGGAGGGAGGAAGAGCGCTGAGGAGATAGCTACCGGCGGCACGCGCAACACCTCTGTCAACCTGAGCATCGGTAAGTTCTTTGAGAACCTGTATGTAACCATGACGGACAAGACAGACACGGCAGAGCTGGAGCGGGTTATCCTCGAGAGCATGAACCGGGCCTTGGCCATCGCAACCAGTGCAGACCGATGAGTACGGCGACAAGATTCATACTGGAGAACATGGCGCTGCGCGTGATGGGTGGCAAGGTGCCTCCCTACTGGCTGTTCCGCCATTCCGTCCAGGCGCAGGTCACCCCGGAAGACTATGATGAGGTCAGGGGTATGTCGGACGAGGAACTGGAGGACGTGGTGCGCACGAATGCCCTTGGCGTGCCGATGCAACTGCCCCTACGTCTGCGATTGGAAGAGAGCGGTGCAGAGGACTGGCTGCTGCCGACCGAGCCAATGATCAGTCTGCAGGGCCAGCACATCATCAAGCGGCGTCAGGTGAACAAGGGCAAGGTAAGGGGAAGCATCAAGGAGCGTTGGGCGCAGGACGACTATTCGATAACCATTGAGGGAATACTGATGGGTACCGATGGGAGATATCCCACGGCAGACGTGGCAAAGCTGCGTCGACACTGCGAGGCGGCAAAGATGACAGCCCTGTGCCCCCTGCTGGAGCTCTTCGGTATATCGAGAATCGTGATAGAGAGCTGGGACATACCGTTCACCAGCGGGGCGGCAAACCAGAACTACACACTGAAGGCCTACAGCGACGATATCTACAAGTTGCTGCTGAACCGAGAAGACTTGCGGAGGTAGTTCAATTCATAATTCATAATTCATAATTCATAATTTGGTTACGCTATGTACACAATGGGCTACGATATTGCAATAGGCGGCTACAAGGTTGGCATGCTGGATGCCGTGGAGATCCACAAGAGCGTGGAGCTGCTGGCTGACACGGCTGAGATAACGCTTCCGGCTGCCGAGTATAATGTGGCACTGGATGTGGAAAGCAAAATCAGGCGTGGCGATGCCGTTAGCATCAAAATCGGTTATGAGGAGGAAGGACTGAAGGAGGAGTTCTCGGGATGGCTGCAACGGATATCGACCGACGGAGGCAACATCAAACTGACGTGCGAGGATGATCTGTTTACATTCCGTAAAGACTTGCCGAACGAGGTGCTGAAGAAAGTGACGCTGGAGGCACTCCTGAAAAAGGTGATCCAGGGCACTGGTAACAACTACAGGGTGAGCTGCTCATACCAATGGACCTACGGGAAGTTTGTCGTACACGATGCCACGGGCTATGACGTGCTGAAGAAGGTGCAGGAGGAATGTGGGGCGGACATCTATCTGAAGGACGGGGTGCTGCACGTGCATCCTCCTGGCGAGATGACCGGACAGGAGCGGCTGTATGACTTTGCGCTGAACGTGGAAGAGGCCGACCTGACCTACCGGAAAGCCGAGGACAAAAAGGTGCGCGTGGTGGTGAAGGCACTGATGCCGGACGGGACGGTGAAGGAGATAGAGACGGGATCGACGGGTGGCGAGAAGGTGGAAGTGAGAAGCGCGACGAACGACGAGGCGGGCATGAAGGCCCGCGGGGAGCTGGAGGTGAAGCGGCGGAGCTTCGACGGCTATGACGGGAGCATCACGACTTGGCTCATCCCGGAGTGTATGCCCGGGGATTCGGCCACGTTGCACGACGCGGACTATCCCCAGAAGGACGGGACATACTTCGTAAGGAGCGTGACCACCACGTTCTCGAGGGATGGGGGCAAACGCAAGATAGAACTTGGTTTCAGACTTAGTTAATTCATCATTATGGACAAATACAGAGAACTGGCAGAGTTGCTGCGACACACCGGAGGGAACACGAGCCCCTGTATCATGCAGGGCATCGTAACAAAAGTGGCGGGAGCGATGTGTGAGGTGAAGATTGGCGGCATCACGGTGCCTGACGTGCGTCTGAGAGCCTCAGAGATAGCCAGCAGCGGTGAGTTGCTGGTGGTTCCGAAGGTGGGCACGGCGGTGATTATGGGCAGCCTCTCGGGCGACCTCTCCCAGCTGGTGGTGCTGGCCGTGGACAGTGCCGAGCAGGTGGTCATCAACGGTGGTAAGCTGGGGGGGGTGGTCAACATCGAGACACTGACGGCTAAGCTGAACGCGGTGATAGATACTTTCAACCGGCACACGCACACGGCCCCCAACGGCCCGACAACGCCTCCGACGAGCTTTGCCCAGCGTCTAAACAAGGCTGATTATGAAGATACTAAAATCAAGCACTGACAATGAAAGGAATACAGATGACGGCCTTTGAACCGGAGGTCAAAGTGGTGAGGGATGCCGGCGGAAAGATAGTGCAGGGACTCACGGTGGGCGACACCTTGCGGCAGAACCAGGCTATGATATTGGTGCTACGCCAAGGAGAACTGAAGGAGTGGCCTGCAGGGGGCTGCGGCATCGCCGATATGCTGCTGGACAATGACCCGATATATTGGCGCTCGAAGGTCAGGGAGCAACTGGAGATGGACGGGCAAAAAGTGAACCAGGTGAAGATAACGACAACGGGCATCACGATTGATGCAAACTATTAATGCACAATAGATATGCAAAGGAACACGAAAGAGTGGATACAGTATGGGTCGGCCATCGCGCTGCTGCTGAGCGGTGTGGTGATGGCCTTCCTGAGTTTCTTTCTGAACAACTTCGATGTGAGCGACAGCGTGCTGTGGTATGTGAGCCAGACGCTGGTATATGCCGGATCCATCTTCGGCGTTGGCATCTACATCCAGAGCAAGTGGGGCGACGTGAAAGGGTATGTGGACAAAATGATGAACGAAAAGAAAGGAAATAGTGATGAGAACCATTAAATATATCGCCGTACACTGTACGGCAGGACATCAGACGCAGACGATAGCCGACCTGCAGCAGGAATTCAGGCGGAAGGGATGGAAGAACCCGGGCTACCACTATGTGGTGAAGCCAGACGGGACGGTGGCCCAGCTGCTGGACGAGACCAAGGTGAGCAACGGCGTGAAAGGCTACAACAGCGTGACGGTGAACGTGGCCTATATCGGTGGCATTGACGCCCAGGGGCATGCCATAGACAACCGCACGGATAAGCAGAAAGGAACGTTGAGGACCTTGCTAAGGATACTGAGGAAACGCTACCCGAAGGCAGTGATCCAGGGACACCACGATTTCTCACCCGACTTGAACCACGACGGGCGGATAACACCGAACGAATATATAAAAATGTGTCCCTGCTTTGATGCCAAGGGCGAATATATGGACATTTAAGATATCGAGCTATGAAGACGAAATTACTGTTTTTCATCATGCTTGTCGCCATCCTTACGGGATGTTCGCGAAAAGTATATCTCCCCATTGAGACCGTGCGCACAGACACGCTGGTCGTAGAGACGCACGACACCCTGAAGGTGAACCAGAGACCGATGACGGTAAGCATTGCCCTGCCTCAGACACACCTGGAGCGGACTACAAGGGACACGACGAGCACGCTGCAGAACGGTCTGTACCGGTCGACGGCGGCTATCAGGAACGGCTTGCTCTACCATAGCATGGAAACGATGCCCGGGGCAACGGTGACAGGTCAGGTGACAGTTGCCGATACGACACGCACGACCGGAACTAAGCAGATGGAGAAGTCGAGTACGGCACGGAAGAAAACGGTGACAGTGGAGGTGAAGAAGAAGCTGACAATGGTGCAGCAGGTGGCCTTGTGGACAGGATATGCGGTCTGGACGGCTGTGCTGATGGTGCTTGTCGGGTTCGGGGGATATTGGTTGATCAAGCAGGGCAAGCAATGGAAGTGGTTGTGAAAGGCGGCCAGACGCTGGCCGATATTGCGATACAGGAGTATGGGGCAATAGAGGCTCTGCCAGCGCTGGCTCTTGCCAATGGCAGGAGTATGACGGAAGAGCTGTCGGCAGGCGATGTCCTGACACTGCCTGACAAGATATACAACCGCCTCATGCAAGGCTACTGCAAGGACCACGACGTGAGACCGGCAACGCAGCGTGACGAGAGTGGCATCAGGCTGAGAGTGTTTACAGACGAGTTTACAATGCAATTCAGTTAATGACATGGCAAGGACTATCAACGAAATCAAACAGACGATGACGGATGCCTTCATGGCGGACGAGACAATCAGGGAGAAGTATGGACTGAGCGTGGAAGACACGTTCAAGGGAAGTTTTTCGACGGTGAGTCTCGAGAGTATCCTGTTCTACATCGTGGCGGTGTGCTGTCATGTGATGGAAGTATTGTTTGACCAGTTTCGTGCGGACGTGGACGAGAAGATAAGCCGTGCGGTGGTGGCCAGCGTGCCGTGGTATTACAAGATGGCGCGGGCGTTCCAGCTGGGGGATGCGCTGGTATTTGACGAGACGACGCAGCAGTATGTCTACCCTGAGATAGATGAGTCTAAGCAGGTAGTAAGATACGTGGCGGTGAGAGACCGGGGAACGTCGATACAGATTCTTGCCTCTGGGGATAAGGACGGGAGTCCTGCGGTGTTGGATGACAACGTTCTGACGGCGTTCAGACAGTATTTGGACCGCGTTAAAATAGCGGGCGTGGTGCTGGCCGTGAGGTCGCTCCCGGCTGACTCGGTAAGTATTGCTGCCACGGTGACGGTGGACCCTCTTGTCATCAATACGGCGGGTATGCGGATAGTGGACGGAAGCTACCCCGTGGAAGAAGCCATTCGCTCTTATTTGGCCAACATCATATATGGTGGTACTTTCAACAAGACAAAATTGGTGGACGCCATACAGAACGTGGAGGGCGTGACGGATGTGGAGCTGACGGCTTGCACGTACAGCACTGACGGTGCGACCTATAAGGCGATAACGGGCAACAACTATACGGCTACGGGCGGAAGTTTTGTAGCTGCAAATCTTAGAAATACGCTGGATTATGTGGTATAGGACAGACTTCGTGGAACTGGCCCGGCAGCTGCTGCCGCCGGTGTTGAGAAGCAAGGTGATGATGGCATTGCTGAAAGTTTTGGTGACACCGCTCAGATATCTCTACGACCTGTTCACGTCCTATCGTACAGGCGTGACGGGGTGGCTTGACATGACCGCCAACGTGCAGTATCTGGAAAAGGTGCTGAACGATGCCTTCTTCCTGAAAGAGGACCAGATATACATAGAGAGTGGCGAGGAGCTACCCCGGACGGCGTTCTACCATGTGAGCGAGGGTCAGGCACCGGTATATGTGGGTGGCGTATCGACGCTCGTCGTGAGACAGGAGGACGACGTTCCCGTGCAGGATACGTTCATCATCTATGTGCCTTCATTCCTCTGCACGTCGCTGAAGGCTGAGGAGGACAAATATGGCGGAGCGAACCTGCGGACGATAACGAATTTGCTGAACTATTATAAACCTGCGGGACGGACGTACCGCATAGAAATATACGACTATGAATAGAATGTTGTTCAACGACGGCGGCCAGCCGGTGTATCTCGATGACCTTAAATTGCTGCAGGGCAACCCTGAGGAGCAGGAATCAATGCTGCTGAACGTGCTGAGCGGCGGGGCAAGCGTATTCCTTCTGAACAAGGCCAATGCGGAGATAGTAGGCTCCGACACGGTGAACTTTACGACGACTTTCAAGATTTCCAAGAACTGGGTAGCCTGGAACGGTATGATTTATGAGATACCTGAAACTACGGTGACAGTGCCCTCATGGGACACACCTGTCTATGTTGGACTGCGCTCGACCAAGACAGAGACAAGGACTTTTGAGGACGGTCAGGAGCATGCCTGTGTGGAGACCAAAGAGGCTTATCTTTCGCTGGAGAATACCGAACCGGAAATGGTGAACCTGTTTGACCTGAAATCGCTCTTTGAACTCATGGGACCGCTGGTGAATGCCAATGAGCCGGTAAGTGTGTACAAAGATATTCCCGTGCAACTGTATAATGGCTACACGGGAAAGGTGCAGTACAAGGAGGAGCTGGATCACTACAAGGTGATTGTCAAGCTGACGAGCCACAACACGGGCTGGGACTTGAGCAGCGGAGCACTGTTCGGCATCAACCCCTCCACCTATGGCTTCATGGCACAGAAGGTGTCAAACAGCTTCCTGACGGGAGGTGATGCCCCGGCCAGGGAACAGATTGCCCAGATTAAAATTGTGGACGGAGGCGCCCTACTGTCCGGTATAGACCTGACCAGTGACACAAACACTCCTTTGAATTGTCCCATCAACACCATAATGATTATCCCAAAGTAAACGGAACAATGAGTACAATCGTAGAATTACGGCAGAGGGCCGCAACGCTCAAGGCCAAATATCAGAAAGAGAGCATCACCCCGGAGGAACTGGGACGGTTGCACGAGGACACGCTGGACTATATAGCCGATATGGAACGGCGTGATGGCAGCCTCGGCGTGAAGAAGACTTACGCCAGCAAGGCAGAGATGGATGCCGACATGGCACCCGTGGGTACGAACGGTAAAGCTATGAGATATGGCCAGCTGGCCGTGATCCGCAGCGCGGACAACGAGAACGGGAACATCTATGCCTGGCAGAAACCGGGCTGGCTGCTCGTGGGTAACCTGAATGAGGGGAAGGTGGTGGACGACCTCGTGACAGGCGGAAGCAACGTGCCCTTGAGCGCGGAGCAGGGCAAATTGCTGGGCGGTAGAGTCAGCGATAACGAAGCGGCCATCAAGGCCGAAGTGGCCCGGGCCAAGGCGGTGGAAAAAGTGAACGCTACCGCAATATCAGACGAGACGGCCCGCGCTCAGGGCGTGGAGTCTACACACGCCTCGGCATTGATTGAGGAGGTGACCCGGGCCAAAGCGGCAGAGGCAACCATCATGGACAGCGTCGTTGAGAACCGGGTAATCTATGATGCCAGCCCCAACGGCGAGACGTATGCGGACTGTTCGATGTGTTTGGCAGCGGTGGACGCAGCGTTGAGTGCTATGGCCAAGAAGTATGTGAAGCAAGTGACGTATATGGGTACAGACGGTGCGGTAAAACAGTATAGGCGGAAGACGGTGGAATGGTCAGCCAATCCGGACGACTGGGAAAACACGGGGAATGCCGGAGCCTTTGACGACAGGAAGTCCCGGATCGGAGCGGACACGCTGCAGGAAGCCATCGACAACATAGACCGGGCCAAGGTTGTCTACGACCTTGAAAACGTCGTCGGAAAGACCGTAGGGGCCCTGATTAATCCCGTGACCGGTGAGATCATGCCTTCCGGGTCGGATTGGCCGTGCTCGGACTACCTGCCGGTCTCTCCCTATGAGACGTTGGTCGTTTCGGGCATGAAGCCGGGAAATGACAGTACGGCCTCATACGCATTTTACGACGCCTCGAGGAAGCCTGTCTCCATGGGCAATGTCAAGGATGGTGCAATTGCCATGAAGATGACGGTGCCCGGGGATGCCAGATATGCCGTGTTTGCTTCGCTCGGGAGTACCTGGTCATATACCCTGACCGTCTTGCAGAGAAAGAATGCAATGACTGCCAGAGAACTGTACTCAAGGGTCAAGGCCCTGGAAGCGGACAAGGAAGACGTTGACACAAGGCTGGACATGGGGTGGAACGCAGCCAGCGGAGCGAGCAAAAGGGTGAGGAAAGTTTACGGCACGATGGAAAACATGAAGGCAACCGACCTCAGCTACATGTACATTGATGCATTCAGGCACGTCGCCGTGCTCAAGGCGGTCAAGACCCGCTCGGCCGTGAGCGGCGAGGTGTATATATTGGCAGGCATGCCTGAACCGGATTCGCCCTATATCAGGCTGGTCCGCAAATACAAGGTGACCCTCGACGGCACTTCCACGGATGTAAGCGGCGAGAAAATCATCATCAACATGGGGGAATGCGTGGGCTTTTACGGCGCCAATGTCATCGGAATGCACGACGAGCCGAGTTACAATCTTCCCAAAACCATGTATTACAGGCCCGGCGACTCCTTTGCAGGGGATGTCTTCACGGACAACAATCCACTGCACAGCTCGCTGAACGTGCAGCTTGTCTTTGACGAGCTGGGAAACTTTTCCGATTCATCCTTCCTGCAGGACAGGAAGGTCGCTTTCCTGGGCGACAGCATCACTTACGGGGGGCTGTATACCACTGCGTTTTCGGCACTGACCGGATGCAAGGTGCTGAACTACGGGCGCAACGGCTCGCACCTTGCCAAAAACGTGCTTTCCGACACCGCCAACGCCATGGAGGCACGTGTCGGTTCCATGGCGGATGACGCCGACATGGTCGTCGTCTTTGGCGGGACCAACGACTTCGGACACGCATCCGGCATCAATTCCGGGTTTGGCGGCACCCCGCCGTTCGGCAGCTTCGTGGACGGGGCCAATGACGGCCGGCTCACGTTCTGTGCGGGAGTGCACAGGCTGTGCAGGAACCTGCGCGCCAAATACGGCAACAGGCCCGTCGCGATCATGACCCCGCTGCACCACGGAACCACACTGGACACCAGGGAATATGTGGTTGACGGCGACGGTTCCCTGCATGAGGGGGCCAATGCCGATTCGGGCAAGACGTTCAGGGAGTACGTGGACATGATAAAGGAGATAGCCGCATACTGGAGCATCCCCGTGATGGATGCCTACTCGGAAAGCGGGCTCAATCCCATTTGTGACGCATCGAAGTTCTCGGACGGCCTGCACCTCAACCAGTCCGGGGCCGACATCCTGGCGAAATGGATGGTGGGCAAGACGGAACAGATATGGAGTTCCGCATGACAGGATACAATGAAAGCCGGGGAATTTAAGGGAAAGATAAAAAGCCCCCAGCCTGTTAAAAAGTAACGCCAATCACTATTAACAACACGCCTGTGCAGCGCCGGCCGGGGGCATATAGCCTCTACCGCGCTATACAGGCGTGTTAGTTGTTGAAAATAAGTGATTGGCATTGCAAAGGTAATAAAAATTTTCAGATGAAGGTATTTGAGTTATTGGAATTTAACAGGATTAGTTTGAAATTGATGAAGGACAATGGAGTGAAGATGAACGATGTGGAGTATATCTGCCTGTATCAGGACTATATGAAAATGAAAGGAATGCATAATAAGGTAACCTATATTGTTGCCCGATTGGCTGAGAAATATGGCGTGAGCGTGCGGCAGGTGTATGTGCTGGTGAAGCGGATGGAAAGAGACTGCAGGATGGCTGCAGTGGGTATGTCTTAAGATAGTTCATCGGTAAGAACCAATGAGCTACCTTTGCAGACGTTATGAAAAGATTGTATTTATCGGCTCCACTTCCATTTGTGGGCCAAAAAAGGATGTTTGCCAAGGAGTTTAGAAAAGTGTTGGATCAAATCCCCGATGGAACCACGTTCGTGGACCTGTTTGGGGGCAGTGGTCTGCTGTCGCACATAGCTAAGTATGATAAGCCCCATTCTGAGGTGGTGTACAACGACTTTGACGGCTATCGACGACGGCTGGAGCATATTCCCCAGACCAATGAGCTGTTGGCTGAACTGAGAGACATCGTTAGGGATGTCCCTCGGTACAAGGCTATCACAGGAGAGACCCGAGAGCATGTGTTTGGCTGTCTGCTACAGCATGAGAAGCGATATGGGTATATCGACTTTATCACAGTGTCATCCTCAATCATGTTCTCCGCGAAATACTGTCTGAGCATAGACGATATGCGCAAGGAGGCCCTCTATAACAAAGTGAGGTCTTCGGATTATTCTGAATGCCCTGACTATCTTGATGGTCTGACAATTGTTTCAAAGGACTACAAGCAACTTTTTAAAGAATATAGGGACAAGCCCGATGTAGTATTTCTCGTCGACCCACCTTACCTGGGTACAGAGGTCGGGACTTATAAGATGTTCTGGAAACTGGCAGACTACTTAGATGTGCTTAAAGTCCTTCAGGGACACGCCTATATTTACTTTACAAGCAACAAGTCTTCCATCATCGAATTGTGTGAGTGGTTGGGGCAGAACAGGGACATGGGTAACCCATTTGAACATAGCACCCGAGTGGAGTTCAAAGCCCAGATGAATTACAACGCTTCCTATACAGATATGATGTTGTATAAGAATGCCGGTTAAATAACATTAGAATACTCTTTAAATGATGAACAAATTCTATTCGATATTGGATAAGATTAAGGGCAGCATTGAACATGCTGCCCTTATTTCATGCGTATTTTCGAGACTCATTTCGTTTTCGTAAAAAAGCATCTTTCCCGTACTTTTCGTTTTTAATATTTGTACTTTTCGATTTTGCGATTATAGAATAGAGAACCGACATGCCATGGTGGAGGCTCTGGTCTTCAACTTTGAACTGCAAAAGCAGACATGTGCAGTGTCCAATCGGCAGTTGGAATTGTTTGTCGAGGCGATATGATTCTTGAGGCATGGCTTTGCCATTAAGACGTTTTAAGAATAGGATTAAACGATGATTAAACTATATTTGGTGCGCCACGGCGAGACCGTGGACAACAAAGCGCAAATTATGCAGGGACAGATGCAGGGCGAACTCAACGAGACGGGACGGGCGCAGGCCCGCGAATTGCGGGAGCGGATGCGCTCGGAGCCGATCGATGCCTTTGTAGCCAGCGACCTGCAACGGGCGGTGCAGACCTGCGAGATTGTGGCCGCACCCCACGGCAAGCCTGTGGAGACCACGGTGTTGCTGCGTGAGCGCGACTGGGGCAGCTTCACGGGGAGGTTCATTCCCGACCTGCAGGATGTAGAGTGGCCCGACGACATTGAGACGTTGGAACGGATGAAGAGCCGCGCGCGCAACTTCCTGACGTGGCTGAAAGTGGCCCATCCCGACCAAACGGTGCTGGCCGTGGGGCACGGCATCATCAACAAAGCCATTCAAAGTGTCTGTTTCGGCAAGCCGATGAACGAAGTGCCCAGGATGGGCAATGCCGAGGTGCGCGTGCTGATGTTCTGAGCACGTGGACGCATGGCGGGCCGGTGCAGGGGAATCCACATGGAAGAAAGGCTGCGCGGAACTTGTTGTCCGCAGCAGCCCTTCGTTCGTGATGTAACTCTCTAATCTGTAATGTAACTCTCTAACCTTAGATTCCTTACTGTCTGTATCTGTTTAAAGGTTCCTCTCTGTATTCATTCCGGTCCGGTTCGTCGGGTTGGGGTTTAGCGTCCGTTGCCGAAATGGCCTCCGCTGGGCCTGTTGCCGCTGCTGCCACCGCCGAAGCTACGCGCCGGGGCTTGGCTGCCGCCGCCAAAATTGCGCGAGGGCGCCGAGCCGCCGCTGCCGAAACTGCCGCCCGAGCGGGTGAAGGGAACGCCCATGGAGTTGCTGGGTGCAGAGGAGTTGCCGCCGCCAAACGAGCGGGTGCTGCCGTTGTTGTTCGGGGTGAAAGTGCGGCTGGGGGCCGATGAAGAGAAGCGGCTGCCAAAGGAGCTGCTGCTCGGACGGGTCACCGTGGCACGGGTGCTGCTCTGGCGACTGTTGCCGTCGAATGTGCGGTTGCTGCTGCCGAAGCTGCGGTTGCCGCCGCCGAATGTGCGGTCACTGGGCGTGATTGAGCCGCCGAAAGTGCGCGGGGCGTTGTTGCCGTTGCTGCTGCCGAAAGAGCGGGGACGGCCTTGCGGCTGTGTGCCGAAACGGCTTCCGTTGCCGAAAGAGCGGTTACCCTGTGTGCCGAAGCGCGTTCCCCGGCCGAAGTCGCCCCGGTTGAATCCGTCGCGCATGCCCATGCGCTCCATGCCGTTGCGCGGCCCGCCGAAGCTGCGGCCATGGTACCAGCTGCGCCCGCCGTTCATGTACCAGCTGTGGCCACCGCGGTAACTCACGTAGAAGCCCGGCCGGCCGAAGAAGTAATAGTCGCGGTGCGGATAGCGGGCATAGATGCCGAAGTGCCAGTAGCCGGCGTCCCAATAGAGCGGACGATAGAAGTAAGCAGCGTCCACATACATGCGATACTGCCAGTCGAGCAGGATGTAGCTCAGGTCAAGATTGCGTTGCGACCAGTAGGCGCCGTAGAGATCGTTGTAGCTGTCGACCCTCATCAGGTAGTCGAGGTTGATTTCATAGGCAGCCTCGTACTGGTCGTCGGTCAAGTTGAGTTCGTAGGCCATCTTGTCGGTGAGGAAGAGGGCCTGCTCGCGGGCCTGCTCATAACTCATGGCCGATGCTTGGACTGTCATGACAAACAGTGCTGCAAGCGCTAACATGAACTTTTTCATATGCTCTGTCTTTTAGGGTTCTGTGATGTTGTCGGAGGCGGGAGGCCGTGGCTTCCCGTTCTTCACACTGCAAAATTAGCGGAAAACATGGGGTGGGGGAAAGGTTTTTCCCTATGTCGGCAGGGGAAAATCCCTAAAAGGAAAAGCTGGTTCGGGGGGTGTGGCAAGAAGAGAAAGACCAAGCGGAGGAATCTCCCCTTGGTGGGAAATTCCTCCGCTTGACGGTGAAAGAGGGCTTCTTAGTAGCCGTCGTTCTGCCACAAGATGCTGGTATTGTCGTAAATATCCATCTCGGTCTGCGGTATGGCGAAGATGGCGCGGTTGTTGTCCACCTGCTTGACATACTGTCCGTTGCCCTCGTCGCTCTGGGCAAAGAATTTCTGGTAGGTGGACACCATGTCGCCCCAGCGGATGAGGTCGAACCAGCGCAACCCCTCCCACATGAACTCAATGCGCCGTTCCTGCTTGATGGCTTCCAGGAAATGGGCCTGCGTGTCGGTCTTGCCGGAAGCAAGGGCGGGCAGTCCTGCACGCTGGCGCACCTGATTGACGTAGCCAATGGCGGTGGCCGTGGGGCCGTCGGTGGCGTTGATGGCCTCGGCCTCAAGCATCAGCACCTCGGTGTATCGGATGACGGGCAGGTTGACAGCCCAGTCGGAACCCGACGTGGGTACCCACTTGCGGGCACGGCAGAACTTGGTGCACCAGGTGTAGCCGCGCGCCTTGGAGTCGGTGAGGTCGTCGACGGTGAACCATGCCTGGCGGCCGTCGCCCGACTCGAACGTGCTCAGAAGGTCGGTCGACACCTGCATGGCGGACGATGCACCCCGGTAGGCCCAGCCACGGTCGATGCCGCAGTCTTCCATCATCATCATTTCGCTGTAGTCCTGTCCCTCGGTCGACTGTCCGCCGACATACTGCACTTCCCAGAGCCGGTCGTTCTGCGGGTCGTTGTCGTAGGCGTCGCTGAAGATGCCTTCATAGTTGGCGGCCATCTGGTAGAGGCCGCTGCCGATGACGGCTTCCAGGTAGGGACGGGCCTCTGCGGGCTGGTTCATGAACATGAGGAGCCGGCCGAGGGCGGCATTGGCCGCCCATTTGGTCATGCGCCCCCTGTTGGCGCTGTCCCACGAAGACGGCAACAGGCTGATGGCGTTCTTGTAGTCCTTGACGGCCTGCTCCAGCGTTTCTTTCTGGGTGGAGCGTGCCACCTGGTGGGTTTCGGCCACGGTGTACTCCTTGTCGACGAGCAGGGGCACGCCGCCAAACATCTTGCCCATCGTCTCGTAGGCCCAGGCGCGCAGCCCGTAGGCCTCGCCCTTGATGGAGTTCTTCAGGGTCTCGTTGGAGAATTTCACGTTGTCGATGTGCACCAGAATGCTGTTTGTGCGCGAGATCATCTGGTACATGTAGTTCCACAGCTTCTCGGTGGGCGAGCAACTGGAGTTGTCGGTGAAGCTCTCGGCCCCGTCCGAGTAGAGGTTGGTGTTGATGCTGTTGGTCTCGTCGGAGCGTGCCGTGAGAAAGTGCAGGTAGCCCTTGTCGCCCTTGTAGCAGTCTTCCATGACGGCATAGGCGGCGGTGATGGCCTTGTCGAAATCGTTCTGCGAGGAATAGAACGTGTTGGTGGTGTAGGTGGATTCTGGTTCGGGAGACAGGAAATCGCTGCAACCCGCAAGCGTCAGGCTGCTCAGAGCCAGTGCAGCCACACCTAATATATGCTTTGTTTTCATAAGATGGTTCATGGTTTGGTGAATGGATGGTTAGAAAGTCACGTTGAGGCCCAGGGTGAAGCGGCGGCTCAGCGGGTAGGTGCTGTAGTCGACGCCCAGCTGTGTGGTGCCGTTGCCGTAGGTGTTGGTCTCGGTGGTGAATCCTTTGTAGCCGTCGAACTTGACCACATTGTCGGCCGAAGCGTAGACGCGGAGCGATGTGAACGGCGTCTTGGCTAGCAGCCGCTTGGGGAAAGAGTAGCTCAGCGTGATGTTCTTCACGCGGAAATAGGTGGCGCTGTAGATGTTGTCCTGCGGGCCCCAGTTGAATGGATTGGAGGTCTTGCCGTCCCAATCCATCGACAGTCCGTGGGCGGCCAGATATTCAGTGGGGATGGCAGCCTTCAGGTTGTCGGGGATGTAGCAGTGGAACCAGTTGGCAAAGAGGCGGCGGTTGTAGTTGCCGCCGGCGTCGTTGTGGCGCGAGCCCACATAGTAAACCTTGCCGCCGAACTGTCCTTGGAGCAGGATGCTGAGCTCGAAATTCTTGTAGGAGAAGCGGTTGGTGAAGCCCCAGGTGAGGTCGGGCAGCGCCGAACCGCGGTTGACGCGGTCTTCGTCGGTAATCTTGCTGTCTTTCTTCATGTCCACGATTTTGGCGTTGCCCTCCTGTTCGCCGGCCCTGATAGCCACGCCGTTGGCAATGTCTTCGGCCGAAAGCACGCCGTCGTAGATATAGTCATAGAAAGCAGAGACGGGGCCGCCCACCTCGGTAATGAACTGGAAGTCGTTGTGCAGCTTGGAGATGATGCGCGTCTGGTTGCCGCCAAGTGCCAGCACTTTGTTGGAGTTGTGGGAGAGGTTGAGGTTGCTGGTCCACTTGAACAGCCCCACGATGTTGTGTGTGGTGAGGTCGATTTCCCATCCGGTGTTGCGAATCTTGCCGATATTGGTAAGCTGCGAGTTGAAGCCCGTGGCTGCCGGAACGGGCACGTCGAAGAGCAGGTTGGTCGTGGTGTTGGAGTAAAAGTCGAAGTTGAACTGCACTCTGTTATGGAAAGCCGAGAAGTCGAAGCCGATGTCGAGCGAGCCGGTCTGCTCCCACTTCAGGTCGGGGTTGGCAATGTTGGATGCGGCTGCGCCGTTGTTCTTGGCTTCGCCATAGGCGGCATAGTAGGTTCCGAGCTGCGCCAGATAGGCAAAGTTGCCGATTCGGTCGTTACCCGACGTGCCGTAGGAGGCGCGGAGCTTGAGCAGGTCAATCCACTTTACGTTCTTCATGAAGCTCTCCTGGTTGATTTTCCAACCGGCCGAGAACGAAGGGAACGTTCCCCACTTGCTGTCTTGGCCGAAGCGCGAGGAGCCGTCGCGCCGGATACTGGCCGTCAGGAGGTAGCGGTCGTCGTAGTTGTAGCTCACACGGCCAAAGTAGGACATGTTGCGATAGGGCGTGATGGTGGTGGAAGCTATGGTCGGCGTGGAGGCCACGTTGAGCGTGGCGATGTTCTCGTAGGGCCAGCCGAGAGCAGCCATCGAACCGAGATAGGTGCGGTCTTTCTCGGCACTCTGGCCCAGCAGGACGTTGAGATGATGTGCCTTGAACTGCTGGTCGAAGGTGAGTGTGTTCTGCAACACCCAGGTGGTGGTGTGTGAAGAATGGCTGTTGCCTGCCGAGGCATAGCCACTCACGTTGACAGAGGCCGGCTGGAAATAGTCGTATTCCTCACCGTCGTAGTTCTGGCTGTATTGCAGTTTGTAGGTGAGCGAGGGCAGAATGTTCCATTCTCCCCAGAGATTGGACTGCACGCGGTTGTTGTAGGTCACGTCCTTGGTCTTGGCCAGCTGTGCCAGCGGGTCTATCCAGTAGGAGCCGAAGTCGGTGGACGACTCCGTAGAGGCGAGGTTGCCGCTGGGATTGTCGTCGGTGCGGATGACCTTGCCGATGCCCACGAGCGGGGAGGTCATGAGCGAATGGTGGAGGGCACTCTCCTTGCCGCCACCGCCACCACCGGCATAGGTGGTGCCGGCCGCATTCTGCTCGCTCCTTGAGAAAGAAAGGTTGGCGCCTACACGCAGGCTCTTTGTGATGTTGAGCTCGCCGTTGACACGGGTGTTGTAACGCTTGAAGTTGGTGTTTCGCACGATGCCCTGTTGGTTGAGGTAGCCGAAAGAGGCGTAAATATTGCCGATGCTGCCGCTGGCCGATGCCGACACGTCGTAGCTCTGGATGGGCGCAGTGCGCAGCACTTCGCTCTGCCAGTCGGTAAAATCGTTGGTGGTGCTCCACCATCCGGGGATGCGGTTACCCATGGTGCGTGAGGTCATGGGGTCGCTCATGGAGCCGCCTTCGCGGAGATGGCTGGCATTGCGCATGAACATGTTGTAGGCTATGTATTCGTAGCCGCTCATCAGGTCGAGTTTTTTCTCGGGGCTCTGTACGCCGTAGTAGGCATTGAAAGCCACCGTAGGCTTGCCGCTGCCCTCCTTGGTTTCGATCAGAACGACGCCATTGGCACCACGGCTGCCGTAGATGGCCGTGGCGGCGGCATCTTTCAGAATCTGAATGGAGGAGATGTCGTTGGGGTTGATGCCGCTCATATTGTCGCGGGGCACGCCGTCGATGACATAAAGTGGCGAGGAGTCGCCATTGATGGTATTGACACCACGGATGCGCATGGTGAGTTCCTGGCCCGGCACGCCGCCGCTGGCCGCCTGGGCGTTGACGCCGGCCAGTTGGCCTTGCATGGCTTCCGAGACATTGGTCACCGGACGGTCTTCGAGTGCGTTGGAGCTGATTTTGGAGATGGACGAGGTAAGGTTGGACTTCTTTACAGAGCCGTAACCCACGACCACAACCTCTTCCAGGGAGCGCTTGTCTTCGAGAAGCACCACGTTGTGGTGGGTGTCGGTGGCATTGAATTTCTGGGTGGCGTAGCCCACGTAGGACACTTCGATGGCAGTTCCGCGGGGCACTTGGATGGTGTACTTGCCGTCCAGGTCGGTGATGCTCCCCTTGGTGGTTCCCGGAACTTTGACCGTCGCACCGATGATGGGCTCACCGGCATCATCGGTGACAACGCCGGTCACCGTCACACTACTCTGCTGGGCCGAGCTTTGCGCAAGTGCCTGCCTCATGGCGACAGGGGATATTAACGTCAGATTTAACGCTAATAGCGTCTTTAATGTTAGGTTCATACTTGTTGGTTTTTAGTGAATAGGACAGTATTTATCTTTTTTCATGGAATGTCCGCGGAGGGTCGGTCGTTGTTTTTGCATAAACACCGGCCATTGCAGGTCGCCGTGTCTTTTGGATGTTTTCAGTTTTTCCTGCCATTATAAGGCCCGTCGCGGCAAAAATAAGCAATAAAGGCATATCAAACCGCTTTTCAGACCAATATTTTTAAGCCTTATTAAAAATATTTCCGTGCTTCCGTGCGAAAATGACGAAGAAGTGATACAGAAATCAAAATAACGGCATGAAAGTGTTGTGACAGAGCGGAAAAAGGCTTAGATTTGTGAAAAGAAACAGCAACAGGCATGAAAAAATACAAGATTAGCGACATAGCGGCGATGGCAGAGGTCTCTGTCGGAACTGTAGACCGTGTGCTTCACGAACGGGGCGAGGTGTCGCCCGAGACAAGGAAAAGGATTGAGGCGGTGCTCGAACGCATCCATTACGTCAAGCGCATTCATTCCAAGAGTGTGTCCTGCCATAAGACGGTGAGGCTGTTGGTTATCATTCCGCAGTATCATAAGGGAGACTATTGGGATCGGGTGAGGGAAGGAATAGAGCGGGCCATGACGCATTTCGTGCAGTGTACTTTCCAAACCACTTATCTGACTTACAACCAATTTGACATCAATTCCTGCAAGAACACGTTCAGGACAGCGGCTTCCTACAAGAAAGATGCCGTCATTATCGGGCCCACTTTTTCGGACGAGACCTTTATCTTTGCCAGTCAACTGTCCTTGCAGCGCGTGAAATACATCTTTGTAGATGCCCTGGTGAGGAATGCTGAACCCCTGACAGCATTTGTCCCTGACAACGTGCAGTGCGGCAAGGCACAGGCCCGGTTGCTCACGGCCATCATGGATCACTCCAAGAAGGTGCTCCTGTTGCAGTCCAAACGAGTAGGCGATGACACGTCCATTGCTTCGTTCGAGCGGCAGCGTGGCTTTATCTCATATCTGGCAGAGAACGCCCCCGACATTGAATATGTGTATGGGGTGTATGATTGTAAGCCCAGCCGCAATACGCTCGACGAGCTGGACGGGCTGTTTACCGCCTACCCCGTGGGGGCTGTGGCAGTCTTCAACTCGCAGGCCCACCTGCTTGTCCATCAGCTGAAGACGCTGGGACGGCTCGCCGTACCGGTGTGCGGCTATGGAACAAATGCCCGAAACGTGCAGTTGCTCAAGGATGGCAGCATCTCGTTTCTGATAGAGGAACACCCCGAGTACCAAGGCTACATGGCGGTAAAGGCGATAGCCGACAATCTGATGTCCGGCTCGTCGCCAAGGCCTGTCAACTATGCACCGATCGATATTATGCTCAAAGAGACTGTGGATTACTTTCTGCATTCCGACCCAACGGTTTCATTAAAATAAGGTGTAAGTCCTCTTGTTTCTGCCAAGTTCTCGGTTTTTATCCTTACCTTTGCACAATATATAAAAGATGTAAGGATGAAACGACTATTCTCTATGCTGGCTACAGCACTTGTTTCCGTTTCGTCGGTGGCACAGTATGCCTGGCAGGAGGGCGGCATGCCCGGTCGGTTGGACTTGGGCCGCGACGTCCATTACAAGGCCGAAATGCAGGGCTCGCTGTCAAGAGGGCGGACACCGCTGTGGCTCAATGCCAACAAGCAGGGGCTTTCGTCGCTCGACAAGGACAACGGCTATTTGCGCGGACAGGTGGTACGCCCCGTTGACAATGACTCGGCACGCCGCTGGGGCGTTGGCTACGGAGTGGACATGGCCGTGGCGGCAGGCTATACGAGCCGAGTGGTGGTGCAGCAGGCCTTTGCCGAGGTGAGGTGGCTGCACGGACAACTCAGCGTGGGTGCCAAAGAATATCCCATGGAACTGAAGAACCAGAGGCTAAGCAGTGGGGCGCAAGCCTTGGGCATCAATGCCCGGCCAGTGCCCCAGGTGAGACTGGCTTTGCCCCGCTATTGGACAATTCCTGCCTTGGGAAGGTGGGTGCATCTGAAAGGACACATCGCCTATGGACTGATGACCGATGACGGGTGGCAGCACGATTTTACCGGGATGAAGTCGAAATATTCCGACCATGTGCGCTATCACAGCAAGGCGGGTTATGTAAAAATAGGCAGTGAGGAGCGGTTTGTACCGTTGTCGCTGGAGCTGGGCTTTGAGTCGGCTGCCCTGTTTGGCGGTATGAGCTACACGCCTGACGGGAACGGTGGTCTGTCGAAAATACAGAATGCGTCGGGGCTGAAGAGCTACTGGCGGGCGCTGATACCGGGTGGAGGAGACGCACCGGAGGCTGGCACTGCCTATCAGAACGAGGCCGGAGACATTCTGGGTAGCTGGCTTGCCCGGCTGAACTATGAGACCGACACGTGGGCGATTGGACTCTATGCCGATAAATTTTTTGAGGATCATTCGTCCATGTTTCAACTCGATTACGACGGGTACGGCACGGGAAAGGACTGGAACGTGAAGAAGAAGACACGTTTCCGCCTGTACGAGTTCAAGGACTGGATGCTGGGGGCAGAGCTGAATGTGAAGTATGGAAAGTGGCTGCGCGGAGTGGTGCTGGAGTATCTTTACAGCAAATACCAGAGTGGTCCGATCTACCATGACCACTCTGCAGGGCGGTCGGAACACGTGGGCGGCGAAGACAACTTCTACAATCACTATATTTTTACTGGCTGGCAGCACTGGGGGCAGGTCATGGGCAATCCGCTTTATCGGTCGCCTCTCTACAATGAGGACGGAACAATCGAGGTGAAGAACAACCGCTTTGTAGCCTTTCATCTTGGATTCGACGGTCAGCCGACCGATCGGTTTGGCTACCGGGTGCTGGCCACATGGCAGGAGGGATTGGGTACTTACAGTGATCCTTACGACAAGAAGCACCACAATGTGAGCTTGATGGTAGAAGCAAATTACCGTCTGCCTAAAGGTTGGTGTGTGCAGGGAGCTTACGGGATGGACTTCGGACACATTCTCGGAGCCAATGCCGGTTTTCAGTTCACAGTGTCAAAATCAGGAATATTCAGCTTATGAAGATTATTGGAAAAGCCTTGGGACTGCTGTTGGCAGCCTTGAACGTAGCTGCTTGTGGCGATTTAATAGAAACGACGGACGACGGCAGACTGGGTGGAAACTGGCTGCTGACAACAGTTGACACGTTGGCTACCGGCGGTGTAGCCGATGTGCATACCGACCGCAAGTTCATGGCCGTGGAGGGTGGCATCCTGCAATTGCGTGATGCCGACGAGGGAAAACAATATATTTTTCGTTATAGTTATGTTGACGACAAGCTGACGTTAAGCGATGCGCGGGTCAACGATCGCGAAAGGGGGGATCCTTTGGTCACCGATTCCATGGTATTGGTGCCCTTTGGTTTCGACAGTTTACAGCCCGTGTTGCGGGTTGAGGCCATCAGTCGCAGCCGCCTGACGCTTGTAAGCGACCGTTTGCGGCTGTACTATCGCAAGTTCTGAAGCTTGTAAGCGGCATTAGAATTTCTTGCCGAACATGATGTTGAGGAAAGTCTTGACCAGTATTTTGGTGTCGAACCACCAGCTGCGGTGCTCCAGATAATACAGGTCGAGCTCCAGTCGACGCAGCATCTTCTCCATGGTGTCGGTGTAGCCGTTGTAGAGCGTGGCGTAGGAGGTGACACCCGGACGTATCTGATAAAGGAAAGTGTAGCGTGGGTCGTGTTGCATGATTTGGTCGATATAGTATTTACGCTCGGGGCGTGGACCGATGAAAGCCATGTCGCCCCTAAGGACATTCCAAAGCTGAGGCAACTCGTCCAGGTGGTGCTTACGTAGGAAGCGACCTGTGCGAGTGAGTCGCGTGTCGCCTTCTACTTCCAGCAACTGGGGCTCGCCGTCATGCTCAGCATCGATGCGCATGCTGCGGAATTTGAGGATAACGAAAGGCCGTCCGTGCAGGCCTATGCGCTCCTGACGGTAGATGACAGGAAGTCCGTCTTCCAGTCGTATGGCCAGTGCACAGGCAGCCAGCAGCGGCGAGAAGACCACGAGGCATACGAAAGCGAGAATAAGGTCGACAATTCTTTTCATCGCGTTCGGCCCTCCTTGATGGCACGGGCCGTCAGGTAGTTGAGGGCCAAATGCAAGGCAGTGTATAAAAGAACGTCAAGAATGAAGACGAAAGTGAAGCCTGCCGCTGTGTAAGCCAGCCGGTTGATCACGATAAAAGACAAGGCCAAGGACAAGATGATGACCAGTGTTTGGTTCATGGAGAGGCCCAACCGCATGAATTTGTGGTGGATATGGTTTTTGTCGGCATCAAAGATAGGTCGATGGGTACGCAGACGATGGAGCACTACGCGCACCACATCGAATGTAGGGATGAGCAATAGCGTCATGGCGAAAGGCATGCGCTCGGGAGCATAGTACATGACAGTAGGGTTGTTCATGGAGTATTTCACAAACAAGAAACCCAGGATAAAGCCCAGTGTGAGGCTCCCGCTGTCGCCCATGAAGATCTTTCGGTTGCGGCTTTCCTTGCCCCACAGGTTGTAATACAGGTAGGGCACCAGTGCGCCCATAAGCCCAGCTATGAGAATGCAGTACACGTAGATGCGCTCTTCATAGAAAGCATACATGAATCCGGCGAGAGCTATCTCTGTGAGACCGGCACAGAGACCGTCGATACCATCGATCAGGTTCATGGCGTTGCAAATGAAAACGATGGCCAATACAGTGAGTGGTGCCCCGGCCCAGAATGGTATTTCGTGCAGCCCGAAGAGTCCGTACAGGTTGTTGATGTATAGGTTGGACAAGGGAAGCACTGTGGCGGCAATGAGCTGTGCTGCAAATTTGAGGTTGGCACCGAGTCCTATCAAGTCGTCGATGAGCCCCACGAAATAGATAACGAGTAGCCCTACCATGAAGTAAAGGGACCAGAGATTGATGGAGAGCAGTTTGCTTTGGCGGTCGTAAGCCATGACCAGCAGGGCCAGGATAAAGGCTATGAGCATGCTGGGCAGAAATGATACGCCGCCAAGGCGTGGAATGAGAGTCTTGTGCATCTTGCGAGAGTTGGGAATGTCGTACAGCTTCTTTTCCTTGCAATAGTCCAGAATGACGGGTATGGCAACGAAGCCGCACCCCATGCTGATGCCCAGTGCACCCAAAATCAACAGTATGTATAGAGTCATGTCGCTATGCGCTTTTATAGATAAAACATGTTTTTTAAACATTTATTGTACAACCGAACAATAAAAATTCGGGTAAAAGGGTTTAATACTAAAACGAATTAGAATGAGAGTTTCCATCATTACCGTCGCATATAATAGTGAAGCTACGCTGGCAGACACCATGCAGTCGGTGCTTAACCAGACCTACGGAGATATCGAATACATCGTGGTGGACGGTGGATCGACCGATGGCAGCATTGCGATCATTCGGTCGTTTGAGCCAGCTTTCGACGGGCGGCTCCGGTGGCAGTCGGAACCCGACCGTGGCATCTACGATGCCATGAACAAGGGCATACGTCAAGCTACGGGCGATGTAGTGGGTATTCTGAACTCCGATGACTACTTCACCTCGCCCCAAGTGGTGGAGCGGTTGGTGGCAGCCTTTGCCGATGGTACGCCGGATGCTGTATATGGCGACATTCATTTTGTGAACGTCGGCAATCCCGGGCAGTGTGTGCGCTACTACTCTTCGCGTCTGTTCCGCCCTTGCTGGCTGCGCTTTGGGTTCATGCCGGCCCATCCCTCTTTCTATCTGCGGCGCGATATTTACAGGCAGGCGGGCGGATACCGGCTGGACTATCGCATCGGGGCCGACTATGAAATGATGGTGCGCCTGTTCTTCAAACACCACATCAAGGCACGCTATCTGCCCCAGGATTTTGTCACGATGCGCACCGGCGGTGCCAGTACGCGCAACATCGGTAGCCGACTGACGCTCATCCGTGAAGATGTGCGGGCGTGCCGTGACAATGGAGTGTACACCAACACGCTGATGATATGCACGAAGTTTGTGTACAAGCTCTTCGGGTTATTGCGTAGGTGATGATGGCAGAGCCAGTGCAGCTATGAACCTGTGCTCGAACCTATACTCAGTCCGTATTGACCTAATCACCTTTAGTAGAGGCTTAACAGTCTGTCGAAAACATCGTTGTGCCCATATTGCTCTTTGGCAAAAGACACGCAGTTCTGGCTTATCTGATTATCCTTTTTCTGGCATTGTTCAATTTCGTGGGCCATGTCGTCCATGTCATTCACATATTTTCCTATCGGCGAGGGGGCAAGGTAGGGCATTCCCGAAGTGTTGTAGCACAAGATGGGAGAACCGCACAGCATGGCCTGTAGGCAGACGTTTGGCATGGTGTCTTCTTTACTGTTACAAACAAACAAGTCTGCTAAAGACATGTATTCAGCCAGTTCCTCCTGCGAATAGACGTAGGGGATGGCGATGAGGTTATCGGAGTGGGCAAGGGACAGGTCGTACCCGACGTAGATAAAGAGGAATTGAGGCTTGTCGACAAACCGTTCAGCCAGCCTGATAAAGTCTCTTCCTCCTTTTCTTGGATTGCTCAACACGGCAACAGTGAGTATGATGATCTTACCCTGAAGCTGTTCCTTGGAAAGAGAATGAGGCACTGTCTGGCGAGAATGAAATATGTCAGTGTCGATGGGTTCATTGAGCATAAACAGATGTTTGCCATGAAGCAGCGGAGAGAGCCGGGCACGCTCTATGACCCATTGGGGCCCGGTGAATGTAATGTGCTCGAATTGTGCGTAGGCTTCTGCTTTTTTCTTGAAGTAGCGGTGGGCTGTGTCAAAGAAAAGAGAGCGGGGATAAAGACTGATGGCGGGACACTTGCGGCATCCCGACTGGAACTTCGTGCATGGGCCGGGATAGGCGCATTTGCCCATATACGGATATTCGTCCAGCATGCTATATACTGTCCTAATGCCTTTAGTTTTGATATATTTGAGCAATGCAATGTCGTCAATATAATAGCCATGAAGGTTGTACAACTGTATGACATCTGGCTGCATGCGGTCGATGATTCGCTTGACCCTCCGTGTAGAGAGAGGGTTGAACCCCAGTATGCCGAATAATCGGCAGACCAGCACAGAGATATAATACTCCATGCGGGAACAAACCTTATGGAAGTTTTTGTCATATCCGTCTTTGTACCCATAGCATACCTCTACCTCGTGCCCCAGTGAGATAAGGCGTTTGTAGAGTGCTGTTGTTATGTTTCCTGTAGACGTATAGGTTCCACAAGTGTTGATAATCAAAACCTTCATGTGCTTACCTGCCACTAAAATAGTGGGTTGTGGTATCAATGACATATGCAACCTCATCGTCGGTCATGTCATAGAACAGCGGAAGCCTGATTAGGCAGTCGGTATAACGGTCTGCATGGGGCAGAATCTCTTGGTTCAATCCATGTGCGACTGCGTAAGGGGATTGATGGAGACTCAGGTAATGGAAAGGTGTAGCGATGCCGTGTTGTCTCATGTGGCTTACAAAGGCAGTTCTTTCTTCCAGAGACTTGAATGTCATATAGAAGATGTGGGCATTGTTGGTAGCATAGTCGGGAATGTATGGAAGCTGCACTTCTGTGTTGAAAGGTGTAAGGGCCTCCATGTATTTATTCCATATTTGGATGCGGCGTGCCTGAATCTCCTCAAGATGTTGCAGTTGAGAATAGAGCAATGCTGCATTAAGGTCTGCCATCAGGAACGATGATCCTGTGTCAATCCATCCATATTTGTTCACCTCGCCGCGGAAAAATTCGGAACGGTTTGTCCCTTTCTCCCAAATGATTTCTGCTCTCCGTATGAATGCTTCGTTGTTGACGGTCAGCATGCCGCCCTCTCCCGATGTGACATTCTTGGTGTCGTGAAACGAAAAACATCCCAGGTCGCCGATACTTCCCAATGGCTTTCCTTTATAATAAGCATCCAGAGACTGGGCTGCATCCTCTACCACGGCGATGCCATGCTGATGTGCCAAATCCATGATGGCATCCATATCGCAGGAGACACCGGAATAATGCACGGGGACTATAACCTTTGTCTTGGGGGTGATGTGCTTTCGGATTTCCTCTGGAGTGATGTTAGGGTGCTTGGAACCGCTGTCTGCAAAAACGAGCTTGGCACCTTGCCTCAGAAAGGCAATGGCTGTTGAAACGAACGTATAGGAGGGTAAGATTACCTCGTCGCCGGGGCCAACTCCTGTCAGGATGGCTGCCATTTCGAGGGCGTCAGTGCATGATGTGGTCAATAGTACTTTCTTGAAACCGTATTTCCCAGTGAAGAAAGTGTTGCATTGCTTGGTGAAAGTGCCGTTCCCACAGAGGTGTCTTTGGTTAAGAACTTCTGAGATGTATTCTATGTCAGACTGGAAACGGGCTGGTTTGTTAAAAGCTATATCCATGTTTGTTATTGTTATACCTATTTAATAAGAACGCCTTGATGAAAAAAAGATTGTATCATCTTTCGTAAATGATGCTTTTAATGGTATCTAATTGATAATGTATGTTCCATTTTCTATCAATCTCTTGGTATGCGGCTTGTCTTGTTTCGTCCCTTTTTTTGCCGTCTGTCGAGATCCATTTCTCTATTTTTTCTTTTAAATCCGTAATACTGTCCTGCTTGAAAAAGTCTCCTGTGATGCCTGGTTGTATGGCTTCGAACTCGGGCATTTGGTATGGGAAGTTATCGTGGGTGATGACCGGACATCCGAAGGTCAGTGCATGGATGGCCGTTAGTCCCACGTTGCCCGGCGACACACAGACGGCGGCATTGTAGAACAGCTCGCCCAGCCGGCTGTCGTCGTAACAGGGGCCGTACATCCATAGTTGCCCGTCGATGCCTCGCTGCCGGGCCTCCTGCTCCAGCCCCACCTGCTCGGAATCCTTGCCCACGACGACAAGATTGACCAGCTGGTCCTGCTGTTTCAATAAAGCGATAGCATCAAGCAGCAGGGGCAGTTTCTTTCGTTGCTGTATGCGTCCGCAGTAGATGACGGTGGGATGGGCGTTGCCGAAGTGGGCAGTATAGATGTCGGTGGGCTTCAGCGTCTGCCTGATGGCTTGCTCTCGGTCGGAGTCCAGCGAGTTGGCAATGCAGTAGAGGCGCGATCGGTCGAACCCCTCTTGCTCCATGAGACAGATGGAATACTCGTTGTAAATCATCAGTTTGGAGAACATGGAGAAGAAAATACGCTTCACCAGCCGCTTGACTCCCCGCTCGCGGCCATACCAGCCATGCGACCAGGAGACCGTGGTCTTGCCCAGGAGGCGTGCAAGAATAAGGATGAACCACGAAGAGAGGCAGAAAGGCTCGCCGTCGAGCACATAGTATTGATAGGGTGCAAAGACCAGCCGCACCGAGCCCCGCTGCCAGTAGAAGTGGCCCAGAAAAACATTGTGCAGGGTTTTGCGATAGCCTTTCAGACTGCTGCAGTCGAGGGCCTTGATGGGCGTCTCGATCTTGTCACCGGGATAGAACGCACAGTTGAAGTGCTGATCTATCAGCCGGAAGATAGGTTCCCGGTAGTGGGGAGCCATGTTCGTGATGATGCAGAGACTATGGGGATTCTTCATCGTTGGTTATTTTATATAGTCATGATGCTCCTTTTTCATGGCCGACAGCCTGGGATTCCCTTGAAAGAGAAGACATATCCTCCTCTAAAAGAAATGGTTTCGCCTTTTGTAAATGTCCAGGGCGTATCATTGGGAGAGGCTAACAAATGAAAATAGGATTTCTGAACCTCTGTGGTTTGTGCATTGTAACTCTCCGAATTATACTTTAAATCTCCTATTCCATAATGAGGATCGATAAAGGCGTCTAGCTTGTATTCGCTGTCAAATTGTCGGATGGCTTTTACAAACTTGTCTGCTCTGTTGACAATATTGTTCTTGTAGATACCCATTTTGGTGCGGGAACCTATGAATTGTATGCTATCCAAATCATTGTAAAACCCCAAGCCATCAATCTGATAGGCAAGTATATCTTCCAGAGGCGTAAAGTCAACGCGGACAAAAGCGGTGTCTCTGCAAAAATCCATGTATATATCTTGCTCCATGGCATAGCGTCCATGGCCGTCCTTTTTCTGAGTATTGCTGGCTTGAAGCAGGTCTCTTACTATGATTTGGATATGGTTCCCTTTTCTGATTTCTCCCATTCTCATGGTATCTCCATCTACGATTACAACCTTCTCTTTCTCGTATAATGTTGGAGTGGCATCAATGGAAGTCATGTTCTTATAGCCGTGAAAGCCTCCAGTAAAGAAGCTCTGGCCGTCATCCAAAAAGTCTCCGTCTGCATGGTTCTTTACTTTGAACCGTATGGGCAGTATGTTGTCGGTCTGATGTCCAAATATCCAATATTGGCTGTTGTTATTTGGACGGAGGGTCGAATCTGACTTGGGAACTACGTAAATGTTTCCTAAATCGAAGTTGAGATTCGGAGTCCCGACTTTATTCCCAAAAGTCATGACGGCACTTTTCTGGTCTGTTCCGTTTTGGATTCCCCCAATGAAGATAGTGGCTGCCGTCTGCCCATTGGGCAATATTTCTTTTTCTGGTGCATAGTAACACCAATAGGGCTCTGCAGATTGGGGGCCATGATGGTGTGGGATGTCCAAATCTTTTTCGCAACCTGCAAGTAGCACGCAGGTTTGCAAGCAAATCAAATAGAAAAAAGTAATGTGTATCTTTTTATCCATGGTCTACTTTTTGTTCATCGTCTGCTTTCCTATTGTTGTATATGTCCATGGGGCAGTCGGTTCCGGCAATGAGCAGGAACAGGATGAGCAGCCCGTTGGACAGGAGCGTTGTAAAGAGTGAGGTGTTGAGAATGTACGACAGCGACGGCAGGAAGATAATGAGCAGGTCGGACATCCGATACCGATACGAGATAGAATTGACCAGATGCAGCAGCAGGTAGAACACGAGGCCTATACCCAGCACACCCCAGAATCCGGCTGCCGCCAGCCCGTCGGTGAGGAAGAAGTTGGCGTTGGCATTCTGCAAGCCGTAGGCCACAACCTTGCCGAGCGGCTGCGAGTAGGGGTAACTTTGAGTCACGATATTCACCACATTGATGTGGGAATAGTAGGTGAAAGGGTTGTCGTTGATGCAGAAGAAGCGCAGGTAATACTGCGAGAGCCATCCCGCCACGGCCGACGTGCGCAGGATGACGATGAAGCCGATGGCCAGCTGAAGCACCTCGTTCTTGAGAGTCACGACAAGGATGCTTGCGGCCGTGAAGAAGTACATGACGAAAGCATGCAACCTGTTGGTGATGGCTTCGCGTTCTCGCTTGATGAGGAAGTAGAGCAGAATCAGCACGAAAGGCATGAAGAACGTGAGTTTTTGCATGTCGATCATGAACAGCACGAAGTAGGCTCCAATGATAATCGCCGTGGCTGCCCACCGCTTCTGCCCCAGATAGTTCACCAGCAGGAACGGGTAGAAACCGCCGAACAGCCAGCCCTTGATGTAGGCCCCGATGCCCGTTCCTCCCTCAGAGTTCTCCTCGCGCAGCTGATACATCAGGTCCGACTGGGTAAAGATGTTGACGAAGTGCATCGATCCGATGCTCGTGGCAACCAGCACGACCGTGAGAATCAGCGTGGCCAGCTCCACCCACTTGAATGGTATCTGCGGCCGGATGACGAGGTCTTTGAGGATGGTGTTCTCCTCGCCGATGCTGAAGTAGAGAACGAAGAGCACACAAAGTACGATGCCATAGCTGGCCATGCTGAAGCCGTCGAGGTTCCACATGGTGAACAAGGCATGTACAAACGGGATGTAAACGAGGACGTAGAGGAAGATGGTGAAGAACGACGACACGTTGCGTATGCCCCGATAGAACAGCATCGGCACCACCGACAGCACGGCCCATGCCATGAAGCGGCCCGCGCTCATGTCGATGTAGTCGATGTCCATGTAGCTGAATAGCTTGTAGACGAAGTCCTTAAAGGCATAGTCATACACCAGAATGTATGTCAGGGCGCAGACCATGCGTGAGGTCATGCTGCCGGCATCGAATATGTAGGCCAGCAGCTTCTTCATAGCAACGCGATTCTTATAGCCAGTATGGCGACCGAGACGACCCACAGCGGCATGTACCGGCGGAAAGGCGCCACGCCTGTTCCACTTAGGTGCAGGATGTGGAAATACATGGCCAGGTTCACCAAGGAACAGGCCACGGCATACACCGTAAGGATGTGATAGAGGTTGTGGCTTAGCTCGCAACCCAAAATGATGCTCCCGATAGCCACCAGCGAATAGGCCAGATTGTAGCCGAAGAGCACACGCTGCTTGTTGAGAAAGCGGAACAAGGGGATGAGGGGTTGCGTAAGAATGGTGGGGAAAGACCAGAAAGCCAGGCACAAGGCAATGTTGCCCGCCGTGGCCCACTTGCTTCCGAGGAACACCACCACGAGCTTGTCGCCGCCGCAGGCAAGCACCAGCATCGGCACGAAAGCGATGAGTGCCACCACCTTGCCCACCTGCCGGGTGCACCGCAGCCGGTGTTCCAGCTGTCCGCGGTTGGTGCAGAGCTGCTCGTAATACACGCGGCCGATGGCCGATCCGACGAGCGTCATGGGCAGCAGTAACAGTTGCAGGATGATGGAGTAGCAGCCTATCGTCGACTTGTCAAAGTAGCCCACCAGCACCAGCAGGGGCACGCTGAAGCCCGCGTAGCACAGCAGACTGGAGGGAGCGTCGTAGAGAGCGAAGTTGCGGTAGCGCGACACGATGGCCCCGATGCGCCTGATGTTGAAAGCCCAGAGGCTGCGCAGCTTGCCCGTGCGCACCAGGCAGATGAGCAGAAACAGGAATGTGGCCAGCTGGGCAAGGGTGGTGCCGAGTATCAGTCCGTTGAAAGCGGAGACTGTCACCAGCCCGAAGAGCACCCGGAAAGCAGCCTGCGACCCTCCCAGCACCACGCTTTCCAAGGCCAGATGGGTGTACTGTCCGTAGCGGTTGCACAGGTTGCTCGCCACCGTGTGGGCGGCATACGCCAGCAGATAGGCCAGCAGGAGCACCACCGACGGGAAGTGGTCGAAGAAAGCCATGCCCCGGTTGCGGCCCCAGCCAAAGACAAGAAGTGTGGCGGCGGAGACCAGCACGCCCAGTGTAAGGCAGAGGGCCGACACGTAGGGCACCTCCTCTTCCGAAGCCTTGACGATGGTGTTCTCATATCCGGCGAAGATGGCGATGGTCAGTATTGCGACAAACGACGAGAACACGCCCCACTCGCCGAAGTCGGACGGCTGGTAGAGGCGCGAGAGAATCGGTGTCACTACCACAGGGAGTAGGAACATGACGATGTTGCTGGCCGACATTTTCATCGTGTTGAGCAACAGCGGACTGTTCTTGATGCTTTGGGCAATCTTCTTCAAAACTTGTATCTTTTAGGCGAGGGCACGTAGTACATGGTGACTCCCTTGCGCCCCAGCTCCAGCATTTTGTCCAGGCAGGGCTTCGACTCAAACACCTTGACGAGCAGATTGGAGAGGCGCGTCTTGCGGTAGATGGCGGGCCCGAAGTGGCGGATGAGCGTCATCTCGTGCGTTCGGCGCTCCAGGTCGCCTTCCACGCAACTGTACTGCCGCACCTGTCCCTGCGGGTCGTAGTAGCGGTAGGTCTTCCTGAGGGTGAAAAATTGCGCCCAGTAAGGGTGTTCCTTGTAGAGCAGGGCCTCCACGCAGTGGTCGAAGGTGCCGATGTAGTGGCTGTCGAGACCCAGGGTGAAGACCAGTGCGCCGAGCGTGGTCATGCGGTACCAGGGCGAGTCTTCGTCCCAGCAGTTTGCGCAGTGGCTGTGGTCGCGCAGCAGCCAGTCGGCGTGCCGGCCCCAGGCACACACGGAGTGCTGCACGTTGATGCTGCGCTTCACGCCGGGACTCTGCCTGAAAGTCTCGGCCAGATGTCCGGCAAAGGTCTTGTCGTGTGCGGGGTCGAAGATGCGGCTGTCGTCGTGTTGCAGGGCTGGGTCAGGGTAGGCTGGCATGAGCAGCGTGCCCTCGGGGGTGAGCGTTTGCTGTATGCGGGCAATGAGTTCTTCGGCTGTTCCGCGGTAGTTGTAGAACTCTTTCATTGAGGCGTGGATGCACACCACGCTGCCCGCCCGCATGCCCAGCGCGCACATCACGCCCACTATGTCGTCGGCCGTGTACGTGCGATGATACACGAGCATGCCCATCCGCTTGTGCAAATTCTTGCGCAACAAGGAGAAATCCCGTATGCCGGTCACTCGCTTCAGGGCCATTCCCAGTGTGGTCAGCGCGCTCTGCCGCATGGGTCAGACAAAGATTTTGAGCACGTCTTTCCGCACGGCCCACACCGTGAGCAGCGTGCAGGTGAGTAGTTCCATAATCAAGACAAACAGCATGCGCTTGGGACCGGCCGGCTTTACCGGCACCGAGGCACCCTTGAGGAGGGTGAACACAGGCGTCTTCTCCTGCAGCTTGGCCCGGGCAGCCTCGTATTGGTTGCGGGCATTGGAGTAGGTATTGAACTTCAGCTGCATGTTGTTCTCCATGTCTTCTATCTTCGACTGCACGGCCTGGAGCACCAAATCCTGATTGGCGTCCGAGTAGGCGGCATAGCTGCGGCGGGCTTTCTCGTATTCGGCCTGCGCTTCCTGAGTTATCTTTTTATAGTAGGCCACGTCCTTGCGGGCCTTGTCCGTGCGGTAGGCGGTGATGAAAGCCTTCAGTCGGGTGCTCAGCGAGTCGGCCAGTGTCTTGCACACCAGCGGGTCCTGGGCAGTTGCCGTGATGGTGATGACACCGTCCTTGGAGTCCACTTTCAGCGTCACGTTGTCACGAATGGCCTCGGCCACGCGGCTCTGCTTCTTGTCCAGGGCATAGGGCGAGAGCCTGTTCATGGTCAGAGGCTCCTCTTTCTTGCCCAGCAGCCCGACCCACCAGGGAGTCTTCTGCCGGTTGGCCAGATAGTCGAAGTAGGTGTACCGCTGTCCCTCCTTGGTGCGCACGGGGATGCTGAAAAGCTCGGCCACGAAGCGGTTGTCCTCCATCAGCTCCGGGTAGAGCAGTGGAGTGATGGCGTCGGTGCTCTTGATTTGCGACATGTCGATGCCCAGCGATGAGGCCAGCGAGCCTATGGAGCCCGTGTTGGTCGCGTTGCCGGTCTCGGGGGCCAGCTTGGTATCGGTGGTGTAGTATCGTGGCATGCTCAGGATGAGCAGGCAGTAGGCGGCCAGGCTCACGGGCACCGCGATGGCGAAGAGCCGTCCGTGCTCCCTGATTCTCCTGATGATGAGCCGCAGGTCTATGACTGCCGTTTGGGTTTTTTCGTTCATTGTTCTATAGATTACGTGCGTGCAGGCGGGCCGACAGCCGTGGCCGTCACGTGTGAGGGTGGGGCGTAATGGTTACTTGGCCAGGTTGGCGATGGTGGCAATCATGGCTGCGATGCTGGCCATACCCGAGCCCAGGCTCATGGTCTCGGCAATGCTCATGCGGCGGCTGATCTTGCTCGGCACCACGATTTCGCAGCCCGGCAGGATGTGTGCGCCCTGGCTCAGCTTGCCCACCATGCCGTTCATGTAGATGACGTAGGCGTTGCTCTTGCGTGCGTTCTGCGAAAAGCCGCCGGCTGCATTGATGTAATACTTCGCGCCCTTGCCCTTTTGGTAGGCAATGGTGTTGGGATACATCACGGCTCCGTTGATTTTTACCGTGGCCGTGTACTGTGGCAGGATGAGCTTGTCGCCCTCGCGCAGCACGATGTTGGCGTCGCTCGTGGGGTCGGCCAGGGCCTTGTCGAGCTCGATGCCCACGGGGTAGGTGTTGGGAACCTGGTATTTGTCCAGCTGCGAGTTGGCCTGCTGGGCCACCTGCTGTATGTTGCCCGAGTTGCTGCTGGCGGCCAGTGCCATGAGTTGCTGCTGCAACTGCTCCTGCTGCATCTTGAAAGCCGCCTCCATGCGCACGCGTTCCGATTCGGTGGGCACGCGTTCCAGGCGGGCGCCTTTCACGTAGGCCTGGTCGGTGATGCCGCCGGCCGCCTTGAGCAGGTCGGTGAGACGGGCGTTACGTCGGGTGAGCGTGTAGTCGCCGGCAAAGACCACTTCGCCCTCGATCGACACGTTCTTCTGTTCGGAATAGGCCGGGCTCTTGCGCACATACACCTCGTCAAAGGGCATGAGCGTGAAGCCGGGCTGGCCGTCTACCACGAAGCCGTCCTTCAGTGCAAAGCTGTAACTGCGGGCGATGATGCTGTCGGTGGACAGCGCCCGGGGGTTGCCCACGCGGCGGCTCACGTCTACTTTCACCGTGGAGGCTGTCTCCTTGAGGCCGCCAGCCTGGAGCACGAAGTCCTCCAGCGTCTCGTTGTCGGCATACTTGTAGATGCCCGGATAGTGCACTTCGCCGTGTATGGTGATGGTGCGCTCGGTCATGGCTTCCTGCCGGGAGGGGATGAAGAGCACGTCGTTCTCCCTGAGCGGCAGGTCGGCCACGCGGCCGCTCATGATGCCTTCCACGTCCACGCTCACCACTTCGAGCGTGCGGTCGGCTTTCATACGGTGCATCACGGCGCGGTTGGTAAAGGCCTCCTCGGTGAGTCCCTCGGCATGTTGGATGAGTGTGCGCACGCTGTTGATGCTGTTGCCCATCTGGTACATGCCGGGACGGAACACAGCTCCTTTCACTTCCACCGTGTTCTGGTAGCGCGGCAGGATGGAGTCCACGCTCACGCTGTCGCCGTCGGCCATGCGGAAACTGCTCATATCGAACTCCTCCACATTGAAGACGGCATACTCGCGGCCCGTCTTTCGGTTCACGCGCACGGCCTTGGTGTAGGCGTCGCCGGTGAATCCTCCGGCATAGCGCAACAGGCTTTCCACGCTCTCGCTCTTGCGCATCTCGTAGAACATGGGGCGTTTCACCTTGCCCGTGAGGTTGACCAGGCAGTCGTAGGGCCCGACGATGATGACGTCGCCGTCGGCAAGCCGCACGTTGCCCGTCATCTTGCCGTTCAGGATATAGTCGTAGATGTCGCACACGCTGACGAGCCTGTTGCGGCGGTATATCTTGATATTGCGCAGTGTGCCCAGCTCGTTGGTGCCGCCTGCCATGTAGAGTGCATGGAACACGGTGGCAAAGGCCGAGAGCGTGTAGGTGCCGGGGTTCTTCACTTCGCCCATCACATTGATGGAGATGGTACGTGTCTGGCCCAGCGAAATCTTGATTTGGCTGCTCTGATAGCGCGCTCCCAAGCGGCCGCGGATACGGGCGTTGGCCTGTGCCACCGTCAGTCCGCTCACGGCGATGGGCCCGAAATTCTCCACCACGATGTCGCCGTCGGGCGAGACGGTGGTCGTGAGGCTCTTCTGCGAGGCCCCGTACACGTCGATGACCACCGCGTCGCCCGGCCCCAGCCGGTAGTTCTGTGGGGTGGCAATGTTCATTTCCGGTTCAAAGGTGAGCTCCTTGTTGTTGAAGATGTCGCGGCCGAACACCTTTCTCTGTTCCTTTTTCTGCCAGTTCAGCATGCGGCGCAGCAGGGCCAGCGAGTCTTCGGGCGTCATGAGTGCAAGCTCGTCCTGCATCTGTACGAAGTCGGCATCGTTCTCGTCGTACTTCTCTTTCCACTTGCTTGTGCCCTGTATGCGCTGCGAGGTGGTGGCCTCGCGCTGCTGCCCCTCGCGCTGGGTACGGGCCTTGTCGGCCTCCTTGTCCTTGCCGTTGTTGGTGCGCAGACGGTTGTCGGTGGCCTTGCTTTGGTCGGCGCGGCCCAGTCCGCCGTCCTGGCTCATCTGCTGGTATTTGCGGCGCACGCGGCGAATCTGCGTGATGTCCACGCCCCGCTGCATCAGCTTGGTCACGATTTGGGACTGCGGAGTGCCCCGTTCCACTTCCTGCTGCACGAACTGGGCCACCTGCGTGTCGGTCATCGACGACTGGGCCTGCACGGCCATGGGAGCCAGCAAGAGGAGGGAAAGTGCTATGATTAATTTTTTCATACGGCCTTGTTTTGGCTGCAAAGGTACAACAAATTGGGTGAACGGCGAAAGGTTTGCCGCGGCTTTTTGACTTCTCCCGCCCCATCCCGGGTGTGTGCCGGGGCCTCCCCGGCCTTGTGGCGGCGCGGCCGGGGCTTTGCAGTGGGGCCGTGGCGGCCTTGCGACGACGGTGCAATCGCAACGCGTCTGCGCCGTAATCGCCGCGCGTCCACGGTGCAATCTCAGTGCGAATACGGCGTGATCGCCACGCGCCCACGGCGTGCTGCGGGCAGGGCGGGCGGCTGCGCCGCAAAGTTTCACCATTATTGGGTATTGCGGCAGTAGGACGGAATGCTTACTTTTGTAAGGAACAAAAACCGCAAACATGAACAGGTCTGATAATAATAAGGTGAAGAAACCCTCGGCCCTGCGCACCCTAATGGGCTATGCTGGGCCGTTGCGCTGGCTCCTGGTGGGCTCGTGGGTGCTCTCGGCAACGAGTGCACTGATGGGGTTGGCGCCCTTGGTCTATATCTGGCAGATATTGCACGACGTGCTTGACGGCCGCATGGCCCACGTGGCGCACTACGGATGGGTGGCCGTGGGCTGGGCCGTGGCGGCGATGGCGGTCTATGTGGGGGCGCTGATGTGCTCGCACGTGGCGGCATTCCGTGTGGCAACCAACATTCGCCGGCGGCTTCTGCGCCACATCGTGCGGCTGCCCCTGGGCTTCATGGACGGCATGGGCAGCGGACGGCTGCGCAAGACGGTCAACGAGGCCAGCGCCGCCACGGAGACCTATCTGGCCCACCGGCTGCCCGATATGGCCGGGAGCTATGCCACGCCCGCGGGCATGCTGGTGTTGCTGTTTTGGTTCGACTGGCACATGGGACTGCTCTGCATGGCCACCGTGGCACTGGCCTTTGCCATCCTCTTTGCGTTCATGATAGGGCCGTCGCTCCGCCAGACCATGACCGAATACCAGAATGCGCTCGACCGCATGTCGAACGAGGCCGTGGAATACGTGCGCGGCATCCCGGTGGTGAAGACGTTCGGGCAGACGGTGTTCTCGTTCAAGCGGTTCAAACAGACCATCGACGACTACAGTTGCTGGGTCATCGGCTACACGCGCTCGGTGCGCACGCCGATGATTTTCTACACAACGATCAGCAATGGCGTGTTTGCCGTGCTCGTGGGCTATGCGCTTTGGGCCGCCGCCGAGGCCGCCACACACGCGTTTCTGCTCAATCTTGTCTACTACGTCATCGTGTCCCCGGTGCTCACGCTGATGCTTACGCGTATCATGTTTCAGAGTGAAGACCTCATGTTGGTGGAGGACGCCCTGCACCGCATTGGCGAGGTGATGGCCATGGAACCCCTGCCCGAGACGGCCAGCCCCCGGCAGCCCCGCGACCATGGCATAGTGCTCGCCGACGTGTCGTTTGCTTATCTCTCGGCCCGGGGCCGCTCGGCCGCCGTCAGCCACGTGTCGCTGGAGGTGAAAGCCGGCGAGCATGTGGCCTTCGTGGGGCCGTCGGGCGGCGGCAAGACCACGCTGGCCAGCCTCGTGGCCCGGTTCTGGGATGCCGACAGCGGCGTGGTGAGCGTGGGCGGCGTGGATGTGAAGCAGATAGCCAAACACACGATGATGGACACCGTCTCCTTTGTCTTTCAGGACAGCTGCCTGCTCAAGACCTCCATTCTCGAGAACGTGCGCCTGGGCCGTCCGGCGGCCACGCGGGCCGAGGTGGAGGCGGCGCTCGAGGCCGCACAGTGCGGCGACATCGTGGCCCGCTTGCCGCGGGGCATCGACACCGTGATAGGCAGCCGCGGAACCTACCTTTCCGGGGGCGAGCAGCAGCGCGTGGCCATCGCCCGTGCCATGCTGCGCAACACGCCGATACTGATTCTCGACGAGGCCACGGCCTTTGCCGACCCCGACAACGAGGAGCGCGTGCTGCGGGCTTTCGACGTGCTGGGCCGGGGAAAGACCGTGCTCATGATAGCCCACCGGCTCTCCACGGTGGTGAGGGCCGACCGCATCTTTGTGCTCAGCAACGGCAGCGTGGCCGAGCAGGGCACCCATGCCGAACTGCTCGCGCAGGGCGGGCTCTATGCCTCCATGTGGAAACAATACAACGAAACCCTAAACTATCAGAGAAGATGATTGTCGAAAAACTGCAACACCAGTACGCCCTCTCCCGCCGGGGAGCCAGGGACATGATGTGGGCGTGCGCCAGTTGCACCTTGAGCAACTGGGTGCTGATGATGCCTGTGGGGCTGCTGTTCTGGCTCGTGGCCGACTTGTTGCAAGGGCCGCTCCGGCCGGAGCGGATGTGGCTTTACGCTGCGGGCACCGCCGGCTGTCTGCTGCTCATTGCTGCCAGCTATGCCTGGCAATACAAGAAAACGTTCTATGCCACCTATATAGAGAGCGGCGTGCGGCGCATTGCCGTGGCCGAACGGTTGAGACGGCTGCCGCTGAGCTTCTTCGGAAAGAAAGACCTGGCCGACCTTACCAGTACCATCATGAGCGACTGCGCCTCCATCGAGACAGCCTCGTCGCACTTCATCCCCGAGTTCTACGGCTCCATTGCCTCCACGCTGCTCGTGGCGGTGCCACTTTTCTTCTTCGACTGGCGGCTGGCGTTGGGCTCGTTGTGGCCGTTGCCCGTGAGTCTGGCGGTCGTAGCACTCTCTCCCCACGTCATCGACCGGCTGGAACGACGGCAGATGGGGGCCAAAATGGCGCTGGCCGACGGCATACAGGAATGCCTGGAAGCCTTGCGCGAACTGAAAACCAGCAATGCCGAAGCCGACTACCTGCGGGGACTGGACCTGAAAATCAAGGCTGTGGAGCGCAGGGCGCAGGTGAGCGAGCTGGGCGGGGCCCTGTTTGTCGTGCCGGCGCAGATGGTGCTCAAGGTCGGTATAGCCACTACGGCCATCGTCGGAGGCGGCTTGCTGGCCGCGGGAAACGTCACGGTGCTCACATTTTTCATGTTCATGCTGGTGATTTCGCGGCTCTACGATCCCATGGGCGGGGCGTTGGTCAACCTTGCGGCCATCCTAATGCTTCGTGTTCGCACCGAGCGGATGAACGGCATACTGGAGCATCCCGTGCAGGAGGGCCGCGACGAACTGACCAATCAGGGCTACGACATCCGCTTCGACCACGTGTCGTTTGGCTACGATGCCGGCGCCCAAGGCCGTGAAGACGTGCTCCACGACGTGACGTTCACCGCACGCCAAGGCGAGGTGACGGCCCTCATCGGTCCGTCGGGAGGCGGTAAAACCACGGTGAGCCGGCTGGCAGCCCGCTTCTGGGACTGCACCGACGGGCGGGTTTGCATCGGCGGCATGGATGTGTCGCAGACCGACCCCGAGCGGCTGCTCACGCTCTTTTCCATCGTGTTTCAGGACGTGACGCTGTTCAACAACACGGTGATGGAGAACATTCGCATAGGCCGCCGGGACGCCACCGACGAGGAAGTGATGGCTGCTGCAAGGATGGCACACTGCGACGAGATGGTGGAACGGCTGCCCAACGGCTGGCAGACGCTCATCGGGGAGAACGGCTCGGAACTCTCGGGAGGCGAGCGGCAGCGCATCTCCATTGCCCGCGCCTTTCTCAAGGACGCCCCCATCATCCTGCTCGACGAGCCCACATCGTCGCTCGATGTGGAGAACGAGGTGCTTGTGCAACAGGCTGTTGTCCGCCTCATTCAGAATAAAACGGTGCTCCTCATTGCCCACCGCATGCGGACTGTGGCCGGTGCCGACCGCATCGTCGTCCTGCAGAATGGCACCGTGGCCCAGCAGGGCACGCCGGCCGAACTGCTTGCACAGGGCGGATTCTTCAAGGAAATGATGGAAAAGCAGGCGTGCGCCGAAGAGATAGGAAACGAAAACTAAACTTGTAAATATACTGAATCATGGAAAAAGGAAAAGCTGATTATGGGAACTGGGTTTCCAATTATGTGTTGCAACTCTTGGTGATCGTCACCTTGGGAGCGGTGGTTGTGCTGGCTGCGGTGGAGTGGGCGTTCCATCAACCTGTCGTGACGGGACTGGCAGCTCTGCTCGTGGTGCTGATGTTGGCCATGCTGGTGTACATGTGGTTGTGCCGCAGGGCCTTTGCTTTCGACGGTGGAGGCTTGATGGGTATGTTCCATGCGCATCTGGTGGAACACCTGGACTGGGACGGACGGGGCACGCTGCTCGACGTGGGCTGCGGCTCGGGCGCGCTGAGCATTCGCTGCGCCAAGCAGTTTCCCGAGGCCGAAGTTGTGGGCATTGACTACTGGGGCAAGATGTGGAACTATGGCAAGGCGCAGTGCGAGTGCAATGCCGCCGCCGAGAGCGTGGCCAACCGCATCCGGTTCGAGCGTGGCGACGCGGCCCGGCTGGCCTTTGCCGACGATGCGTTCGATGCCGTGGTGAGCAACTTTGTGTTCCACGAGGTGAAGACGCAGCCCGACAAACAGCAGCTTGTGCTGGAGGCACTGCGCGTGCTGAAGCCCGGCGGCAGCTTTGCCTTTCAGGATCTTTTCGACAGCAAGATGGTGTATGGCGACATCCGCCGACTGTTCGACCGCCTGCGCGCCGACGGCTACACCGACCTGCATTACATTGGGCAGGTGGAGCGGCAGGGGTTCGTTCCCCGCTTCCTGCGCGCGCCGTGGATGATTTGCCACATCGGGCTCATCTACGGACGGAAGCCCGGCGGCCAGGCCTGATGGGCCTCGCCGCCGGCCGAAAGGCCTGCCGGGGTGCAGAAAAACGGCGGGGTGGGACTGCTGATTCGGCTTTTATTGCTAATTTTGCAGTGCTTCCTTTGGGAAGAGGATATATATAATAAGGTGTAAAATCAGATGAAGAAGCATTCCCTATTCCGTTTCATGCTGTGCGTTTCCCTCCTGACGGGGTCGGCAGCCAGTGTCGTGGCCGGTGACATTTGGAGTTAAAAAAGAGCGTTTCTTCCAAAAAAGTGCCAAATTCCATGCAGTCTTTCAGGTACAATCTACTCTTTTAATAAAAAGGATAGATGTATCTATGAGTTCGGACGTTGATATAGACGCATGTAAACAGGGGGAACGGGAGGCGCTTGAACATCTGTACAAGGCATATTCAGGCAGACTTATGAAAGTCTGCCTGCACTATGTGGTAGATGAAAGCGCGGCGGAAGACATTTTGCACGACGCTTTTATCATCATCTTCTCCTCCATCAAGACGCTGAAAGACAATGCAAAGCTGGAGGGATGGATGATAACCATCGTGAGGAACATGTCTTTGAAGTACCTCCAAAGCATAGGGAAAGACACCATTCCGCTATCGTGTCTGGATGCCGAAATCCAAGATGACGCAGCCGAGGAGCAAAAGAACATAGAACTGGGACAGCTGCTTTCGGCCATAGAGTCGCTGCCGGAGGGAAACCGCGAGGTGTTCAAGCTCTCGGTGCTGGACGGTTTGTCGCATAAAGAAATAGGAGAACTGCTCGGCATCAACCCGCACAGCTCCTCTTCACAGCTGTTCAGGGCGAAGAAAATGCTGCGGGCCCTGCTGGCCAACTACTGGATGCTGCTCTTGTTGCCGCTCTTGATTCCGGTGTATCTCTATTTCATCATGAGGGACAAGACGGAGGGAACCGTCGATGTCGGGCCGACCGCGGTGGACACCCGTAAGGGTAAAACGGGGAGGGTTCAGAGAGCGGAAACGGCACGGAAAACAAGGCAAGCGGAACAGTCTGTCCCCTCGGGCATCGGCGGCGATGGCGGCAGGAGGCTGGCAACAACAACTGCCCCCATGGAGAAACTGCTTCCCCAAGTGCAACAGGACAGCGTGGAAGCTGGACTGCGGGCCGTGCCATTCAGCGCAGATTCCTTGCAGAAATATCTGGCAACAGGCATCAGCATTGGCGACTCCCTGCACTGTTTGCCACGGGTTCCCGAAATCAAGATGGTGGCGATGAACGAAGAAACGGTCTTCCGCCCCGGTCACAAAAAGAAATATCCGTGGACATTCAACTTCGGCTATTCCTCCAATGCCGGTGCGAGTGGAGCCATCTCGAATCTGGACTACTTGTCTCTTGTGGACTATGCCAATGGCGGCGCAGCTGCCAAACTGCATACTTGGGGCGATTTGAAGAGCTATTTTGTCAGGAACAATGCCCTGATGGATTCTGTCGAGCGGGCCAGAATGTCTTTGATACTTATGAACCACCCTATGGATGACGACAGTCCCTTGGGTGAAGTGGCGCACCATCACCGCCCCAAGACATTCGGCCTTTCCGTCAACAAGCAGTTGAGCCCAAGGTGGACATTCGGCACAGGCCTGACCTATACCAGGCTCAAGTCAGAGTTTGAGAGCCAATACAACAAGGCGGCACTGGTGAAAACCCAGAAAATAGACTACGTGGGCATACCGCTCCGCCTGACCTGGCAGATATGGGGCAAGGGTCGTTTCAACGCATACACGACGGGTGGCGTGACCTTTGAAATGCCCGTCCACAGCTCGCTCGACAAGAAATTCACGGTAACGGCCGATTCTTCATTCACGTTGAGGGGCGACATCAAGGCCCGCTGCCAGTGGTCCGTCAACTTGGGAGCCGGTGTGCAGTACAAGATATTCAAGCCGTTCAGCCTGTATCTGGAACCTAACATGTTCTATTACTTTGGCAATGGCAGCGGTCTTGAGACTTATCGCACGGAGCATCCGTTCTTCATAACGGTGCCGTTCGGGCTGCGGCTCACGTGGTAAGACGATAAATGATGAGAAAATAAGGGAGAAGTCATAGATTTTGTGCAGTCTTTTTGCTGTTTTTTTCTCTTTCTTATAAAGACAATAACAAGGAGAAAGAATGTACAGCATCTATGACTACATCCACAATGGGATGGTATTTGTCAACAATATAGTACGTAAACAGCATAAGGAGCTCACCTCGTTGATGATCTATTCCACCACAAGCTGTCAGTCGCGTTGCAAGCATTGTTCCATCTGGAAGAAGCCAAAGGAGAATCTAAGTCTGGAGGACATTGTCAAAATCATGGGTAGCAAATGTGTGACGAAACGAACGATGGTCGGTTTGGAGGGGGGAGAATTCATCCTTCATCCCGAAGCCGAGAGGATATTGGAATGGTTTGACGCGCATCATCCCAATTATACGCTGCTCTCCAATTGCCTTGCTGCAAGCAAAGTGATTGCGTCTGTGAAGGACCATCACCCCAAGCACCTGTACCTTTCGCTTGACGGCAATAGGGAAACCTACCGCTATATGCGGGGGCGGGATGGGTATGACAAGGTAATAGAAGTGGTGGAAGCATGCAAGGACATTGTACCCGTTTCCCTGATGTTCTGCCTTTCCCCATGGAATTCGTTCGAGGATATGGAACACGTCATAGGCATTGCGAGGAAGTATGACATTGACGTGCGTATCGGTATTTACAGTACAATGTCGTTTTTTGATACGACAAAGGAGCTGATGGAAGCCAGCGACACGGACTTTATTAGCCGGATACCTCCCTCCATACACCAAACTGACGAGAACTATGACTTCGTGGCATTGTATGACGAGTGGAAGAATAACAGGCTGAAACTTCGGTGCCATAGTATTTTCAGCGAGTTGGTCATCCACTCGAATGGGGATGTACCTATATGTCAAAACTTGGATGTGATTCTGGGAAACGTCCATGAGAACACGCTTGACGAGATTTTCAACTCACGGAAGACTTGTAAAATCCAGTGCAGACACTCGAGAGAATGCAACCAATGTTGGATAAACTACCATCGGAAGTATGATATTATCCTGTTGAGAAACTTGGAAAGAATACTTCCCAAACGAATGATAGAGCTGTTTTATGGGAAATATCAATGGACAAAGGACAGGCATGTTACCTATAAGAAGCATTTCAAGACGATAACCGCATAGTCAGAACAGTCATGGGATATTTGGACAACATCATTGGTAGATACAAGCGCATGCGCAGCATGAGGGAGTTGGACCGTGTCTATACCCGTCAGTATGCGCTCGTTGGACTTGGCAGCCATTGTGTCAGCAATCTGTTGCCGGTCATACAGTATCTTCAGTTGCCACTGAAATATATCTGCTGCACCTCAGAGAAAAAGGCAGGGTTGATTTCCCAAAAGTACAGGGGAGTTCAGGGAACGTCTTCTCTACAGGACATTTTGAGTGATGATACGGTCTCCGGTGTCTTTGTCGCCGCCAATCCGCATGCACATTTTCACATTGCCGGAGAGGTCATTAGGTCAGGGAAATCTTTGTTCATAGAGAAACCACCTTGTAGGGATGGCAGTGAGTTGGAGTCTCTGACCGATGCCGCCAAGCGGTGTGGAACAAAAGATATTATGGTGGGACTGCAAAGACGCTTTGCTCCTGCTACCCGGATTCTCCAAAAACGTTTGAGGGGTGAGGGCAAGCGGCATTATCATTACCGTTATCTGACAGGACTGTACCCGGAGGGTGATGCCTTGTTTGATTTGTTTATCCATCCGCTTGACTATGTTGTGTTTCTCTTTGGCCAGGCAAAGGTGAAGATGGCAGACGTAATCATTGGCAGGGATGGTGGGCAGACCTTGTTTCTTGTCTTGGAACACAAAGACGTAACAGGCATGCTGGAACTGTCAACGGACTATTCTTGGCAGGATGCGCAAGAGCTGTTAAGTATCAGTACGGATAAAGGACAGTATATGTTGGACAGAATGGAGAAACTTGATTTCTCCCCAAGACGCTCTGCAGTGTTGGGAATTCCATGGGAGAAAGTTGCCCCAAGCCGTACCGTTGTCGTCAATCTATACGGAAGAAATGGCTTTGTTCCGACCGTGCCCAACAACCAAATTGTCTCGCAAGGCTTCTTTTCGGAGATAAAAACATTTGCTGATATGGTGGAAGATAACATAGGCAAGAGCCGAAAGTATGGACTGGAAAGCATGAAGGCAACCTACTATCTTTTGGGCGAAATAAAAGCAAAGATAAACAAGGTTTAGGCAGTATGCGTATTTTCTTAGTAATAAATTAAAAAAACAACAGGTTCGTTGTCTACAGCGTGTGTGCTTTTCCTCTTTAATACTAATAGTAACAATATCAAATCTATCTCATCATGAAAAAGGTATTCTATAGTCTGGTATGTCTCGTTGGACTGTCGGCATGCTCCTCTGAGAATGTAGTCCTTAGTGGATTAAAAGTTTATGATGTCGCAAACTCGACTTGCAAGACCTCCTTGTCTCCAACAGAGACGCAGCGTGATTTCTATGCGGCAAATTATTCCAAGCTCGCTACGCTTGACATTGAGCTGAAAGAGGACGGGATTGCCCGGTGTATGCTGGAAGATGTGAAAGCCAACTGCGCTGTAAGAAACATTTTAGTGGACATCGCCAATCAGGACAATCAAATGATTCTGCTTGTGTATCACAAGCCGCTTGAAGTGCTCGCGGACTGCATTTGCGACTTTGACGTCAATTTCAAGATGAGTAAACTGACGCCCGGCAACTATCAATTGAAAGTGTACTATGCCAGAACCAACATGAAATATGACGAATCCGATATGGCATATCAGGGACAGGTCAATCTCGTAAAGAACAAAAAGGTTAGCGTAACGCTCAAGCCCGAAATGGTTTTACCGGAAAATTAAGGCATGATGGGTTTTCCATTGGGCCGACAGTAAAGGTAGGTCTGCCTTTGGGAATTGCTGCCAAAGGGTCTGTTCTCTATGAACGGCTCTTTGGTTTTTTATTTCATGAAAGTGCAAAATCATAAAAAATAGGTATTGTGCTACATTTATAGAATGGTTAACTTTGCAGTCAAATAGAAAGCTTTTACAAATTATAGAATAATGAAATCGATTTTTCGGACAATCGTACTTGCGTCGCTGGCTATGACAGTCAGCGTGTCGGCACTTGCGGCCGGCTATGTGAAGGTAAGTGGCAAGGACGGAAAAGCGACCTGTTTTGCTCTTTCGGAAAAGCCCAAGGTGACGTTTTCTGGAAACGACCTCGTGCTGAAGACAGAGCGAGAGACGGTCAATTATCCATTAAGTGATGTGCTTACTTTCGAGTTTACCGACGAGACGACAGGAATTGGCGCCGCTACTCAGGCTGCGAAAGGGAATGCTGTGTTCAGGTTTGGCTCCTCTATCAAGGGCGAAGGCTTGCAGCCTGGTAGCCGTGTTGACGTTTATGCAGTTAACGGCCAGACTGTCGGCACAGCCATTGTAACCGCCAACGGCTCTGTCGAGATTTCTCTCAATGGCCAGTCGGGCGTGTTCATTGTAAAATCATTAAACAAGACATTTAAATTTATCAAGAAGTAAATGAAGAAGATTTTTACCTTAGTCGTTGCAGCTTTACTGTTTGCGGCCAGCATGCAGGCGCAGACTGTAACCATCAATAAGAAGGACGGGTCGTCAGTTACTTATAGTGCCGATGAAATAACGAACATCCAATTTGGGCCGGCTGCTCCTGACACGACGGTGCTTCACGAGTTCACGGGTTACCTGACAGTCAGCAGCAAGTTCTTTACCAACATGTATTATGGAGACGCTGCCCAGATGAAAGTCATGCAGGTAGGTGAGCAATACCTTGCGCGCTTCAGCGATGCACAGTGGGGCAACGGCCTTTTCAACATCACAATGGATAAGGGAACAATTGCCGGAACCGGCAAAATCTCAGTCCCCAACCAGCATGGCGGTGGCGTGAAAGAGTACGAAGCAACGATCGGTGGCAAGATGACGGAGATGGCTATTTCCGTTCCCGGCTTGATGGGCGGCACAACCATCACTTGGCACTACGGCAAGGCTCCGGCCGCACTGAAGGTCTCCGGCGACTACACGGGGACGAACTCGCTGATGGTTGGCGGTATGTTTGGGCCGTATGTGGCTGCCGATGCCCTCTACAAGATCGTAGCCAATGCCGACGGTACCATCAATGTTACGACTTCGGTAGAGAACTATACCGCCACGGCAATGGGCGACCTCACTCTTGGTTCCTATACCGTTTCCAACCTTGTATACGACGAAGAGTCGAAGAGCTTCGTGCGCGACTACGGCAAGGACGGGTTGACGGTTCACTTCAAAGCCGTCAGCGAAGGCGTGACAACCATGGATAAGGACTATGACTTCAAGGATGGCAGCAGGGTTTCCGTCAGTCTTGGCGAGACCGGTACGTTGACCATCACCAACACTTTTCAGATAGGCAACATGCCATTCCCGATAACAGCAACCTATACCGGAACAAAAACTGCTCGATAACAGGCCCATGCACAAGGTCTCCCACACCATAAATATCGTTGCAGGCTGCGCCATTGCTATGATGGCGACAGCCTGCAATGGCATTTTCGACGGTGTATACGACGATGCTCCTGCCGCGCCAACCATCTTGGAGGGACAGGTCTATGTGAATGCTTCCAGCTGGAAAGACTGGTATTATATAGATTTTGACTCGCTCCGCCAGTACGTGGAACGGAAAGATACGGCTGGGCTGATGAGGGCGCAGACCCATTTTACAGCTTATCCCATCCCCATGTCGAAAACAGATGGGGCGGCCGACGACCCGACAGGACTCTATACCTATTGGTTCGATGTCTTCGGTAAAGGCCTGGGTAACCACGAGAAGCGTGGGTTTGTCGCTACCGAAGCACAACCCGAGCCGCCGTCGTGGAGCATTGCCGTCCACCGCAACAACGTGCGGACGAACGGTGGTGCCGTGCTGGAAACCAACTATACCTCGTTGAACGACCTGCCGAAGAACAGTACTGCGTTCACTGGAGCGACGTTTCAAACCGACGAATGGACGGAGACGGAAGTCTGGGCCGATCAGTCGCAGATGCTCCAAAGTCTGGTGGGTTGCCAGGGCATTGCCATCAATAAGGTGCTGTCGTCCTGGCTTCGGTTGGACATTCCCCCCATGCCCCCCGCATTCACGCTGAACAATCACGTCTTCATCATCCGCCTGAAGAGTGGCAGTTATGCTGCCGTGCAACTGGAGAACTATATGGATGCTGCCGGTACGAAGTGCTGGTTGACCATCAACTACAAGTATCCATATTAGTAAAGTCTCTCCTAACTTCTTCCCTCCAAAGGGAAGCAGACCGTATTTTCTTAAAAATGAAACGGATATCCATCATCATTTCGGCATTGGTTTGTGCGCTCCCCACCATGGGACGGACAGACGCGTTGTCTGACTCCATCAGCAAAAGTGTCGAGATGGAACAGGTCGTGGTTACAGGGACGCGCACGCCCAAACTCCTTGCCAAAACTCCTGTGCTGACAAAAGTCATATCGTCAACCGACATTCGGAAGAGCGATGCCACCAACTTGCGCGATCTTTTGGAGCAAGTGATTCCCGGCGTTGAGTTCTCGTATGCCATGAACCAGCAGGTGCATCTCAATTTTGCAGGGTTCGGAGGCCAGAGCATCCTGATATTGGTCGACGGCGAGCGGCTGGCCGGCGAGACGATGGACGACGTCGATTTCGCCCGCATCGGCATGGAGAACGTGGACCATATCGAAATTGTGAAGGGAGCTGCGTCGGCTCTTTATGGGTCGAATGCCGCCGGTGGTGTCATCAATGTCATCACCAAAGATGCCGTCCGCCCGTTTGCCCTCAATATGAATGCGCGGCTGGCACGCCACAACGAACAACGCTACGGACTGTCCTTGCAGCTTGGACAGGGACGGTGGAGCAACCTGCTGACGGTTAATCGCAACTCCACTGACAACTATAGCGTGCACAATGGCGACCATCCTGCCAGTAGAGTGGTGTCTGCCATTTATGGCGACGCAACGTGGAACTTCAGGGAACAGCTTGCCTATGCTCCGAGCGAGAAGCTCCGTATCATGGGGCGCGCCGGGTATTTCTACCGGCAACTGGTGCGCACGACGGAGACACCCGAGCGCTATCGCGACTTTTCGGGCGGACTTCGTGCGGTATGGAAGCCGACCAAACACGACAACATGGAGCTCGCTTACGCCTTTGACGAGTACGACAAGTCCGATTATCAGCGCATCACCCGGCTCGACATACGCGATTACTCCAACGTGCAGAACAGCTTCCGTCTGCTCTACAGTCACACTTCCGGTGATGGCGACGTGCTTTCGGCTGGTGCCGACTACATGCACGACTATCTTTTCAACATCAACCTGGCAGGGCACATGCGCAAGCAGGACACTTTTGACGCCTATGCGCAGTACGACTGGAATGCAAGCAAGTACTGGGAAGTGGTGGGTGCGCTCCGCTACGACTACTTCTCAAACGGCCGCACCTCCCGCCTTACGCCGAAAGTGAGCGTCCGCTATCAGCCCATTCACAACCTCAATATCCGCTTTGGCTATGGCATGGGCTTCCGCGCACCGACGCTGAAAGAGAAGTTCTACAGTTTCGATATGGCCGGCATCTGGATGGTAGAGGGCAATCCTGACCTGAAGCCCGAGGTGAGCCACAACTTCAATCTCTCCGGGGAATACACCAAAGGACGGTGCAATCTCACGATCAGCAGCTACTACAACCGTATCGACAACAAGATAGCCACGGGTGCGCCTTTCTATAAAAACGCTTCCGACGTCATGCCTCACCTGCCTTATCTGAACCTTGACAACTATTCCGTGATCGGTGGTGAGGCAACGGCACAGGTGCGTTGGCCGGACGGCATCACGGCGCGTCTGTCCTACGCCTATACGGACGAACATTTGCCAAAGGACAAGAACAGCAACTCCGTGAACAACCAGTACATCCCGGCCCGCAAGCATTCGCTGACGGGACACGTGGACTGGGACCGCCAGTTCTCGAGAAACTATGGGTTGAACATTGGGCTGGACGCCCGCTTTCTTTCGGCTGTTGACAATCTGGAGTTTGTCGATTACTACGACATTTCCAAGGGAGTCAACACCATTCACTATCCTGCCTATGCGCTCTGCAAGCTCTCGTTGGTGCAGCGGGTGGGCAAGGCGGTGAAACTAAGTGTCGCCCTCGACAACCTCTTCAACTACAAGCCGGAGTACTATTACCTGAACTGCCCCCTGACGGATGGGACAAATCTGATGGTGGGATTGTCGGTCGATGTCGACAAACTCTTTTAGATGGCCATGGCAAATCCGTTCCACGGGCCTTTGACGACGCACTGCTATTTGGCACAATTTCCCAAACTCTTCTCCTCCTCTAACTCCCAAGAATGAAAATGAAAAAGAAAATCTACTGGTGGCGAACCGTCGCCTCGTTTGTTCTCGTATTGTTCACGATGCCCCTTGGCCATGCACTGATGATTCTCATGGAGAAGTTTATGCAGCCCACAGCGGTGCATTACGCCGGCTTCGCACTCGGATTGGTCGGACTGGTGATGGTCATAACGGGCGTGTTTGTCAAGGGCGACACCCGCCAAACCCTGTGGGGACTCTTTGGTGGACTGCTCTTTTGGACAGGTTGGGTGGAGTTTCTCTTCCTCTATTATGCCCGCCGCTATGGCGTGCAGCCCGAAATAGAGCATGGCGAAATCGTCACCAAGCCCGAGTATCTCATCATGCCCGCCTCGTTTGGCATGTGGATGATGGTGATGACGATGTACATTTTCAGTGTCAAGAACGGTTGCGACTTCATTACTTGGGTTCAGAAACGACTCTTCGGCAATCGTCACAAGGAAATCGTTTTCCAGCCCATGACACGCCATACGTCCATCATTACCTTCATGGAACTCAACATGATGCTCTGGGCGATGTACCTGCTGCTCATGTTCTGTTACGACAAGAACTTCCTCGGCGACCACCATCCCGTAACCTATCTGGTGGGCATTGGCTGCTTCATCGGCTCGCTGTTCATGATGAAGCGACAGCTCCACATTGCCGCTTGGGGGGCCAACATTCGTATGGCAGTCGCTACAGTGATCATCTTTTGGACGCCCGTTGAGATCCTCGGGCGCATCAACTTCTTCCAAGAGTTCTGGGTAGAGCCCGAGAAATATACCACATTGATGCTCTGCATCCTCGTCGCTTTCCTCGTGTTGCTGTTTTATTTCTGGGCGAAAGCGTCGAAACGGAAACCTAACCATTAAATAAAACAACTATGACAAAAGGTATGAAGATTGCAGTTCTTTGGCTGCTGGTTATCTGTGGCTTCGCAAGCCACTCCGTGTGTGACATGCTGCCCATGTTCTGGGGCAAGGATATGGCAGTCGTCGCTACCGACGGCAACGTCGACCAAGGCATGATGGTCTTCATGATGCTACTCTCTTTCTTTGTCCCCGTTTGCGGCATTTTCTGTTCATGGCAGCGGGCGAAGGCTTTGAGAATAACCAATGCCGTGCTGGCCGTGCTCATCGCATTGTTCAACATTGCCCATGCCGTGATGGAATTGCCGTCGGACAATGCGGGGCAGTATGTCGTCATGCCCACGATGATTCTTATCGGTCTTGTGCTGGCATGGCAAAGCATTCAGCATGTGAGGGAGGGGCAGCGATGAGACTTCTGAACAACTTTTTCAGCAACTGCGCCCATCCGCAAGGCCGGATGGGACGGGTCGTGCTGCGCTTCATGAATATAGGTCACGCCCCGCTGACCAAATGGGGGCTTAGCCTTATCGGCTTCAGGGACGGATGGACGATGCTTGACATTGGCTGTGGCGGCGGGGCTACGTTGAAACGGCTGCTGGAAAGGAGCAGGGACGGCAGGGCTTATGGCATCGACATCTCGGAAGAAAGTGTGGCAAAATCACGTGAGGTGAATGCTGAAGAGCTTGGCAAACGAGTGTTCGTCTGCCAAGGGACTGCCGAGTCTCTGCCTTATGGCGACCAGGAGTTCGACCTTGTGACGGCCGTCGAGACGATTTATTTCTGGCCCAACCTTCCTCATTGTTTGCAAGAGGTGCGCCGTGTGTTGAAGCCGGGCGGCCGGTTCGTCGTCATGATCGAAGTGGCCAACGCCGATTCCGTATGGACGAAAGTGGTGGATGGCATGACGGCCTATTCGCCCGAGCAACTCAAAGAACTGCTCGAAGATGCAGGTTTCACCCAAACAGAAATCCACCGTAAGAAGCCATCGTATGCCGTCCTCTTCGGTGTAAATCCATAAGCATACATAGTCGGTTTGCCAGAATCGCGATGCCCCGCACGGGCTGGTTCCCTCCAATATTCGTCGTGGCGGCCGATATTATGATTAAAAAAAGAGGCCGATTCAATCGGCCTCTTTTGAATATAGTCGGGATTACTGGACTCGAACCAGCGACCTCGCGCCCCCCAGACGTGTGCGCTACCAACTGCGCCAAATCCCGAACTATCTGTTTTACGGCTGCAAAGGTATGGATATTTTTTGGAACAACCAAACTTTCGGGCAAGTTTTTGCTTTGTTTTGGATATTTAAAGTAATTATACGGAGGCGTTTTCGGTGGTTTCTTCTTTATTTTCGTAAATTTGCACGAGCATTCGCCCGCGTGCCGTTTCCTAAGGACGGGCGGCGGCGGGAGGGTGTGGCGCAACTGCCGGGAACACGGACTTCAGGCGAAACGAAAGGGCAGGGGCGCGACCATAACGATTGATGATGAAAAGAATAACAACTTTATTGCTGCTGCCGGCAGTGCTGCTGATGGCCTCTTGCGGGGGCGACGACGGCTTGATGGTCGGCAACAGCGGGGCCGACCAGGACGAAGATGGCACCACGGCCACCGTGGACAGCAACTACGTGTACCAGTTGCCCGTCATCTTCCACGTGCTTTATCAGGATGCCAACAACGCCGCCCAGTATATCCCGGCAAGCCGTCTCAAGAACCTGTTGCAGTATGTCAACGAGATCTATCAGGGCGGCATCTACGGCGAAAGCGCCAATGTGCGCCTCCGCTTCGTACTGGCCGAGCAGGACGAGAGCGGCAAGACGCTCGCCACGCCCGGCGTGGAATACATTCGCTACACGGGCGAATACCCCATCGACGAGTCGGCTTTCATGACCGCACAGGCCAATGCCCGGTACATCTGGGACCCGAATGAGTACATCAATGTCATGCTGTACCCCTTCAAGGAACAGGATGGCGGCACGGTGTTGGGCCTGTCGCACATGCCCTATACCATCAAGGGCGACCATGCCCTTGCCGGTTTGGAGACCACCGCCGAGACCTATATCTCCAAGTCGCGGCTGGGCTATCCTCTCTGTTCGTCCATCAACAGCCGCTATGCCGCACAGGCTTCCGGGGGCGGTTACTACCAGTCCGACCGCTACATGGCCGCCGATCACCAGGCCAGTTTTATCTCTTCGGTCGATGTCGTCGTCACGTTGGCGCACGAGCTGGGCCACTATCTGGGTCTCTACCATGTCTTTACAGAAGCCGGCAACTCCACGGCGGCGGCCGATGTCTTTGAGCCGGTCGACTCGTGTGGCGACACTGATTATTGCAAAGACACCCCCTCCTACAACCGCGCCGACTACAGCCGCTACCTTTCTTCCTACGCCGCAGGCAACAGCACGATGAACGTTTTGGACTTGCTCAGGCGGTATGCCTGCGACACCTCCTCCTATTACAGCGCCAATATCATGGACTACGCTTTCACGCTGGGCTTCAAAATCTCCGACGAGCAACGGGCCCGCATCCGCAACGTGCTCTACTACAGTCCGCTCATTCCCGGCCCCAAGCTCAACGGCGCCAACCGTCGTACGCGTGCCACGACCGTCGGGGGCACGCAGCTCTACACCCGTCCACGTCTTATCAGATAACGCAAACAGGATAACTCATGACCTACGAAATCACAGCTCCGCCCTCTCTCGAAGCCACCGTCGCCCTGCCTTCCTCGAAGAGCATCAGCAACAGGGCGCTCATTATCCACGCGCTGACGGGTGGCGCCGTCCAGCCATCCAACCTCTCCGACTGTGACGACACGGCCGTGATGCGGGCTGCACTCGGCCTCATGCCGCCCGTCATCGACATCAAGGCGGCCGGCACGGCCATGCGGTTCTTGACGGCCTATCTGGCCGTGACCCCGGGCGAGCACGTTCTCACGGGCACCGAGCGCATGCTCCACCGGCCCATCGGCATCCTTGTGGACGCCCTGCGCAGCCTGGGCGCCCAGATAGACTATGAGGGCGAAGAGGGCTTTCCGCCCCTGCGCGTCCGCGGCGGGCGGCTGCCCGGCGGCCGGTTGGAGATGCAGGGCGACGTGAGTTCGCAGTTCATCTCGGCCTTGCTGATGGTGGGCCCAGTCATGGCCGACGGGCTGGTGCTCCAGCTTACGGGCAACATCGTGTCGCGCCCCTACATCGACATGACGCTCTGCATGATGCGTGAGCACGGAGCCGCGGCCGACTGGACCGATGTGGACACCATCTCCGTGCGGCCAACGCTCTATGCCACGACCCCTTACCTCATCGAGAGCGACTGGAGCGCGGCCAGCTATTGGTACGAAATGCTGGCGCTCTATGGGGGTAGAAACCGCATCAGGCTGGGCGGACTCTCCGACGGTTCCAGGCAGGGCGACTCCGTGGTGAAGTACATTTTCTCGCTGCTGGGCGTGCGGACCAACTTCGTGTGCGGCTCCGACGGCACAGCTCCCGGCGTGGAGCTGGAGCGGCGCATGGCGCGCGTGCGCCACCTCGACTTCGACTTCACCAACTGTCCCGACCTGGCCCAGACGGTGGTCACCACCTGCTGCGCACTCGACATTCCCTTTCACTTCACGGGTTTGGCCAGTCTGCGAATCAAGGAGACCGACCGCATCGAAGCCCTCAAGACCGAACTGCGCAAGCTGGGCTACCTGATTCGCAGCGAGAACAGCTCCGAGCTCATCTGGGAGCACGGCCGCTGCGAGCCCACGTTCGCCCCCATCGACACCTACGAAGACCACCGCATGGCCATGGCCTTTGCGCCCTTGGCCGTCAAGTTTCCGGGGCTGCGCATCCGCCATCCCGAGGTGGTGTCGAAGTCATATCCCCGCTACTGGGACGACCTGGCGCGGGCGGGCTTCAGCGTCTGCCCCGTGGAGGCCGAATGAATGCGGCGCAAACGCGTCATGAAATCAGTGTAATCGCGCTGCGTTTGCGGCCTTTTCTCGGGCCCGTTGCGGCGTTTTCATCCCACCGTATGTTCTTACTCATCCTTTCAATCCTGTTTTTAGGCCTCTTCGCGGCCGTGCTCGGGCTCGTCTCCCAGCGGCGCAACGGCGAAGAACCCATCGTGAAAGCAGCGGGCGACTGCGCCAGCTGCGACGGCTCCGGCGACAAGTGCGAGCAGGTGTGCATGATGGAAGCGGCCACCCGCGAGGTGGAATACTTCGACGACGAGGAGCTCGATGCCTATCGCGGGCGGCCGTCTGACGGCTACACGGAGGAAGAGACCGGGCTGTTTGCCGAGGTGCTGGAGACGCTACGCCCCGAGGAGGTGAAGGCCTGGAACCGCAGTCTCATCCTGCGCGGCATCAACATGCCCGATGGCATCAAGGACGAATATGTGCAGCTGGCCGGCTGACGGCGGGGCAGGGGAGTGCGGCAATATGCAGCGCAACCGTGCCGGCGCATGCAATAATCGGGCCGCCGAGGAGTTATATTAACAATTGAGAATTGAACGACACCTACTTTTTCTGGCCGTGGCAGGCGTAGTCCTGGCATTGGCCGGCTGTTCCACCGAGAAGAATACGGCAAAGTCTCGGTGGTGGCACTCGTTCAATGCCCGATACAACACCTATTATAATGGTACGCTGGCCTACATAGACGGCTCGCTGGCCAAGGAAAACGGCAACCAGGATGACTACACAGAGCTCATCCCGCTCTACACCGTGGCCAACAAAAAGAGCCGCGAACTGGGCAAGAGCAGCTTTGACAAGGCCATCGAGAAGGCCGAGAAAGCCATCAAGCTGCACTCCATCAAGCGTCGGCCGGAGTGGAACAAGCAACGCCGCAAGACCGAGCGCGACCTGGAATGGCTCGGTCGCAAGGAGTACAATCCCTTTCTTTGGAAGGCCTGGATGCTCATGGGCCGCTCGCAATTTTTCAAGGGCGACTTCGACGGCGCCTCCTCCACTTTCAGCTACATGAGCCGACTCTACGAGACGCAACCCGCCATTTATGGCCGGGCAAGGGCTTGGCTGGCCAAGGCTTACATCGAGAACGGGTTCCTCTACGATGCCGAAGACGTGATTCGCAACATGGAACGCGACTCCATTCACTGGCGCGCACAGAAAGAATGGGACTATACCTATGCCGACTATTACATCCATACGGGCGACTATGCCCGGGCCATCCCCTATCTGCGCAAGGTCATCAGGCACGAGATGCGCCGGCGGCAGAAGGCGCGCGAGTGCTATCTGCTGGGCCAGTTGGAGGCGGCGTTGGGCCACGACGAACAGGCCTACCGCGCCTTTCAGCGCGTCATTCGGCTGAACCCGCCCTACCAGTTGGAGTTCAACGCCCGCATTGCGCAGACCGAGGTGATGGCCGGACGGCAGGCCCGCAAGATGGTGGGCAAGCTGAAACGCATGGCTGCTTCGGACAACAACAAGGACTATCTGGACCAGGTGTACTATGCCATCGGCAACATCTATCTGGCCCAGGGCGACACCGCCCAGGCCATATCCAACTACGAGAGGGGCAACACCAAGGCCACGCGCGGCGGCATAGAGAAAGGTGTGCTGCTGTTGCGGTTGGGCGACCTCTACTGGACGCAGGAGAAATATGCCGATGCCCAGCGCTGCTACGGCGAGGCCATCGGTCTGCTCGACAAGGAGCGGCCCGACTACGGGCAGCTTTCCCACCGATCAAAGGTGCTCGACGAGCTGGTGCCCTACACCGAGGCTGTGCACCTGCAAGACTCGCTGCAGTCGCTGGCCCGCATGGACGAGAAAGACCGCAACGCCGCCATCGACCGCACCATCGAGGCTCTGAAGAAGAAGGAAAGGGAGGAACGCAACAAGCTGGCCGAGCAGGAGGTGCAGCAAGTGCAGCAGCGCAATGGTGGCATGGGCGGCATGAGCCGTACGCCCAACCGTCCCGTCGTGGGTGGACAACAGGGTGGCGGCTGGTATTTCTACAACCAGCTGGCCGTGCAGCAGGGCAAGCAGCAGTTCCAGAGACTGTGGGGCAAGCGCGAGAACGTGGACAACTGGCAGCGCAACAACAAGACCGTGGTGGCCGGGCTGGGCTTTGACGACGGGGCGGCCGCCATGACCGACGCGCAGCGCGACTCCATGCTGCAGGCACAGGCCGTGCAGGACTCGCTGGCGCAGGTGCAGGACACCGCACGGAACAACCCTCACAAACGCGAATACTACCTGGCCCAGATTCCCTTCACCGAGGAGCAGCGGCAGGCCAGCAACCTCATCATCATGGACGGACTGTTCAACAGCGCAGTCATCTTCAAGGACAAGCTCGACAACCTGCCGCTCAGCGAGAAAGCCTTTGCGCGACTCACCGCCCAGTATCCCGACTACGAAAAGATGGACGAGGCCTGTTACCACCTCTTCCTGCTCTATGCTCGCCAGGGCCGGATGGACCGGGCCAACGGCTACGTGGACTCGCTGCGGGCGCGCTGGCCAGAGAGCCAGTGGACGCAGATTCTCACCGACCCCTATTTCGTGCAGAATGCGCGCGAGGGCGTTCATGTCGAAGATTCGCTCTATGCGGCCACCTATGCGGCCTTCAAGGCCGACCGCCTGGCCGAGGTGGCGGCCAATACCGGGCTCTCCGAGACGCGTTTTCCCTTGGGGGCCAACCGCGACAAATTCCTCTTCATCGGCGGGTTGAGCAAACTCAACAACGGGCAGGGCGAAGCCTGTGTGGCCGACATGAAGACGCTCGTGGAGAAATATCCGCAGAGCGAGCTGGCCGAAATGGCCGGCATGATAGTCAATGGAGTGAAGCAGGGACGGCGGCTGCATGGCGGCAAGTTCGACCTGGGCAACGTGTGGCAGCGGCGCAGCGTGGTGCTGGCCGACAGCGACTCGCTGCAGGCCCGGCGGCTGAGCAACGAGCGCAATGCCAACTTTGTGTTCATGCTCGTCTATCAGCCCGACTCCCTGAACCAGAACAAGCTGCTCTTTGAACTGGCCCGTTACAACTTCGCCAGCTATCTCGTTCGCAACTTCGACATCAGTGTCGAGGAGGCCGACGGCGTGGATCGCATGGTGGTTTCCGGCTTCCGCAACTATGACGAGGCCCTGCAATATGCCCACCGGCTGCTGGCTCAGGAGAGTGTGGTGCGGCAGATGGGCAAGGCGCGCCCCGTCATCATCAGCGAAGAAAACCTGCCCCTGCTCGGTACCAACTTCAGCTACGACGAGTACAGCAGGTTCTACAACAAGCATTTTGCTCCGCTGAAGATCTCCACTTTCCATCTGCTCACCGAGCCGGCCGAGGTCGTCACGCAGCCTACGCCCGAGACCGCGCAGCCCGTCACCGAGCGCGACATCGACGAATACCTGAACACCACCACCGTGGTGGCCCCTGACGAGCCCGCGGTGCCGGCCGAAACAGAGATTCCCATGGAGGAAGAGGCCCGGCCGCAGGCTGCCGGAACCACCATTCTCCCGCCCGATGAGCCGGCCCGGCAGCCGGCCGGGACGACCGTGGTGCCGGTGGAACAGTCTGTGCCCCCGGTGGCCAAGCCCGTGGCGCCCGAGCCCAGGCAGGCCGTTCCGGCTGCAAAGCCCGCGGTGCCCGCCGCTAAACCTGCTGTTCCTGCTGCCAAACCTGTGGTCTCCACGCCCACGCCCGCAGCGAAAGAACCGGCCTCAGTGCCTGTGCCCGCCGTGAAGCGTGTGCAGCCCACGTTGAGCAATGGAGCCGACGTGATACTGGACGACGACGAGCCGTCGCCCGCACCCGTCACGACAACCGGCACCACCGTGCCGCAGACACCTGCAACCCAGGTGCCCGCAGGGGCCAAGCCCCAGTCTTCCGGGCGTGTTCCTGCCCCTGCAAACCGCCAGCCGGCGGGCAAGACTCCGGCCGCCAAGCCCGATGCACCGCAGCCGAAGACCGAGACACCCAAGGAAACTAGGAAGGAGAACAAGACCTTCGACCTGGAAGATGAGTATTATGACTTAGAAGGATTCTAAAGATGAACAACGGATTTGTATTGTGGGTAGATGACGAAATCGAGCTGTTGAAGGCTCACATCATCTTCCTAGAGAAGAAAGGATACGAAGTTGTCACCGTGAACAATGGGGCCGACGCCATCGAGGAGTGCCGCCAGCACACGTTCGACCTGGTTATGCTCGACGAGATGATGCCGGGACTCTCCGGCCTGGAGACGCTGCAACGCATCAAGGAAATACAGCCGCAGACCCCCGTGGTGATGGTGACCAAGAGCGAGGAAGAGAACATCATGGACCAAGCCATCGGTTCCAAGATAGCCGATTACCTCATCAAACCCGTGAATCCCAGCCAGATTCTCCTCACGCTGAAGAAGAACATCCACAGCAAGGAGATAGTGACCGAGGTGATGCAGAGCAGCTATCAGCAGGAGTATCAGCAGCTGGCTATGCGGATTGCCGGTTGCAAGGACTACAAAGACTGGATGGAAGTGTACCGCCGTCTGGTGCACTGGGAGGTGGAACTCAGTGCTGCCGACAGCCAGATGACCGAGATGTTGCAGATGCAGAAAGAGGAAGCCAACCTGGGATTTGCCAAGTATGTGCGCAACAACTACATGGCTTGGGTGGATCCGGAACAGGCCGCGCCCCTCCGGGCCGGCGGCTCCCGTCCGCTCATGAGCCCCGACATCTTCAAGGAGCGCATCTTTCCGGCACTCGGTCAGGGCGACAAGGTGTTTCTCATCGTCATAGACAACTTCCGCTGGGACCAGTGGCGCGTCCTGGCTCAAGAGATTGGAGACCAGTTCGACATTGAGGAAGAGATGTACATGAGCATCCTGCCCACGGCTACGCAATACGCCCGCAATGCCATCTTCAGCGGGCTCATGCCCAGCAAGATAGCCCGGATGTTTCCCGACCTGTGGGTCGATGAGGACGAGGAGGAGGGCAAGAACCTGAACGAGGAGCCGCTGATTCGCACCCAAATAGAACGCTATCGCCGTCACGAACGGTTCAGTTATCACAAGATCAACGACTCCGTCGGGGGCGATCGGCTGCTTCAACAGTACAACGGACTCCGTGGCAATGACCTGAACGTGGTCGTCATCAACTTCATCGATATGCTCTCTCATGCCCGCACCGAATCGAAAATGGTGCGCGAACTGGCCAACAACGAGAGCGCTTATCGCAGCATCACGTTGAGCTGGTTCCGCCATTCGGTGCTGGCCGAGCTGTTCAGGCGGCTGTCGCAAAGCGACTATAAGGTCATCCTCACCACCGACCACGGCTCCATCCGGGCCTCCAAGCCCATCAAGATCATTGGCGACCGCAACACCAATACCAACCTGCGCTACAAGCTCGGCAAGAACTTGAGCTACAATCCCAAGGAGGTGTTTGTGGTCAAGGACCCGGCCAAGGCGCAGCTGCCATCGCCCAATGTGAGCACGAGCTACGTGTTTGCCACTGGCGATGCGTTCTTTGCCTACCCCAACAACTACAACTATTATGTGTCCTATTACAAGGACACGTTCCAGCATGGCGGCATTTCGATGGAGGAGATGATGGTGCCGCTGGTGACGCTGAAGCCGCGGCGACGCTGACCGCACACGGAATCCTGTGCTGTGGACGGCCGTTGCCGCAGGGGTGTTGCGGCGGCATGGAAAAAGGATGAGGAGGGATTGGCGGCCTAAGCCCGCTTGCTCCAAAGGTTGACGCCCACGGAGAGGGCGACATACCACGCAATAATCACGGCAAAGGCCGAGATTTGAAAAATGGCCAGTAGCGGGAGGCAGGAGAGCAGGAACACGTATTTCACCTCATTGCCCCGCCAGCCCCAGTGCTTGAACTTGAGGGCAAACATGGGAATCTCGGCCACAAGCAGCCAGCAACTCACCAGCATGAGTGCCAACAAGGCCACCGACATCCAGGGCGAACTCTCCAGCACCTCGTGACCACCTACGATGAGCGACCCCCAGAACAGGGCGTTGGCCGGGGTGGGCAGACCGATGAAACCCATGGACTGACGCTCGTCCAGATTGAACTTGGCCAGGCGCAGGGCCGAGAAAGCAGCCATGATGTAGGCCGCGAATGCCACGTAGTCGGACACCGGCTGCAGGAACGAGGGGTAGTCCATCACGAGCAATTGCGAAAAGAGAATGGTGGAGGGAGCCACGCCGAAAGTCACGTCGTCGGCCAGAGAATCGAGTTCTTTGCCGATGGGCGACGACACATGGAGCAGACGTGCGCTCATGCCGTCGAAGAAATCAAATACGGCACCAATGACGATCCACAGGAGGGCCAGCGTGGGCTCATGGAAAAAGGCGAAACAAGTAGCGATGCAACCCGAGACGAGGTTGCAGCAGGTGATGGTGTTGGGAATGTGTTTCTTGATGCTCATGGCAGTTGCCTTGAAAGTTGCAGTCGCTATTTCAGCTTGGCAATGATGGTCTGGTCGCCCGTGGTCTTCTGCCCCATCTTGACGCATACCTCAGTGCCAATGGGCAGAAAGACATCCACCCGCGAGCCCAGCTTGATGAAGCCCAGGTGCTCATCGATGTAGCAGTCCTCGCCTTCCTTGGCATAAGTGACGATGCGGCGGGCCATGGCACCAGCAATCTGGCGGCAGAGGATGTCCTCGCCGTCGTCGGTGGTTATCATGATGTCGGCGCGCTCGTTCTCCTCGCTGGCCTTGGGCAGCCATGCTTTGTGGTAGTTGCCGTCCTGGTGGCGCACGAATTTCACCTTGCCGTCTACGGGGAACCAGTTGGCATGCACGTTGAACAGGCTCATGAAAATGCTAATCATCAGCCGGCGGTCGTGGAAATATTCGTTCTCCTCGACCTCCTCGATCACCACCACGCGCCCGTCGGCGGGGGCCACGACCAGCTTGTCGGTATCCTCCACATTGAGGTATCGGATGGGACATTGATAGAAGTTGACGACGATGGCATAGGCTGTGCCGAAGACGACGGCAAAGGCCCAGAAAGGCCATTTGGTGTCGAATGCGTACCATAGACCGGCAGCTATGACGATAAAAGAAAGAAGTCCGTAGAGCAATGTGTCTGTGCCCTCACGGTGTATACGGATTTTTTTAAGTTTCTTTATTCTTTTGCCCATGCTGAAAAATAGGGTATGCTCAATCTGTTGCAAAGGTAAAGGTTTTTTGTTTAAACCGCAAATTTTTCGCATGCTTCTTTTGGCCATATCGGTTTTTAGCGGTAACTTTACCGCTCCAAAACGCTCAGAGAATGGAAGATTTTGTGCATTTGCACGTACATACGCACTATTCGATACTCGATGGACAGTCTAAAGTGCCCTACTTGGTGGACAAAGCCGTTAACGACGGCATGCGCGGCATGGCCATTACGGACCATGGCGTGATGTATGGCATCAAGGAATTTTCGGACTATTGCGCCTCGGTGAACAAGAGGCGCAAGGCTGAAGGGCTGGAGCCGTTCAAGCCCGTCTTCGGGTGCGAGATGTATGTGGCCCACCGTCGCAAGGAAGACAAGGACAAAAACGCCGGCGACAACTCCGGCTACCACCTTATCGTTTTGGCCAAAAACTATCGCGGTTACAAGAACTTGATTAAGTTGGTGAGCCGCTCGTGGGTGGACGGCTACTATTACCGACCCCGTACCGACCGCGAGGATCTGGAGCGTTATCACGAGGGTTTGATAGTGTGCTCGGCGTGTATTGCCGGCGAAGTGCCTTCCAAGATCCTTAAAGGCGATATTGCCGGAGCGCGCGAGGCCTGCGAGTGGTACCATCGTGTGTTTGGCGACGACTACTATTTGGAGCTGCAGCGTCATGAGGTGAAAGACCCGTCGCTGCGTGCCAACCGGGAGGTGTTCCCCTTGCAGCAGAAAGCCAACAAGGTGCTCATTGAGTTTGCCCGTGAGTATGGCATCAAGCTCATGTGTTCCAACGACTGCCACTTTGAAGACCAGGACACGGCCGAGGCCCACGACCACCTGCTCTGTCTCTCGACGGGCAAGGACCTTGACGACCCCTCACGACTGGTCTATACCAAACAGGAGTGGTTCAAGACGCGTGCAGAGATGAACGAGGTGTTCGGCGACATGCCCGAAGTCATGGCCAACACGCTGGAAATACTCGACAAGGTGGAGACCTACAGCATCGACCACGGCCCCATCATGCCTTTCTTTCCCATTCCCGAGAGCTTTGGCACGGAGGAGGAGTGGCGCCGCCGCTTCTCGGAGCAAGACCTCTATCATGAGTTCACCACCGACGAGAACGGCGAGCACCCGCTGCCTGAGGCCGAGGCCCAGGGCGTGATAGACCGACTCGGCGGCTACGATAGGATATACCGCATCAAGTTTGAGGCCGACTATCTGGCCAAGCTGGCCTACGACGGTGCACGCAAGTGTTATGGTGACCCCCTGCCCGAGAATGTGCGGGAACACATCAATTTTGAACTCCACGTGATGAAGACGATGGGTTTCCCGGGGTACTTCCTCATTGTGCAGGACTTTATCAATGCCGCGCGCAACGAGCTCGACGTGTGGGTGGGACCGGGCCGCGGCTCGGCCGCCGGCTCGGTGGTGGCCTACTGTCTGGGTATCACGAGGATTGATCCGCTCAAGTATGACCTGCTGTTCGAGCGTTTTCTGAACCCTGATCGCGTGAACCTGCCGGATATAGACACCGACTTTGACGACGACGGGCGCGGTCGTGTGCTGCGCTGGGTGATGGACAAGTATGGTGAAGAAAACTGTGCTCACATCATCACTTACGGCAGTATGGCCACCAAGAACTCCATTGCCGATGTGGCACGTGTGGAGCGGCTGCCGCTGGACAGGGCCAACTTCCTGAAGAAAGCCATCCCCGACAGGTTGCCCGATGGCAAAAAGATGAACCTGTCCAATGCCATTGCCTATACGCCCGAGCTGCGCGAGGCCGAGGCTTCGGCCGATTCACGCGAACGTAACACCATCAAATATGCCAAGCAATTGGAGGGAACGGTGCGCGGTACGGGCATCCATGCCTGTGGTTTCATCATCTGCCGCAACCCTATCAGCGACTGGGTACCGGTGTCTACGGCCGACGACCCCGACTTCCCGGAGCTGAAGTGTGCCGTGACCCAGTACGACGGACACGTGATTGAGACCACCGGACTTATCAAGATGGACTTTCTCGGGCTCAAGACATTGTCGGAGCTCAAGGAGGCCTGCAAGGTAATCCGCAAGACCACGGGCGATGTCATCGACATCGAGCATATCCCCATCGACGACGAGCTCACCTATCAGCTCTACCAACGGGGCCAGACTGTCGGCACCTTTCAGTTTGAGTCGCCGGGCATGCAGAAGTATCTTCGCGAGCTGCACCCCACGGTGTTCGAGGATCTGATAGCCATGAACGCCCTCTACCGACCGGGCCCCATGGACTATATTCCCGACTTCATCAGGCGCAAGAACGATCCCACACTGGTGACCTATGATATTCCCTGCATGGAGAAATATCTGAAAGACACCTATGGCATCACCGTTTATCAAGAGCAGGTGATGCTGCTCTCACGTCAGCTGGCCAACTTCACCCGAGGAGAGAGTGACGCCCTGCGTAAGGCCATGGGCAAGAAGAAGAAGGCCATCGTTGATGCCATGAAGCCCAAATTCCTGAAACAAGGCGAGGCCAACGGTCACGACCCCAAGATTCTGGAAAAGATATGGAGCGACTGGGAGAAGTTTGCTTCCTATGCCTTCAACAAGTCGCATGCCACGTGCTACTCTTGGGTGGCTTACCAAACGGCTTATCTTAAGGCCCACTATCCGGCTGAATACATGGCCGCTCTGATGACGCGCCGTTTCTCGGTGATTACGGAAATTACCAAGCTCATGGAGGAATGCAAAGCCATGCACATACCTACACTGGGGCCCGACGTGAACGAGAGCTATGTGGAGTTTGGTGTGAACAAGAAAGGAGAGATACGCTTTGGGCTCTCGGCCATCAAGGGCATGGGAGCGGCCGCCGCCGAAGCCATCGTGCGCGAACGCGAAGCCAATGGACCCTACAAGGATATTTACGATTTTGCCGAGCGGGTGAATCTGAAAGATGTGAACCGCAAGGCTTTCGAGAGTCTGGTCTTCAGCGGTGGCTTCGACTGTTTCGGGTTGATGCGCGAACAGTATATGGCTCCCAACCTGCGCGGGGAAGTGTTCCTTGACAGTCTGGTGCGCTTTGGGCAGCAATACCAGCAGGACAAGGCCGAGGCCGCCAATTCGCTCTTTGGCGGTATGGTGTCGGACATTCCTGTAGCTATGCCCCAGCCGGGGCAGGCCGAGCCTTGGAGCAGCATTGAGAAGCTGGGGCGCGAGCGTGACTTGGTGGGCATTTATCTGTCGGCACATCCGCTGGACGAGTTTGCCCTTATACTCAACAACCTGTGCAACACTTCTTGTCCAGAGGCTGGCAGCCGTGAGAACTATGAGGCCTTGTCGGCCCGTCAAGAGATTACTTTCGGCGGTATTGTGACCAATGTGAACCAGCGGTTCAACAAACGTGGCGAGCCTTTTGGTATCGTTACGGTAGAAGACTTTCATGGGCCGGGCGAGTTGGCGCTCTTCGGTGAAGAATGGGGTCGCTGGGGCAGCAGGCTGATCGAAGGTAGCTCGGTGTTTATTACAGCCAAGTGCGGCAAACGCTTTGCCAACAGCCAGAGCTACAGCATGACTATCCAGAACATCGAATATTTGCAAACCGTGAAAGACGACCGCATCGAGCGGTTCACCATCAATGTGAAGAGCAAGACCATTGACGAGACCGTGGTGAACGACATTCTCTCGATGGTGGGCGGCAGTGTGGGCAAGACCAGTCTCTACTTCAACATCAACGATGAGGAGAACAATACCAACGTGTTGCTCCATGCCCGCAACCGACAGATAGAGGTGGGAAAGAAGCTCGTGGAGTATGTGGAGGAACATGAGAACATGAGCTATACTGTGAATTAAGTACTGCGCAGGACGAACGCAAAAATTAAAATATACTATTTAAGCATGCAAATCAAGATTGAATCTTTGGAGCATATCCGCGAAGCAGCACGTGAGTTTGTCAATCAGATGGGCGAGGGTACGGTCTTTGCTTTCTATGGAAAGATGGGTGCCGGCAAGACGACCTTTATCAAAGCAGTGTGCGAGGAGCTTGGGGTGGAGGATGTCATTACGTCGCCGACGTTTGCCATTGTCAACGAATATCGTTCGGCGACTACCGATGAATTGATCTATCATTTCGACTTCTACCGCATCAAGAAGCTGGAGGAGGTGTATGATATGGGCTACGAGGACTATTTCTACAGTGGTACCCTGTGCTTCCTGGAGTGGCCGGAGCTTATAGAAGACATTCTGCCGGGCGATGCCGTTAAGGTGACCATCACGACTGACGAGGATGGCAGTCGGGTGGTGGAGTTCTGATATGGGCTGTCCGCTATGTAGCTGTGGGGCATCTTTGGCACAAAGTTTGTTCGGCAGAAACCAATTGCTTACATTTACAATACATAAAGTTTATTCAAAAAAGGAATACAAATGGAAGTTGAAATCACAACCGAGAATTTCGAGAGTTATAAGAACGGTGAGTTGCCTTTGGTCGTGGATCTGTGGGCTACGTGGTGTGGTCCATGCCGCATGGTGAGTCCCATTATGAGCGAACTGGCCGTAGAATACGACGGCAAGCTCGTCGTGGGTAAGTGTAACGTGGAAGACAACGACGACATCGCCATGGAGTTTGGCGTGCGTAACATTCCCACCGTGCTCTTCTTTAAGGGTGGCCAGCTGGTCGACAAGTTTGTCGGTGCCGCTGCCAAGGACAAGTATCAGGAGAAGTTTGACGCTCTGTTGAAGTGATGGCATAGAGTCCCATTGACCCTAACGACAGGGCCCCATCCAATATGGATGGAGCCCTGTCGTGTTTTTTGTGCAATGTAATGCCTATCAACGTGCGGTATGGTATTAGCTGCGCACGATGTGACATAGTAAAAACAGCTGGAAATACTATAGGTAGAAGCGCCGATTTTTTGTAGGGAACTTTGTTCTTTCGCTGAAATATAGTAAATTCGCGAAAAATATTCGACGTATGAAACTCCTTGGATGTATGGCTGCAATAGCCATCTTGTTGATGCCGGCCAGACTGTATGCACAGACGGCATATCAAGCACCACTGCAATATGCAGTGAGATATGTGCAGGAACATGTGCTGTTGCAGCGCGACTCAGACTTCACGGTAGTGGATGCAGATATAGAGTGGCCTGAGGTAATGGAATATCGTCAGCCCATGGCCCTGCGTCATGCCATTGTGGATCGGCTGTTAGGTGGGCAAGGAAGCACCTTGGATTCGGCCTATGCGGCCTACAAAGCACAGTTTGGCCAGCCGGTGATAGGGCAATTGCCCTTTCTGCCGGCCGACGATCGGTTTTGCGATGTGACGTTGCAGGCACGCATCAAGTCGTATGAACTGGGAAGATGGATCTGTTATATGTTGATGTTGAGTCAGGAGCCCCAGCGGAGTTCTCCTGTGAAAGCCGTGCGGGCCACGGCCTATATTGTTTACGACATGGTGCAGGATCGGGTACTGAATGCCGAAGACTTGATTCGACGGGGCACCATACAATCTGGAAATGTGTACCAGGAGTTTTTCGACACACTCTATACACCGCTGTCGGACGAGCTTTATGCCCGGTTGCTTCATGCGTCTATAGACGGAGTGTGGCTGGAGCAGCGGCCTCGCCGGGTGGGATTTCATGTGGATTGCCAGACGGAGGGGCAGCAGTTGGGCTACGAGGTGTCCATGGCCTATGACGGGGTGCGTTATTTAATGACTAAGGAATGTCGTCGGCTGATGGAGAAGAAAGCGCAAGGCCAACCTGCACCAGCATTTGTGAGTCCCGCTTCAACCTGGCAGGGTGATACTATATATAATAAGGTAGATGAGGCTCCCCAGTTCTGTGGAGGACAGGATGCGCTGAAACAATATCTTGGCCATGTGGACAGGCCTGCCGGCTCTGAGCCGGGCCGTGTGCTGGTCTCTTTTGTAGTAGGCAAGGATGGACGTGTGCATGACCCCACGGTAGTGGTCCCGTTTACTCCTGAACTCGACCGCCATGCGATTGCTCTGGTCAAGGGTATGCCACCGTTTATGCCAGGGATGCACCATGGAATGCCTGTGTGTGTGCGCATGTACCTGCCTGTCAGTTATCGTTAGAAGGGGCTTGACTAAAGTTCTTTAAAATTTACAATCTAAACTTTTTCTATAAGTATGAGCCCAACTTTTTACTTTCTTGATGTACTTGCTATTGTGAGTTTGATGTGTCAAAAAGAAAGTTGTGGCTTGAATTTCCTGCTGGTTGAAAATGTTGTATTTTACACTTTGATAGTTTTAATGTCTTTCGGATGAAAGTTTTAAATTTAATCAGCAGACTTGATAACGGTTGTTTTTGGTCGAAAAATAATGATAAAATAGTGTTAAAGAAAAGCGTGCGATTTGTTTTTTTTGCATACCTTTGCAGCAGAAGAAACCAAATAACTAAAAACAAGAAACGTCATGATAAAGCAATTCGTACTTATCTCAGCCATGATGCTTATGACCGTTGCCAGCTTCGGCCGCAAGCATGTCAGCGAAGCCGCTACTGTGGTGGCAGACACTATCTATTATGCAGCCGACCGTACCAATGTGGGACACGCCAGCCAAGCAGCCTATTATCGCTTGTTGATGACGCAGGGTGTCGGCATGAACAAGGAAGATGTGTTTATAGATTACTACATGAATGGCACTCTGAAGGCAGAAGGTGGTTACAGCTTCGTGGATTTGGGAAACGATGCCAATACCATTCTGAACGGTGATGTGACAACCTACTACGTGAATGGAAAGGAAAAGTTACACGGCAAGTATGTCAATGGCAAGCGTGAGGGATACTTCACGTTGCAGATGCGCGATGGTAGTGTGGCAGTGGTGATGTACAAGAACGGCAGTTCAAGGTATGACTATTTCATGCTGACCCACCAGGACGGAAGACAGGAAAAGCGTCCGCTCAATGAAATAAGCTCTCTCTTACAATAATAATACGTAATACTACTAAACAAAAGCCGAAGCCCCCATTCGTGAGAATGGGGGCTTCTTCGTTGGTGCAACAGGTGGCGGAGAGCTATTTTTTAATGAACGTTAGGCTTTTGGGGAGCTTCACCCATTTGCGGTTGCGTGCAATCTTGAGGGTGCTACCCTCCTCTTGCTTCAACACAAACGTGGTGTCGTTTTGCCGCATGAGCATGGCTGTGAGGTCTTCGCTGCCATAGTCGTTGATGAGTTGTATTTCGGCAATATTGGCACTTTTGATGGTGGCTTTGGTGAAGAGCCATTTGCGTGCATCCTGCTTGTCGCCGAAGAATCCGGGCAGTGGCCCGTAGATTTCCTGGTTGGGCACGATGACGTTGGCATGGTATAGGTCAAGCTGCATGTAGACATCGAACTCCTTATTATACAGAGTGCCCCTGAAAGTGGTGGAGTCGGGGAGGGCTTTTTGCCGCTGGGCCAAGGCCGCCGTACACAAGAGCAGGCTAAGGAATAATGGCAATGCTTTTTTCATATCCGATAACTTATTGATTGATGCAAAGTTAATGGTTTAAATCAATTAAGCCATAGTTTTTACAAAAATATAGTAACGAAAGTTGGGCTTTTCTTATTTTTATAGTACCTTTGTGGCCATAGAATGGTTTGATATGGCAAAAGACAGATTGTTTCCCGACTATATTTTTGAGTCAAGTTGGGAAGTTTGCAATAAGGTTGGCGGTATCTATGCCGTGCTGTCCACTCGAGCGAAGACATTGCAGGACAGAATACGAGACCACCTTATTTTTATAGGCCCCGACTGTTGGAAAGACAACGACTGTCCCTATTTCTCTGAAGATGTACAGCTCTTCCCCGACTGGCAGCACCAGGCGGAGGCGGAAGGACTGCGGGTGCGTGTAGGTCGTTGGACGGTGCCAGGCGAGCCAGTGGCAGTTCTGGTGGACTTTACACCTTTTTATGCGGAGAAAGATGAAATCTACACCCAATGTTGGAACGACTTTCAGGTGGACAGTCTGCATGGTTATGGCGATTATGACGAAGCCTCCATGTTCTCGTATGCCGCAGCCCGAGTGACAGAGAGTTTTTATCGGTTCTACCTTGATGCTTCGCAAAAGGTGATTTATCATGGCAACGAGTGGATGACGGGCCTGGGGCTGCTCTATATCAACAAGCACTTGCCCGAAGTAGCAACTATCTTTACCACCCATGCCACGAGCATTGGGCGCAGCATTGCTGGAAACAACAAGCCGCTCTATGACTACCTATTTGCCTACAACGGTGACCAAATGGCCGCTGAACTGAACATGCAGAGCAAGCACTCTGTAGAGAAGCAGACGGCCCACCATGTGGACTGCTTCACTACCGTGAGCAACATTACGGCCCGCGAGTGTGCAGAATTGCTGGACAAACCGGTGGATGTGGTGTTGCCCAACGGCTTTGAAAACAACTTCGTGCCCAAGGGCGCATCGTTTACCGCCAAGCGCATGAAGGCGCGTCGCCGATTGCTTGACGTGGCCAATGCCTTGCTGGGTACCCAATTGGGAGACGATACGCTCATAGTGTCGACCAGTGGCCGATATGAATTCCGCAACAAAGGCGTAGACGTTTACATCGAGGCTATGAACCGGTTGCTGCGTGACCACGACCTGAAGAAGAATGTGTTGGCCTTTATCGAGGTGCCCGGCTGGGTAGGCGAACCGCGCAAGGACTTGCAGGAGCGACTGGCTTCGGGGAAGACTTTCGATATGCCGCTGGAGGTGCCCGAGGTGACTCACTGGCTCAACAATATGAGTCACGACCAAGTGTTGGGCATGCTCAAGTTCCTCGATATGCACAATCGTCCGGAAGATCGGGTGAAGCTCATCTTCCTGCCCAGCTATCTTACGGGCGAAGACGGCATCATCAACATGCCATATTACGATTTGATACTGGGCAACGACCTCTGCATCTATCCCTCCTATTATGAACCATGGGGCTACACACCGCTGGAATCCATTGCTTTCAAGGTGCCTTGCATCACTACAGACCTGGCTGGTTTCGGGTTGTGGGTCAACACCGAATTGGGACATGACGGCGAGATAGAGGATGGCGTGAAAGTGATTCACCGTACCGACTACAACTACTCGGAGGTGGCCGATGCCATCAAAGACACGGTTGCCCATTATTCCAACCTGACCGACCGCCAGGTGAAAGAGGCACGCAGCCATGCCGACCGGCTGTCGAAACGTGCGCTCTGGAGCGAGTTCATCAAGTATTACGAGCAGGCCTACGACGTGGCCCTGCGCAAGGCCGAAGGCCGAAAAGCAATTCATTATAATTAAATAAACAAGTAGTTATGAAAATTAAAGCAGATTATGCGAATGCTCCTCAATGGAAGGAGCTGACAATTAAGTCGCGTCTTCCCGAGCAGCTGCAGTGTCTGGACGAATTGGCTCACAACATGTGGTGGGCTTGGAACTATCAGGCCCGTAACTTGTTCAAGAGTCTCGACGAGAAACTCTATGAGGAGGTGGGGCACAACCCTGTGCTGCTTTTGGAGCGTCTGGGTTACGACCGCAAGGAAGCCGTGGTGAAAGACAAGGCCCTCATGAAGAAAGTGAAGGACGTGTATGCCAGCTTCCGCGCCTATATGGACGAGAAACCCGACAGCAAACGTCCCTCTGTGGCCTACTTCTCGATGGAGTACGGCCTGAACCAAGTGCTTAAGATTTACTCGGGTGGCTTGGGCATGCTTGCCGGCGACTATCTGAAAGAGGCTTCCGACTCCAATGTCGATCTCTGTGCTGTGGGCTTCCTGTATCGCTATGGCTACTTCACGCAGACCCTCTCGATGGATGGTCAGCAGATAGCACAGTACGATGCTCAGAACTTCAACTCGCTGCCCATCGAGCGTGTGCTTGATGAGAATGGCAGCCAAGTGGTTGTTGACGTGCCCTATATGAACTATCAGGTGCATGCCCTCGTGTGGTGTGCCAACGTGGGGCGCATCAAGCTCTACCTGCTTGATACCGACAACGAGATGAATTCCGAATACGACAAGCCCATCACACACTCGCTCTATGGCGGCGACTGGGAGAATCGTCTAAAGCAGGAGATTCTGCTCGGTATCGGCGGAATACTCACGTTGAAGAAGCTGGGCATTGAGAAACAGGTGTACCATTGCAACGAGGGCCATGCCGCACTCTGCAATCTGCAGCGTTTGTGCGACTATATTGACAGTGGCCTCAACTTCAACCAGTCGTTGGAGCTGGTGCGGGCTTCTTCGCTCTATACGGTTCATACGCCCGTGCCCGCCGGCCACGACTACTTCGACGAGGCTCTCTTCGGCAAGTACATGGGTGGCTATCCCGCCAAGCTGGGCATCAGCTGGGACGAATTTATCGGCATGGGCCGTCAGAATCCGGATGATCACGGCGAACGCTTCTGTATGAGCATTTTCGCCTGCAACACTTGTCAGGAGGTGAACGGTGTGAGCAAGCTGCACGGATGGGTGAGCCAGAAGATGTTTGCTCCTATTTGGAATGGCTACTATCCCGAGGAAAACCATGTGGGCTATGTAACCAACGGTGTGCACTTCCCCACATGGACGGCAACCGAGTGGCGTAAGCTCTACGACAAGTTCTTCGATCCCAACTTCATGCACGACCAGAGCAACGAGAACATTTGGCATGCCATCTATGACGTGGCCGATGAAGAGATCTGGAAGACGCGCCTCACGTTGAAGAAGAAACTTGTAGACTATATTCGCGAGAAGTTCACACAGACGTGGCTTCGCAATCAGGGCGACCCTGCCCGCGTGATGTCACTGCTCGAGCGCATCAATCCCAATGCACTGATGATTGGTTTCTGCCGTCGCTTTGCCACCTATAAGCGTGCCCATCTGCTCTTCACCGATTTGGATCGTCTGAACAAGATAGTGAACGATCCCGAACATCCCGTCCTGTTCTTCTTCTCGGGCAAGGCCCATCCCGCCGATGGCGCTGGCCAAGGCCTTATCAAGAAGATTTATGAGATTAGCCAGCGTCCCGAGTTCTTGGGCAAGATCATCTTCCTTGAGGACTACGATATGCAGCTGGCCCGCCGCCTTGTGTCGGGTGTGGACATCTGGATGAACACGCCGACCCGTCCGCTCGAGGCCTCCGGAACGTCTGGCGAAAAGGCCGAGATGAACGGTGTGGTGAATCTCTCCGTGCTTGACGGCTGGTGGGTGGAAGGCTATCGTAAGGATGCCGGCTGGGCTCTGCCCGAGGAGCGCACTTACGAGAACCAAGCTTACCAGGACCGTCTGGATGCCGCCACCATCTACTCGCTGCTCGAGAGTGAGATCATCCCGCTTTATTACGCTAAGAACAAGAAAGGCTACAGCGAGAACTGGATTAAGGTCATCAAGAACTCCATCGCCACGATAGCTCCTCATTATACGATGAAGCGTCAGCTTGACGACTACTATGACAAGTTCTATATCCGCGAGGCAGAGCGTTCGGCCCTGCTGAAAGCCAACGACAACCGCCTGGCCAAGGAGATTGCCCAGTGGAAAGAAACCGTGGTTGAGCGTTGGGACAGCATACACGTGGTGAGCAAGGAGACCAGTGTGCTCGACAATGGGGGCGAGACCGGCGTAAACTATACCATGCGCTATGTCATCGACGAGCAGGGGCTTGACGATGCTGTTGGGCTGGAGCTTGTGGTGCTGAAGCCCGAAACCGATCCGTCCGACCGCAAGATTTATGGTGTCCATGAGTTCAAGATGGTGGGACACGAAGGCAACCACTACACCTTTGAGCTCAATGTGGAGCCCGACGAGGCCGGCTCTTTCCGCAGTTGCGTCCGCATGTTCCCGAAGAACGACAAGCTGCCTCACCGTCAAGACTTCTGCTATGTGAAGTGGCTTGACTAAGATTCTTCCTTGTCCTGCATGTTGTGGTGGGACGAGAGCTTCATACCAAGTGAGGGTGCATCGACGGTTCGTCTGTCGATGCACCCTTTGTGTTTGGGCGTTCTCTTTGCGGAAGAGTCATTCCCATGGATTTTAGTGGGACAGTAAGCCGGTTCAAGGTGAACAGTCCGAGGAATACCCGGCGGACTTCTTCGCGTGGACGGTGAAATAAAGACGGTGCAAAGGCACAGCGACAACACGTTTATCGCGGGACCTTTGCACCGTAAACGTGTGGCGTTTGCGCCGTCGTCGCATCGCCGTTACGGCGTCATCGCGGATGCCCGATGGGCTCCACGCGCTGCATCGGTGCGCGCCCTTTTGAACTGCTGCTTCGCCTGAATGCCAATTATCTGTGGCCGGCGATGTGGAATGCGCGCTTTAATGAAGACTCCCCGCTCAATCCAAGGTTGGCAGACGAATATGGCATTGTGATGGGTACAAGTCATCATGAACCAATGATGCGGGCGCACAAGGAATACGTGAATCGCAAGGACTCTATAGGGGCGTGGAACTACGAAACTTGATTGACCCAAATCTCTAATGGGTGGTTTGGGTCAGACTTGATGCGAAGCCATTTGGCTTTCCAAGGGGTTGGAAGCCGTTGCCGGAAGCATTTTTAGGCTTTCCAAGGGGTTGGAAGCGTTGCCGGAAGCATTTTTTTGCTTTCCAAGGGGTTGGAAGCGTTGCCGGAAGCTTTTTTTAGGCTTTCCAAGGGGTTGGAAGCGTTGCCGGAAGCATTTTTTTGCTTTCCAAGGGGTTGTGGAAACGTTGCCGGAGGCATTTTTTGCTTTCCAAGGGGTTGGAAGCACTGCCAGCAGCATTTCGATGCAAAAGTAGAGGATATTTCAGATATGCAATTTAGCTAAACGTCCAAATCGGTTTAGCAAAAAGCTCGATGCTTGTTTCGTTGTGAATGGTAAGTATTCCCCCAAGATTTGTCATGTCAACTGGTAAGGCCTTGAGAATGACGCGTTGGGGTTCTGTATTCCGATGGCAGCACGCCGAACATCTTCTTGAAATTGGCGGCGAAAGCTTTGTGGGTGTTATAGCCCACACGGTCGGCTATTTCGCCGATGGGCATGTTGGTGTCGCTGAGCAGTTGGGCGGCACGTTTCAGGCGCACGTCGCGGATGAAGTCGGCGGGCGAGATGCCCAGCATGTTACGCAGCTTGGTGTACAGGGCCGAGCGGCTCATGAAAACGTCTTGCGCCAATTGGTCCACGCCGTAGTCTGCATTGGAGAGATGTCCCTCTATGGCTTTCACCATGCGTTCGGCCAGGGCCTCCTCTTCATGGTTCACTCCTATTTTTTGAGGATCAATGCTGGTGTTTTCGGCAAATTGATGGCGGGCTTCCTCGCGCAGTTCAAAGAGTTGGTTCACGCGCCGGTCGTTTTCGCGCTCCAGCTTCCGACGCTTGCGCTTGAGGTATAGCCTCATCAGCGTCAAAAGACTTGTAAGTGCCATGAGTCCGTAGATGAGTTTTGCCCACCAGGTGAGCCACCATGGCGGGAGGATGGTCACCTGCTGTCGGGTCAGCTCGCCCCACGTACTGTCGTCGATGGCTGCCTGCACTTCGAATGTGTAGGCTCCGGGCGGCAGAGCGCGGTATTCCACCTCGCACAAGCCGCCGTCGGCATACGTACAATATTGCCAGCTCTTCTCCAAGCCAGCCAGGCGATAACGGTAGCGGGTGTGCGAGGGTGCAGCATAGTTGAGGGCGGAGAACTGGAAAGCGAGATTGTTTTGATCGTATGCAAAGGACATTCCATGTGTCAGTCTCTCTAACAACTGCGGATCGCCATCTATACTGACGGCAGTGATAACGACAGCCAATGGTTTCGTTTTTGCGGATTCAAGCCATTGCGGACGGAATGCTACGGCACCAGAAGCACTATAAACGAATACGAGACGGCCGTCGGGGGCGAGCATGGCGGCGCGTTCCATCATGTTGACGGCGGGGATGCCGTCTTCGGGGCCATAGTTGATGACGCTTGGCGTAATGCGGGAGATGCCGCACGAGGTTCCTGCCCACACATGTCCGTTGGCATCGAATATCAGGCTTCTGATGCAATGGTTGGCTAGTCCTTCCATCCGTTCACAAGTGCGCCCGTTCCCATCCACGGTTGCTTGATGATGGGGAAAGTTCTCTTTTTCTATCTTGAACAGTCCGTTCTGCGTTCCTACCCACAGCCTGTTCTTGTTGTCGCGCACCATGCAGTTGTACTTGTCGCTGTATCGCTCTATCTCTTTTGCCCTGGGGAATGCGGCCAGCGTGTCCGCTTGCGTGTCAAGAAGAAAGCTGCCGTTCTGCGTGTAGACCGCCACCCACTTGCCGTCTATCGGACAGGCACCTACGAAATGCCGGAAACGCTTCAGTGCCGGAAGACGGTTGTTGAGCGACACGAACGCATGGCGTTCAGGGTGAAAATATCCCAATACGCACAGGGAGTCGCATAGCAGGAAACGATGTGAAAGTTCTGTGATGAAAGTCGTGCGGTTGTATGGCAGCGAAGCCACATTGGTTTTGTCATAGTGCTTCTTGGTGCCATTTGCTTCGTATTCCAGCCCGTTGGCCTTGCAGTGCCAGATGCGTCCTTGGCTGTCGATGGTGCTTCGGGCCCTGTCGATCAAAGGATGCTCACCCCTTATCAGCTTTGCATGCTGTCGTTTTGGCGATGTGTAGCGGATGCCGTTCTGCATGGTTCCTTCCCACATTCCCCCCTGCCGGTCGGTTACCGTCAACGACGAGGGGACAAAGTTCTTGAGCAATGCTTTCGACATTCTCTTTTTCATATCGTAACGGAACGACCTTGTGCGGGCATCGAAGAGATAGACTCGGTAGAAGTCGCGCAGCCACAGCAGTGAGTCGCCCTGCCATTGCTGTCCGTAGCCCAAAGAGAAAAGAGGCAGGTGATACGCTCGGCCGTAGTCGCATGGTACCGTTAGGAATCCTCTGCCATTGGAGAGGCAGAACACTCCCTCGCAGTTCACCAGCATTTGGCCGTTGGGCAGTTCCACGATTTGATGCACCTCTCCCGTGGGTAGTCCGTCGGCCACGGTCCACTGCCTTTCAAAGGCACGGGCAATCAACAGGCATGACATCCACGACATCCACAGGGTCAGGAGCAAGAATCTCTTCGACATAGGCGTATTGTCTTCTCGGTTTTAGGCATCAAAGTTACAAAAAATATACCGGCAATAATCTTTTCCATTTAAAAACGATGGTTAAAAGCATCCAAAACGATGGGCATAAACGTGCAAAATGAGGGGGAAACATAGGTGCCTATCGGATTTGGACGATGGGGAAAAAGGAAAATAAAGCGAAATGCGTATTTTTGCAACAGAAACGGAAACCTAAAACAAAATGACAAAAAGAAGAAAAATGCTGGCTATTGTGCTGATGCTGCTTGTTTGGACAGGCATTGCGAACGCACAGGAAGAAAATCTGAGAATGCAGTTCAACTTCGAGAATGTATCGGGTCAGAGCGTCACCGACCCAGTGTCGGGCGTGACGGCCAAGCTCATGGGTGAGGCCAAAGTGGTGGAGATGGGTCGCCGCCACGTACTCGACTTGGGAAGCGGTACGGGCTATCTCGACATGACCAAGAATGCAGGTGAGGTTGTGAGAAACCTTACCGACTTTACCGTGTCGGTCTATTATCGTGTGGATGCGAAAGCATCGCTCTCGGGTGCGGGCTATTTCCTGTGGTGTTTCTCGCAGTCGGCAGCCAACACGCAGACGGCCTCGCCCTATATGGCCTATCGATTGAATGCCCAGCGCATGGCCACATCGACAGGCGGCTGGGGTGCTGAGACCGGCATACAGACGGGAAGCGAGTCGTCCAAAGGCCGTTGGATGCACATGCTTTACCGGCAAAGCGGCCGGCATGGCGAGTTGTTTGTCGATGGCAAACGCGTGGGACAGGCATCCAACATGCCCGTACTGAAGAATGCGCTGACCGCCGTGCCGGCCTATAACTGGATAGGCCGTCCGCCGTTCGCATCGGACAGCTACCTGAAGCAGACGCTTGTCAGCGACTTTCGGGTCTACGACACCGCGCTCGGCGACGGGCAAGTGGCAGCGCTTGCCGCCGTGGCTGCGGAGATGGAAGAGGAATACAAATACGGCATGCCGGGCGACTTCACCCTGCTGCGGCAGACGGTTGGGGAATGCAAGACTTTCCTCACATCGGCAGCCACAGGCTATGCACCCAATGCCCTTGCCGAATTGCAGGATGCTGTCAGCATTGCCGAAAGGGAAATCCAGTCGGGCCGTGCCTCACAGACGCTACTCGACGAATATGTGGCTTCGCTCCAGTCTGCGCTCGGCAAGGCCAAGGCTACGCAGGGCTATGCGCCCAAGCAGGTCTTCGAGAGGACAGAAAATCATGGATTCATCCACCCCGGTGGCATCGTCTCGCAGACAGACATCGACCGGGCCAAGCAATTACTGGCCAACGGCGACACACGCATCAAGAAAGCATGGGACATTCTCTGTGCCAATGGATATGCGCAGGCAGACGTGGCTACATGGCCCACGGAGACGGTTGTGCGTGGCGGGCGCAGTGGACAAAACTACATGAACTGTGCCCGTGGGGCAGCTATGGCCTACCAGAACGCCCTGCGCTGGAAGATTGGCGGAACAAAAGCCAATGCCGATGCCGCCGTGCGCATCATGATGCAGTGGGCCAGGGTGTGCAAAGGGCTGGGTGGCGATACTAATGTCTCTCTGGCCGCTGGCATCTATGGCCATGAGTGGGCCAACGCTGCCGAGCTGATGCGCGACTACGACGGCTGGAGCAGAGAGGATTTCGAGGAGTTCAAACGGTGGATAGTCAGGGTGTTCTATAATCCCGCCATCGACTTTCTGCGTCGTCGTCACGACACGTGGCTCAACGCCCGCTACTCGAATCTCGGCGCGCGCCCCGGCCACTACTGGAGCAACTGGGGACTTTGCAATGCGCTCTGCGTGATGAACATTGGCATTCTGTGCGACGACGTGCACATGTACAACCAGGGTGTCTCGTTCTATAAGTACGACCACGTGGGCAACTATAAGGATCGGTCGAAGAATACGGTCATCCTGAACGACGGCTGCAACGAGTTCATAGGCAATCTTGTGCCTGTGGTGCAGTCCGACACGCGCGGCCCCTTGGGTTTCCTCGGACAGATGCAGGAGAGCGGCCGCGACCAGGGACATGCCTTGATGGCACTCGGTCTGGCCCTCGACATCTGTACCGTGGGACTCAATCAGGGCGATGATCTCTTTGCCTATATGAACGACCGTATCGCTGCCGGCACAGAGTTTGTGGCTGCCATGAATTTCGGTGGCGTAGCCGCCAACTCGTTGCCGTGGATCAACTACAACTATGCCGACTGCCGGGGCACGATGGGTGCAGGATGGCAGCAGACAGGGCCCAACACTGGTGGGCAGGGCGAGTTCCGCCCCTATTGGGACCGCGCCATCGGCTATTACGAGGGGCTGCGTGGCGTCAAGCTGCAGTATGCCGAGCAGGCCAGTGCCAAGGTCTGCCCCGACGGCGGCGGGGGTAACTACAGCCAGAACTCGGGCGGTTTCGATGCCCTCGGCTTTTCCACCCTCACCAGCTGGCGACCCACCGTCACGACAGAAGAGGCCATCACCCCCCTGTCGGGTGATATAATATATAAAGGTGTGACCTACACCAACCAGACCAACCTTGGCGGGTTGGGATACAAGTACGAGGTGTGTCCCTCGAGGGCCATCCCCGCCGACGGCAGCGAAGTCACGCTCGTCCCGCAGCTGCCCGACGGTGCCGAGGACAGCGGCCGCTGGCTCTGGAACACGGGCGAAACCACGCGCAACATCACTGTGAAGGCCGACCGTAGCTACATCTACCGCGTCAGCTACACTGCTGCGAACGGGGCCGTCAGCCATCAGGCCTTTGCCATTGCGGTCAGCGGTGATGCCGCCCCCGACGTGATGACGGAGGAGGTAACCGTTGGTGGCATCATAGAGCGCACGACAGAAAAGACCGTGCTCGAGGGTACCCCTGTCATTCTCTATGCTGGCCCTGCAACAGGTTGGACCAACGACTTTCTGTGGGACAACGGCACCAAGGAAAGTGTGGTCATCATTCCCGCGTTAATGGAAAGCCGCACCTATACCTGTCAGTATGCCAACCAGAGCGGAGCCGTCAGTGAGAGCCGTTTCGTGCTGAACGTTGTGCCGGCCCAGCAGACGGTCAATGGCAAGCTCGCCAATGAGGCCACCTTGCTGCCTGGCAGCCGGGCCGAGCTGAAGCTGGTTGTTCCTTCGTTTGCCAATACGGCCGACATCACGTGGGATAACGGTACGACGGGGGCAACCTGCGTGGTGCCCAGTCTGATGGAGGATACCCAGGACACGGCCACTTACCAAGGCGTCGCCTACAGTTTCATGCTCCATGTCATGGGTGGCGGAGCCTATCCTGTGGATGCCACCTCGCTTATTGTCAACCCTGACTTTGCTACCGTCGACGGCACGGGCTGGACCATAGCCGGCACGTGGGGCAACCAGCGCTTCAACGGTGCCGTGGAGGTGTGGCACTCTGTCAACTTCGACTTCTCGCAGACCATCGCGGGATTGCCCGATGGCGAGTACACCGTCAGTTGCCAGCTTGTCAATGGCGAGGGGCCCAACACTGGCTGCCTCTATGCCAGCTGCGGCAACGAGACGAAGACGGCCGTCGTCAGGCAGAGCTGTTCCGGCTCCGATTTCGACACCCAGCGCGACAAGATGGCTGCCCATGCTGACTACGCCAGTCTCTCAGTCACGCTCAATGTCAGCGGCGGTACGCTCACCATCGGCGTCAAGGAGCCGTCAAGCGGCAATACTTGGTTGGTATGGGACAACTTCACCCTTGCTTACAAGCATCCGGAGGTCAATGGCATTAGGGAAAGTGCAATTGTAGAGAAAACGAGCAATGGATATGTTTACGACCTGCAAGGCAGAAAGATCCGTCTGCCCCAAAGGGGCCTGTATATCCGCAACGGCCGCAAATTCATTGTCAAATAGGGAACCAAACCAAGAACACCGATGAAAAAGACTCTCATTTCTATGGCATGGCTGCTCTTGGTAGCCATCACAGCCCAGGCCTCGGTTACGGTCGGCCATCTGCGGGTGAACGACTTGAAGCAGCCGTTGGGTATCGATACGCCGATGCCGACCTTTAGCTGGCAGATAGAGAATGCCGGCCGCGGCTTCGTGCAGCAGTCGTATGCCATCACGGTGCGCGACGCTTCGGGCAATGCCGTCTGGACTTCGGGCACCATCCGTTCTGTCCGGCAGTTTGGCATTGCCTATGCGGGTACGGCCCTGCAAAGTTGTGCGGCCTACGCTTGGAATGTCACTGTTGTTGGGAACAATGGCGAAACGGCATCGGCCGGCTCCACCTTTGAGACGGCTTTCATGCAACCCTCCGAATGGACGGCACAGTGGATAGGCCGGCATCACCAAACGCTTGACCCAATGGTGATAACGTTCGATGCGCCCGTCACCTGCCGGTATGTGCGGCTGAACGTGTCGGAACTGGGCTTCCGTGCAGCAACAGACGCCAACTATTCTTTCGCGCAACTCGACGAGATGGAAATCTACGAGGGCGAAACCAATGTGGCGGCATCGGCCGCCTTTACGGCTTCCGACTCATGGTCACTGCCCCAATATGGCTGGGACGTGGCATACGTCAACGACGGACTTGTGGGCAACGGTGCGCACATTGGCTGGACGACACACCAGAATCCATCTGTGCCGGTCGTGCTGACGGCCGACCTAGGCAGCGTCATAAACATCACCAAGATCAAGCTCTATCCGCGCCAGAACGATCATGCCGTAGGCAGAGGAAACAGCATTGCGGCCAATTTCCCTGCCGCATTCACCGTCGAGACCGCTACCGACAACCGTAGTTATACGGTGGCTTATGCCAAGGCGGGCGATGGGCGCGTACCTTATTATGGAAAGAACTTTTCTCTGGACAAAGCCGTGAAGCGCGCCCGCATTTATGCTTCGGCCATGGGTGTCTTCACCATGCAGCTGAATGGCCATGCCGTGACCGACGCTGTTCTGGAGCCGGGAGAGAGTGAATACGAGAAGACGTTGCTTTACAGCACTTACGATGTGACCCGTTTGTTGCAACAAGGTGGGAACACACTGCTGGCGCGTGTGGCGGGCGGCATCTACGACATCGATTATCTTCCGGGACGTTTCTCGAAAGGTGAAGTGAGGAATAACGGTGAGACAGGCCTGAAAGCCGAGTTGCTGGTGGAGTACACCGACGGCACCAGCGAGCGCATTGTCACCGACAACACTTGGCGCACGGCGCCGTCGCCCACGCTGGGCAGTAATTGGTGGGGAGGCGAGGACTACGACGCACAGCTGGAAACCGTCATTACACCGGCCGTCATCGACGGCTGGGCACGGGCCTCCGTCATCAGCAATCCGCAGTTCAGTAGCCCCCATTCCAAGGTGAGCGGCTTCGGAACCTTTCGTAGCCGTATGTACGAACCGCTGCGGGTGGTGGAACAATGGAAGGCCGCCACCGTAAAGACCGTGCAGAGTGGCGGCTACACGCTGCGCATGGTCGACTTCGGGCGCAATTTTGCCGGGCAGTACAGGTTCAGGCTGCGCGGGCGTGCCGGGCAGACCATCACCCTGCGCTGCGGCGAGAGTCTCAATGCCGACGGCTCCGTTTTCATGGAGAACTACTACACAGGGCCGGCCGACACCTACGAGACCTACACTTTCAAGGGCGACGGCGAGGAAGAGTGGGGGCCGGAATTCATGTACCATGGCTTCCGTTATCTCCAAATCATAGGCCTCGACGAGCAGCCCGACGCATCGGCTTTCACCGCCATGCGGATTCGTAGCGACATGGAATGCCACGGCACAGTGCAGACTTCCAACCCGCTTGTCAACGACATCCACGTCATCTGCCGCGATGCCATTGCCTCTCAACTCTACAACAGCATCACCGATTGTCCGCATCGCGAGAAGCTGGGATGGCTCGACGTGCCCAATGAAATGTACGTGTCGCTGAACATGAACTTCCAGATGCAGAACTTTTACAAGAAAGTGGTCATGGACTGCTTCGACGCACAGCGTGCCGACGGCCGCGTGCCGTCGGTGGCTCCCTACTATATGGAGGTCTATGGCGACGACCCCAACTGGGGCGGGGCGGCCATATTGGTGCCCTATCGCAACTGGCGCTACTATGGCGACAAGAGCTTGATGACGCAGAACTACGGGCAGATGAAATCGCTGTTGGACCACTACACGGCCAACACAACCAACTACATCATCAACAACTCGTTCAGCGTTCTCAGCGACTGGGGACAGGAAACGGCCGGCGTGTCGCCGCTGGTGCCCACCGAGTTTACGGAGACCACCACCTATTATTATTTAGTGAGGGTGATGGCCGAGATGGCTGCCGAATTGGGACATGCCGGCGATGCCGCCACCTACAACGCCTTGGCGGCAAACATCAAGGCGGCTTTCAATGCAAAGTTCTACACGGCTGCGACCCATCGGTACACCGGCGTCAGCGGTGGTGGCGGCCGTCAGGGTGAACAGGCCATGCCGCTTTACTACGGCTTGGTGCCCGACGGCGACGAGCAGGCGGTGGCCGACGTGCTGGCCGCCCGGGTGGAGGCCGACAACTACAAGGTAAAAACGGGCGAGATAGCCCTGAAGCCCGTCTTCATGTCGTTGGCCAAATACGGTTACAACCATGTGGTGTGGCAGATGGCCAAGCAGACCGATTGCCCGTCGTATGGCTATTGGGTTGTGCAGGGCTACACCACCACGCCCGAATACTGGGACGTGGGGGCTTTCTCGCAGAACCATTGCATGATGAACCACATCGAGGAATGGTTCTACACGCAGCTGGGCGGCATACAGAATACAGGGGATGCTTTCCGCACCTTTGACATATGCCCCTACATCCCGGCCGACCTGAACAGCATGGATGTCAGTACGCAATGCGCCTACGGCACCATCCGTTCGGCATGGCAGCGCACCGCCGACGGCTATCGTTTTCAGTTTACTGTGCCTGCCGGCACCACGGCCACCGTCGCCCTACCCACGGTTTCAGGCAAGGTGCTCAAGGAGAACGGCGCGGACATTGCGGCCGGTCAGAACGGTGTGTTCTCCGTGACCTACGGTGACACGGAGACCCAAGTGGTGTTGGGTTCGGGCAGTTATAGCTTCACGCTGGACGAGGGCTCGATAACGGGCATCCACAGACACAATTCGGAAACAGGCAAGGGCGTTCCGGCGGTTTACAATCTGAATGGTCAGCGTGTCTTGTCGCAGACCATGAGAGGCATCTGTATTATTGACGGCAACAAATACATTCGGAAATGAAAGGCCACAGGAAACAACAGCTGTGTACTCGGCATGAAGACGAATGATATTCGTCTAACTTTACACTTGCTTCTGGAATCCGCCCACGTTAAAGGATAAGTTAATTTCCCTTAATATTCGTCTTCGTCCGTTGGGTGCCTTGTCCTTTCTCAATTTTATTACGTACTTTTGCACCGTCCTAATGCTCAGGGACGGTGCAATTGCTCTGTCGAATGAGGATTACAGCTTTCCAAGCCAACGGCTGTCGTACAATAAAAGGAGCTTGGGGTTATTATAAAACATACTGGTTTCGTAGCTCAACTGGATAGAGCAACTGCCTTCTAAGCAGTAGGTTACGGGTTCGAGTCCCGTCGAAATCACCTCATCCAAGACGGCCTCAAGAACCAATCGTCTTGTGTGCCATATACCAACCCTCATGATTACCGCCATGAAACGATTGTTTGCATTCATCTTTTTGGTTTTGTTCCTACAGTCGGTATCCGCCCAAAGCGTGTGCCGCGTCACGGCCGAATGCCGCAATTGGGGCGACACGCTGTTGGTATTTGTCACGGAATGCGGTTCCGGGAGGGAAATGGCAGATACCGTACTGATGAAGCACGACCGGTTTAGCTATGACGTAAAGCTAAACTCTCCGGCTATCATGAACGTCACGACTCCTGCGTCTTTGGAGAGGAGGGGTGAGTACTGGGCCGAACGCTTTGTCATTCTCCCCGGCGAATCTCTGCATTTCAAGAGTTACAGCGAGATGGAGGGAACACGTTTCTTCCGGCAATATGCCCAGGCACGCCGCTTTGTCAGGTCGTCTGCCTATCGTGACAGCGAGGATAAATATGTGGCTATTCTGGATTATGTCAAGCAAAACAGGGACGATGAGGCATGTGTAACGTTGATTACCGACTACGTTACAAGTTTTGTCATGGATGAAAGGAAGCTGCAAGAAGCCTTCGACTTGCTCTCGCCCGAGGTGCGGAATGGGCGGATGCGCCCCTTGTTTGATTGGACATTGCATGCTGTTCAAACCAAACAATCGCGAGGCAAAAACCAGCCGACCCTTGTGGGGCAGCCGGCCAAGGACTTTAAGCTGATGGATATTCATGGTGCGGAACTCCAATTGTCGTCTTTCCGCGGTAGTTACGTCCTGTTGGATTTTTGGGGAAGTTGGTGCATGCCTTGCTTGAAAGGACTGTCGGGACTGAAAGAATTTTACGAAAGAAACAAGGGCCGGATGGCCGTCATCGGCATCAGTTGCCATGACCATGAGGAGAGGTGGCGCAAGGCGGTGCAGGAAAACCATCTGCCTTGGCACAACGTCTTTGCTCCGAAAAACTGCAAGGTCACGGAAGACTATCTGGTCAACGCCTTTCCAACACTGGTGCTCATATCGCCAGACGGGCGTATCTTGAGGTATGCTACCCCCCCCGACTCAGACATTTACGCTTTCATTCAGCATCTTTTGGACGGCAACCGGCTGAAAGAATCCACCCCATAACCTTTTATATTTGCATGATGAAGCAACTGTTTCTCGCCGTCGCCTTACTGCTGCCGGCCTTTTGCATGAGTTCAGCCCAGCCTGTTACTTGTCATATTACCGGCGAAGTAGAAGACAAAGAAGAAAAACAAGTCGTTTTATACGAACTCGGAACAGACCCGAGAGTAAACGATTTCATCACCGTGAACATTCAGAACGGCAGGTTTTCGTACGACCTGAACACAGATATACTCCGGTGCTATGAAGTCGTTTTGCTAAGCGAGTTTAAACAGGGGAGCATGCGCGTTGCGAACTTCATTGTGGAGAATGCAAATGTTCATATCGTCATTCCCCGTGCAGCTGATGGAGACGATGATGCTTTCAGGATAGAATCGGATGGAAAGGAGAACCGGATGAAGATTAAATATTCTACTTATAAAGATTCTATTTACTCCAGCTACAAGCCTAAGTTTTTAAGGAAAGCAGCCCAAAGAGATAGTTTGGATAAGGCAAGGCAGTATTTTAAACCAATCGTTTATGAGGTTTATGAGAAGTTGAAATGTGCCCAGGGAGCGCAGCGGGACAGTTTGTTGCAGCTCTTTCCCCAAGACGGTTTTTCGGAATTGGGCAGAAAGACAGAGGCGGAGTATGGCGCATTGATGGATGATTACCATGTGGAGTTGGCAAAATGGTATGAAAACCACAGATGCTTTTATGGGCTTGCCGAGATAAGCAGGGGGGTCGCTTCCAACCAATTTTCCAGGACTCAGGAAAAATATATAGAGCTTTATCTGAACCACTATGCCGACTATATGGCGGGCCATCCCTATCATCAGAAAGCCTCCTACGGCGTGGCGGCTTCAAGATTGCAGGTGGGCAAACCGTATATCGACTATGAAGTGCGGGGACCGAACGGCAACACTGTAAGATTGTCGTCCCTGTATAAGGGCAAGGTCGTCTTCATCGATCTATGGGCAAGCTGGTGTGTCCCCTGTAGGTGGCATGCCAAGGCTGTCGTTCCCATTTACGAGAAGTATAAAGACAAGGGCTTTCAGGTGATTGGCATTGCCCGAGAGAAAGAAACGGGACGGATGGAGGCTGCTGCAAAACAAGACGGTTACCCTTGGCCGAACCTTTTGGAACTTAACGACCAGCATCATGTCTGGCTCAAGAATGGGCTCAACCAGTCGGGTGGCGGCGGTTTCCTTATCGACGAAAAAGGAACCATTCTGGCCATATCTCCCGAGCCCGACGAATTGGAAAAGATACTTAACGAACAATTATAGACATCCGTAACACATGAAATCCTCTAAAATTTCACACCTGGTGGCAGGTGCTTCCATCTTCAGAATCCTGAAAATGTACAAGCGGTTTCTGCTTGTCATCCTCTTGTTTAATAGTATGGCGGTGTTGGGCAACCCATGTTCGACGAATGGCATCATTGACGATGCACTTGCCCCATCCGCTTGGAGAAACACGGAGACAGGTGATTGGGAAATCAGCTTCTATGCCGAGGGGGCTGTTTGCGACGCTCGTTTCTGGCAATACAAGCAAAGGATGCGGCAGGGCAGCCGGTGGCTTTTCCTGCTGACAGACGGCAAGGAGGAGTTGTCGGTACGGGCAGACATGCGCAAAAACGGTTTGTGCAAGATGACAATAGGTAACCGCAGCCCTGTCGTTTGCCGGCGAATCGTGACAAATCGGTTGCCCGACTATCCGACGAAAGACGCTTCGCCCATCAAGGACACGGGTTGTCTTCGTGAAGATTCGGTGACCATCGAGGGATGGCTGCGCCACATGTCTGCAAAGGAAAAATCGCAGAAGAGCGATTTCGACGTGACATTTACAGATGTGATGACCAATCAGGAAAAGAGCTTTTCCGCAAAAACAGACCCGGACGGGCACTTCTGCCTGACGCTCCCGCTGCTCAATACCACCGAAGTCTACCTTGACTGGCAACGCTGTCGCGTCATGTCGGTGTTTGAACCCGGGGAGACCTATTTCCTTTTGTGCGATTTTGAAACAGGCGAACGCTTCATCATGGGAAAGCATGCACGCTTGCAGAATGAGATTCTGATGACCGATTTCGCCCCCTCTTTCAAGAGGAAGGACGAATCCGAGGACTTTCCTCACTTTATGCAAGAGGTGGCAGACAGCCGGAAAGCGAACGAAACGGCTTTCAACAAGATGTTGGCTGCCCATCCCCGCCTGTCGGAACGTTTCAAGGAATACACCCGGGCGAAGATGAAATACGGCGAGGCCTACACGATCAGTCAGGCTAAATATTCGAGTCCGTCGTTCAGATTGCCGCCTCATATCCGCGCTTACGCCCTTCAACATTTCGTAGAAAACCCTGCGTGTCCTTTCACGCTGTATCGTGAGTTGGTATGGTTCATGAACGATTTGCTTGATGATGGTATGGAAAAGAGTTTTTCGGAAGAGCTTCGGGAGGCCGCAGAATTGTACCATACAACACTGACAGACGAGGAAAAAGAGCAAGCGCAAAAATGGGATGAGCTCATTGCAGACATGTGGCAGACTATTGAAAAGGCTAAAGGCGACGAAGAGAAAATAAAGGTGTATGAAGCGTACCAGAATGACAATCTTGAGATTTGGGACGCATATGCCAACTTGTCGCAGAAGTATGCCGTGGAAATGGAGGGAGCCCGGCTTAGGGATTACAAGCGTGCGGTGGACTCACTGGGATGTAGCCCGGACCTGAAAGACATGCTGATGGCCGGCCGTTACAGCCAGATCATCAGCCGCAATCGTCATTCTTTGGCCCCGTCCCTGCTCGAAAGGCTCCATGCCGATGTGGGGATGCCCGCGGCAAAGGCTCGTGTCATGGCCGAGCATCTCAGGTATCAGGCTCTGGAACGGCAGGATTTCAAGAACGCAACCTGCCTGAAATCTAACGAACCCTTGGCCGGAATCAAGGAGGGCAAGGAACTGTTGGCCAAGATGACGGAGCCTTATCGCGGTCATTATGTCCTGATAGATGTCTGGGGAACATGGTGCGCCCCTTGTAAGGAAGCATTGTCGCACAGTGAATCCCTATATGAAACGCTTACCCCTTACGATATGATATTTATGTATTTGGCCAGCAACAGCCCCGAGGAATCTTGGAAAAATACGATTCAGGAATACCGGCTGACTCGGGAAAACTGCGTGCACTACAACTTGCCACGCAGTCAGCAGCAGGCTATAGAGAAGTATTTTCGGCTGAATTCCTATCCCACTTACCGGCTGATAGACCCGCAAGGCAACGTCATGGATACAGATGCCGACCCACGGAACTTGCCGGAATTTGAGCGGCTGATGAGGCAATTGAGCGAATAGGCAACCCCTGACAAGCAGAAGCGTCCTCCCCGGATGGGGAGGACGCTTATTGATGAGGCGGGAGGCGATCAGGCCTTGATGGCTGCCACGCCGGGAAGCTCCTTGCCCTCGATGGCCTCGAGCAGGGCGCCGCCGCCGGTAGAGATGTACGAAACCTTGTCGGCCAGCCCGAACTTGTTGACACAAGCCACGGAGTCGCCGCCGCCGATGAGCGAGAAAGCACCCTCGGCCGTGGCCTCGGCAATGGCTTCGCCAATGGCGCGCGAGCCGGCGGTGAAGTTGTCGAACTCGAACACGCCGGCCGGGCCGTTCCACAAAATGGTCTTGGCACCCTTGATGGCCTCGACGAAAGCCTTCTGCGTGTCGGGGCCGGCATCCATGCCTTCCCAGCCGGCGGGGATGGCGTCTGAGGGATATACCCGGCGGTTGGCGTCGTTGGAGAAAGCGTCACCACATACGGAGTCGGTGCCGAGCACGAGTTCCACGCCGTTCTTCTTGGCCAGTTGCTCCACGCTGAGAGCTACGTCCAGCTTGTCGAGTTCCACGATGGAGTCGCCAATCTCGCCGCCGTGAGCCTTCGAGAAGGTGTAGGTCATGCCGCCACAGAGGATGAGCTTGTCGACCTTGCCCAGCAGGTTCTCGATGATGCCAATCTTCGACGATACCTTGGAACCGCCCATGATGGCCACGAAAGGCCGCTTGATGTTGTTGAGCACGCTGTCCACGGCCTTCACTTCTTTCTCCATGAGGTAGCCCAGCATGCGGTGGTCGGCATCGAAGAACTCGTCGATGACGGCCGTCGAGGCGTGTTTGCGGTGGGCGGTGCCAAAGGCATCCATCACGTAAACGTCGGCATAGGAGGCGAGTTTCTTGGCAAACTCTTTCTGCGACACCTTGAGGGCCTTCTTGGCCTCGTCGTATTCGGGTGTGCCTTTCTCCACGCCCACGGGCTTGCCCTCCTCCTCGGGATAGAAGCGGAGGTTCTCCAGCAGCAGGGCTTCGCCCGGCTTCAGGGCCTCGGCCTCGGTGGAAGCGTTGGCGCAGTCCTTGGCAAACTTCACGTCAACGCCCAGCAACTCGGACACCTTGCCCACGATCTGGCCCAGGCTGAGCTTGGGGTTCACCTTGCCTTTGGGCTTGCCCATGTGGCTCATCATGATGACGGCACCGCCGTCGGCCAGCACTTTCTTCAGTGTGGGCAGGGCGCCGCGGATGCGGGTGTCGTCGGTGACGTTGCCATTCTCGTCCAATGGCACATTGAAATCTACGCGAACGATTGCCTTCTTACCGGCAAAGTTAAATTCTTCGATTGTCATTTTAGCTTGTATTTATAGTTAGTGAAAGTCTGTACTATCACTTGCAAAGATACTGTTTTTCTGGGACAACGGGGACTGCGGCCCTTGGTTTTTTGCTTTTTTTTCGTCACGGGGGCGGTGATTGTCAGCTGTATATGACAAAAAGCGGCGGGCGGAGGCGTGCCACCGCCCTGTACGATTCTGCCCCCGAGGCCTTGTGGCCCGGGGGCAGACGGGGTTTTGCGGTGCGGCATATGCCTCGCGCCGCGGCCATGGCGGTTTGGCGGCCCCGCGATTGAGCCGTAACGGCGTTGCGATTCCACCGTTTTGGCCGCGCGTCTGCGGGTTTTTCGCGCTGAGATTGCAGGTTTTTCGCACGGCGATTTTGGTGCGACGGCGACGCCACCATGGTGCCGTCGCGTCAGTCTTCGTAGGGCGTGGTGTCGGCAATGCCGGCCTCGGCCAGTGCCTCGCGCCGTTCGCGGCAGGTGCCGCACTTGCCGCAGTGCCGTTCGCCGCCCTTGTAGCAGCTCCACGTCTCGGCGTAGTCGAGGCCCAAGGCCTTGCCACGGCGGGCTATGCCGGCCTTGGTCAGACCGGTGTAGGGAGCCCACACCTCAATGCCCGGCCAGGTGCCCGCACGTGTGGCGGCCGACATGGCCTCGACAAACTCCGGCCGGCAGTCGGGATAGACGGTGTGGTCGCCGGTGTGGTTGGCCATCATGACGCGCTTCAGCCCGCGGCTCTCGGCCATGCCCGCGGCGATACTCAGCATGATGCCGTTGCGGAAAGGCACCACCGTGGACAGCATGTTCTGCTCGTCGTAGTCGCCCTCGGGAATGGCGGCTGCGCCCTCAAGCAGACTCGACTTGAAGTAGCGGGACATGAAGTCCAGGGGAATGGTGACGTGGGGAATGCCGAGCCGCCGGCAGTGCATCCGGGCCAAGGGCAGCTCCTGGGTGTTGTGGTTGCTGCCATAGTCGAACGATAGGCCCAGGGCAATGCGGTTGCGGAACTCGTAGAGCATGGTGATGGAGTCCATGCCACCGCTGACAATGATGATGGAATCTTTCATTTGGAAGAGAATATGAGGAATGGGCGGCCCCCGCCGCCGTGCCAGAGCTATCCGAAGAGGGCGCGGAGGGCCTCCTCGACCTTGCGCACGGGGTGGAGCTCTATGGAGAATCTGTGGGCGTTGAGGCTCTTGAGGTGGTAGGCGGGCAGGATGATGTGGCCGAAACCGAGCTTCTCGGCCTCGGCGATGCGCTGCTCCACGCGGCTCACGGGCCGCACCTCGCCGCTCAGTCCCACCTCTCCGCACATGCACCAGCCGGGCTCAATGGGGGTATCTACGTTGCTCGAGAGCACGGCGGCAATGACGCTCAGGTCCATGGCCATGTCGGTGACGCGCAGCCCGCCGGCGATGTTGAGGAACACGTCTTTCTGCATGAGCTTGAAGCCCACCCGTTTTTCGAGCACGGCCAGCAGCATGTTGAGCCGCCGTTGGTCGAAGCCCGTGGCCGAGCGTTGCGGCGTGCCGTAGGCCGCAGAGGACACCAAGGCCTGGGTCTCGACCAGGAAAGGGCGCACGCCCTCGATGGCCGAACTGATGGCTACGCCCGAGAGACCCTCGTGGTCTTCGGTGAGCAGCAGCTCCGAGGGGTTGCTCACCTGGCGCAGTCCGTCCTGCCGCATTTCGTAGATGCCCAGCTCGGAGGTGCTGCCAAAGCGGTTCTTGATGCTGCGCAGAATGCGGTACATGTAGTGCTGGTCGCCCTCAAACTGCACCACTGTGTCCACAATGTGCTCCAGTATCTTGGGCCCGGCCAGCGTGCCCTCCTTGTTGATGTGGCCGATGAGCACCACGGGCACACCGCTGGTCTTGGCAAAACGCAGCAGGGCGGCCGCACACTCGCGCACCTGCGTGACGCTGCCCGGCGAGGAGTCTACGGTCTCGGTAGCCATGGTCTGGATGGAGTCGATGACCACCAGCTCGGGCCTCACCTCCTCGACGTGGCTGAAAACGTGCTCGAGCGAGGTTTCGCAGAGGATGAAAATAGAGTCGGGATGGGCGGGGTTCAGGCGTTCGGCGCGCATCTTGATTTGGTGGGCGCTCTCCTCTCCGCTCACGTAGAGGATGTGGCGTTCGGGCATGGCGAGGATGGTTTGCAGCGTGAGGGTGGACTTGCCGATGCCCGGTTCGCCGCCCAGCAACACGATGCTGCCCGGCACGATGCCGCCGCCGAGCACGCGGTTGAGCTCTGCATCGTGGGTGTCGATACGGGGTTCGTCCCTGGATGAAATCTCCTGCAGCCGCACGGGACGGCTTGCAGAACCCGCGTGGGCGTGGGCGGCCGTGTCGCCGCGGCGCAGCGTCATGGCCGCGTTGCGGGCCGCATGGGTGCCGCTGCCAGCCGCCACCTTGATTTCCTTAAACGTAGACCACTCGCCGCACGAGGGGCATTTGCCCAGCCATTTGGCCGACTCGTAGCCGCAATGGCTGCATACATACATTGTCTTGTCCTTTGCCATCATGAATGTGCACCCCGTCAGGCGGATGCCGTTTGCCGGATGTTAATCGCTGCAAAAGTACCATTTTTTTCTGTAGTTGCAAAAATAATGCTTAACTTTGCAACGCAATGAATAAGCTCTATTCCCTCATCGTTGCCGCCGTCATGGCGGCTGTCGCGGGCTCCTGCGGCCCCTCGGCGCAGGAACGGCAGCGGCTCAGTCGGGCCGAACGCCGGGCCTTGGCCCGCCAGGACTCGGCCGCGCTGAAGATTGCCACCACACCCACGATGGACTGTCTGCCGCTGTTTGTCGGTGTGGACGACAGCCTGTTCCGGGCTGCCGGCGTGGACGTGCGTCTGCGTGCGCGCAGTTCGCAGATGGACGGCGACACCCTCATCGCCGGCGGACACGTGGAGGGCGTGGCGACCGACCTGGTGCGCACTGAGCGGCTGCGTCGCAAGGGCACGCCGCTGCGCTATGTGGCCGCCACCAACGCCCAGTGGCAGCTCGTGGCCAACCGCCTGGCCCGCGTGCAGGAACTGAAGCAACTCTCCGACAAGATGATAGCCATGACCCGCCATTCGGCCACCGACTGGCTGGCCGACATGGCCGTAGACAGCGCGAAGCCCAAGCACGACGTGTACCGCATACAGGTGAACGACGTGCATGTGCGGTTGCGCATGCTGCTCAACAACGAGATGGACGCCATGCTGCTTCCCGAGCCCCAGGCCACCGTGGCCCGTCTGCACCGCAACCCGGTTCTGATGGACAGCCGCGATAAGGGCCTTCGGCTGGGTGTTATCGCCTTCAGCGAGCGTGCCCTCAAGGACAAGCGGCGCCGGCGGCAGCTGCAACTCTTCGTGAAAGCGTACAACCAAGCGTGCGACTCCATCAACCGCAACGGCATGGCCCGCTACGCCGCCGTCATCCGCAAGTACATGGATGTGGATGGCAAGACCATAGCCGCCCTGCCCCGGTTGCACTATGCCCATGCCGCCGCGCCGCGCCCCGGGGACGTGGAGCGGGCCCGCCGACGCAACGGCACGGGCTCATGACCAACGCTCATACCCACCTATTGATATGGAACATCATCAGCAACACGGCGACTGGAACGCCCAGCAGGAGACGCTGCGACAGCTGCGTCGCCGCATGGCCGACGGCGGCACCCTGGGCGAGGCCCTGCGTGCCGCCCGCCGGTTTGTCGAAGACCATCATTACGATGCGCAGCGCACGCGCCTGGAAGAGATAGAGGCCGACTACCGGCTGATGTGCGACTTCCTGCTACGGGGCTATCCCGACGCCAAGCGCGAGGAGCTCTACGGGCAGCTGTTCCGGCGGCTTTACCGGCTGGTGCGCGACATTGAGCTTGACGGCCTGACGGCCCACGATGCCCGTCTCGCCGTTCATGTGCAGCACCGCGACGGCCTGACGTTCGAGACCGAGGCCATCCGCCGGCAGCTTGAGGCCTTTGTCTCGGACGTGGCCGTGAGCTCGCTGGAGCCCGACGAGGCCCGGCAGTCGCGGCTCCGCGCCGTCTACGACGCCCACCATGCCTATACGCAGCGGCTGTTCGACGCCATGGTCTTCTCTCATCAGTGGAGCCGTGATTTCGGTCGCGACATGGCCGAGCTGCTCGTCTCGCCCACGGTCGACGCGGCCGATGCCCAGCTGCTGGTCACGGCCCTCATGCTTGGGGCCATGAATCAGGGCGACCCCGAACGGCTGCTGGCCTTGACCGAGGTCTACGCCATGGCCCAGGACGAGCACGTGCGCCAGCGGGCCTTGGTGGGATGGGCCTTTGCCCTGGACGACGAGGTGCTGGCCTTGTTCCCCCGGGTGGCGGCCCGCGTGCGCTATCTGCTCGATGCGCAGAACGTGCGCCAAGAGCTGTTGGAGCTGCAGATGCAGGTGGTCTACTGCCGAAATGCCGAGCGCGACCACGCCCGCTTGCAGCAGGACGTCATGCCCACGTTGATGAAGAACCGGAATCTGGAGATTACCCGCTTCGGCATCAAGGAGAAAGACGAGGACGCGCTCGAGGACATCCTGCATCCAGATGCGGCCGACAAGAAGATGGAGGAGATGGAGCGCAGCATCCGGAAGATGATGGACATGCGCCGGCAGGGGGCCGACATCTACTTCGGCGGCTTCTCGCAGATGAAGCGTTTCTCCTTTTTCTATACGCTGAGCAACTGGTTTGTGCCCTTCTCGCCCGACCATCCGCAGCTGCGCCACCTGCCCACCGAACTGCTGGGCTCGGCTTTCATGGCCCATCTGTTCCAGTCGGGCCCGTTCTGCGACTCCGACAAATACAGCTTTGCCTTGGGACTTTCCACCGTGTTTGCCAATCTTCCGGCCAACATCCGCGAGATGTTGCTGCGCGGCGAGGCCACGATGGAGATTGCGGGCGACGGCGAGACCGACCTGCAGTCGCCGGCCTACGTGCGGCGCATGTACCTGCAAGACCTCTATCGTTTCTTCCGCCTGTCGGACTTTCGGACGAGCTTTGCCGACCCCTTTGCCGACTCACGCTTCCTGCTGATGCAGCGCGGCGTGTGCCTCGGCCGCATGGGCGAGGAGGCGCGGCGCGTGCAGCGGTTCCTGCTCAAGCAGCAGATGTACGGGGCGCTGTCCGCGCTTTTCTACGCTTACAAGCAGACCGACCGCCCCGACGACATGCGCATGGAGGCCCTGCTCTGCATGCACGAGGGGCAGTATTTCCAGGCACAGGCCCTCTACGCCCGTCTGTGCGAGCTGCAGCCCGACGACGAGCAGGCCGTGCGGGGCTATGCCCGCGCCAGCTTCAGGGTGGAGGACTATCACGAGGCGGCCGAGCGTTATGGATGGCTTTGCGAACGCCATCCCGACCAGCCCCAGCTGGCGCTCAGCCAAGCCATCGCGCTCATCAACGACGGACGGGCAGAAGAGGGGCAAAAGATGCTCTTCCGCCTGGCCTACGAGCAGCCCGACAACCTGAACGTGGAGCGTGCACTGGCCTGGGGCCACCTGTGGCTGGGGCATGCCGACCAGGCCGCCCGACACTATCGGCACATTGTGGAGAGCAAGGAGTGCACGCCGGCCGACTGCCTGAATGCGGGCTACGCCCAGTGGTTCATGGGACATGGCGGCGAGGCCGTGGAGCTGATGAAGCGCTGGACGGCCATGAGCCGTGACAAGGGACAACCTGTGCCCGATGTGCTCGCCCAGTTTCAGAAAGACGCCGCCCTGCTCGACGTGTACGGCATTCCGGCCGTAGACCGCCGCCTGATTGCCGGGCTGGTGGAGTAAATACCTGCGCTTTCGCCTCACTTCGTTTCTAAAAAGCAGCAAGCCCTGCCCTTGGACGGTTCCAAAGGCAGGGCTTGCGCTGTGTGGATGGGACAGCGGCGGGGCTATCCGTTCATCGACATGAGGAACTCTGCATTGTCGTGCGTGGTCTGCATGCGGTCGTGAATGGAGTTCATGGCCTCGATGGGATTCATGTCGGAAATGTACTTGCGCAGAATCCACATGCGGTCGAGCGTGGTCTTGTCCTGCAGCAGGTCGTCGCGCCGCGTGCTCGACGCCACGAGGTTGACCGACGGGAAGATGCGCTTGTTCGAGAGCGAGCGGTCGAGTTGCAGCTCCATGTTGCCGGTTCCCTTGAACTCTTCAAAGATCACCTCGTCCATCTTCGAGCCCGTGTCGATGAGGGCCGTGGCGATGATGGTGAGCGAACCGCCGCCCTCGATGTTGCGGGCAGCGCCGAAGAACCGCTTGGGCTTCTGCAGGGCGTTGGCGTCCACACCGCCGGTGAGCACCTTGCCGCTGGCCGGCGACACCGTGTTGTAGGCGCGGGCCAGACGGGTGATGGAGTCGAGGAATATCACGACGTCGTGCCCGCACTCCACCATGCGCTTGGCTTTCTCGAGCACGATGCCGGCAATCTTCACGTGGCGTTCGGCCGGCTCGTCGAAGGTTGAGGCAATGACCTCGGCATTGACGGTGCGTGCCATGTCGGTCACCTCCTCCGGCCGCTCGTCGATGAGCAGCATCATGAGGTAAGCCTCCGGGTGGTTGGCGGCGATGGCGTTGGCAATGTTCTTCATCAAGATAGTCTTACCGGTCTTGGGTTGGGCCACGATGAGGGCGCGCTGCCCCTTGCCGATGGGGGAGAACAGGTCCACGATGCGCGTGGAGAGGTTGGTGGTGGCGGGGTCGCCGCAGAGCGAGAACTTCTCTTCGGGGAAGAGAGGAGTGAGGTGCTCGAAAGGCATGCGGTCGCGAATCTCGGACGGCAGCCGGCCGTTGATTTTGTCGATGCTCGTCAGCGGGAAGTATTTCTCGCCTTCGCGGGGCGGCCGCACGTGGCACTGCACCACGTCGCCGGTCTTCAGACCGTAGTGCTTGATTTGGTTGCCAACCACGTAGATGTCGTCGGGCGAGGAGAGATAGTTGTAGTCGCTGGAGCGCAGGAATCCGTAGCCGTCGGGCATAATCTCGAGCACGCCGTTGGCTGCAATCAGTTCGGAGAAGTCGTAAGGTGACTGTGCGCCATTGCCCGAGGGCAGCTCCATGGGCTGCTGATAAGCCGGAACGGCGGGCTGCGGGTAGGGAGTCGTGGGGTTGTCGAACATGTCGTAGTTGGGTACGGCCCCTTGATCTTCGATGGGCAGGTCGACGACGGGGATAAAGTCGGTGCCGTCGGCGGGATCGCCGCCCCAGATGCCGTCGGGTGCGGGCTCGGCATTGTCGCCGTTAGACTCGTTGTGCATCTTGACCTTGGCTTGCAGCTGGGCTATCAGGTCGCTACTGTCGCCCTCGCTGTCTTCGTTCTTCCTGGTGGCAAAGGTGGCTTCGGGGATAAAGTCGGCGTCGAGCTGCCCGTTTGTATTGTCGTTGGTGTCTTCGTCCTCAGGCTCCCCGCCGTTGTCCTTGTCCGTGTAGGCGGTGCCGCGTGCAGCCTCAATCTCGGCAATGAGTTCGCGCTCACGCTTGGTCTTGGGTCCGCGGTGCTTGGGCAGTGCGGCCAGTTCGGCCTCCAGAGCCTTGATGTGGTCGTTGTCCGTCTCCTCGGCGGCGGCGGGCTGCTCGGCCGGTTTTTCGGCAACTTGGGGCAGGTCTTTGAAGAGCTGCTGCGGGGCGTTGGCTGCCTTGCTTTTCTTGGTATCGAAGTTCTCTCCCTCTTTGCCTTTCACGGAATAGACGCGGTCGGTCTCCTGTCTTGCAATGCGCGTGCGCTTGCGCTTGGAAGAGCCAAGTGGGTTTTTGTTGCCTTCCTCGTCGGCTTGCTTGTCCAGAATAGCATAAATGAGCTGTTCCTGGTCGCCGTGGTCCTGCGGATTGAGGTCAAGCTGATGCGCAATATCTTCGAGCTCGGAGATACTTTTAGCTAATAATTCGTCTTTGCTATACATATATTGTATAAAAAATGGTGTTGAAATGAAGAATGTTTCCGGGATGGAAACACCCGCTGTGTTGAATTGGTTGCAAAGGTACTGAAAAACGATGAGAATGGGCAGACAACGCTGGAATAATTGATAACGATTAACATATATTAAAGACGAGCGGCTCCTTGGGTGGCGGGCAGTTTGGCAAAGGACAGGAGCATGTGCGGTTTTGCCGTGTGGGGACGGTTCGGAGGCCGGACCCTACGCCTATGCCATGCAAGAAATGGCCGGGAGCCTTTCGGGAACTCCCGAAAGCATCACGGGCAAGGCCGCGAGCCCAGCTTGCGGTGCTTTTCAAGGCCCCGGACACCACGGGGACTTTGCGCTTTCCACGGGAAAGAACGCCCGGCGGCGTGCGGAAACAGCAAGGGCCGCTCCCCTGATGACGGGAAGCGGCCCTATGAGGATTGGCCGTTGGCCTGTGGCCTTGGCTTACTTGTTCTTGTCGAGGTCGGCTTTCAGCTTGGCGAGCACGTCGAGGTCGCCGAGCGAAGTGCCGGCAGCAACATTGTTGATGACGGGAGCGTCGTTCTGCTTGCGGCTGTTTGCAGCAGAGTGGCGGCGCGGCTTGATGTCGTCCTTGCCCTCCTCGAACGTGCGGGAGTGGGAGAGGATGATGCGACGGCTGTCCTTGTTGAACTCGATGACCTTGAAGGGGAGCTCCTCGCCCTGCTGGGCCTGCGAGCCGTCTTCCTTGGTGAGGTGCTTCGGTGTGGCAAAGCCCTCGCCGCCCTCGTTCAGGGTAATCACGGCACCCTTGTCCATCATCTCGGTGATCTTGCCCTCGTGAACGGTGCCGGGCGTGTAGATGCTCTCGTAAACGTCCCAGGGATTGTCCTCGAGCTGCTTGTGGCCGAGGCTGAGGCGGCGGTTCTCCTTGTCGATCTCAAGAACGACAACATCGATTGCTGCACCCACGGTGGTGAACTCTGACGGATGCTTCACCTTCTTGGTCCAAGAGAGGTCTGAGATGTGAATCAGGCCGTCGACGCCCTCTTCGAGCTCGACGAAGATGCCGAAGTTGGTGAAGTTGCGCACCTTGGCAGTGTGTCTGCTGCCCACGGGATACTTCTGCTCGATGGTCTCCCAGGGGTCTTCCTTGAGCTGCTTGATGCCGAGCGACATCTTGCGTTCCTGGCGGTCGAGGGTCAGAATAACGGCCTCTATCTCGTCGCCCACGTGGAGGAACTCCTGTGCCGAGCGCAGGTGCTGGCTCCAAGACATCTCGCTGACGTGGATGAGACCCTCTACACCGGGCTGGATTTCCACGAAAGCACCGTAGTCGGCAATCACCACAACCTTACCCTTGATGTGGTCGCCCACCTTCAGGTTGGCGTCGAGCGCATCCCAAGGATGCGGCGTGAGCTGCTTCAGACCGAGGGCGATGCGCTTCTTCTCCTCGTCGAAGTCGAGGATAACGACCTGAATCTTCTGGTCGAGAGCCACCACCTCATGCGGATCGCTGACGCGGCCCCAGGACAGATCGGTGATGTGAACGAGTCCGTCGACACCGCCGAGGTCGACGAATACGCCGTAGGAGGTGATGTTCTTGACGGTACCCTCGAGCACCTGTCCTTTCTCCAGGTGAGAGATAATTTCTTTCTTCTGGGCTTCCAGCTCGGCTTCGATGAGCGCCTTGTGGGAAACCACAACGTTGCGGAACTCCTGGTTGATCTTCACAACCTTGAACTCCATGGTCTTGCCTACGAACACATCGTAGTCGCGTATGGGGTGAACGTCGATCTGGCTGCCGGGGAGGAAAGCTTCGATGCCGAACACATCAACGATCATGCCGCCCTTGGTGCGGCACTTGATGTAGCCCTGAATAACCTCGTCGTTCTCGAGAGCCTTGTTGATGAGCTCCCAGCTCTTGCTTAAACGAGCCTTTTTGTGAGAGAGAATGAGCTGGCCTTTCTTGTCCTCCTGGTCCTCTACATAGACCTCAACCTTGTCGCCAACCTTGAGCTCGGGGTTGTAACGGAACTCGGAAGCGGGGATGATGCCGTCGCTCTTGTAGCCGATGTTGACCACGACCTCTTTCTTGTCGAGGGAGATTACCGTGCCTTCAACAACCTCGTGCTCCTGAATTTTGTTGAGGGTTTCGTCGTAGGCCTTCTCGAGGTCTGCCTTGCCGACACTTTTGCCGGCGCCATTTTCAAACTCGTCCCAGTTGAAGTCGTCCAATGGCTGAACGTTCTTGAAATCAGACATAAAATTTAAATGTTTTGTAATTAATAAAGTTAGACTTTATGTGAATCATTCGGGCATGGCGTGGCCACGCCCTCGCAAATCGGGGGCAAAGGTACCTTTTTTTTCTGAATCAGAGGGAATTGGGGTGAAAGGAGGGAAAGGCTTTATTCTTTTTTAACGTTTGCGGCGTAGCCGGAACAGCTCCCTCCAGCTGTTGAAATCGTGTTTCAGAATGAAGCCGATGCCCTGCGTGTTGAGCGAGCTGCGAGTGAAGTAGCGGTCGTTGGTCTGGTTGTAGACGTGGATGCTGAGGTTGCCGTTCGGGAAGATGAGGTATTTCAGGTCGAAGTCGCCGATGAACGAGGTGGTGGCGTTGGCGTTGTCGCGGTAGCCGAACTGGCCGTCGAAGAGCAGTCGGTTGTTGAGAAGCCGGCCGCTGAGCAGTCCTTCGTACTCGGCATTGTTCCATCCTTCGTCGCCGGTGGAGATGTTGGCGCCGAAGTTCCAGTTGTTGTTCTTCACGACAGAACCCAGCACCGTGTTGAGCTGTTGGCTGATTTGGCCGCTGAGCAGACTCTGCATGGCCAGGCTTGTCTTGTTGCCGCCGTTGCCCTCGGCCGCCGCATTGTTGTTGCCCTGCGAGTAGAAACGGCCGATGGCCAGCAGGTAAAGCACCTGCTGGTTCATTTCTTCCTCGCTGTTGATGATGCTGTAGATCATTTGTTTGGCGTCGGCCCCTACGGTGGGCATGTCCAAGTCGAACGCCAGCCTGGGCGCGCCGGGCGTGCCGGTGATGTGCATGATGCAGTTCACGCGGATGTTGTTGTTGGAGAAACTGCGGCCTATCTGCAGGTCGGAGAGGCTCACGGAGTTGACCATGTACTGGGCCTTGAGGTTGAGCAGCGCGCGGTACGGGTCGCCGCCAAAGACGATGGTGCCGCCCTGGGCGAAGACAAAGTCCTTCTTGATGACGTTCTGGATGGTGAGTTTGTAGAGTCCGTGATCGATGAGATAGTTGCCGAAGATGTCGAGCCCACCCTTGTTGTAGTAGGCGGCCCGGATGGTTCCCGACCCGTTCAGGTTGATATAGTCGCCCGTGGCCTTGTCCATGACGAGCTTGAGCGTGGCTTCCGGCGTGGTGTTGATGAGGAAGTTCAGGCGGATGTCGGTGGGAATGTCGGGCTCGTCGGGGGCATCCTCGTCGCTTCCGGCCGGCGGAGCCGGCTGTCCCGACGGCGGGACGAGGGCCTGCGAGTCGCGTGAGGCCCAGTGAATGAACTCTTGCGTGCCTACGGCTTCGGGTCGCGACACGTCGTAGACCACCTGCGACCCCCGCTCGGGCGTGAGGTTGACATCGATGTTCACCTCGCCCGACTTGCCCTTGATGGCCACCTCGCCCGTGCCATAGACGGTGCCGTAGAATGAGCTGCCGCCCGCCCAGTCGTAGGCCAGCAGGTGGCGGGCGGTGGCCTTGAGGTCGTAGGTGAGGCGGGACAGGTGCTGATGGCGGAGGCTTCCCCTCACCACGCCTACGTTGCCGTTGCGGTCGAGGATGGTGTCGCCCGCAAATCGTATCTCGTTCACCAGACAACGGATGGTGTCGTTGCGCAGCGTATACTCCACGTTGAGCGGCGAGAGCCCCATGCGCCCGTTGGCCACCATCTCGCCCGTGAGGTTCAGCTTATTCAGGTCGCCCCACAGCCGGAGCTGCCCGCGGGCGTCGATGTCGGCACGGTTCATGAAGCTGGAGCAGAAGCTCCGGACAAATTCGCCGCGCGTGTTGTCGGCCTCGATGCCCAGATCGATGTAGTTGCGTTTGGGCGACACGTAGCCGTTGATGGTGGTGAGCCGGGGGTGGGGCAGCGGGCCGCCGCTGTGCATGGTGTCCACGGCCTGTGCGTCGATGTCTATCTGCTCCTTTTCGCGGTCCCAGCCCACCTGGGCGTGCAGCGTGCCCAGCCGTCCGTTTTCAAAGCGGAAGTCGTCCACGCGCAGCCGTCCGCGGGCTTCGGGGCGGCTGAACAGGCGTGACACGTAGGCCCGTCCCGACGCATAACCGCTGAACTCTACGGCATGGAAATTCACCAGGTCGAGGATATAGCTCACGTTCACGCCGTTCAGATCGACGAGCAGCGAGTCGTCGCTCTCCCGCGTGGTCACGCCGTCGATGCGGATGTGCTGCCGTCCGCTGGTCACGGCAAAGTCGTTGACCTCCAGCCGCTGCCGGCTGTAGATGATGGTGGCGGGGTGGATGGCAAACACGGTGTCGCCCACATTCAGCTGCGACGACGCGATGCCCACGTGGGCTTCGGCCTGTCCGTTGCGGCCCTGGGCGAACTGCACCACCGCATTGAGCTTGCCCCGCAGACGCTGCTTGCGGGCGTGGTTGTCCAGCGAGAACACGGAGGCCAGCTGGTCGTCGTGCGCCGAGGCTTCCAGCCGGTAGTCGGCGCCAATGCCGTCGTCGCCCATCTTGGTGAGCTGGATGTCGGCGCAAAGCTGCTGATTGGGCGAGGAAACCACGACCGACACGTCCTTGTAGTGCCCGCCTCCGTAGCTGATGTCGGGCACCTGCAGGTTGGCTTCCATGTGGGCCGACCGGCTGTCCATGCTGCCGCTGAGCCGTAGCGGGCGGGCCAGCGCCAGGTCGATGCCGAAGAACTGCCGCAGCCAGTCGGTCCGGCGCACGGTGGCCTGCAGGTCGAAGTTGTTGCCGCGGGTGGCGCGGTATTTGATGGGGGTGAGCTGCTGGATGCTCGGCAGCTTGCTGGCAATGGTGTTTTTCACGCTCTGGATGATGGTGGCGTAGTCGAAACGGCCCGTCACCGAGGCGTCGGCAAAGTCGCTCTGCAGCGTCAGGTAGTGGCCGCGCGCATCGTTGCCGGCCTGCAGCAGGAGTGAGTCGAGGGTGTATTCGGACTCGGGCGATCGCATGGCGAAACGCCTTACGGCCACTTTTCCGCGCGCCGTATTCAGGTTGTCGCCGGTAAAAGAGGCCGCAATGTCGGCCCCGTAGACGGCTTCGGCCAGCCTTCCTTGGAGCAGGTGCAAAGCATTAGGCCGTAAACGCGTCACGTTGGCGGTGAAATCGGCGGCCGTTTTACCCGTGTTCGCGTTCAGTTTACCGGTAAATTCAGCCGCGATATTCTCGTCATCGATGCTGAGCTTGCCGTTGAGCAGTCCATTGTCGAAAGTTCCGTCCACCGACAGGTTGCGGTAGGCGTAGGCGTTGTAGTCCATGCGCGTCACGCTGCCCTTGGCCCGATAGCGCTTCTGCTTGAGGTTGCCGTCCACGCTGATGTGGGTGGCCAGCTGCCCGAACTTGTCGTTGGCCAGAAGCTGTGCGAGGTTGAGCCCGTCGGTTTCCAGCCGTCCCGAGAAGTTGTCGGCGTGCATGCCCAGCGCCACGCGGGCGTTGCCGGCCCCCGAGCGCAGCACGCCCTTGGTGGCCAGGTCGCGTCCATAACCGCCGGCCGTGCCGCGGTAGCTGATGTTTTCGAGCCGCGCGGCCACATCGGGAATGCTTCCGGCCAGCAGCTCCAGTCCGGCCTTGTCGATGGAGAACTCGGCGATGGAGGCTGCCCATCGCGGCTTGCTGTTCCACGAACTCACCGAGCCGCTCACGTCTATTCTGATGTCGGCTGCCGTCTGCAGTCCCAGTTGGCGGCCGGGTTTGGGCATGGCGGCTTCCAGTCGGTTCAGCCGGAAGCTGGTGCTTGTGCCCGAAAAGGCCGCCCGCAGCACCACGGGCCGTGTGAATTTTCCGAGCTGTGGCAGCAGCGCGGCCGCGTCGGCCGGCGTCACTGCCGACTGCAGGATGCTGCCCTTGTATTGCAGGGTGGGGAGTTCCAGCTGCTTGCCGTCCATCTGGTAGGTGGCCGTGATGTCGCCCAGCGACAGCCGCGTGGCGGGCATCTCGAGGACAAAGTCGTGCAGCCGGGCCGTCCGCCGGTTGGCTGCGAGGCGCAGCGTCAGCTGTCGCACGTCGAGCCCCGAGGTCTCGCGCAGCGCAATCTTCCTGACGTTCAGGTTCACCGAGTCGTCGCGCAGTGCATTTAAAATAAGGTGTGCGCTGATATTGCTCACGTGCAGATGGTGCAGATCCAGCCCCGGACGGGCGGGCTGGTCCAGCCGGTCGTAGCTCACTTCGCCGTGACGGATGACCAAACTGTTGATTTCGAGGTCGAGCGGGGTGTGCCGTGTGGTGTCCTTGGAGGCCAGAGAGTCGAGTACAAACTGATAGTTGGGGCGGGCGTCGGCCGTGGCTTGGCAGAGTCTGGCCTTCAATCCGAAGAGCTGGGCCGAGGTGACGGAGATGCGACCCTCCATCAAGGCCACGTAATCCAGCTTGGCCGAGAGCCGCGTGGCGCGCAGCATTTCCTTGCCCTGCTGGTCGAGCAGCCGCACGTCGTCGATGACAACGCGGTTGAGCAGTCCCAGGTCCACACGCCCCACCCACACCTTCGTGCCCAGTTTCTGTGCGAGTGCCGAGGCTACCTGCGACCCGATGAACGACTGCGCGACAGGAATGTTGACAAAGATGGCGATGCCCAGATACAGTCCTGCCAGGAGCCATATCAGGGCGTTGACGGTGTGTTTAAGTCTTTTCAAACAGGTTGCAAATTTAAAAAAAATAATGCCCATACTGAAATAAAAGCCCGTTTTTTGTCACAATTAAGCTATTTTTGGCTAAATTTGCATCGCATTTTGCATGGCGACATGCAGGGAATTACAAGAATTTGAATGTTTCACAGGGTGATTACTGATGCGCATGCCATTAAAATGTCACATTATCAACTAACAATTATAGATTTCTATGGCAAATGTAATTAAGTTGCGAAAGGGCTTAGACATTAACCTGAAAGGCAGGGCCGCGGAAAAAAAGGTGGAGATAGCGTGCTCTGCGGAGTACGCATTGATGCCCGAAGACTTTGTCGGCGTCACCCCGAAGGTGGCCGTCAAGGAGGGCGATCACGTCTTGGCCGGCGAGGCTCTGTTCCTGAACAAGGCATGCCCCGAGGTGAAGTTTGCCTCTCCCGTGAGCGGAACGGTTGTGTCCGTGGTTCGGGGCGAGCGTCGCAAGGTGCTTTGCGTCAAGGTCAAGGCCGACGCACAGCAGGAGGCGCACGACTTTGGGCGCATGGATGCCGGCGCGCTTGACGGCGAGGGCGTCCGCCAGGCGTTGCTCGATGCGGGCCTCTTCGGCTATATTGGCCAGCTGCCTTATGCTGTCTCGGCCACGCCCGACACCACGCCCAAGGCCGTCTTCGTCTCGGCTCTGCGCGACATGCCGCTGGCCGGCGACTTCGAGTTTGAACTCCAAGGCAACGAAGAGGCATTCCAAGTGGGCATCACAGCCCTCTCGCGCATGGCTCCCGTGTATTTGGGTATTGGCGCGCGGCAGTCGGCCCCGGCCCTCACGGGTGTGAAGAATGCCGAGCTCCACGTGTTCGACGGGCCTTGCCCCGCCGGCAATGTAGGCGTGCAGGTCAACCACGTTGCACCCGTCAACAAGGGCGAAGTGGTGTGGACAGTGGATCCCACGGCGGTCATTTTCTTCGGCCGTCTGTTCCTCACCGGCCGTGTAGACCTGCGTCGCACGGTGGCCATTGCCGGCAGCTGCGTCAGCGAGCCTGTGTATGCCGACGTGCTGGTGGGCACGCCGCTGGCCGACCTTTTGGCCGGACGCGTGGCCTCTGCAGGGCATGTACGCATTCTCAACGGCAATCCGCTCACGGGCCGCAAGACCGGCATCGACGGCTATCTGGGGGCTCACACCTCAGAGGTGACGGTCATTCCCGAGGGCGACGACCGCGACGAGATGCTGGGATGGATACTCCCGCGCACCAACGATTTCTCGGTGTCGCGCAGCTATTTCTCCTGGCTTCAGGGCAAGAGCAAGGCCTACGACCTCGACGCCCGCATCAAGGGCGGCGAGCGTCACCTGATTATGAGTGGCGAGTACGACCGTGTGTTGCCCATGGATATCTATGGCGAATATCTGATAAAGGCCATCATCGCCGGCGATATAGACAAGCAAGAGCAGCTCGGCATCTATGAAGTGAGCCCCGAAGACTTCGCTCTGGCCGAGTTCGTGGACTCCTCGAAGCTGCCGCTCCAGCAGATTGTGAGGGCGGGTCTCGACACGCTCCGCAAGGAGAACGCCTGAACCTGGCCATCCGTTAACTATAACAGAAGTAATCCAAATTGCAAAATGAGTGCATTAAAGAAATATTTTGAGGGCATCAAACCCCACTTCGAGGATGGAGGTCGGCTCCATGCTTTCCGGAGTGTTTTCGAGGGTTTCGAGAGCTTCCTCTTTGTGCCCAATGCCACATCGGCCACCGGAGCCAGCATCCACGATGCCATCGACTCGAAGCGCATCATGAGTTTTGTGGTCATTGCGCTGGTTCCGGCCATGCTCTTCGGCATGTACAACGTGGGCTATCAAAACGCCCTGGCTGCCGGTCAGCTGGCGCAGACCGGCTTTTTGCCGATGTTCTGCTACGGTTTTCTGGCCGTGTTGCCCAAGATTCTGGTGAGCTACATCGTCGGTCTGGGCATCGAATTTGCTTGGGCCCAGTGGAAACACAAAGAGATACAGGAGGGTTTTCTGGTCTCGGGCATTATCATTCCGCTGATAGTTCCCGTCAACATTCCGTTGTGGATGCTGGCTCTGGCCGTGGCCTTTGCCGTGATTTTTGCCAAGGAAATCTTTGGCGGGACGGGCATGAACGTGTTTAATGTGGCTGTCGCCGCCCGCATGTTCCTCTTCTTTTCCTATCCCAGCCAGATGACGGGCGACAAGGTATGGATCTGCCAGCACGGCATCCTGGGACTGGGTTATGACCTGCCCGACGGCTTCACGGCCGCCACGCCGCTCGGCGAGATAGGGCAGGGCATCGTGCCCGATGCCAGTTTGGCCGACATGGTCATGGGCTTTATCCCCGGCTCCATCGGCGAGACCTCGGTCATTGCCATTGCCATTGGGGCGGTGATTCTGCTCTGGACCGGCATCGCCAGCTGGAAAACCATGCTTAGTGTCTTCGTGGGCGGCATTGTCATGGCCCTTGTTTTCACGGCCGCCGGCTCCACGCAGACTCCCTGGTACGAGCATTTGGTGCTTGGAGGTTTCTGTTTCGGTGCCGTGTTCATGGCCACCGACCCCGTGACTTCGGCGCGCACCGAGACCGGCAAATACGTCTACGGATTCTTCGTCGGCGCGCTGGCCATCATTGTTCGTGTCATGAATCCGGGCTATCCCGAGGGCATGATGCTGGCCATCTTCTTCGGCAACATGTTTGCGCCGCTGATTGATTTCTGCGTCGTTCAGTCCAACATCTCGAAGCGTGCCAGGCGTGCGAGCCGTCAATAAGTGGCGGATGATATAATAATAAGGTGTACATCGCATGAATTTATAAGGCATGAAAACAAATTCCAATTCCTATACCATCATCTATTCTGCCGTGCTGGTGGTCATCGTGGCTTTCCTGTTGGCATTCGTCTTCCAGGCGCTCAAGCCTATGCAGGACACCAATGTGGCCCTCGACAAGCAGAAGCAGATACTCTATTCACTCAACATTCGCAACCTCGACGATGCTTCCGCCGCTGCCAAATACAAGGAGGTAGTCGTGGCCGACGAGGTTATCGATGCTTCCGGAAAGGTGACGCAGCCAGGCGCGCAGGGCGGAACCTCGGCCGGATTCAAGCTTAACTCGGCCGACTACAAGGCTGGGCGGCTGGCTCTCTACCTCTGCCGGGTGGACGGAAAGACCAAGTATGTCATCCCCGTTTACGGCATGGGCCTGTGGGGTCCCATCAGCGGATACATCGCACTCAACGATGACAAGGCCACCGTCTATGGTGCCTATTTCAACCACGAGGGCGAGACGGCCGGACTGGGAGCCGAAATCAAGGACAGCCAGGCCTGGCAGGAACAGTTCCGGGGCAAGAAGCTGTTCCATGGTACCGACCGCAGCGGCATCGCCCTCTCGGTGGTCAAGAAGGTGGACGACGCCTCCACGCAGGTCGATGCAGTCACTGGAGCCACGCTCACTTCCAATGGAGTGACCGACATGCTCAAGGAATGTCTGGGCAAATATATGAACTTCTTAAACGACAAATAAAGATTATGGCACTATTTTCAAAACAGAATAAGGAGGTGTTGGGCAATCCGCTCAACCTGGACAACCCCATTCTCGTCCAGGTGCTCGGCATCTGTTCGGCACTGGCCGTCACCTCGCAGCTCAAACCTGCCATCGTGATGGGTCTGGCCGTGACGGTGATCACGGCATTCTCCAACGTCATCATCTCCCTTATCCGCAACACCATCCCCATGCGTATCCGTATCATTGTGCAGCTCGTGGTGGTGGCAGCGTTGGTGACTATCGTGAGCCAGGTGCTCAAAGCCTTTGCTTATGACGTGAGTGTGCAGCTGTCGGTCTACGTGGGTCTCATCATCACCAACTGCATTCTCATGGGTCGGCTGGAGGCCTTTGCCATGATGAACAAACCGTGGCCCAGCTTCCTCGACGGCATTGGCAACGGTCTCGGCTATGCCATGATACTGGTCGTCGTGGGCTTTGTGCGCGAGTTGGTGGGCCGTGGCACGTTGCTGGGCTTCAAGGTGGTGCCCGATGCCCTGTACGATCTGGGCTATATGAACAACGGAATGATGACCATGCCGGCCATGGCCCTCATCCTGTTGGGCTGCGTCATCTGGGTGCACCGTGCCTTTTTTTACAAAGAAGAAGATAACAAGTAATCGTCATGGAACATCTCATTAGTCTTTTCTTCAGGTCCATTTTTGTGGACAACATGATATTCGCCTTCTTTCTGGGCATGTGTTCTTTCCTTGCCGTGTCGAAGAATGTGATGACTTCGCTGGGCCTTGGAGCCGCTGTCACCTTTGTGCTGGTGGTTACAGTGCCCGTGGATTACCTGCTGCAGACCTGCGTGCTCGACCCTTTGGGGCTGTCCTATCTCAGCTTCATCCTGTTCATTGCAGTCATTGCCGGCATGGTGCAAATCGTGGAAATGGTGGTCGAACGCTACTCCCCGTCGCTCTATAGTTCGCTGGGCATCTTCCTGCCGCTCATAGCCGTGAACTGCGCTATCATGGGTGCTTCGCTCTTTATGCAGCAGCGCATCAACATGGATCCCTCGAGCACGCAGTACATCGGTTCGGTGTGGGATGCCGTGGTCTATGCTTTCGGCTCCGGCCTCGGCTGGATGCTGGCCATCGTGGCCATGGGTGCCATCCGCGAGAAAATGCAGTACAGCGACGTGCCCAAGCCGTTGCAGGGACTGGGCATCACTTTTATTACCGTGGGACTCATGGCCATGGCCATGATGTGTTTCTCGGGACTTAAAATTTAACAACAAGGTATGAACACAACTTTTATATTGAGCAGTGTGGGGGTATTCCTCGTCGTGATACTCCTGCTGGTCATCATTTTGCTGGTGGCCAAGAAGTATCTTAGTCCCAGCGGCAACGTCACCATCACCATCAACGGTGATAAAGAGCTGGAGGTGGCCCAGGGCGAGAGCCTCATGTCCACGCTCAATGCCAACGGCATCTTCCTTCCTTCGGCCTGCGGCGGCAAGGCCAGCTGCGGCCAGTGCAAGGTGCAGGTGCTCGAGGGAGGCGGAGAAATTCTCGACTCGGAGAAGCCACACTTCTCGCGCAAGCAGATTAAGGACCACTGGCGGCTGGGTTGCCAGTGCAAGGTAAAGGGCGATTTCAAGATCAAGATCGACGAGTCCATACTCGGTGTGAAGGAGTGGGAGTGCACCGTCATCTCCAACAAGAACGTGTCTTCGTTTATCAAGGAGTTCAAGGTGGCCCTGCCGCCGGGCGAGCACATGGACTTCGTGCCGGGCTCGTATGCGCAGATTAAGATTCCGGCCTACGACACCATCGACTACGACCGCGACTTCGACAAGGAACTCATCGGCGAAGATTACATCGGCCCGTGGAAGCAGTTCAACCTCTTTTCGCTCAAGGCCCACAACCCGGAGCCTACCGTTCGCGCCTACTCCATGGCCAACTACCCGGCCGAGGGCGACATCATCACCCTCACGGTGCGCATCGCTTCCACGCCGTTCCTGCCTCGACCGCAGGTGGGATTCCAGAATGTACCCACAGGCATCGGCTCTTCCTACATCTTCTCGCTCAAGCCAGGCGACAAGGTAATGATGAGCGGACCCTACGGCGATTTCCATCCGCACTTCGATTCCAAGCGCGAGATGGTATGGATTGGCGGCGGTGCCGGCATGGCGCCCCTGCGTGCGCAGATTATGCACATGACCAAGACGCTCCACACCACAGACCGTGAGATGCACTTCTTCTACGGGGCGCGTGCGCTGGGCGAGGCTTTCTTCCTGGAAGACTTCTGGGAGTTGGAGCGCGAGTTCCCCAATTTCCACTTCCACCTTTCGCTCGACCGCCAGGATCCCAAGGCCGACGCCGCCGGCGTGAACTATTACACAGGCTTTGCCGTGAACTGCATTCGCGACACCTATCTCAAGGACCACGAGGCCCCCGAAGACTGCGAATATTATCTCTGCGGCCCCCCCATGCTCATCAAGACCGTCACCGACTATCTGGATTCGTTGGGTGTGGAAAGCGACAGTATTATGTACGACAATTTTGGCTGATGGCCGACCGCCATACCCTTGCGGCGGGCCCTCTCTTCGATGGAGAGGGCCCGCCGCTACGTTTGCCGTGGCGTGAATAGGGCTGCAAAGGCCCGTCTGAGGCATGCGGCGGTGTTGCCGACGGGCCGCTACGGTGCAGCCGCATTTTCTTTGCGCCGTAATCGCATTGCCGTTACGGTGTAGTCGCGTTGCCGTTACGGCGCAATCGTCCCGCCTTTGCGCCGTCGTCGCACGGCCGCTACGGGTCGGACGCATGGCCATGTCGGCCGGCATCCGCCAGAACGGCACATCCCGGGCAACGCGATGGCTGCCCGGGATGTGCGGGATGGCGAGGACTGCGGCGAGCCTACACCAGATATTGCGACGAGATGCTCTCGTTGTTCACCACGCGGCGGATGGTCTCGGCAAACATGTCGGCCACGCTCAGCTGCTTCACTTTGGAGCAGCGGTGGGTGTAAGGAATGGAGTCTGTGAAGACAATCTCCTGCAGGGCCGAGTCCTGCACACGGTCGCTGGCCGGGCCGCTCATGACGCAATGGGAGGCGCATGCACGCACGCTCAGGGCGCCGGCGGCCGTCATGATGTCGGCGGCCTTGGTGATGGTGCCGGCCGTGTCGACCATGTCGTCCACGATGACCACGTTCTTGCCCTTCACCTCACCGATGATCTGCATGCTGTCCACCACGTTGGCGCGGGCGCGTGTCTTGTTGCAGAGCACGAGCGGGCAGCCCAGATACTTGGCATAAGTGTTGGCGCGCTTGGAGCCGCCAACGTCTGGCGAGGCTACGACGAGGTCTTCGAGGTGCAGGCCTTGCAGGTAGGGCAGGATGACGCCCGAGGCGTAGAGGTGGTCCACGGGCACGTTGAAGAAGCCTTGAATCTGGTCAGCATGGAGGTCCATGGTGATGAGGCGGTCGATGCCTGCCACGCTCAAAAGGTCGGCCACGAGCTTGGCGCCGATGCTCACGCGGGGCTTGTCCTTGCGGTCTTGACGGGCCCATCCGAAATAAGGAATGACGGCAATGATGTTGCGTGCCGAGGCGCGCTTGGCGGCATCAATCATCAGCAGCAGCTCCATCAGGTTGTCGGAGTTGGGGAAAGTGCTTTGTACCAGAAAGACATCGCGGCCGCGGATAGACTCCTCGTAGGACACGGCGAACTCGCCATCTGAGAACTTGGTAACCACCAAGTTGCCTAAAGGACAACCCAGACTGGCGCAGATTTTCTCTGCAAGGTATCTCGTGCTCGTGCCCGAGAAGACCAAAAAAGAGCTGTTTTCACTCATTTCGTTCAGCGTTATGATTTATGGTGTTGTGTTAATGGTCGTTGGGGGTGTTGGTTTTGGCGGCTGCGGTGCCTCAGTAGACGGCGCGGCGCAACCTCCCGAAGTGGCTGATGAGGTCCTTGAAATCGGCTTGGTTGTGGATGTTGAACCGGTTCCACAGGTCGCCGCAGACCACTACGCCGCCGAAACCCAGCTGCCGGGCCACGCCGATGTTGTCGATGCCCATGCCGCCCAGTGCGTAGACGTGGCGGTCGATGAGGCTCTGCGCCGAGGCTTCTTCGAGCTGACGCAGGGTGAAGTTGGATTTTTCGTCGGGAAATTCAATGCAGTCGAAGATGTTTTTCAGGAACACATACTTCGATTTTTTCTTCATTGTTTTGAGTTGTGACAGGTCGGTGCACGTGCGGCTCACGTCGCCTTTGTAGCCCTGTGGCACGTCTTCCGCGGCATTGTCCAAGTGAATGCCGCCGAGTTTGTACTCGCCTTTGAGGTAGTAATGGCCGTGGACGCTGATTCTGCGGTAGTAATCCTCGGGTATCAGGGAGAGCAGACGCTCTGCATAAAGAGGCGATGACCCCGGCTTGTACAGGTGCAGGCTGTCCATTCCCTCGTCAAAGAGAGTCGTGAGTATTTTGTCTTCCTCCACAAAGAATGTGGATTTGGTCATGATTATCAATTTCATCGTTGATATCTTTCGTCGCTGACGTCGCGCGCCGCCTATGCCGTTTTCGTGTGCAAATGTAGGAATTTTCCTTTGAATCCGCAATATTATTGGAAAATAAAACCTAACTTTGCATGAAAAGACAGACAAAATGAAGGTAAATCTGGACAGCTTTGAGGGGCTCCGCCGGCCGGCATACATTCTGGAAGAGACGAGGCTCCGCAGCAATCTTGCGCTCATATCGCGCGTGGCCCGCGAGGCCGACGTGGAGATTATCCTGGCTTTCAAGGCCTACGCGCTGTGGAAGACGTTTCCCATTTTCCGCGAGTATATCCGTGCCACCACGGCCAGTTCGCTCGGTGAGGCCAGGCTGGGGTTCGAGGAGTTTGGCAGTCCCACGCACACGTTCTCACCGGCCTATACCGACGACGAGATAGACGACATAGCCCGCTGCTCCAGTCACTTGACGTTCAATTCGCTCACGCAGATGGAACGATATGCGCGTCGCACGCTCGCCGTCAACGGCGACATCAGCCTGGGGCTGCGCGTCAATCCTGAATACAGCGAGGTGGAGACGCTGCTCTACAATCCCTGCGCACCGGGTTCGCGTTTCGGCGTAACGGCCGACAAGCTGCCCGCCCGACTGCCCGGTTATATCGACGGACTGCACTGCCATTGCCACTGCGAGAGTGGAGCCGACGTGTTTGCACGCACGCTTGCACACATCGAAGAACGCTTCGCCCCGTGGCTGTCGCAGGTGCACTGGGTGAATTTCGGAGGTGGTCATCTCATGACTCGCCGCGACTACGACGTGCCCTTGCTGGTTCGCACCCTGCGCGAGTTTCACGGCCGCCACCCCCATCTGCATGTCATCCTTGAGCCGGGTAGCGCTTTTGGCTGGCAGACGGGGCCCTTGGTGAGTCAAGTGGTCGACGTGGTGGAGGACAAGGGCATCCGCACGGCCATCCTCAACGTGAGCTTCACTTGCCACATGCCCGACTGCCTTGAGATGCCTTACTGGCCGGCTGTAAGGGGTGCACGCACCATCGAATCCGATGCCGACGGACTGCTTCGGGGCTGTCATGGCGACCACGTTTACCGCCTGGGCGGCAACTCTTGCCTAAGCGGAGACTTCATGGGCTACTGGGTTTTCGACCACGAACTGCAGGTGGGCGAGAACGTGATATTCGAGGACATGCTGCACTATACCACCGTCAAGACCAGCATGTTCAACGGCATTTCCCATCCCGCTATTGGGCTGGCTCGTGAGAACGGCGAGTTGGAGTGGCTGCGCGAATATACCTATGTCGATTATCGCTCGCGCATGGATTAGCCCGACGGCCGGCTGCCCGTCGGCACATGTCGTGGGCGCAGGAGGCCGTCGGCCCGTCCGAGTGCCCTCTTATATTAATAAGGTGTAAAGATTAAATGGCGTTTTATAGAAAAAAAGCCGCCCAAAAGTTTGCGAGAAAGAAAAAAAGTCGTACCTTTGCAACCGCATTTAGGGAAATGCTTCTGGAAACAGAATCCATGCGGCAATAGCTCAGTTGGTAGAGCACGACCTTGCCAAGGTCGGGGTCGCGAGTTCGAGTCTCGTTTGCCGCTCCACACTTTGAATAAACCAACGATGGGTCGGGAACCCTTCATGCCCAGGTGGCGGAATTGGTAGACGCGCACGTTTCAGGTGCGTGTGTTTAACGACGTGCAGGTTCGAGTCCTGTTCTGGGCACATTATTCAAAGTATTTACATGCTGGAGAGGTGGCGGAATTGGTAGACGCGCTACTTTGAGGGGGTAGTGACAATTGTGTCGTGGGAGTTCGAGTCTCCTCCTCTTCACTTGTAATTTTGGTGTGCGGCAATAGCTCAGTTGGTAGAGCACGACCTTGCCAAGGTCGGGGTCGCGAGTTCGAGTCTCGTTTGCCGCTCGTTTTTCTATTAGAGCAACATCGCCATCCATGAATTTATATTTAAGATATTTCGATAAGGAAACACTTGTTTCCAATGCTGACGAAGCCATTGATTTTCTGAGATCCATCCAAGAGATAGCCGTCACTCCCGATCTAGAGGCCGATATTCGCGACTATGCTGCCAGTGAAGTCTTCTTTCCCAAGAGGTACAAAGTGCGTGCTCATGTGTATTTCATCGTCATCAAGACGGTGGCTGCCACCATGCTTGACTTCAAGCAGAAAAAGGGTCTGCGCGCTTCGGGCAACGGCAATGGGCAGGACAGGCGCAGTGCCGCCGACAATCAGATGGCACGCTTGGTCGAAGAACGCGCCGGTTGGTACGAGGGCGACCTTGACTTCAAACGGGTGGTGATGGTTCCTTCGACGGGCAAGCACGAGTATCGCGACACGCATTTCGTGGCCCGCTGCAAGGCCAACTCTGGACAAGACTGCTACAATCGCATTGTGGAACACCTGCGTGACCGGGTGGATACCCGCAGCCAATTCCCCTCGGCCAAGGGCAAGAACTTCCGGTTCAAGTATCTGGGCATGTGGAAGTAAGGCTGCGGCGATGAACAAGGTGATGCTGATAGGCAACGTGGGCAAGGAGCCCGACGTGCGTTACTACGATGCCGACCAGGCCGTGGCCAAGCTCTCGCTTGCCACTACAGAGCGGGGATATACGCTGAAGAACGGCACGCAGGTGCCCGATCACACCGATTGGCACAACCTGCTGTTCTATCGTCAGCTGGCCAAAATCGTGGAACAGTACGTCCACAAGGGCGACAAACTCTACATAGAGGGTCGTCTGCGTTACAGCACTTACGATGATCCGCAGGGCAAGCGCCGCTATGTGACCGAAATTCTGGTGGAAAATATGGAAATGCTCACGCCGAAAACCCGTCCTGCAACCGACCCCAACCGTCCCGCGAGCGACTCCAACCGTCCTGCAACCGACCCTAACCGTCCTACGAGCAACGGTTCCCGTCCCTCATCCGACGGCTCCCAGCCGGTGTCCATGCCCGGCACAGCAGCCCCGACGGCGGCCGAAACGCCCGACGACGGCGGTCTGCCTTTCTAAATCTCACACTGACAACATTGGATATTTCAGCTTTACAACAGGCCGGAGAGTGGGTGGAGTTCCAGCCCTTGACCGTAGGCATCGTCGTGGCAGCCCTATTGGCTGCTTTTCTGCTTTTGCTGTCCGGTTTCGCCAGCGGCTCGGAGATTGCCTTTTTCAGCCTCTCGCCCCAGGACATCGACGACCTGAACCCCGGCAAGGATGCCCGCGACGCGCGCATTCAGCAGCTTCGCGACGACTCCGAGCGCACGCTGGCCACCATCCTTATCACCAACAACTTCGTGAATGTGACCATCATCATGCTCTGCAACTACATCTTCGGGCATCTGGTTCACTTCAAAGTGGAGTGGCTGGAGTTCCTTTGCATCACGGTGTTGCTCACGTTCCTGCTTCTGCTTTTCGGCGAGATTATGCCCAAGGTCTACGGTCGTCAGGACCCGTTGAAGTTCTGCCGGCGCGCCATCGGCGGCGTGCTCTTCTTCCGAAGACTGTTCTGGCCGCTCGAGACGGTGCTCATCAAGAGTGGCGTCATTGCCGAGAAGGCCGTGCCCCGGGAGAACCGACAGCTCAGCGTGGACGACCTGGAGCAGGCCCTCGAACTCACCGACAAGGAAGACATCAAGGACGAACAGAGCATGTTGCAGGGCATCATCCGCTTCGGCGACGAGACGGCCAAGGAGGTGATGACCAGCCGACAGGACATTGTGGGCATAGAAATTCACAGCAGTTATCAGGATGTGCTGAAGTGTATCGTGGATAACAACTACAGCCGCATCCCTGTTTATCAAGAAAACGACGACCATATTCGTGGCGTGCTGTATATCAAAGACCTGTTGCCCCACTTGTCCAAGGGTGGCGGTTTCCGCTGGCAGAGCCTCATCCGACCGCCTTATTTCGTGCCCGAGACCAAGAAAATAGACGACCTGCTGCGCGAGTTCCAGAGCAACAAGGTGCACATGGCCATCGTCGTCGACGAGTTTGGCGGCACCAGCGGACTGGTGACGATGGAGGATATACTCGAGGAAATCGTGGGCGAAATCAACGATGAGTACGACGAAGACGAGAAAACCTACTCCAAGTTGAGCTACAACACCTACCTTTTCGAGGGCAAGACGCTGCTGAGCGACTTCTGCAAGATACTTCAAATCGACGATGAAGAGTTTGCCGAAGTGGAGGGCGATGCCGATTCGCTGGCCGGATTGCTGCTGGAACTTAAGGGTGATTTTCTGAGCATTCACGAGAAAATAGAGTACAAGAACTACACTTTCGAGGTGATGGCCGTGGAAGGACGGCGCATCAGCCGGGTGAAAGTGACGGTGGGCTGAGCGTGCCCGAGGATTCCATACCATGCCCTTGATACGACTGCAACAGCTTGGAGCCGATGTCCGTCTGGGTTTGTGGCAGATGACGGAGGATGTCGCCGCACTGCCCGTGCCGCCCGAAGACCTGTCGCGCTACCACTCGGCCAGCCGCTTGCGCGAGCGGCTCACGGCCTATGCCCTGCTGCGCGAGATGACGGGCCGGGCCGACTTGGTGATCGACCACGACGAGACGGGCCGGCCGCTGGTCGACGGCTGGAACATCAGCATCAGCCACACGCGCGGCTGGGCAGCCTTGATTCAGTCGCGCAGCAAGGCAGTTGCCGTAGACATTGAGTTCTTTTCGGATCGGGTGAGTCGGGTCAGAGACCGTTTTGTCCGGCCCGACGAAGATGGCGACAGCCTTGCCTGCCAGCTCATTAACTGGAGCGCCAAGGAAACGGTGTACAAGCTACTGGGCCGCGAAAACCTGCAATATTTCGAGATGCGCCTCCTGCCGTTCGTGCCCGCAGCGCAGGGACGGGTGGTGGTGGAGGACTTGAAACATCCCCGCCGCGTCGAGGTGGACTATGAGCTGAACGGCGATTTCGTGCTCACCCACGCCGTGGACTGAACTCACTTTTGCTTCCTATTGAAGCGGCGGCCGTTCTACCGTCTCCCGTTACTCCTTTTCCACGGTAACGGGATGTTCTGTTTCCCGTTTCCATTCTTTCAGAAAGGCTGTCCACTCTTGTGCCGAGTGATAGCCGAAGTCCTCTTTGTCGCTGGTGTAGGCCAGGCCGTAGTGCAGGTGTCGGCCCACGGGCTTCACCACGAATCCATAGTTGTCCTTGTCGGCGGGCAGCTCGCGCACGCGATAATCTCGCGGCACATAGATGCCCAGCCCCACCGTCTCGCGTTTCCAGTTCAGCGTGTCGGTGGAGGGCCAGTCGGTGCCCCAGCAGCCGCGCAGGCCGTCGTGGTCGGTATATTCCGTGGAGTTTTTCACGTTGATGATGCCTGTCGACAGCTCCTGCCCGTCCAGATCGCGGTTGAAAGTGGCGTCCACCTCCATGTCGCGGTGCTTGGCATAGAGCGTGTAGCGCAGCGTCATGTTCACCGGCCGGGTGTCCGGCACGATGGTCCAGCCCCCATCTTCCACCTCCACGATGGTGCGCACGGGGCCTTGTGCCACGATGCGCTGCGTGCGGCGGGCCACTTGGTCGAGCAGTGTGGGCTCCTTGCCGTCCCATCCGCGCAGGGCACCCAGCCCGAAAGTGTTGCCCACCCACAGCACGTCGTCGCCGTAGCCCTCGGCCTTTTGTGCCTTGGAGGTGTAGAACTGCGTGGCTTCAAGCTCCAGCCGTTTGCGGAATTTTCCATAAAGATCAAGGGTTTGCCGCTTGTCCATGTAGATGCGCATGGCGATGAGTTCGTTCTCGAAAGCCACCCCGTGATGGTGGAGCACGTTGTAGGGATTGGCCGTGCGCCGGTCTATGGTGATGGAGGAGAGGTAGATGTCGTGCTTGTTCTTCTCGGTCACTTTAGGGTTGCGCAACACTATCTCGGCATAGGTGCGCGCCGGATATTGGCGTGGCTCGCCCTCGGCATGGAGCGTCACTGCGGCCCGTCGCACCTGCCGTTTGTCGAAGCCTACAAGGAAACTCAACTCATCATTGGTGCCGTCTTGGTCGAGGTCGTCTATCTGGCAGGGCGTCTCATGCCCGTCTACCGTGACCACGGCCGAGCGCACGTCGCCGTAGGGGGCCAGCCGGAGCACGACGGGTGCATCCTGCCGCGCCAGGGGAGAGGAGAGTTTCAAGTTGACCGTGGTCTGGGCGCCCACGGCCGTGCACAGGGCCCATGCGGCCGTCATTGCGAGTTTGCGTTTCATGATTTTGGCTTGTTTTAGTCTTTGCAGACAAAGTTACGAAATCTTTTGCCCATAGTCATGGCGGTGCGTCTACACTTTTGCCGATTTTTCAAAAAAATAAACTTAAAAATGGAAAATACGGGAAAATATTTAAGTTTTTTAGCTTATTTCTTTGCGTTTAAAATGTTTTTTAGTACTTTTGCACGTATATTTGACGAAAGATTTGGTACGCAAGGTTTATTACATATTGCTTTTAGCCATGCTCTTCTGCGTTGCGTGCGAGTTCAAACTCAAGCCCAACGACGATGAAGCAGATGCCAGTCATATCAAGGTGGAACGATATGACCGGCTGCAGAGCCGTTATCTCATCACGGGAGACTTCTCTGCCCTGCAGCAAATGAACATGGAATACCCCATCGAAACGCGTACTTTGGTGGAGAAAATGCTACAGATTGGCGAGGTGAGCGACCACGACATCTACGAGCGTTTCCTGCGCTTTTATCAGGACTCCACCCTGCAGACCCTCATCAACGACGCCGAATCCGAGTATGCCAATATGGACGACATCAACCGCGATCTGGAGCACGGCTTCGGCCGGTTGCAGGAGTGGCTGCCCACGATGCCCCTGCCGCGCGTGTACGCCCAGATAGGCGCGCTGAACCAGAGCATCGTCGTTGGCGACAAGATGATTGGCATCTCGCTCGACAAATACATGGGCCCCAGGTATGCCATCTACCAGCGTTATGGCTACTCGCCCGAGCAATTGCGCACGATGGGCCGTTGCTACATCGTGCCCGATTGCCTTTCTTTCTATCTGCTCAGCCTCTACCCGATGGACAATTACGACTCGCGCACGCAGCTGGAGAAAGACCTTCACATGGGCAAAGTGATGTGGGTGGTGAACAAGGCCTTGGGCAACCAGCTGTTCCGGACCGACTATACCACGATGGTGGCCCGCTACATGCACAGCCATCCCTCGGTCTCCATCGCCCAGTTGCTCGAGAGCGACGACTACAGCAAGATGCAATAATGACTTGACTGAACGGTGCACGAGGCGCGGTTCGGTCTTTCTTCCATACCTTATTCTTATATTTCGCATTGCCTCCAGGTTGTTTGCCGGCTCTGTGGTGCGGTAGATTTCTGTGGCTTGAGGCCCCGGTGAGGGGCCATGGGCTGTTTGGGGGGCTGGGAGATAGGCTTAGATAGGAGAGGGATAGGAAGTGATAGGCGGTGATAAGGGCGATGACAGACTGTTGCGGGGTGCTTTTGGGGGCTGGGGAGTGGGCTTGAATAGGAGGGGATAAGAGGTGATAGGCTGTGATAAGGGCGATGACAGGGGAGGGCGTTGCACTGTTGTTGCCCGGCCGTGGCACTGTCGACAAGTTGGTGTTACGGTGTAATCGCGTGATGATTAGGCCGTTATCGCAGGGGCTTTATGCCGTAATCGCGTTGCCTTTTTGCCGTAATCGTGGGGCGATTACGGCGTTGTGGTTGGGCGGTTGTCGTGTCAGGATGATGCTGCCATTTTGTTGCCGCCTTCTCATCATGCCTCGTTGTATGGTTGTCTCTCGGTTTTCTGTGTTTTGATGGCTTGTGTATTGTCTTTTGATGGTTTGAATATTTGTTTCATTTCTCATGTCGGCATAGAGGCGGAGATACATGCAAAAGGGTGCGAGGGCTGGGGCGCGGCATGGCCGGAGAGGGCTTCTGACGAAAAAAATGGGGAAAAAAGTGGGAGAAAAAGTGCAACATGTCAAAAAAACGCCTATCTTTGCACGTAACAAAGAGTAACTTGTCTGAAACAAATAACGAATGAAACAAATCATTCTCCTCGGTCTGGCCCTGCTCGGCGGACTGGGAGCCCGTGCCCAGCAATGGGACGACAAAATCGTGATTGCTGACTGTGAAGACCAGTACATCCTGCAGATGGACGGCGGTCATCCCGTTGTGAAGAACAAGACGAGCGTGACCTACGAGTCGCTGTCGGCGGTCGGGGTGACGGCCCAGACCGTAGCCCTCTATGGCGACAACATCGAGCTGGGACGCGTTTCCACACCCGGCACGAAGACTTACAAGAACGTTACGCCCGAGAACGTGTTCTACGATGACAGCAAGGGCTGCTTCATCACCTGTCCCATCCGCAAGAAAGGCAAGACGGGCGAGGTGAGCTGGAGCCGCACGTTTACCGACATCAAGTATTTTACCCGCGTTTATCTGCTCGACGATTACTTCATCCGGCACAAGACGGTGACCGTCACCATTCCCCGTGCACTGTCGGGCTACCGCATCAAGGAGATGAACTTTGCGGGCTATCCCATCGCCGCCTCGCACACTTCCTCGGTCGATGCCGAGGTCTATACCTACACCATCGACCATGCCTCACGCATGAAAGACGAGGAAAACACGCCGCCGGCCTCCAACGTGTTCCCCTATCTCATGGTGCTGGGTTCGTTTCCCAGTGTGGACGATTTCTACACTTGGTCGGCCCAGATGTCGGCCGTGGACACCGCGGTGCCCGGTCTGGAGGCCCTGGTCAAGGAGATCACGGCCGGCTGCAAGACCGACGAGGAGCGGCTGAGCAACACCTATCATTGGGTGCAGGACCACATCCGATATGTGGCCTTCGAGGCCGGCATGTCGGGATTCCGCCCCGACACCCCCGCCGAGGTGCTGCGCAAGCGTTACGGCGACTGCAAGGGCATGGCCCTGTTGCTCAAGACTCTGCTCCGCGCCGAGGGCTTCGACGCCCGCCTTACCGACATCGGCACCGACGAAGTACCCTGCACCATGACCGAGGCGCCCACGCTGGCCGCCACCAACCACGCCATTTGCACCGTGCGCCACAAGGGGCGCGACTACTATCTGGACGCCACCTGCAAGTACGTGCCCTACACCTACGTGCCGCAACACATACAGGGTTCGCAGGCGATGATCGAGGACGGGCCCAAGCCTCTGCTCCAAACGGTGCCCGTGCGCCCGGCCGACAGTTCCCTCGACAGCCTGTGCTACCAGTACCGGCTGCAGGGCGATGCCCTCGTGGGCAAGGCCATTTACCAGCTGCGCGGCGACATGAAAGAGTGGTTTATGACCTCGGCCGAGAAGGCGGGCAACAAGGACAACGACGAGATGCTGGGGGCCAACCTCAATGCCGACAACCACAGCATGGCCGTGAGCGGCGTGAAATGGATTGCCCGCGACCCCCGCGAGGAGTGGGCCCGGTTCGAGGGCAACGTGAGCAACACGGCCGCCGTGCAGCGCGTGGACGGCGAAGTGTATGTGGAACTGAACCCTCACAACAACCTCTTCGACAGTCGGATAGATACCACCGACCGCGTGGGCGACTACTATCTGCCCGTGCGTTGCAACGTCGTGCGCCAGGCCGTGCTCACCCTGCCCGCCGGCTTCCGCGTGGCCGAGCTGCCCCGTCCGGCCACCTTCACCCTGCCCGGCGGCGTGCTGAGCTGCACGTTCAGCCGGCAGGGAGGCCGCATTGTCTACCACCAGAAGATGCAGATTAACCGCCGCCGCATACCCCGCGCCGAGATTCCGGCCTGGAACACGGCCATCAGCCGGTGGCAGGATGCCTGCAACCGCCAGTTGGTGCTCAGACACTGACGGCCCGGCGGGGTCTCGGCCCCTCTGCAATTTACCCCACAGAACAACCATCAGCTATCATTTATTACCTAACATCAACTCCCATGATGAGAAAAGCCATGATTACCCTTGTGCTCCTCGTCACTTGTCTGACGGGCTGGGCCTTCGACAACGACGACTACAAGGCCTTTGCCGCCCAGGTGCGCAAAGAGGTGTGGAGCCGAGACATGCCTGACTTCAAGACGCGTAGCGTGCCGGCCAAGTACAAGAATGAGTCGGCCGTGATACTCGCCTCCTACGAGGAAGTGAGCGTGGACCAAAAACGAAAGTTCTCTATTTACTCCAGCGGTTACTCGGTGAAGCAGGTGAACAGCGGGCACTTGCGACGCATGCTGGTGAAGATTCAGGACAAAGCCTCGCTGGAGAAGTTCTCCACTTTCGACTATTCCACCTACCGGCGGCAGTTCAACACGGGCTTCGGCACCGACGACGTGCGCAACGTGCTGGGCGTGCGCGTCATCAAACCCGACGGCAGCGAAACCGAGGTGAGCGGCGACGACTACGTGTCGGAGACCGAAGGCAAGCGCGGACAAGAGAAGAAAGCCAAGCTCGCCGTGCCCAACTTGCAGGTGGGCGACCTCATCGACGTGTTCTCCTATTACCAGAGCAAGGTGAAGGAAGAGAACGTGGACCCGATGAGATTTGTGTTTGAAGAAGACTATCCCATGCTCTCTTACCGGGTGCATTGTGTCATCGACCGCAAGTTCTGCACCCAGTACCGCACGCTCAACGGAGCCCCCGACTTCACGGCTTCGACCGATGAAGACGGCAACGTGGTGCTGGATGCCGAGGTGAAAAACGTGGACCGCACCCAGCCCGACTACGGTTACAACAGCATCAGCATGTCGCCCATCACGCTGCTCTACGTGACGGGCAAGGTGGATCTGGGCTATCTGCCCAAGAGCACCAAGGACAAAGGGCTGCACGCCAACCCCGACGCCACCGTCATTCAAGAGGACGCCTGGAATTGGTGGAAGAGCTATAACAAGGGTAAGTGGAGCTTCAACAAGTATCTGAAGAACGTGATAGGCCAGGCCAAGAAGCTGGATTCCGACGAGGCCAAGGCCGATCACGTCTACAATTTCATGGTCATGTCCTCGCTGGTGAACCGCCAGGACTATCTGGACTACCGTGACCTGCCGTGCGCGCTGGAAGACATTCTCAAGAAGTGCGGCGTGAAAATGGATCACGTGCTCGTCACCAGCTGGCTCAAGGAACCCCTCGGCCAGCTCATCAGCTACGGCAATGCGGCCTGGGCCCTGCGGCTTAAGAGCGGCCGTTACTACCTGCCCTTGGGCTACGCCGCGAGTGCCAGTATGATACCGTCCATGTATCAAGGCCGTGCGGCCTCCGTCTATACGGGCGAGGGCAACTATGCCAAGGGCCCGTTTGAACAGGCTGTCACCCCGGTCAGCCAGGCCCAGGACAACGTGGAGCGCATCGCCGTCCAGGCCACTGTCGACGGCAGCCACCTCAACATCAGCCGTCGATCGGAGTTCACGGGTTGCTGCAAGGAGGGACTCATTGACGACTATGCCACGCCCGACGAGATTATGCGGGGCTGGGGCAAGCCCTACGGCTACACGCGTTATGTCGACTTTTTCACGGGCAAGAACGCCAAAGACAAGGCGGCCGAGGGCATGAAGAACAGCGAAAAGCGCATTGCCGACAACTTCAGGGACGAGGTGACGCAGTATCATGACCGCGCCCCTGTGGCCATTACAGGCACCAAGGTGGAGTTGGTGGGCGAGAACGGCGGCCCCTTGGCCTACACTGTTGACTATCAGATGGACGGCATGGTGAAGACGGCCGGGCAGAATCTGGTGGTGTCCATCGGGCAGTTGCTGGGCCGGCACATCCACATCGAGGGCCGCGAACGCACGCGCGATTGCGACATCATGCGTGCCTTTGCCAAGACTTACGAGGTGGAGGTGAACCTGCAGCTCCCTGCCGGCTACATGGTGAACGCCGCCAGCCTGCAGCGGCTCGGCGCCCATGTGGACAATGCCACGGGCAGTTTCGAGGCCGCCGCCCGGCTCGACGGGGGCAAGCTCGTGCTCACGGTCAGAAAGGTGTACAAGCATCAGCTGGAGCCGGCCGCCAACTGGCCGAGCCTGCTCGAGGTGCTCGATGCCGCCTATACTTTCTGTTCGCAGCAGGTGGTGCTGCGCAAGAAGTAATTGCACGCGGCCGCCCACGGGCGGCCGCCGTGTTGCTGTATTGCGGAGACAGCCACTCCGTCTCGTTTCGGGGAATGAAAACGGCAGACACGCAAGTGTCTGCCGGAGTGTTTGGAGGCTGTGTCCGATAAAAAACATGCGGCCAGGCAGCAGAGTTCCGCCTCTGTCTGCCTGGCCGCATGGCTTGGGTTCTACACCTGCGGCACCTTGGCCAAGTTGCGTTCAATCTCTTCATCGGAGACCATATAGTTGGTCAGGTCGCCGTTGATGTAGCTGTTGTACGACGGCATGTCGATGAGTCCGTGGCCCGAGAGGTTGAAAAGGATGACGGGCGACTTGCCCTCGACCTTGGCTTTCTGGGCCTCACGAATGGTGGCGGCAATGGCATGGCAGCTCTCCGGGGCGGGAACGATGCCCTCGGTCTGGGCAAAGAGCACGCCGGCGGCAAAGGTCTCGAGCTGCGGGATGTCTACGCCGTGCATGTAACCGTCTTTGATAAGCTGGGAGATAATCACGCCGGCGCCGTGATAGCGCAGGCCGCCGGCATGGATATTGGCCGGTTTGAAGTCGTGCCCCAGCGTGTACATGGGCAGCAGGGGCGTGTAGCCGGCCTCGTCGCCAAAGTCGTACTCGAACTTGCCGCGCGTGAGTTTGGGGCAGCTGTTGGGCTCGGCGGCGATGAATTCAGTGTTCTTGTGGGTGCCGTCGAACAGGTGGCGCATGAACGGGAAAGCGATGCCGCCGAAGTTGGAACCGCCGCCAAAGCAGGCAATCACCTTGTCGGGATACTCCCCCGCCATCTCCATCTGCTTCTCAGCTTCCAGTCCGATGACCGTCTGGTGCAGGGCCACGTGGTTGAGTACCGAGCCCAACGTGTATTTGCAGCCCGGTGTGGTAGTGGCCAGTTCGATGGCTTCGGAGATGGCCGTGCCGAGCGAGCCGGGATGGTTGGGGTCTACGGTGATGATGTTCTTGCCGGCGCGGGTCGACATGGAGGGCGATCCCTCGACCGTTGCGCCGAAAGTACGCATAATCATCGAGCGGTAGGGCTTCTGCTGCAGCGTGATCTTCACTTGGTAAACGGCGGCTTCGAGGCCGTAGAGTCGGGCGGCATACGAGAGCGCGGCACCCCACTGGCCGGCGCCGGTCTCGGTGGTTACGTTGGTGTCGCCCTCCTGCTTGCAGTAGTAGCACTGGGGAATGGCGGAGTTTACCTTGTGTGAACCCAGCGGGTTGGTAGACTCGTTCTTGAAGTAGATGTGGGCCGGCGTGTCGAGTGCTTGCTCCAAAGCGTAGGCGCGCACCAAGGGGGTGGAGCGGTAAAAGGTGTATTTCTCCTGTACCTCTTCGGGGATGTCGATCCACGGGTGCTCGGCGTCGAGCTCCTGCTTGGAGCATTCAAGGCTGAAGATATGGGCCAAGTCCTCGGCGCAGAGCGGCTGCTTGGTGGCCGGATTCAGCGGGGGAAGCGGCTTGTTGGGCATCTCGGCCTGGATGTTGTACCACTGCGTGGGGATGTCTTTCTCCTGGAGTATGAATTTCTTCTGTCTCATATTTGTAGGGTTTGTTGCTAATCTGGATTTGCGACGACGCGCCGGAGGGTGCCCCGTATCGCGATGCAAAGGTAACGAAAAAAGGCAAAAGACCGCAACGAATCGCCGTTTTGTTTGGCGAAAGCGGCTTTTGCCTGACAAATCGTATGCCGTGAAGACAGGGTGGAGGCGGTGCGGACTAATGGTGGTAGCCCGCGTTTTGTGTGAGTCGGTGGTTGAGTTCGATGGCCTTGGAGGGGATGGGGAACACCGTGGTATAGCCTGAAGCCTCGCCGTCGAGCTGTGGGCGGAGGTCGTAGGCGGCGGCAAACAGGCCGTAACGGATGAGGTCTTGCCGCCGGCTTCCCTCCCACATCAGCTCCAGCCGCCGCTCTGCCAGGATGTTGGCAAGTGTGGCAGGGCGCGTCGGCATGCCCGCGCGGGTACGCACGGCATCGAGGTCGGCTTGGCCGTTGTCGCCGTTGCGCACCTGCGCCTCGGCCCGCATGAGCAGCACATCGGCAAAGCGAAAGAGCACGATGTCGTTGTCCTGCAGCTTGCCGTCGGCGTGGGCCTTGCGGTCTATTTCGTATTTGGACATGCGGGCGCCGGCCGTCTTCTCGTAGGTCGAGCCCGTGAGGTCGAGGGCCATGACGAGTGGATGGTAGACCAGTGCCTCGCCGTTGTCGAGCCGCACGACGCTGCCGTCCACGCGAACCGTGTCGGAATAAAAGTTGAGGGCGTAGCGATGGTCGAGGCTGTCGGTGCCGTAGCCATAGGCGCGAACCGTGGCCAGCGTGGCCGACGAGCCGTTCTCGGCATCCATGCCGATGGCCGAGCCGTGGGCATAGTGGCGCGAACGGAAGAGATTCCAGAACTGATGCTGGTATTTTATCTTGTCCATCGGGATGGTAAAGATGTTTTCCGAGGAGTTCTCGTTGTGTACGGCGAAGTTCGTAGCATAGTCGGTCTCCAGCCGATAGCCGGCGGCCTCCAGCTGGTTGCAGTAATAGATGCAGGCCTCCCAGGCGTTCAGCGTCTTTCCCTCAACGCTGAAGGTGATGTCGCGGCCGCTGGGCCGTTGGGCGTCGGTCCAGTTGTCGTCGGCATAGACCTCGGCATTCAGCAACAGACGGGCCAGTAGGAATTGGGCCACGGGGCGTGTCAGCCGGCCGTAGTCGGTGCCTTCCCAGTTGCTGCGGCCGGTTTCGAGATAGGGCAGACAGGCTTGCAGCTCCTCCACCAAGTCGCGAAAGAGCACGCTGCGCTCCACTTGCACCACGTCGTTGAGGGCTGCTCCGTCGGTCTTGACCATTGGCACGCGGCCGAAAAGGTCGAGCAACTCGTAGTAGAAAAGGCAGCGCAGCCCCGTCACCTCAGCGCGGTAGGACTGCTGCTGAGCCGTGGTGAGCAGCTGTTTGTTCGCTTCAATCTGAGCCAGCGAGTGGTTACAGAGCATGATAACCTTGTAAAGATAGTCCCAAGTATTGCGTAAAGGCAGGTCGGCGGCCGTCCAGGAGTGGAGGTAAAGGTTCTGCCAAAAGCCGCCGTCGAACCAGTCGCCGCCGCGCGTGGGGAGGATGGCCTCGTCGGTGGTAAAGGTATTATAGTCGTACACGCCGCGGTAGGTACCCTGCAACCCCTGCGAGTCGGCGGTGCCTCCTATATAATTATATAAGGTGGCAACGGCGTTGTTGTAGAGGTTGGCGGCGTTGTCGTAGGCCTCGGCTTCGGGCAACAGGCCCTTGGGCTCGTCTTTCAGGCAGGAGGTCAGCAGCACGGAGGCTGCCAGCAGGGGGAGTATATGTCGGATGGGCATGAGGTGTATGGGGATTGGTTGGTGGGTCATGGAGGAAAGTTTCAGAACTGAATGCTCAGCCCCAGACTGTAGGAGCGGTAGGCAGGATAGCTGCGTTTGTCGTCGATGCCGAGCGTGCCGTTCACGATATAGCTGTTAATCATGGGCGTGATGCCGCTGTATGAAGTGAGGGTGCACAGGTTGTTGACCGAGGCCGAGAGGCGCAGACCGCTGACATAGCGCGACTTTACGGGCACGTTCCAGCCTACGGTGAGGTAGTCCAAGTTGAGATAATCGCCCCGTTCCAGCCAGTAATCGGTGGCCGTCTGGTCCTGAATGTTCTGTCCCGGGGCTTTGGCCATGATGTTGTAGTCGGGGAAACTCGACATGTTCATGTAGGTCAGGGCCGTGCCGTTGTAGATTTTATGGCCGAAAGCACCGTTTATTTGCAGCGAGATGTCGAATGCCTTGTAGCGCAGACTGACGTTGGAACCGAGCGTCCACTTGGGCGTAGTCTGGCCCGCCACATAGCGATCGCCACCATCTTCGATGTTGATACGTCCGTTCTCGTCCAGGTCGGCGATGGTGTAACTATAGGAGCCGTCGGCGTTTCGAGCGAGTCCTGTGCAGTGGGGCAGGTAGAAAACGCCCAGCGGCTGCCCCACAATCTGATACACGATGTTGTTGTTGCCGCCGTGGAATCCGGCACCGTTGAGGGAGCCGATAGCCGTGATGTCGGATGCCGAAAGCCGTGTGCCGTTGTAGTCGCCCGAGAGCGAGAGCAGCTTGTTCTTCTGCCAAGAGAGGTTCAGATTGACGTTAAGTTCCACGTCGCGCTTCTTGATGGCGGTGACACCAAGGCCTATTTCCAGTCCCTGATTGCTCATACTGCCCAGGTTGGCCAGTATCTTGTCGAAGACAAATGGCGGTACAGGCACGTCGTACTGGTAGAGCATGTCGGTGGTTTTGGAGTAGTAATACTCGGCGGTGAGCACGATTCGGTTGTGCCAGAAACCAATGTCGGCACCCACGTTCAGTGTGGATCGCGTCTCCCACTTTAGGTCGGGATTGGCGTTGCGGTAGAGTCCCATTGTAGTTGTAGGCGTTCCACCCACCGACACCGTGCCTGTGGGTCTCACCAGACTGAGGGAGTTGTAGGAGTCGATGCCGCCCAGATTGCCCGACTGGCCGTAGCCCACGCGCAGCTTGAACAGCCCGATGCCGGGCCGAAACGAGGCAAAAAAAGGTTCGTCAGCGATGTTCCATGAGGCCGATACCGACGGGAAGTAGCCCCATTTGTTGTGGTCTCCGAACATGGAGCTGCCGTCGGCGCGCAGGTTTGCGTCGAGCGTGTAGCGACCGAGAAGCGTGTAGGAGATTCCGCCCATCAGTGACGCGAGGGCCGGCGCGGCGGCTTCGGAGCCGGTTCCGCCCCAGGGAATGGTGGATGCCGCCCCCAGATTGTCATAGCCCATTGCGTTGGTGGTGAATCCTTTCACCTGTGTCCAGAATCCGCTGCGGTTGCTCTTCTGGTACTCGCCCAGCAGTGTGGCCCCGAGATGATGGGCACCCCACGTGTTCTCATACGTGAGCATGGCGTTGCCCAGCCAGTCTTCAGTTTTGTGTTCTCCCCGGTAGGCCTGGCCTTGCGCCCACACCCACGTGGGGCAGAAAATGGCGTTTTCCAGCGAATTGTAGCTGTATGCCCCGAAGAACTTCAGGTGCAGGGCCTCGTTTCCCGTGCTCCCCTTGTGGGCGGGAGTGCCTGTAACGATGCCCAGCAGGTCGAAATCGAGCCTCAGATGGGCGTTTACATTTTGGCTGCGTTCGTCGTTTTTCTCCTTGAGCAGGGCGGCGGGCGGGGCGATTTGCGAGGCGGTTCCATTCCTGTCCCATTTGCCGGCGGCGTTGGTTCCGGCTGGGAAAGTGGGGTTTTGGGTAGCCGCACTGTAGAAGAGTTGTTGTTCGTTGAAAGGATATTTGTTCTTCTGTGAGGAGGCGAAGATACCGAAATCGATTTGTAGCAGGTCGTCGAAAGCTTTTTGCGACAGGTCGAACTTGGCGGCATAGTTCTGGTATTCGTTTACACGCAGGATGGTATGGTGATCCATCAGACCGATAGAGGCGCGGTAACTCGACTTCTCACTGCCGCCGCTGAACGCCACATGGTGGTTCATGACAAAGCCCGTTCTGGTCACTACATCCTGAAAATTGGTGTTGTAACCGCCGTCGTTGTAGCTGACTCCCAAGGACTTCGCCGTGGCGGTGTAGCCTGGCCCGTCGAGCATGTCGATGGTTTTGTATTTCGATTCAAAGCCGATGTTGCCGTCATAAGAGATATGAAACTGTGCGCCGCTGCCTTTCTTGGTGGTGACCTGAATCACGCCCGAGGCGCCACGAGAGCCATATTGCGCCGTCTCGGCGGCGTTTTTCAGGATGGCAAAGCTCTCGATGTCGGCCGGATAGATGCTCGACAGCGTGGAAAGATCCGAGTACACGCCGTCGATGATGACCAGCGGGTCGTTGCCGCCGGTGAGCGAGGTGGTGCCGCGAACGCGCACGGAGCTGAGCTGCGCCATGCGGTTCTCGCCCGACGAGATGTTTACGCCGGCCGCTTGACCGTTCAGGGCGTTGAGCGAACTGGTGACGAGGCCTTTGTTCATGCGTTGTTCGGTCACCACGTCTACGGAACCTGTGACGGGTTTCAGCATGAGCACACCCAGCGAGTCGCTGGGAATCATTGCGGGGCGCAGCACTTGGGCCTGGCCGGAGACGGGGGCAAACAAGGCGAGCGACAGGGGGAGGAGGCAGAGTTTCATGGGACAAATATAGGTAAAATAACGGTCGGTTGCAAGAGAATGGGGCATAAAAAATCGCGCAATCCTTGCAGATTGCGCGATTTGGAAAAGGTTTTCCGACTGCGGGAGAGCACCGCCGCAGCGCATGCCGCCCGTTGTCTCCGCCGGTTTATCGGTTGAGCCAGCGTTCGGCCTCGAGGGCAGCCTTGCAGCCCGAGCCAGCGGCCACGATGGCTTGGCGGTAGGTGGGGTCGGCGCAGTCGCCGGCGGCGAAGACGCCTTCCACGCTGGTGCGGGGTGTGTCGCCCTCCACCCGGATGTAGCCGGTCTCGTCCATGTCGAGCTTGCCGCGGAAGATGTCGGTGTTGGGCTTGTGTCCGATGGCCAGGAAGAAGCCGTCAATGGGCAGGTCGTACCGGCGTTCGTCGGCCTCTCCCTTGCGGTGAACAAGGTGTGCGCCCTCCACACCGCCCTCGCCGTAGAGGCCCAGCGTGTTGGTTTCGTAGAGTATCTCGATCTTCTCGTTCTCCTCCACGCGCTTGCGCATGATGTCCGACGCGCGCAGATAAGGCTTGCGCACAATCATGTAGACCTTGCTGCACAGGTTAGCCAGATAGGTGGCCTCCTCGCAGGCAGTGTCTCCACCGCCTACCACGGCCACCACTTTCTTGCGGTAGAAGAAGCCGTCGCAGGTGGCGCAGGCGCTCACACCCTGCCCGTTGTACTTCTCCTCGTCGGGCAGTCCCAGATATTTGGCTGAGGCTCCGGTGGCCACAATGATGGTGTCGGCCTCGATCTGCACGCCGCGGTCAGTGGTTGCCACGTAGGGTTTGCGGCTCAGGTCCACGTCGGTGATGATGCCATCGCGCACGTCTGCACCGAAACGCTCGGCCTGTCGGCGCAGTTCCATCATCATCTGGTTGGCGTCCACGCCCTCGGGATAGCCCGGAAAGTTCTCTACAATAGTGGTCTGCGTGAGCTGTCCGCCCGTCTGCAGGCCACAGTATTCCACGGGCTGCAGGTCGGCGCGCCCGGCATAGATGGCAGCCGTATAGCCGGCGGGGCCACTACCGATAATCAAGCATTTGGTATGTTCCATATACTCAAGAGTCTGCTAAAATATTTTAATGTTTGTACAATATTCACTTCCTGCTTATCGGCAAAGACCGTGCCAGTTTCTGCTTATTCGGCCAGCACTGCCTCGATGTCGGCCTTGATGTGCTCTGTTTTCTCGGTGGGCTCGTAGCGTTTCACCACCTGGCCTTTCTTGTTCACGAGGAACTTGGTGAAGTTCCACTTGATGTCGGCCGACTCCTTGTAGTTGGGATCGGCCTCGGAGAGCATCTTGTCGAGGATGGGGTAGATGGGGTGGCTCTCGTCCCAGCCGGCAAATCCCTTCTGCGACTTGAGGAATTGAAAGAGCGGGTCGGCGTCGCCGCCGTTCACCTTAACCTTTTTGAACCGTGGGAACTCCGTGCCATAGGTGAGCTTGCAGAACTCGTGGATGGACTCATCGGTGCCGGGAGCCTGCTGCCCGAACTGGTTGCAGGGGAAGTCCAGTATCTCGAAACCCTGTGCATGATAGGTCTCGTAGAGCTTCTCCAGCTCCTCATACTGGGGCGTGAAACCGCACTTCGTGGCAGTGTTCACGATGAGCAGCACCTCGTTGGCATACTCCTTGATGGATACATCTTTACCTTTTCTGTCTTTGACAGCGAATTCGTAAACAGTTCTCATTTCCTTGTCGTTCTAATGTTTTGTCTTTTTTATAAGTTCGTTGACACTTTGTAGGGCAAAAGTACAAAAAAAGATTTGGAGTCGGCGGAGCGGCGATTGCGGTTTTTCCAAGAATTAAAGTTATTTAGGGTTTCCCCTGCACGGGATAGGGAAAACCCACGGAAGAATATCCATTTTACGTTGCAGCATTCTTGGGAAACCGCTAATTTTGCAGCAACAACCAACAAAAAGCACTGTAACATGAAAAAGTTGACTACACATTTGACCATGCTTCTGCTGGCCGTGCTGGCCCTCTCGTTCAGCGCCTGCGAGCCGGCGGACGATGCGGACAGGGCTGCAACGCTCAACGGCACGTGGCACGGGTCGCTCGGGCAGTATTATTCCACGGTCTATGGAGACGAATATGCCGAGTGGGAAACGGAGTTCCGGTTCGAGAACTACAACGGCGACACCGGGATAGGAACCAGTGGACAGGGCGTGGAGATAGACTACGACCCGAGGGCTTGGAGCAGCCGTTACAAGTATTATGACTTCAGATGGGAGGTGGCCTACGGCAACATCTATCTGCACTATGCCAACGGCGACGAGCTGGTGATACGCAACTACCGCCTGAGCGACAGCAGCCTGGTGGGGCAATTGGAGACTTACAACGGCAAGTTTGTGGCCAACCTGAACCTCGGCCGCACCTCTTACTGGCCGTGGGGCGGCGGCTATGCCAAGTCCACCCGAGCCTCCGACGACACCCACGCCGGACAAAAACGCAACTTTGAAAAGTAAAACGATATGAAGAAACTGAAGATTTGGGTGGCAGTCGGACTGATGCTGGCTGTACCCGCACTCCTTGGGAGTTGTGACAGTGACCCGTGGTATGGCGGCTGGGACGATGGCTGGACGTGGGGAAACAACTACAACAACCGCCCCTCCGACGAGCAGGTGAGCAACGAAGACTTCTTTGTTGCGATGGCTCAGACGCTGGCAGGGCAGTGGCGTGGCAACATGATGGCTTATGCACTCGACGCTAACGGCACCGTCATCGACAGTATGGCCTACAGCACGGACATAGAGTTCAAGCAGTATAATGCCCAAAGCATTTCGGGTACGGGCACGCAGTACGACTTCAATCCCACCAACGACAAGCTGGAACTGCAGCGCAACTTCACCTGGTATATCGACCCACAGACGGGCAATATCTACTTGACCTACAAGGAAGTGAACGCCAACGGCACCACCTCAGACTATGTGATGACCATCGCCTACGACGATCTGAACCTGAATAACCGCTCTTTCACGGGCTACTTGCAGGCCACCAACGGCAACGAAGTGGACGATTTCTGGTTCAATCGGTACGCCCAGACCCGTGCCTCGCGCGGCATCACGGGCATCAAGAAGATAGTCTTCGTCAAGAAATAAAGTGCGCGGTGCGGTGCGGCTCCCTTGGGCTGCTCCGCACCGCTGCCGTTTGTGGCGGTCGCTCCAGCCTCTTCTTGCCACAGATGGGCACTGTGGGTTGTCGTCGTCTTTTCTTTTTTTTCTCACAGATTCCACGCTTTATTCTCACAGATTCCACAGATTTCACAGATGCTGCATAGGGGCCCTGATGGGAATGTAATGCTGCAAAACGTGGCGCATCTGTGGTTATCGGTGCTTGTCTGTGGCACAAAACACTTGTTTCTGCGCCTATGCTGCAGGTGTTCTCTCCTTTGTCGCGCATTCCGCTGCGACTGTAGTGGCCGGCTTTCATACCGGCCTGCATGCCCCGATGGGGCATTCTTCGCCGCATATCCCGCCCACCCGCCAATATCCTTTGGTCGGTCACGGGTGCTGGGCGGGCGGTTCTCTGGTGGAGGTATTCCCCACAATGGGTAGGCGTAGCATCTGTAAAATCTGTGGAATCCGTGAGAAAAACACAGAGAAGAATCTGTGAAATCTGTGGAATCTGTGAGAATAATGCGCGAAAACCGTGTGGGGAAGACGTGGAATCTGTGTGAAAAGGAGGCGGGAGCGGGGGCTGCGCTCCGGCCTCAATCCAGATGGAACAGCTCCTGCAGGGGCACCGAGACGGGCGAATGGTCGGGGTGGGTGTCCATGATGTCGGCCATCATGTCCCACCATTTTTGGGTGATGGGATCCACGTCGGTGGTGTCTTGCGAGTTGGTGTCCTTGGAACATTCCTGGTAGGCAAAGAGCAAGTTGGTCTCCTTGTCCCAGAAAATGGAATAGTTGCTCACGCCCTGGTCCTCGGTAATCATCTTCTTCAGTTCGGGCCAGATGACTGCATGCCGCTTGGCATACTCCTGTTCGCAGCCGGGCTTCAGGTACATTTTAAATGCAAATCGTTTCATAAGTTTTTAAATCGTTTGGTTGGGGTAGATGGCATGCCGGGTGCACGCGCATGTTTGCAAAGATAGTGAAAATGTGGGTTCCGCGCAAATAATCGGCCGGCGAATTGCTGTCGTTGACCCTTTTTCGCCCTGCGTTGACGCCGCTGCGGGCAGGGCCGCCCGTTGCCGTAGGGCGACGGCCTGACGACTGCGCCGCAGGGGCCTCGCGATGACGGCGTAACGGCCGCGTGATCACGCCGTAATGGCGATGCGATTATGCCGTAATGGCCGCGCGATCACGGTGTAACGGCGACGCGACAACACCGCGGACGGTTTGCCCCCCGGCCCGTCAGCTCGCGGCGTGTACCTTTTGCAGTGCCATCATGCGCCGCCACTTGAAGTAGCCGAAGACGGCAATGACCACGTAAAGCGCGTAGAGCGAGGCCTTGAAAGGGATGTCCTTGTAGAAATAGAGCGCGCTGGTCACCACGTCGACGACAATCCAGATGAGCCATTGCTCCACGTATTTGCGGGCCAGCGCCCAGATGCCCACGAAACTCAGGGCCGTGGTGAAGGCGTCGGCCACGGGCACCGTGGACCCCACCTGCACCAGCCAGTACCACAGCAAGGCCCAGATGGCCAGCGTGGCGAGCATCCAAGGCAGGATGAGGCTGCGCTTGAAGTGGGTGATGGCCCCGTCGGGACGCTCCGATGAGGGCCCCGTTGCAGTCTCGGGCATGGCTTGCCCCGTTTTCTTGCGCGTCCACACGTAGAAGCCGTAGACGGTCATGGCGATGTAATAGAACTCCATGGCGCAGTCGGCATAGAGTCCTTTGTCGTAGTAGAGCACGATGTCGAGGGCCTGCATCACGAAGCCCACCAGCCAAAGCCACACACTCGCCTTGTACTCCAGCAGGATATAGGCCAGCCCGAGGAGGGTGGTGATGAGATCGAGGCTTAGCAATTCAAAATACATCATTCAAAATTCAAAATTTCGCTGCGCGGTTACATGCAATCGGTGGCTTAGCAATTCATAATTCAAAATTCAAAATTCAAAATTTGGCTGCGCCGTGAAGCTGCCATCAAGATTGGAACAGATGGTTCTCTGTACTGTTCCATGATGAAGTCGATAGCAGAATGCCGCGCAGCCAAATTTTGAATTTTGAATTTTGAATTTTGCATTGCTAAATCTTGATGGTCACGTACCCCATGGCCGTGAAACCGGCCATAGGCATGTAGCCCAGCTGGTAATAGCGGTGCTGCTCGGGGTATTTGTTGCCCACGATGGCCGAGTAAGCCCAGCCGGAGGCGGCATAGTGACGGTCGAAGATGTTGTTGAGGCTGAGCCCGAACACGGCCTCCTTGATGCCGGCCACGCGGCGGGACAGTCCCAGCGTGTAGCTCAGGTTCACGTTGGTCTGCGTGTAACAGGGCAGCGAACGGTCGTGGTTGGCCGTGTTGTCCAGGTACTGGCGGCTCACATAGTTGGTGTGCCAGGTGGCCTGCAGACCGCGATAGTGCAGGTTGAGGAAGCCGTTGAGGATGGCAGCGGGCGAGAAAGCCAGCGTGGAATGGTCATAGTGCACGGGGGTGGGGGCCATTTCTTTCCAGTCGGCATCGTAGGTTTCCACCACCTCGTCGAAGTCCTTGATTCTGTTCTGCGAGAGGGCGGCGTTGCCTATGACGGTGAGCCACGACAGGGGGCTCCAGTCGGCGTTCAGCTCTGCGCCCATGCGGTAGCTCTTTTTCACGTTGGTGGTGAGCGATTCGCCGATGTCGCTCTTCTGCCCCGTCTGTACGAACTGGTCCTTATAGTCCATGTAATAGAGGTTCACGCCGGCGTGCCAGTTGCCGCCCGCATAGTTGTAGCCCAGCTCGAAGTCGGTCAGGTGCTCGGCGTTGGGTGCGGGGTAGGAGCCGTTGTTGGTGAAGTTGTTGCGCTCGGGTTCGCGGCTCGCATAGGCCACGGAGGCGTAGGCGCGGTGCCCGCCCCGGTGGAAAGTGACGCCGGCTTTGGGGTTGAAGAAGTTGTAGTGCTTGTCGATGTCGAGCGCGTGGTTGGTATAAGTGCCGTCGGCTTTCTGGTAGAACCGGTCGTTGATGCCGTCGGTCTTGTAGTCCACGTGGCGGTATTGCAGGTCCGCAAACACATCCCACGCTTGCGTGAGGTGCATGGTGCCTTTCAGAAAGGCCGAGTAGTCGTTCTTGTCGGCATCCGAGTCGTAGTATTTGTTGCCGTTCCAAGGGTGCAGGAAATCAAGGGCTTTCTCGGACGGCCCCACGTAGGAAATGTAGTCCAGATAGCCGAAGTGGTTGCCGCGGAACTGTTGCAGGTTCACGCCGCCGAGGATGTCGAACGTGTTGTCGGTGTAGTTGGCGTTGTAGAGCAGGCCGTAGGTGTGCTGGCACAGCCCCTTGCGGCGCACGAAGTCGCCCTTTTTCACGGTGGGCTTCAGCTTTTGTCCGGGGACGGGCTGCTGGCCGGCCGGCACGGGAACAATGCCAAACTTGGCAAACTTATAGTTGTATTTGAACTCCTTGTAGTAGCCGTAGCCGTAGGTGTAGTGCAGGGCGGCGTTGTGTGCCCAGTGGGCGTTGGGCTTCCAGGTAGCCGAGAGAATGTTGTGGTTCTGGTAGAAATTGTCGGTGGTCTTGTCCCACAAGCGGCCGCCGTCGAGCTGGTAGCGTGTGGTCTGGTAGTTGCCGTTGGCGTCCTTGACAAAGGCCCACGTATGGTCGTCGAAGACCATCCGCTCGTAGAGCGGGTTGAAACGGCCAAGCCCGTGCGCGTACATGTCCTTGTAAGTGCGTATGCCGTCGTAGCTGTTCAGGCTGTAGTCGCTGTTGCCTGCGGTGATGCCGTTCCAGGCCTGGCCGGTTTTTTCAAAGTTGCCCACGTTCTTGTAGCGTAGCGTGAAGTTGCTGCCCAGCCATGTCAGTCCGCCGTAATAGGAGCCCGATCGGCCGCTCGTGCCGTGCAGGTAGCCGTCGGTGCCCGTCTCGTGGTAGGCCCCGTCGAAGATGAGGTGGCCCCAGAGCAGCCCCGTGGAGAAGCTGGCCCCGGTGTGATAGCTGTTGTAACTGCCGTAGGCACCCGTCACTTCGAGCCGCGGTGTCTCGCTCGGGGCGGCCATGGCCAGCGAAATGGAACCGCCGAAGGCCCCGTCGCCGTTGGTCGATGTGCCGATGCCCCGCTGTATCTGCGCCGAGCCCAGCAGGGCTGCGTAGGAGTTCATGTTGGCCCAGAAAACCGTCTGGTCTTCGGGCGAATTGAGGGCCACGCCGTCGAGTGTCACGTTGATGCGGCTGCCGGCAGCGCCTCGGATGCGCATGTGGGTGGTGCCGATGCCCATGCCGTTCTCGCTCCACGCCAACACACCGGGCGTTTGGGCGAAGAGCAAGGGCAGTTCCTGCCCCGACGCGGAGAAGTTCTTGAGTTGTTGTTTGTTGAGGTTTGCCACCGCAAACGGTGCGTTTTGCTGGGCGCGCACGCCCTTGACGACCACTTCTTGCAGGTCGGCCAGCATGACGGAGTCTGCGTCAGCCGCCTGTGCGGGCACCGTGCCGAGGGCAGCCAATGCCAGCGTTGAGGTCCAAATCAGCTTGTTCATGGATACCTTAATGATGAAACAATGATACGTAAAGGGATGAAATCTTACCTACGCCGGCATTATCCGGATCAGGTTCGAGGGTATAATCTCAGCCGCCCAAACGGGCTGGCACCCCTTAGAAAGCCGTTTGCTTTCCGCGTGCAAAGGTACGGCTTAAATGTGAAAGCGTCAAAACATTTGCCCGGAAAATGGCCCAAAAAGTGCCGTTTGCACCGTCGTCAGGGTGAAAGGACGGTGCAAACGGCATGGGTTGAGGCCCGGATGTGGCCCGAATCAGGCCGTCTCAGGCGAAGGCTATCGTGAGGCCGGCCATGACAATGCTCACCATTGACATGAGTTTGATGAGGATATTGAGCGAGGGCCCCGAGGTGTCCTTGAACGGATCGCCCACGGTATCGCCCACGATGGTGGCTTTGTGGCAGTCGGAGCCCTTGCCGCCGAAATGGCCTTCCTCCACGTATTTCTTGGCGTTGTCCCAGGCCCCGCCGGCATTGGCCATGAAGACGGCCAGCGTGAAGCCGGCAGCCAGTCCGCCCACGAGCAGCCCCAGCACCCCGGCCACACCGAGCAGCAGTCCCACGACGATGGGGATGACAATGGCCAGCAACGAGGGCACAACCATCTCGTGCTGGGCGCTGAGCGTGGAGATTTCCACGCAGCGGCCATAGTCGGGCGTGCCCGTGCCGTCGAGAATGCCCGGTATCTCGCGGAACTGCCGGCGCACTTCCTCGACCATTCGGGCGGCCGCACGCCCCACGGCACCCATCGTAAGGCCGCAGAACAGGAAGGCAGCCATGGCCCCCACAAAGGCTCCCACGAGCACTTTGGGGTTCATCAGGTTCACCTGGAAGAAGTTCATGAAGTCGGGTATTGTGGCCTGGGCGGCATCGATGGTCTGTCCTCCCACGCTGGTCATCGTGTCGCCCACGCGGTGCATGGCTATCTTCACCTCTTCTATATAAGAGGCCAGCAGGGCCAGGGCCGTGAGGGCGGCCGACCCGATGGCGAAGCCCTTGCCCGTTGCAGCGGTGGTATTGCCCAGTGCGTCGAGGGCATCGGTGCGCCGGCGCACCTCCTCACCCAGCCCGCTCATCTCTGCATTGCCCCCGGCATTGTCGGCAATGGGGCCGTATGCGTCGGTGGCCAGCGTGATGCCCAGCGTTGAAAGCATGCCCACGGCGGCGATGCCGATGCCGTAGAGCCCGGTCTGGATGCTGTGGGCGCTCATTGACATGTCGAAGCCGTTGCCGCAGAGGTAGCTCAACAAGATGGCGGCCGAGATGGTAAGCACGGGCACACAGGTGGAGATCATGCCCGTGCCGATGCCCTTGATGATGACCGTGGCGGCCCCGGTCTGTGAGGAACGGGAGATGTCCTGCGTGGGGCGGAATGACTGCGAGGTGTAGTATTCGGTAGCTTGGCCGATGACAACTCCGGCGGCCAGCCCGCTGACGACGGAGAAGCCCACGCCCACCCAGTTGTCGATGCGCAGCAGCCAGAGGATGAGGAACGTGGCGACGACAATGAGTGCGGCGGCCGTGTTGGTGCCCATTCCGAGCGAGTGGAGCAGGTTTTTCATCGTGGCCCCCTCGCGGGTGCGCACCAGCCAGATGCCCAGCAGGCTGAGAAACACCCCTACTGCAGCGATGAGCATCGGGGCGACGACGGCGCGCATCTGCATGTCGCCGGCCGCCGAGGCAAAGGCTGTGGCCCCCAGAGCCGCCGTGCTGAGGATGGAACCGCAGTAGCTTTCGTAGAGGTCGGCCCCCATTCCGGCCACGTCGCCCACGTTGTCGCCTACGTTGTCGGCAATGGTTGCGGGGTTGCGCGGGTCGTCTTCGGGGATGTCGGCCTCCACCTTGCCCACGAGGTCGGCCCCCACGTCGGCGGCTTTGGTATAGATGCCGCCGCCTACACGGGCGAAGAGGGCCTGTGTGGAGGCACCCATGCCAAAGGTAAGCATGGTGGTGGTGACGGTGATGAGGGCACTGCTGTCGCCCTTGTAGAACCAGGTGAGGACGAGGAACCATGCTGCGATGTCGAGTAGACCCAGCCCCACCACTACGAGACCCATGACGGCTCCCGAGCGGAAAGCCACGCGCAGCCCGCGGTCGAGGCTGTGGCGCGCGGCGTTGGCCGTGCGGGCACTGGCGTAGGTGGCTGTCTTCATGCCGAAGAAACCGGCCAGCCCGCTAAAGAATCCGCCGGTGAGAAAAGCAAAGGGAACCCACGGGTTCTGGGCGTTGAAGCCGTAGGCCATGACGGCAAAGAGGATGGCCAGAACCAGGAAGACGATGAGCACCACCCGGTATTGCTGTTTCAGATAGGCCATGGCACCGCGGCGTACGTATAGGGCAATCTCGGCCATGCGGGCGGTGCCCTCCTCCTCTTTCATCATGCTGCGGAAGAAATACCAGGCCATAGCCAGCGCGCAGACCGAGGCCAGGGGGATGATCCAAAAGACAAAAGGAATTGTTGTTTCCGTGTTCATAAGCGTTTGTCAGTGTTAAAGGGTTAGTCGGATAGGTGAAACGAAAGTGCAGACAAGCCGCCGGAAGCACCGTTTGCTGTGTTTTCCAAGGCTTGTCTGCACCGTCGTGGCTGCACTCCGGGGAGCCGGAGGCGTATCTTTTTGGGGGTCGGGGTCATGCCCCGGAGGTCTGGGGGCGCCGGTCGGCGCGCCTCCGCTTAGTCAATGACCACGGTTGTCCAGCCGTGTTTGTCCTCGATTGTGCCATACTGGATGCCGCGCAGGGTCTCGTAGAGCTTGGTCGACCAGGGGCCGGGCTTCGTTCCGTAGTTGTATTGCTTGCCCGTGTCGAGGTCGTCCAGATGGGAGATGGGCGAGATGACGGCCGCCGTGCCGCAGGCGCCGGCCTCCTCGAAGGTCTCCAGTTCGTCCTCGGGGATGGGACGGCGTTCCACTTTCAGCCCCAGGTCTTCGGCAATCTGCATGAGGCTCTTGTTGGTGATGGAAGGCAGGATGGACGAGGATTTCGGCGTCACATACGTGTTGTTCTTGATGCCGAAGAAGTTGGCGGCGCCACATTCATCCACATATTTCTTCTCTTTGGAGTCCAGATAGAACTCGCTGGCATAGCCTTTCGCGTGGGCAATCTGGTTGGCTTTGAGCGAGGCGGCGTAGTTGCCGCCCACCTTGTAGATGCCGGTGCCCAGCGGTGCAGCGCGGTCGTAGTCGCGGATGATGACGTAGGGGTTGCTGGCGAAGCCGCCCTTGAAGTAGGGGCCTACGGGTGTTACGAAGATGAGGAAGCAGTATTCCTTGGACGGATGCACGCCCACCTGTGCGCCTGTACCGATGAGCAGCGGACGTATATATAAGGTGGCGCCGCTCTCGTAGGTGGGAATCCACTCTTGGTTGAGGCGCACCACCTTCTTCACCATCTCCTCGAACAGCTCCGTGGGCACCTCGGGCATCAGAATGCCGCGGCATGTATTTTGCAGTCGGGCGGCGTTTTCGTCCATCCGGAACACGCGCACCTTGCCGTCGGGACAGCGGTATGCCTTGAGCCCTTCAAAGGCTTCCTGGCCGTAATGCAGGCAAGTGGCGGCCATGTGGAGCTTGAGATACTCGTCCGAACTCACCTCCATTTCGCCCCATTTGCCGTTCCGATAGTAACAGCGCACGTTGTAATCGGTCTTGATGTAACCGAAAGACAAATTAGCCCAATCCAATTCTTTCATATCTTTTTTGCTTTAAACGTTCAGCTTATAAATCATGGCAAAAGTACGAATAATAATTATATATCGCAACAATTGCTGCCGTTTTCTACCCGTTGGCCAGGATTTTCTGTATCTCGGCGTCGGTTTTGGTGAGCCGAACCTTGCACAGCTTGATGAGTTGCTGCGCTTTCTTGAGCTGCTTGGACATCTCGTCGATGTCGAGTTCATTGTTTTCCAGTCGCTCGACAATGTCCTCCAGCTGTCGGATGGCATCCTCGTATTTGGTCTCTGTTGCCATGGTTGGTGATGTTTAGGATGGGTGGTGAATGGGGTTTACGGTGGAGCGCACGGTGCCGTGTTCCAGTCGGGTCTCTATCTCGTCGCCGGGTTTGAGCTGCGACGCGTCGTGCACGGCGCGGCCTTGGTGCAGCGTAATGCTGTAGCCGCGGCTCAGCAACAGCTGCGGGTCCACGGCGCGCAGCCGCAGTTGGGTGCGTTCCAGCCGGTGCATTTCGTCGGTCATGCGCTGCTTGGCGAGGGTGGGCACGAGAGCTTCGAGCTGTTGCAGCCGGGCGGCGGCCCCGCCGAGCTGTCCCTGGATAAGGGCGGTGAGCTGGGTGGAGAGGCGTTCGAGCCGCGCCTCCTGCCTCACTTTGACCAGCGAGAACAGCGTGGGGATGCGTCCGGCACAGCGTTCGAGCCGCGCGTGGGCCGTCTCCAGGCGGCGACTCACGCAGGTGGTCATGCGGCGTTGGCAGTCGTCCACGTGGTGCCACACCCCGGCCAAATGGTCCACAAGCAGGGCTGCTGCCGCCGTGGGTGTCTTGACACGGGTGTGCGAAACCATGTCGAGGATGCTCTCATCGCGCTCGTGTCCAATGCCCGTGATGATGGGCAGGGGGAAGTTGGCCACGTTCTCGGCCAGGGCAAGGGTGTCGAATCCGCTCATGTCGGCCGTGGCGCCGCCGCCCCGGATAATCACCACCACGTCGAAACGGTCGGCTTCGGCGTTGATGGCATCGAGGGCGGCGATGATGCTCGGCTCCACTTGATCGCCCTGCATGACGGCCGGAAACAGCTGCGGCTCAAAGGCCAGACCGAGGTCGTTGTCGGCCAGTTGACGGCAGAAGTCGCCGTAGCCGGCCGCCTGCTCGCTGGAAATCACGGCAATGTGCTGGGCAAACAGGGGTATAGTGAGCTCTTTTTGCAGGTCGAACACCCCCTCCTGCTGCAGCCGTCGGACGATTTCCCGTCGCTTGCGGGCCATGTCGCCGAGGGTGTAGGTGGGGTCGATGTCCTGCACAATCCACGCAAACCCGTAGGCCTCGTGGAAGCTGGCGGCCACCTTGAGCATCACTTTCATGCCTGCGTGCAGGGACTGCCCGGTCGTCTGCTCGAACTTGGGGCGCAGCAAGGCCCAGCGGCTCTTCCAGCATTTGGCCGAGGCGCGGGCCACGGGCGTGGGCGAGAACAGGTCTTTCTGCACGAGCTCCATGTAGCAGTGGCCCCGCACCTCGCGCACCTCGGACAGTTCGGCCTCCACCCAATAGCAGGTGGTGAAAGTCGATTCGATGACTTCGCGCACCAGCGCGTTGAGCTCGAAGAGGGTCAGTGCCGACGCTTTCATGCTGCGGTGCCTCCTGCGTTTAGTTGTCGACGGCGGCCGGTTTGTGGCCGAGCCCCGCCTGATAGGCTTTCCAGAAGTCGGGGATGCCGTAGCCGAACACGTTGTCGGGATGGTCGGCGCGGCTGCCGGCCTTGCGCACCAAGTCCATAATCTGGCTGGCTGTCTTGCCCTGAAGCGCCTGCCACAGGCAGGCCACCATGCCGCAAAGGATGGGCGTGGCAAACGAAGTGCCGTTGGCCTGCGTGATGACGCCCGAGCCGTCGATGACTGTGGCCCCCACGCCGCGCGATGCTACGTCGGGTTTGACGCGCCCGTCGATGGAGGGGCCCACGGAGCTGAACGCTGCGTTCACGCTGTCTTTGTTGAGTGCGGCCACGGTGAGCACGTTCTCGGCGTCGGCCGGACAGCCGATGCGCTTCCACGAACGCATGCCTTCATTGCCCGCGCTGTTCACCAGAATCATGCCCTTGCGGGCCAGCATCGAGGCTGTTCGGGAGATGAGCGCGGTGTGTCCGTCCTGTTCGCGGTACAGGTGTGTGGCCGCTTTGTCGTCGAATTGGTGGTATCCCAGCGACGAGTTGATGATGTCGGCACCCACGGAATCGGCGTATTCGGCGGCCTGTGCCCAGTAGTCTTCCTCGACGAGGTTCTCGGTGCGGCCGTCCTCGCTGCGCAGCAACAGGAAGCTGGCACCCGGCGCCGTGCCCACGAAGAGGCTGTCGGCGTGGGCCGCCATGTCCGAAAGCACCATCGTTCCATGGTCCAACAGCCGGTAGACGTCGGCCTGATAGGGGTACACCATGTCGCGTTGTCCCACGATGTTGACCTGTTGCAGGTAGCCGATTTTGTCGGCGTTCATGAAGCCTCCGTCGATGATGGCGATGAGCTTGCCCTCGCCGCGGAAGCCCGCTGCATGGAGTCTTGCTCCATTGAGCATGTCTATCTGGCTCTGCCCCAACCCGTAGCGATGGGTGCGGGGACGGCGCAGGGCGGCCGTGTCGGCCACGACGGTGTCCACGCGTTCCGCCCTGATGGAGTCGGGCGTGGTGAACACCCGCGTCACCTTGGCGACGAAAGGCAGCCCCGTGAAAAGGTCTGTGGCGGCCGTGCGGGCCGTCTTGACCAGCACAGTGTTGTTCCATTTGCTACCGCCGATGACGTGGAACCCCCGCTCGGCCAGCTGTCTGAGATAGCGTTCGGACAGGGGCAGGTCGGTAGAGTCCACCTGCAGTCCCTGCCGGTAGCGCCGTTCCAGCGCCTTCTCCGACAGGAATTTTTCGGGATGTTTCAGGCTGTGTGCCGTGCCCCGCTTGTCTTTCAGAGCGAGGCGGTAGATGCGGAACTGCCCGTCGGGATAGGCTGTGGAGTCGGCCCGGAGGGCCCAAAGACGGCCCCGCCCAGCCTCAAGCTCCGCGCCCATGGCCCAAAGGCTTGCGCCACTGACCCAGAGGAGCAGGAGGAGTAAAGTTTTTCTCATTCGCAATATCTGTTCTATATAGCTGCGGTTCGCGTGTGATTTACGGCGAATCACGTGCAAAAGTAATGTGAAAATGGCGAAACTCCAAATCTTTTTCGTAATTTTGCAATCCGACATTTGTACGTTCTCATGACGCAAGACAACACTGACAACCGCAAGGCGACGCTCGAATTGGGCACCAAGCCCGTGGGCCGGCTGCTGGCGCAATACGCCCTTCCGGCCATCATTGCCATGACGGCCTCCTCGCTCTACAACATCATCGACCGCGCGTTCATCGGTCAGGTGGTGGGGCCCATGGCCATCTCGGGTCTGGCCATCACGTTCCCGTTCATGAATCTGTCGGGTGCTTTCGGTGCGGCGGTGGGCATAGGGGCCTCCACGGCCATCTCTGTCAAGCTGGGACAACGCGACTATCAGACGGCCGAACGGCTGTTGGGCAACACCGTCACCCTGAATCTCATCATCGGTTTTACGTTCGGAGTGGTGTGCCTTTTGTTCCTCGACCCCATTCTTCGCTTCTTTGGCGCGAGCGAGCAGACGCTGCCCTACGCCCGCGACTTCATGCAGGTGATACTGGCCGGAAACATGATTACGCACATGTACTTCGGCATGAACGCCGTGCTGCGCGCCGCCAGCAAGCCGCGCCAGGCCATGTATGCCACCATCTTCACCGTGGTCATGAATATCGTGCTCGACGTCATCTTCATTCTTTGGTGGGGCTGGGGCATCCGCGGCGCCGCCTTTGCCACGGTCATTTCGCAGACGCTGGCCCTCGTTTACCAGATGAAACTCTTTGCCGACCGGCGCGAACTGCTCCACCTCAAGCGTGGCATCTACTGCCTCAAGGCCGGTCTGGTGAAGAACATTGTGGGTATCGGCATCTCGCCTTTCCTTATGAACGTGTGTGCCTGCATCATCGTTATCTTCATGAACAACCAGTTCGTGCGCTTCGGCGGCGACCTTGTCGTGGGCTCTTACGGCATTGCCAACGCCATCTCCACGGTGTTCCTCATGTTTGTGTTGGGCCTCAATCAGGGCATGCAGCCCATTGCAGGCTACAACTATGGCAGCCAGCAGACCGACCGTTTGATGCGTGTGCTGCGCCTCTCCATCGTGGGCGCCACCTGCATCATGACCGCCGGATGGCTCGTGGCCATGCTGTTGCCCTACTATTGCGCCCGTCTGTTCACGGCCGACGCCACGCTCGTCGCGTTGTCGATCAAGGCCATCCGCATCAACATGTTCTTCTTCCCGGTCATTGGATTTCAGATGGTGGTCACCAATTTTTTCCAGTGCATCGGCAAGGTCAAGGTGAGCATCTTCCTCTCGCTGTCGCGCCAGCTGCTGTTCTTGCTGCCGCTGCTGGCCGTGCTGCCCCGGTTCTTCGGGGTCGATGGCGTGTGGTATTCGCTCCCCGTGTCCGACCTCACGGCCGCCCTCGTGGCCGCGGCCATCATGTCTCTGTACATGCGAAAGTTCAAGAAACAAGTCATATTCTCAAATCATGGATGAGCAAAACATCATTATCAACGTCGGCCGGCAGATCGGTTCGGGCGGCCGGGTGATTGCCAGGCAGCTGGCCGAGAGCTTCGGCTGCACGTTCTACGACCGCGAACTGCTCAATCTGGCCGCCAGGGAGAGCGGTTTCAGCGAGCGGTTCTTCGAGCAGAACGACGAGCGTAAAGGCTTTCTCCGCTCCCTCTCCCACGTGCACGTGCCCCTCATGGGCGAGAACAATTACTACAAGAACAACTTCTCACAGGAGAGTCTCTACCAGTTCCAGAGCGACGCCATACGCCGTGCCGCCGAGGCGGGCAGCTGCGTGTTCGTGGGGCGCACGGCCGACTACGTGCTGCGCGACTTCCCCAACGTGGTCAACATCTTCGTCACGGCCCGCCTGGAGCAGCGCGTCGAGCGGGTGGCCCGCCGCCATGGCCTCAATGCCGCCGCCGCCCGCAAGTACATCGAGAGTCACGAGGACGCCCGCTCCTCCTATTACAATTACTACACGGGCAAGCGTTGGGGCCGGGCCGAGAGCTACGACCTCTGCATCAATTCCAGTCTGCTCGGCATCGAGGCGTCGGCCCGACTCGTGGCCGAGTTCATCCGCCAGCGCATGGCCCGGCCGACCGCAACGGCTGCGCCCACGGCCCCCGAGCCCCCGCGTTGAGCCCTGTAGTCAACCCCGAAAACTAAAACCCACGTCTCCATGGACACCTGTTCCCAACAACTGCACCAGTGTCTTGACCTCATGGCCCGCTCCGCGCTGCTCTTCACCGACGGCGACCGGGCCAACATGGACATCCTCATCACCATGCTCGGCGAGGTGGACAAGCAGATCATCTGCGCCCGCTACGGCCTCTTCGGCACGGTCCGGCAGCCCCTCGCGGCCATTGCCGCACGCTATGGCGTGCCGCCCGGAGCCATCGTCGAGATACTGGAGAAAGACCTGCGCAAGCTCGCCGTCACGCCCGAGTGGCAGATGCTGCTGAGCCGGTTCCCGCCCTTGGTGCGGCGGCGGCTGGGCGACGGGTAGCCGTGGACGACCGAAAAACAAGATGAAACCATGAAAAAAATCCTGTTGTTAGGCTCGGGCGAGCTGGGCCGTGAGTTTGCCATTGCGGCCAAACGCGCCGGGCAGTATGTCATTGCATGCGACCGTTACGACCGGGCGCCGGCCATGCAGGTGGCCGACGAGCGCGAGGTGTTCTCCATGCTCGACGGCGATGCCCTCGAGGCCGTGGTGCGGAAGCACCGCCCCGACATCATCGTGCCCGAGATAGAAGCCATCCGCACCGAGCGGTTGCTGCGGCTGGAGCAGGGCGGCGTTCAGGTGGCGCCCTCGGCCCGGGCCGTCAATTTCACCATGAACCGCCGCGCCATCCGCGACCTGGCCGCCCGCGACCTGGGGCTGCGCACGGCCAAGTACTTCTATGCCAAGACGTTCGACGAGTTCAAGCGGGCCGCCGACGAGATAGGCTTCCCCTGTGTGGTGAAGCCCCTCATGTCGTCGTCGGGCCACGGACAGAGCTATGTGCACAACGATGACGAGCTGCGCGAGGCTTTCCGCGAGGCCATGGAGCAGGGGCGCGGAGACGTGAAAGAGGTGATCATCGAGGAGTTTATCGACTTCGACTCCGAGTTCACCCTCCTCACCGTGACGCAAAAGGTCGGCCCCACGCTCTTCTGTCCGCCCATTGGCCACGTGCAGCGCGGCGGCGACTACCGCGAGAGCTGGATGCCCTTTGCCCTCGCCCCCGAGGCCCTGAAGGCGGCCGAGCACATGGCTGCCGAGGTGACGCGCGCCCTCACGGGCTGTGGCATCTGGGGCGTGGAGTTCTTCCTGACGAAGCAGGGCGAGGTGATTTTCAGCGAGCTGAGCCCGCGGCCGCACGATACGGGCATGGTTACGCTGAGCCATTGCACCAACCTCAGCGAGTTCGAGCTCCACCTGCGGGCCGTCCTCGGCCTGCCCATCCCGGCCATTCACCTGGAGCACAGCGGGGCCTCGGCCGTGGTGCTGTCGCCGGTTGAGTCGGCCGAGCCGCTCGATTACCACTTGGAAGCGGTGTGCGCCGAGGATCGCTCGCGCGTGCGCATCTTCGGCAAGCCCGAGGCCCACGTGGGTCGTCGCATGGGTGTGGTGCTCTGCTACGACGAGCTGGGCTGCAACATGGATGCCCTGCGCGGCAAGGCCCGTCGGCTGGCCGCCACGGTGCTGGGCACCGATCCGTACATGAAGAAGTAGCCGCCGGCCGGCCGCTGGGCCCGGGCGAGGGCGCCGCTGCGCCGCCGTGGGGCGTGCGAGGTGATGCCGTGAGGCGTGGGGCAGAATGCCCCGAGGTATCGGGGGCGTTGCGAAAATGCCGTTATCGCGTCGTGATTACGCCGTTATCGCCGCGCGTTTACGCTGTTATCGCGATGCGTTTACGCCGTTATTGTGATGCCGTTACGGCGTGGTGGAATGGCGAACAACAGGGTGCGGGGGCTGCGCGCCAGTTTAATGGCATTGCCAATACTCATGCAACGTTGCGCCAGCCCCATGCGTTTGCATCGGCAACTTCCGTAAAAACATAAACTTGAAGATGATGAAACAACTTGGAGAAATCATAAATCTGCCCAAAATCACCGACCCGCGCGGCAACCTCACCGTGGCCGAACAGTTGCGCGACGTGCCTTTCGGCATCAGCCGCGTGTACTGGACCTACGACGTGCCCTCGGGCGAACACCGCGGGGGACACGCCCACCGGCACTGCCGCGAGCTGATTATCGCCGTGAGTGGATCGTTCACGGTGACGCTCGACAACGGCACCGACCGCCGCTCCTTCCTGCTCAACCATCCCTATCAGGGGCTTCTGGTGGAGCGGATGGTGTGGCGCACGCTGGAAGATTTCTCCTCGGGCGCTGTCTGTCTGGTGCTCGCCGAGGATGCCTTCGACGAGGTCGACTACATCCGCGAGTATGCCGAATACCGCAAATCCCTGTAACCTTGGAGCCATGTTTGAAGTGAGACGCTACACCGCGGCCGACAAGCCGCTCTGGGACCGCTACGTGGACCGGGCCCGCAATGCCACCTTTCTCTTCCGCCGCGACTACATGGACTATCATGCCGACCGGTTCGACGACCACTCGTTGCTGTGCTACAAGGACGGCCGTCTCTACGCGTTGCTGCCCGCCCACCGCGTGGACGACACGCTGTATTCCCATTTCGGACTCACCTACGGCGGCCTCGTGATGGACATCCACGTGACCATTGCCGACACCTGCGCGCTGTTCATTGTCCTCAACGACTACCTGCGCGGTGCGGGATTCCGGCGTGTTGTCTACCGCCCCATCCCCTGGATCTACCACCGCCACCCGTCCGAGGAAGACCTCTACGCCATCTTTTGGAAGTGCGGGGCCCGGCTCCGCACGCGCAACATCGGCACCACCATCTTCGTGCAACAGCACCTGCGCTGGCGCAAGGACCATCTGCGGCGGTTGCGTAACGCCCACGACGGCGGCGTAACGGTGGTGCGCGACGACAGTCTGGTCGCTTTCTGGCCCCTGCTCGAGGCCAACCTGATGCACCGCTTCGGGGCGTCGCCCGTGCACACGCTGCGGGAGATGGAGCTGCTGAAAGGCCGTTTTCCCGACAGCATCATCCAGTACAACGCCTACCGCGAGGGCCGCATCATCGGCGGCCTCACCTTTTACATCACTCCGCAGGTGGTGCACGGGCAGTACAGCTCCACCAACGACGAGGGCAAGGCATACGGCGCGATGGAGGCCATCTACGAGCAGGTGATGGCGCACGACTATCCCGACCGCCCCTATCTCGACTTTGGAAGCTCGACGGAGCAGGGCGGCAGCGTCATCAACGAGGGGCTCATTGCGCATAAAGAAGGCTACGGCGGCCGCGGCGTGGTGTACGACACGTATGAGTGGGAACTCTGAAACAGCATACCGACATGATGGAATATCTGAGTCTGCAAAAGGTCACGGCCATGCACCGCGACGAAATACAGGAGGCCGTGAGCAGGGTGGTGGACAGCGGCTGGTACCTGCAGGGCAGGGCCACGGCGCAGTTCGAGGCCGACTATGCCCGTTACATCGGCACCCGCCACTGCGTGGGCTGCGGCAATGGACTGGATGCGCTGTCGCTCATCTTCCGCGCCTACAAGGAGATGGGGGTGCTCCACGAGGGCGATGAGGTGATTGTTTCGGCCAACACTTACATTGCTTCCATCCTCGCCATCAGCGAGAACGGGTTGCGTCCGGTGCTCGTGGAGCCGAGTCCGGGCACGCTCCAGCTCGACGAGACACGCATCGAGGAGGCCGTCACGGAGCGCACACGAGCCCTGCTTCTGGTGCATCTTTACGGGCGTTGTGCGTGGACAGAGGGCATCAGCGACATCTGCACACGCCACCATCTCCGGCTCATCGAGGACAATGCGCAGGGAGTTGGCTGTCGCCTCTCCCAATTCAAAATTCAAAATTCAAAATTCAAAGCTGCAAGTTCAGGGCTCAAAGTTCCAAGTTTAGGGCTTAATGTTCCAAGTTCAGGGCTTAATGTTCAAAGTTTAAAGCCTAAAGTTCCAAGTTACAGGCTCCAAGGCTGTGCGTTGGGGCGTTGTGGCAGCCTCGGCAGTGCCGCCGCCCACTCGTTCTACCCCGGCAAGAACCTGGGGGCGCTGGGCGATGCGGGGGCCGTGACCACCGACGACGAGGAGCTGGCAAGGGTGGTTCGCGCACTGGGCAACTATGGGTCGAGCCGCAAGTATGTGTTCCCTTATCGCGGTATGAACAGCCGCATCGACGAGATTCAGGCTGCCGTGCTCGGCGTGAAACTGAAATATCTGGACGAAGAAAACAGGCGGCGCAAGGCCATCGCCGACCATTACTACAGCCATATCGACAACCCCGAGCTGACGTTGCCGGGCTGGCAGGAGTGGGCTACGGCCGCTCCGCTCGGCGACGGCATGGCCGGACGCGACGAGGCGTGCATTTATCACATCTTCCCCGTGCTCTGCCGTCACCGCGACGAGCTGCAGGCCTGGCTCACGGCGCAGGGCATCGGCACAATGATTCACTATCCCATTCCGCCCCATCTTCAGGACTGCTACCCCGAATGGCACGGTCTCTCGCTGCCCGTCACCGAGTCCATCGCTGCCCACGAGCTCAGCATTCCCTGCAACCAGACCATGACCGATGCAGATGTGGCCGCTGTTTGCCGTGCCCTCAACGCTTTCCGTGGCAACAAGATATAAGCTCTATGCTTTGAATTTTGAATTTAGAATTTGGAATTGCACCGCTTGTTCGCCTCCGTTCCACACGCTAAAACAAAAAAAATGCGCAGGACCTATAGATCACCTACCGGTCCTGCGGCTCCTTAACAATGTAAGAGTACAAATATAAATACAAAAATAAGAGGTTATAATTCCTTGTTGTTTCGCTGGCAAATTTACGGTTTTCCAACGGCATATCCAAATGAGTGGCCGGGATTTTTGCCTTTCTTTTGCGTGTGTCGGTATGTCAAAGAACGGGGGGAGAGGGTGTGGTGGCCGGGGGTGCAAGGACACGCACGGGGTGTGTCCCTACCTGCCGGCACCCGCGATGCGGGGTTGGGCCGCGGCGAGCTGCGGGTTATTCGAATTGCTGCACGTACAGCCCATACGTAATATCACTGTTCACCAACATTGCTTCATAACTGTGAATATACAGAGCCCAAGCACCACCACCTGAGATATGGCTGCGGTCACACGACCAGTATCGCCCGATACTCTCTATTCCTGAAAGCTCCACTCCCAATGGAAAGGATGTATAAATCGAGTAGTAACCTCTGAATGGCACGAAGAAATACTTGTCGATTTCCGCTCTGGAAGGCCTCGTCGTCCCGTAAATGTTCCTTGATAGGGATATACCAGCTGACGAAGTTATCGTGCGTATATCGACTGGTCTATCACCATTCATATAGTGATCTCTCATCTGCTGGGGGGTAATGCCTTGCTCTTTGCATATTACAGCCTTTTTCTTGAACCAAATGCCGCCCCTGTAGTGTCCCCCAAAGGCAATCCATTCTTGGGTTGCGTCGTAACGTGGATCACCTTTTCGGATATACCATAACAGTTCGTTTGCAGTAGGGCAAATGGTGCACGAATTGCTGGCACTGGTTGTAGCTTTCGAGTTTGCATCGTTCTCGGGGATTCCGTCGTCCGATTCTTGATTGGCTCCGGGGAATATTGAGCCGGATTGCCAGTTGCTATTGCTGTACCATTCGTGGCCATACCAGAAGTTTTCCTTGGCATCCCACTTGTAGTATTCGTTGTTGTACTGGAAGTTGGGCAGCTCGATCTGGGCCGTTATGTCGTAATAATAGTTCTCTTGATAATCGAAAGCGGCGAGGTTTTTGCGGATGGTCTTTTCCGTATTGGTCAAGGGATCTTTCACCGTATAGTCTACTTGAAGGGTGTGCTGACCGGGAGCGATGACCATATAGGCCCCGTTGACTTTGATGTCGGCCCCGCCGGCGTTCACGGGGAAGCCGTCGGCATACTTGCCAGTGCCTTTCACGTTAAGGGTGATTTCGGAGCCGGCACCCGATCCCGAGAGCTTGTTGGTGGCAGGATCAAGGGTATAGTTGCCTGTGATGTTGTTGTCGGACGTGACCTTTACCTTGGTGAGGTAGCTGCTGCGCAGCTTGGGACCGATGGTGTAGACCTGGAACACGAGGTAGGAGGCCTTGTGGTCAAGGTGGAAATCGAAGTAGGAACCCTTGCGAGTGGCCGGGGCCATGCCGCAGTCGCCCTGTATGCCGAAGTCCGTGGTGTTGTTGGGCACGGTGGCTTTCTGCGTGGCAGGAATGGAGACTTGGTTTTTATCGCCATTCTTGCCCGAGTAGTAGACGGTGTAAACGGGGCTGGCCGTGAACTTGCCGGGCACCTTGAACCTGAAGCTGGCCTGGCGATCGAGGTCTACGGCATTGGTGCTTTGCTGCCAGACGCCGTCGTCGTCTTTGACCCATATCCTGTCGCCTTTCTCCCAATAGAACGCTCCCGAGGCGTAGTCCATGGAGGTGCGGGTGGTGTTTTTATCGGGGGAGTTGGCTACAAACTCGGTGAGCTGGTTCTCCGAGGGGTTGTTGTCTTTGTTGTCTTTGCCGTTTTGCGGCAGGTCGCTGCCCGAGCAGGCGCCGAGCAACAGGGTTGCCGTGGCGAGGGCTGCGAGGAAGAATGCTTTTGTTGTCTTCATGTTGTGCTCTTTATTTTTTAAGACTTTTGTTAAGGTTGGCTTAGTCGTCCCACGGGCTGTAGCCGCTTCGTCCTACGGGCACGAGCTCGTCTTCGTCGCTTGACAGCCGGAACATCTTGGCACCCGTGGGCCCTGTACCGTGATGGCCTGGGTTGTGCTGGCCGCCCCCGCTGTCCTCTTCGGGCACGGTTCCGTGGTGTGCAGGGTTGTGCTGTCCATGGAAAGAGGTGTACAAGAACCCGCTTTCGACCTCTACGGGAATGACCTCACAGAAAGGCTTGACGTAGATGCGCTTGGTTGATACTTCACTGTACATGGTTTGCTTACTTTATGTTTGGTGTATTCTTAACCGTTGCTTCGGAATTGATGCAAAGTTAGAAAGGGAGCAAAAAAGTGGCAAGCCAAAAGAGAAAAATCTTTGATGAGACGGCAAGATGTGTCAAAAGGGAAAGGAAAAAACGGGTCTACCCCCCCCCATTTTTGACATTTTTAAACAATTGAAAGCCAGAGAGTTACGAGGATTTTAGGAGATTTTGACAGAGAAGAGGGGGTGAAAGGGGGCACGCGGAGGCGCAGAGGGGAAATAAGGGGGGCGGGGATAGGAGGGGATGGGCGGGGATAGGAGGGGATGGGGGTAGGCGATGATAGGAGGGGATAGGCTGGGATAGGGGGCGATAGGCAATGATAGGAGGGGCGATAGGCAATGATAAGAGGTGATAGGAGAGAGGAAACTCCCTCTCTCTGCGGCTCTGCGTGAAAGAGAAGAGAGGGCTCTGGGTGAAAGGAAAGGGGTGCAGCGGGAAAGAAAAGGGGGCACAGTGGGAGGAAAGGAGGGGTGCAGGGAGGGTGCGGGAGGGTTAGAGGGACTCCTTTTGCTGCTTGCGGATGTTGTAGCGCATGGTGCGGATGCTGCCGTTGCTGACGCCCATGATGCGCGAAATGTCGGTATCGGTGTAGCCCTTCTTCCAGAGATAGAGGAAGATGGTGGGCTTGGTGGCCAGCTGATTGTAGTTGGTATCGAGGAGGGAGAATATCTCCTTGTCGGCCAGACGGGCGTAGTTGATGTAGCATTCGAGCTCTTTCCGCCCCCAGTCTTTCATGGTCTGGCGGCCTAAAGCAATGGCCTCGTAGAGTGGTTTGCCGGCCTGAATCTTGTCGGTGAGCTCGATGGGCATCTCTTCGATGCGCGTCTTGAGTTTGCCAATCTCGTAGGCTTGCTTGTAGCTGCGCTGGGTGGCGGTGTAGAGACGGGCGTGGTAGGAGCGCACGAGCCGGCGCACGAAGAAGAAAGCCAGGATGGCGGCGATGAGACTGGCAAGCACGATGATGGCCACGGTGAAGCGGACCTCGCGGCGGTGTTGCTTCTCGATCAGCCGGGCCAGATAGTCTTGTTCGAGCAGGGTGGCCTTGTTGACGAGCCGCTCGTTGGCGCGGTTCATGACGGTGGAGAGCGAGTCGAGGCGGGCCAGGGCGCGGAGCTCCTGCAGCGTGTTGCCGTCGGCATGGTGGCAGGCGGCGAGCCGACGCAGGAAATAGGGCATGGCCATGCGGTAGTTCTGGTTGGTGCTGAAGAGCGTGTCGGCCATGGCTTCGGCCAGTTGCAGATGGCGGCGGGCCTCGGCGGGGCGGCGTTCGAGTCGGGCTATCTGGGCCAGTCCGAGCTGCACCTCGGGCAGACGGCCGTCGGTCCGGAGGGCGTGGTCGTAGTAATAGCGTGCCCGTCTGAGGTCGTGGTGCTCGAGATAGTAGGTGCCGAACGACTCGTTGAAGACATTGAAACGCGGGTCTTTGAACTTGGGCCGCTCGCGGATGACGAGGCGCAGGTAGTAGTCGGCACTGTCGGTCTGACCGTTTTTGCGGAAGAGCGTGTGGATGTTGTAGCTGTTGACCATGATGACCATGGGGTCTCGCCGCCGCTTTTCGATGGCGATGACGCGTCGCATGTAGTTGATGGCCATGTCGAGGTTGCCCATGAGCTCGTAGACCGAGCCGAGTTGCTGGTAGATGCGCGACTGCAAGTCGAGGTTGTCGTCGGGCACTTCGAGGCGTGCTTTCTCGAGGGCCACCATGCCTTCCACCTGTCTGCCGAAGAAGAGGCTCTGAATCATACCTTGAAAATAGTGGGCCTCGGCCAGCCGTTCCTTGTAACCGTGCCGCTCCATGGTGGCCACGCTGCTGTCGATGAGGGAGTCGAGGCCGGTGGGAAACTGGGGCGAGAAGAAGTGCTTCACGAACATGGCCTTGGCTTTGGCCAGCCGGAGCAGGGCTTTTTGGTGGCGGGAGGTATGGGTGTGGGTGAGGAGGCTGTCGGTGGTGCGGATGACCTCGTCGGCCCGCTTGAGTGAGTCGGCATAGGTGCAGAGCCGCTGTGCGGTGCGGTTTCCGCCGTTGCAGGAGAAGAGCAGGAGGGCCGTTGCGGCCGTGAGAGCGAAACGGTAAAGGTTATGAAGTTTTTGCATGGTCCAAATATAATATCTCGTTGCAAAGGTAGCCAAAAAGCCTTGGTGGGGCGAAGTTTTAATGATGTTTAACAAATGCGGCCGTCGCGGCGGCGCAGACGTGCTGCGATGACGGTGTAAACGCGTGGCGATTGCGCCGTAATAGGCGGGCGACGACGGCGCAGGGGGCGTGCGGCGGGATAATCTTGGCGGAAAGTGCAGGTAATCCGGATGGTTTGCGTAACTTTGCAAGAGACTATAAAAACAGGACAAACGACATGATAGTATGTATTGCCGAGAAGCCCAGTGTGGCGCGCGACATAGCCCGCATTCTGAACGCCAACACGCCGAAAGACGGCTATATGGAGGGCAACGGCTACCAGGTGACGTGGACTTTTGGTCATCTGTGCGAGCTGAAAGAGCCCAACGACTACGAGCAGAACTGGCGTTTCTGGACGCTGGCGGCCCTGCCGATGATCCCCCAACGGTTTGGCATCAAACTGATACCCGACCATGGGTTCGAGAAGCAGTTTGCCACCATCGCGCGGCTCTACGGCGAAGCCGAAATGATTGTGAACTGCGGCGACGCGGGGCAGGAGGGCGAGCTCATCCAGCGATGGGTGATGCAGCTGGCCAAAGTGAAGTGCCCGGTGAAGCGTCTATGGATTTCGTCGATGACCGACGAGGCCATCCGCGAGGGCTTTGCCCACCTGAAGGAGCAGCAAGACTACGAAAGTCTCTACATGGCGGGGCTGAGCCGAGCCATCGGCGACTGGCTGTTGGGCATGAACTGCACGCGCCTCTACACCCTGCGCTACCGTCAGCAGCAGGGCCAGGTGCTCTCCATCGGACGGGTGCAGACACCCACGCTGGCCCTCATCGTGAACCGGCAGAAAGAGATAGACCAGTTCAGGCCGGAGCCCTACTGGGTGCTCTCGACCCTCTACCGCGACACATTGTTCACCGCCACCTCGGGCCGATACAGCCGTGAGGAGGACGGACGGCAGGACTTTGCCCTCATCGAGGGCAAGCCTTTCACGGTGGACGGCGTACAGAAGAAGCAGGGCAGGGAGGCCCCCAAGCCGCTCTACGACTTGACGTCGCTGCAGGTGGACTGCAACCGCAAGTTCGGATTCTCGGCCGACACCACGCTGAACCTGATACAAGGGCTCTACGAGAAGAAGCTCACCACCTATCCGCGCGTGGACACGCAGTATCTCCCGGACGACGTTTACCCCAAGTGTCCGGGCATCCTGAACGGGGTGAGCCAGATGATGAAGGCCGGACAGAAGCCCTATCTGGACATCATCAAGGCGCTGGCCGCCCTCAGCCCCAAGCTGCCGAAGCCCAAACGCGTGTTCGACACGGCCAAGGTGACCGACCACCACGCCATCATTCCCACGGGCCAGACGCCCGTGGCGCTGACCGACATGGAGCTGAAGGTGTACGACCTGATAGCGCGGCGGTTTGTGGCGGCGTTCTATCCCGACTGCAAATTTGCCACAACGACGGTGACGGGACGGGTGGACGCGGTGGCATTCAAGACCAGCGGCAAGGAGATACTGGAGCCGGGGTGGCGCAGCGTCTACTCCAAGGAGGAACAGCAGGACGATGAGGGCCGGAAGAACGAGGAGGAACGCACGCTGCCCGCCTTTGTGAAAGGCGAGTCGGGGCCGCACACGCCCACGCTGACCGAGAAGCAGACGCAGCCACCCAAGCACTATACCGAGGCCTCGCTGCTGCGTGCCATGGAGACGGCCGGCAAGTTTGTGGACGACGACGAGCTGCGCGCCGCGATGAAGGAGAACGGCATCGGGCGGCCCTCGTCGCGGGCGGGCATCATCGAGACGCTGTTCAAGCGTCACTACATTCGCCGCGAGCGGAAGAACCTGGTGCCCACGCCCACGGGCATTCAACTCATCGACACCATACACGAGCGGCTACTCACGAGCTGCGAACTGACGGGCATCTGGGAGAAAAAGCTGCGCGACATAGAGCGGAGGAAGTACAGCCCGGCGCAGTTCATTGCGGAGCTGAAGGAGCAAGTGGCCAAGATAGTGACCGACGTGATGCGCGACAGCAGCAGCCGGCAGATAGAGGCTTTCAGGCTGGAAGACGAGAAAAAGGGCAAGGAGAAAACGGCCGAGTCGCGCAAGCTGCGGCGCACCCGCAAAACGGCGGTGGCGCAGACAGAGGCCTCGGCGGCGCAGACGGCGGCCGAGGAGGGCCGGCAGCAGGTGCAGGTGGGCGGCGTGTGCCCCAAGTGCGGGCAGGGCCGGGTGGTGAAAGGGCGGACAGCCTACGGCTGTTCGCGCTGGCGCGAGGGCTGCGACTGGCGTGAGCCTTTCTGAACAGAGACAGAAAGGGTTGTGCCGTGAAGCAATGAACTGTAGGGACGCCCACGGGCGTGTCCCTACAGTTTCTTGTTTTTGGCCTCGGCGGCCTTGGCCTTGATGCGCTCCATGTGGTCGAAGGCGCGGCGGCGCGTGGCGTTGATCTGATAGCGGTAGACGGCGCAGGTGAGCACTAGATAGGCGAAGACCTGAATCCACAGGGCCTGGTACTCCACGCGGATGTCGGACAGGGTGGCCCCCATGGACGAGATGCGGAGGAAGCCGCGCACGCCGAAAGTGGACGGGATGAGGTAGGCAAAGCCCTGCCAGATGCCGGGGATGTTGCTCTGAGGCCAGCTCAGTCCCGTGAGGAACAGGAAGGGCACGGAGGTGAAGACCACGAGCAACATGACATTCTCGCGGTAGCGCACGAGGCACGAGAGCATCATGCCGAAGAAGATGCACGAGAGAATGTAGGGCACGAGGAGGCCCGCGAGCGTGGGCCAGGAGACCAGCGAGACGAAGCCGAACAGGCGTGGAACGACCAGCGCGAGATAGGCGCCCATGACGAGATAGAGCATGAAATAGCAGCTCGACTTGCCCAGCACGATGCGGAAGATGCCGCTGTAGTGGCGCGAGATGGGCACGAGGTCCTGATAACGGTTGTTCTCACGGGCGGTTCCGGCCGCCAGACCGATGCCCAACAGCAGGGTCTGCTGCAGGATAAGCATGAGCACACCGGGCAGGATGGCGTTGCCATAGCCGGCGGTGACGTTGAAGATGGGCACCTCGTCGAACGCCAGCGGCAGGGCGGCCACCTCGTCGTCGCGCTGGGTGAAGCCGCCGCCCTGCTGCAGTTGGATGTGGCTGTTGAGCTCGGTGGCTACGGTCTGGGACGACTGGTAGATGGCCTTGTAGGTGAGCATAAGGCTCATGTCGGCATAAACACCCACGGCCGACTGCTCGCCGCGGTAGAGACGGGTGTCGAAATCGGGCGGGAAATAGAGCGTGCCACGCACCTGCTGGCGGCGGTTGAGGTCGCGCGCCTCGGCCATGGAGGTGCAGTGGTAGGCCACTCGGACGTCGGGCGTGGCATCGACGGCACGGATGAACGCGCGCGAGGTGGAGGAGTGGGACAGGTCGACCACGGCCACGGGCACGTCGCGCACCACCTCATTGTTGTAGATCCAGGAATAAAGCAGCGGATAGAGCAGGGGCACAAGGATGCAGAAGATGAGCACGCCCTCGTCGGAAATGGTGCTGCGTATCTCCTTGGTCCAGATGTAACAGGTGTCGGCGAAGCCCTCCTTGATTTTATAAAGCAGACTGTCTTTTTCCATGATTACGGGATATAGGCGTAGATGAGCATGGCCTTGCGCAGATTGTTCATGGCCAGAACGGGCAGCGCAATGAAGATGGCGAGGGCCCCGAAACTGGCCCATGCACTGGCCAGGGGGAAGCCGTTGAAGATGCACATCTGGTAAATCATATAGAAATGACGCAGGGGAAAAAGCGGGGCCAGACTCTGGATGGCGCCGTCCATGGCGAAGACGGGGAAAGTGGCGCCACAGGTGGAGAAGCTCACCATCGCCCACAACGAGCACACCGACATGGACATGCGCAGCGAAGGGATGAGCCCAAAGGCGAAGACTCCAAAGGCCTGGCAGGCCAAAATGGAGAGCAAGCCCAGCAGAAGCATGGGTGCCACGCCGCCGGGATGGGGGAAGTCGAGGACATAGAACACGTAGAACTCGAAACCATACATGACCAGCAGGAAGACGAGCGTCTGGGGCAGGAGCTTGCCCACGACGGCCACGTGGATGCTACCGCCCGCCATGCGAATCCACTGGCGCGAGCGGTGGAACTTGAGTTCGGTGCCAATAGAATAAGGTGTGAGCAGGAAAACGAAAATCATGAGCACGCCGGGCACCATGGCCGTGCTGAGATAGATGTTGTAATTGCCCCACGGATTGCCCACCATGTGCAGGTCGATGGTGATGGGCTGGAGGAAAGTGCGGATTTCCCGGCCGGTCTTGCCGCGGGCGGCGAGCTTGGTGGCGCCCACCGACGCCGAGCCCAGCGTGGCGAGAGTCTTGAGGTCGCGGAAGAGCATGGAGCCGGCCACGAGCGACACGTTGCTGTAGTAGAACGAGATGCGGGGCTGGGTGGAGGTCATGAGGCCGCGGGTGGTGCCTTGCGGAATGAGCAGAAAGGCGTAGATTTCGTTGCGCTGGATGGCCTTGCGGGCCTCGTTGACGTTGGCGTAGCGGGCCACGATGTGTGAGGTTTGAAAGGCGTCGAGCTGGCGCACCATGGCGCGCGAGGTGGCGGTGTTGTCGTGATCGACCACGCCGACAGGCATGTCGACGGGCACGCCCTGGCTCATCAGCGAGGTGAAGAACACCACGATGAGCAGCGGGAAGCCCAGCGTGCAGAACCCATAGATGGGGTTCTGGCGCATGATGCCCAGCTCGCGCAAGGAGAGATGCCAGATGCGGCTCAGAAGATCTTTCATTTCCTGATGATGAGAGACATGCCGGGACGCAGCCCGTCGAACCGACGGGTGAAACGGGCCTTCACCTCAAAGGTCTTGAGGTCGTACTGTCCGTTGCTCTTGGTGGCTTTCCAGACGGCGTAGGATCCCTCGTCCTTGATGTTGTAAACGGTCATTTGCACGTCCTTGTTGAATGCGGGCGAGAAAGCAGTGAAGCGGCTGCCCACCTTCATTCCGTTGAGCTGGTCTTCGCGGATATTGAACGTGCCCCACATGTCGCCCAGCATGGAGATGCTCATAATGGGCGAGCCTATGCCGACGAGTTCGCCCACCTTGGGGTAGATGGAACTCACCTCGCCCTCGACATTGGACACTTGTACCGTCTCGCGGAGCAGCGATTTCACCACGTCTACGGCCCCCTGGGCTGCCTGGGCATTCTTGCGGGCCGCCTCCTTTTCCTGGACGCGGGCTCCGCTGCGGGCCATGTCGTACTGGCTCTTGGCCGCGGCCACCTGCGCCTCGGCCGCCTTGTAGGCCGCCAAGGCCTCGTCGCGCTTCTGCGCACTCATCACTCCTTCGTCGTAGAGATTCTGCATGCGGGTGTAGCTCTTGCGGGTGATTTCCTCGGCGGCCATGGCCTGTTGCATGAGCTGGTAGGCCCCTTGAATCTGCTCCTTGCGGGCGCCGGCCTCGGCAAGGCTGCTCAGCGCCTGGGTGGCTCCCTCGGCGGCTTCGGCCACGCGCTGCTGGGCATTAGCCTCGGGAACCTCAAGAATGGCCAGTGTGTCGCCCACGTGCACGTAGTCGCCTTCCTTGACACGGAGCTCGACCACGCGGCCGGGGAGCTTGCAGCTGACGCGATACTCGGACACTTCGACTTCGCCCTGGATGGTGTCGTCGGTCTTGCCGAGGGTGAAGAATCCGATGAGGGCCACGACGACCACGGCGGTGGCAAAGCCCAGAACGGCTAGGAGGATGTTGTTATGCTGTGTTTTTGCTGACATGATATTTGGGTTTGTTATGCGGTTCGTTGGATGTTAGTTGAGAATGCCGAGCGCTTTTTCGAGGTTCACCTGGCTGAGCCGCAGCTCTACCTCGGCGTCAATCTTCTGGCTCTGGGCCTGTTGCCAGGCGGTTTGGGCGGCCATGACGTCGGTGGACTCGATGACACCCTCGCGGAATCCCACCTGAGCACAGCGCAGGTTCTCCTCGGCGCTGCTGATGTTTTTCTCGGCCATGGCAAGCCTTTTGCGGGCCTCTTTCACCTTGAAGCGGCTTTGCGTGATCTGAAGGTTTATCTTTTCCTGCGCGTCGGAGAGCGCGAGCGAGGCCATACTGGTGGCTGCCTTGGCGGCGCGCACCTTGTAGGCGCCCTCGAACCAGTTCCATACGGGAATCTGGACAAGCACGCCCACGTTCCACAGACCGGAGAAACGTTTCTGGAATCCGTTGAGCACGTTCGGGTTGGAAATCATGTAGCCGCCGGTGAGGGCCACGTGGGGCAGATAGGCTGCACGGACGAGGCGCGTGGTCTGCGCGCTCATATCGACGGCATTCTGCAACAGGCGTATCTCGGGGCGGCTGGAGAGGGTGGGGTCGGGGGTGAAAGTGGGGTCGGGGCAGACGGTGGCAGAGGCTCCGCCGTCGGTCTCGTCGGCCAGTGTGATGTCGGCATCGATGGGCAGTCCGCACAGCTGGCAGAGGAGCATCTTGGCCAAGGCCAGGCCGTCGTCCACCTGCGTGATCTGCATGTCGGCCTCGTTGACCTTGACGTCCACCTTGAGTCCGTCGGCGCGGGTGGCTACCCCTTGGCGTATCATCTTGTGTACATCGTCGTCGAGTTTCTGCACCAGGTCGCGGTAACTGTTGGCCAGCTTCTGCTTTTGCCGGAGCGAAACCACGGTCCAATAAGTCTGGTCGATGCTGTAGATCGTGGCCTGGGTCTTCTGGTTCACGTCGTTGTCGGCCATCTGCTCCGAGATGTCGGCCATGCGGTTGGCTGCCGTGATGGCCCCGCCCATGTAGAGCGGCTGGCGCAGCATGATGGCCCCGCCGAAGAGGTTGCGGGTGTCGGTGCGCAGGGCATTGGCCAGTTCCTGGCCGATGGCGTTGCCCAGACTGCCGATGTACTGGGCAATGGGCCCGCTGCCCATCTGTTGCATCAGCGCACCGAGCCGTTGGGCTTGATCGACGGTGAGGGTGCCCTGCTGGACGAGGCCGTTGATCTGTGAAGAAATGGCACTCGAGAGGTTGGCTCCCGCATGCTGGAGGCCGTTGGTGCCCAGGTTGCCGAGGTTGGCTTTCTGGGTTTTGCTGAGCAGGCTGATTTCGCGGCTGGTCCATTCGTAGCCGACCAACGCATCCACCTTGGGCAGATATTTGGTGCGGACGGCCTTGCGGGCATTCATGGTGGCCAGCTTGCTCATGCGAGAAATGTTGATTTGCTTGTTGTTGCGCAACGCCAGGGCACGGCAACTGTCCAGGCTCAACACGCGCTGGGCCTGGGCTGTGGCCATGCACCCAAAGAATAGGATAATGAAAGAAACGCTTTTCATTATAAATGGTCTTAATCTTGTTTGAAGCCCGTGGAGGGGGTAACGCCGGCGTCGTCCTTGTGCCGGGGAGGGTTGCTCCAACGTTCGGGGAGGGTTGCTCCAACGTTCGGGGAGGGTTATTCCAGCGTTCAGGAAAGGTTGCTCCAACGTTTAGGAAAGGTTATTCCAACGTGAAACTGCGGCTCCCAATCATGTTGCCGTCGGCAAAGATGCTGACGCTGTAGGTGCCGCCCTGCAGGGCTTGGTCGATGGTATAGTAGAGGGAGACGGGAGTCTCCTTGCCGCCGTACTCAACGGTGCGCTTCATGGAGCATTCCAGGCTGCGGTTTTCATAAGTGAATGTTCCAGCGCCGCCCATGAGGGAACCCGTAGGCGAGGTGAGACGGACGTAGACCGTCTTGTTGCCGCTCTGGGCAGTCACGTTCTTGGCCAGTGAGAAGCTGACTTGCAGGGCCTTTGCTTTCTTGGTCTTGCGGGTGGCCTTGTTGTGCTTGTCCATGGCGGTGAGGCTGATGCCCACGGCATCGAGCTGGGCGGCGATGGCCACTTTCTCGGAGAGCGACTGTTTCTCGGTGTTCAGTCCCTCGATCTGACGGTTGGCCTCTTCGTATTGGCCTTTGATGCGTGTGTTCTCGGCCGTGAGGTTTTGGTTGAGCCGGTTGAGCGAGTCTATCTCGATGACGTAGCTGCGCAGCACGGCTCTCACGGTGGCGAGCTCCTTTTTGAGTCGGGCAATCTCGCGGGCGTCGGTGCTCTTGGTGTCCCGAAGCTCCTTGAGCAGCCGCTGCGTGCGCTCCTGTTCTTGCGTGAGTTGGGCCACGATGGAGTCGTTGTTGATCTGCGTTTTCATCTCGCTGTACTGATTGGCGAACTGCTGATACTCGTTCTCCATCTCTTTCTTGTCCATCTCGGCCAGTTGCACCATTTCCTCGTTGGCCTGTTTCTGCTTGTCAAGACTGACGTAGAGCCATGCAATGCCACCTGCGAGGAGGAGAATGACCAGTATCAAAGGAAGGATAATTTTTTTATTCATGTTCCATCATTTTTTCTTTGGAAGTTTGTCTTTCTTCCGTTCATGGGAGGTGTTCTAACATCCTGCAAATTTAATCTATTTCCGTTAAACGGCAAAGAAAAAGGCTGGAAGCGTCCTGGGTTTCTATTAAAAATTAATATTTTTCGGGAAATTTAGAACAAAATTCAAGATAATTGCTTACTTTTACGTGCGTAAAACAAAAGCTGGAATGAAAGCAAACGATATGAAAAAACGCTTGGTACTGTTCTTCTTGCTCCTGATGCAGGTGCCCGTGCTGGCACAAGTGCAGGAGGGAGCCGCGCGTCAGCGGGTGCTCTTGGAGACTTCCAAAGGCAAGATAATCGTAGAACTTTACAATGAGACGCCGCGTCACCGCGACAATTTCCTGCGTTTGGTACGCGAGGGTTATTATGACGGCGTGCTGTGGCACAGGGTGATAGCAGATTTCATGATACAGGCCGGCGACTCCACTACGAGGCACGCCAAGCCTGGTGACACGGTGGGCACCCACGACTTGGGCTACACCATTCCGGCCGAGATTGTCTATCCGCAGTTCTTTCACAAGCGTGGGGCACTGGCGGCTGCACGCGAGGGCGACCAAGGGAACCCGGAGCGGTCTTCGTCGGCTTCCCAGTTTTACATCGTCTATGGTAGCACGTTCAGCACATTAGGACTCGACCGGGTGCAGGGGCGTCTGGACGAACGCACACAGGGAAAGGTGGTGCTCACACCCGAGATACGCGAGCATTATAAGAAATATGGTGGAAGTCCGCACCTTGATGGACAGTACACCGTGTTTGGAGAGGTGACAGATGGGCTGGACGTTGTGAGAGACATCGACTATGTGGACACCGATGATTATAGCCGTCCGGTGAACGATGTGAGAATCTTGAAGGCTACGGTTCTTCAATAAAAGGTAGGCTTCCATGTTGGAAAGTTTGAAAAGGACTGGTCCGTTCTTCGTGTTGCTGGCGCTCTGCTGGGCAATGGCATGGGCACCTTTGCAGGCTGGGGCCCACGTGTGGTCGGCGGATGAGGTACCGATGGTTCATTTGCAGGATCGCAACCGCTATGTCTGTGACCCGGAACAACGGCTGACGCAGGAAGAGCGCGACTCGTCGGATGCGTATTTGGCGAGGCTGCACAGGGAATGTGGCGTGCAGACTGTGTTTGTGGTTGTGGGCAACGTGAAAGACGGCGACTGCTTTCGGATGGCTCAAGATGTGGGCAACCGGCATGGCGTTGGTACCCGAAAGGAACGGAAAGGACTGGTCATCGTTCTGGCTGTCGACGACCGTCGGTATTTCATTGCTCCGGGCAAGGGACTGGAAGCAGACCTGACAGACGTTGAGTGTGATGATATTGGCCGTGCTTGCATTGTCTCCAACATGCGGGTCAACCGGGTGGGCGATGCTGTGCTGGAAACCTCAAAGGCAATCTATCAGAAGTTGAAGACAGGCAAGACGGGCATTCCGCAAGTAGACAATGGGGGAGAGTCCACGGAATCGGACGTGTGGTTGGGAATTTTCCTATTTGCAATTTTCTTTGGAATGCCCGTATGGTTGTTCGTCAGAAACATTTTGGAATCACTGGGGTTGATGACTCCCCGCAAGGTGACGAAGCGTGGTAAAAATCGAAAGGACGATGATTGGTTTCCGCCTTTTATCTTTGGCGGAGGAACAGCATCCGGAGGAGGTGTCTCGGGCGGTAGCTTCGGTGGCGGCAGCTTTGGAGGTGGCGGTGCCGGTGGAGGTTGGTAATGACCGGCCTATATATAAAAAGGTTTATATTAAAAAGGTATATACATTAATTAAAAGAGAAATGAAAAAAGGAAAGACAGTGACAATCGTCGTGATTGTTTTGTTTTGTATGCTCTGTGTGGGAGCTTGTAACTCCTATAACGGAATGGTAAACGGACAGGAAGCGGCAACGACAGCTTTGGCAGATGTACAGGCCACATATCAGCGCAGAGCCGACTTGATACCCAATTTGGCCAAGACGGTTCAGACCTATGCCAAGCATGAGAGGGAGACCTATGAGGCTGTGACCAAGGCCCGAGCAGCCGCAACCCAAATCAAACTGGATGTCGACAACCTGACTCCCGAGAAATTGAGGCAGTTTCAGGCGGCTCAAGGAGAGCTCTCCCAGGCTTTGGGTCGGCTGATGGTTGTGGCCGAAAGGTATCCGGAATTGAAAGCCAGCGAGAATTTCAAGAGTCTGCAGATCCAACTGGAGGGAACGGAGAATCGTATTAACGAGGCCCGGCAGAAATACAACATGGCTGTTCAGGAATACAACCAGAATGTGCGCTCCTTCCCAAATGTGTTGTTTGCAGGAGCCTTTGGATTTGAGCGAATGACTAAATTTGAGGCAGATTCAGGAGCAGAAAAGGCTCCAGAACTGAATTTTGAATAAGGACGGTTCTTTCTTTGCTTAGGAGGTATATAAGGATCTTTTTGTAATTAAAGCAGAAAAATATAGCGGTTTTCGCGTTTTTCTGCTTTGATTATTTGGAGGGAATCGGATTTTGCATTAACTTTGCAATTGCTTTCGAGGATAAACAAGCAATAATAGAAATTGATTCGTGGATTCAGGAAGCTGCTGTTGAGGCAGTCGGAAGATTGTGGCTCATGGCGAATATGCAGAAAGAGTTCTTTGAAAGTATTTACATAGACAGAGTAGTAGTACAAGAAGCAAGTCCCCGTTCCTGTTTTTATTGGGTTTCGGGGAATTGGGTATGAATGAGAACCGTCCGATTCATTTTGGATGAGATTCACAGGTTTTACTTGAACTTCGATACATTTCCAGGCGTTCTGTGACAGGCAAGACGTCGTGCTTTCATTTGCCGTGGGGCATTGGCCTTGTGGTGATTGTAGGTACGTACAATGTTATATTTTACCATGGAGAGTTTGATCCTGGCTCAGGATGAACGCTGGCTACAGGCTTAACACATGCAAGTCGAGGGGCAGCAT
>NZ_KI912451.1:0-96114 GCF_000518545.1 Hallella seregens ATCC 51272
AAATAGGATATACTCAATATATCATGTTTTTATAATATCTCTTTTTTGCGCGGGCTGTGTCGTGAGACACGGCCCGCGATTCTTTTAGACAGAATAATAGAAAGGACATATAGCTGCGCGAAGAATGCGCAAGCAATAATTTCTCAAATCGCTTGTGCCGTTGACCGAAAACCGTTATCTTTGTCACAAAACCAAGACGATTATGGCAAACTATATCCGATTTGACTGGGCCATGAAGCGGTTGTTGCGCGACAAGGCCAATTATGGGGTGCTGGAAGGCCTCATCACGACGTTGCTGGGCCGCCCTATCAAGATACAGAAATTGCTGGAGAGCGAGAGCAACCAAGAGAACGAGGAGGACAAACAGAACCGTGTGGACGTGCTGGCAGAGGACGAGCAGGGCGTGCTGTACCTCATTGAGGTGCAGAACGAAACGGAACTGGCCTACTTCCAGCGTATGCTCTTTGGTGCGTCCAAGCTCGTCACGGAGTACATCAACCGGGGGCAGGGCTACGAGAATGTGCGCAAGGTGTACAGCATCAACATCGTCTACTTCAATCTGGGCGAGGGCAAGGACATCGTGTACCACGGCAAGACGGAGTTCCGGGGCATCCACAACCATGAACTGTTGCGCCTTTCGCCGTTCCAACGGCAGCGGTTTGCCGTTGATGAGGTGAGCGAGCTGTATCCCGAGTACTATATTCTCAAGGTGAACGACTTTGACCGATGGAGCCGCGTGCCGCTGGAGCAGTGGATCTATTTCCTGAACACGGGCGAGATTCCCGACGACGCTACGGCCCCGGGACTGGGCGAGGCCCGGCAGAAACTCAAGCTGGACCACATGACGCGTGAGGAGCTCCGCGCCTATTACCGCCATTTGGACAATGTCATCATTCTGCGCGACAACATCACCACGGCACGTGGCGAGGGCCACTTGGAAGGAAAGGAAGAAGGAAGAGCGGAAGGAAAGGCTGAGGGCAGGGCCGAAGGAAGGGCTGAAGGCAGGGCCGAGGGTATTGCCGAAGGCATACGGATGACGGCACGCAAGCTGAAGGACATGGGGCTGTCGGACAGACAAATCGCGCAGGCCACTGGGCTTAGCCCGGAAGATATTCGGAATCTTCATTAGATTCTATCGCTGCAAAGCCTTTGCAACAGCATTCAAGACATCGCGCAAAGCACCGAAAAAACGCATGACAAAAGCCAAATGACAGCTATTGCTGGCTGTCATTTGGCTTTTATATATAGGGTAAGGGGGCTGCCCCACCCTATTTCACCTTGAGTCTGCCGTGGCTGATGAACACGCCGTGGCTGGGTTCACGGTCGAGGGCCATGCCCTGCAGGTTGTAGATGCCCTGACGGCCGGTGCCCGGCTTGGCGGCCTCGTTTATCTTCGCGGACGCTATGGACGTGGCGGTGTCGATGGTCAGCGTGGGGCTCTTGCAGCCTTTCTGTCGGGTGGTTCCACTGTAGTTTGCCTCAACCTTGTGCGTGCCGCCGGCCAGGTCCCGGGCGTGGAAAGTGACGGGTTCGCCGTCGTATTTCACGCTGCCCGCGGGCTTGCCGTCGATGACGAACTGCACGTAGCTCTGGGCATCGTGGGCTCCGCTTACGCTGGCCGTGAGGTCCACCTCGCTGTTGTCGGCCTTCACGGTTTGGCTGCTGAGGGTTATCTGGCCTCCCTCCTCGCGCTCGGGACTCAGCCGATAGAGCTTGGCGCCATGGCTGGGAATGCTCACCCAGAGCCGTCCGGCCACCGAGTCGAGGTGCGTCTTGCCCCAGCAGTCGTACACGCCCACTTTCTGATTGGCCGCATAGCCCAGTCCGGTGAGATCCACATGATAGCCATTTTTCTTCACGGCCTCGAAAGTAAAGGTCATTGTGGTGCCCGAGGTGGCACTGGGATTGTCGGTGTCGCAGCTGGAGTCGTAGCCGCAGAGAGCCTTGAATTTGACGTATTTGTGACCCTCGGGCAGCCGATAGGTAAGTGTGCAACCGCCGTTCATGCCCAGCCCCGTGTCATAGCTTTTGCCGTCCACTTTCAGCTGTCCGCCCTCCACGTTCCTGTTGATGTGCAGCGTTCCCCAGTCGCTGGTGTAGCTGTTGTGCTTCAGGGTGGTGAGCGAAGTCTCGTTGCCGTCGGCGTCGATCAGTACGGGGTTGATGAGGTCGGCGCGGTCGTAGGCGAAGCTGCCGTCGTAGTTGTCCACCGTAATCTTCAGCATTTCGGCATCTTTCACGTCTGTTTCGAGCATTTCCGACTTCTTGCCCTGTCGGCTGATGAGCCCCGTCCCTGCGGGTCGCGGGTTGTGGTCGAACACCATGAAACAGATGCTCGTGGTCGAACCGTTCTGCCCGATGCCACTGTCGTCGGCGGCAGCCATGGCCTTGAAGCGCACCACGTCGAGCGTGTCGGGGATTGTAAACAGCAGCAGGGCGTTGGCGTCGGTGGAGAAGCCACGGTCGTAGGCCGTGCCCATCACTTTCATTTTTCCTCCGTTGTCCACGTTCTTGTCCTCGCGCACGCGGTTGAAGTACGACTTGGTATAGGTCTGCGTCAGATACTTTCCCGTCAGAGCCACCTCCGTGCCATCGCTCAGCACCAGCGTGGGATTGATCCAGTCGCCGTGGTCGTAGTTGAAGTTGTCGCCTCCATCGTCCACGACGAGCACCAACGTCTTGCTGCCCGCGGGCCATGCTATGTCTACGTTCACAGCGTGTCCGTCGGTGGTATAGGTCACGTTCTCACTCTTGTACAAGGCCTCGTTGGCGTGCACCCAGCGTGTGTCGTCGTCCTGGAACATGGCCAGATAGCGTGTGCCGTCTTTCGGGTCGAGGCTGGTCCACACGATTTCACCCGTGCCGCTGTTGTAGTATTGGCGGGCATCCACGCCATAGGCATTCATGTCGAGCATGTCGCGGTTGGTCAGCAGCGAGAGCGTGAAGTCGTCGTTGCGTGTCATTTCGCCGCCGAAGAACAGTGGAGAATGGCACACCCCCCACAGCGTCATCATAGTGTACTGCTCGTCGCGGGTGAGTTGAGTCCAGCGGCCGGGGTCGGCATTGGTGTAGCCCGGGTCGGCGATGGTCATGGCAATCTGGCCCAGGGGCAGCATGTCGCAGTCGGCATAGTTGCCCGGCCGCGTCACTTTCTCCCAGGCATGGGCCTCGTTGAACACGGCTTTCACGTGTGACCAGTTGTCCCACAGGTCGTCCATCATGCGCCATTGGTTCACCATGGCCAGGCACTGGTCAGCATACTGATACTGCGTCTTGCCCGGACTCACGGACAGCACGATGGGCCGGCCGCACCGGTCGATGGCCTTGCGCAGCATCGCTATCTCGTCGGTGTAGAACGGGCGGCTGATGTCGTCCACCTTGATAAAGTCCACACCCCACTCGGCGTACAGCTGCATGATGCTGTTGTAGTACTGCTGGCCCTCGTCGGTGTTGCGCACCAGGGCATTGTCGGCCAGCCAGGTGCAAGGCGATGTCGTGCCGTTGTACACCTTGGCCCAGGCTTCCCGCCGCTCGGCGTCCGTACTGCCGGCACTGCCCATCAGCGTATAGGCCGCTGGATTCTGTGCCACAGCGGTGGGCACGCCGCGCATGATGTGAATGCCGAACTTCATGCCCATGGCATGGATGGAGTCGGCCAGGGCCTTGAATCCCTTGTTCACGCCGTCCACCAGCGCGCTGGGGAAGCGTGTGGGCGACGGCAGATAGCGTCCGTATTCGTCGAGCACGTAGTCCTGCGAGCCTTTCTGGTTGTACCATCCGCCACCCAGCGAGGGATGGTTGCAGTACCAGCGTATGTCCACGACGACGTATTCCCAGCCATAGTCCAGCAGGTTGTCGCGCTGGTACCGGACATTCTGCATCACTTCTTTCTCGGTGACGGAGCTGTAATAGCAGTCCCACGAGTTCCATCCGCGGGGAGGAGTGGGCGCCCAATGGCGGAATTCGGCCTCGGTTCCATCCTGGGCCACGGCCGGCTGCGACAGGCACAGCGCGCCCATCATCAAGCCGAACAAAGCATTCTTCATCATGTTGTTTTAGGTTTAAATGAACAGTTCCGGCCGTGTGCCCCATTCGTGACGGCGTGGCCGGAGGTTTAAGTAGTGGTGTAGTTGTTGTAAAAGCGCGGCCGCCGGGCACGCGCCTCCGGGATTATGACTCCTCGAAGGCCGCATGCTCGGCGGCGGCGATAATTTCTTCACGGCTCTTGGCCTTGGCGCTGATGTCGCCGAGGTCAAATCCGTCGGTGTCCGATTGGGGCGGAACCTCCTCTTCACGGCTGGCGGCGGCACTCTCCTGCTCGGTGAACACCTCTTCGCGGAAGGCCGTGACGTGCTTCTGTTCGCTGGGCTCCGGCGTGTCCTCCGACACGATGAAGCTGCGCGTCTCGTTGGTATCGGGCAGGGCCTGTACGGGCTCCTCCTCCATTTTCGTGCGGTTTCCCTTGGCGGCAAATACCTCGTCGATGAACTGCGGCTCGCGGCGCAGCCGGCCGAGCGTGTCCTTGCAGGCTTTCTGCTGGCTCTCTTTCTTGGAGAATCCGGAGCCGGAACATCCCTCCACGCCTTCCAGCATCACCTGGTAGGTGAACGTAGGGCTGCCGTTCTTGTCCTTGCCTTCCTCGACAAGCTCGAACGACATCTTCACGCGGTTCTTCTGACTCCACTCTATCAGCTTGCTCTTGAAGTTTACTTCCTTGTACGCCACCTTGTCTATATTGATCATTTGCGCCAGGATTCGCTTCTTGAGGAACGTCATGCAGGCATCGTATCCCCGGTCCAAATACATGGCCCCCACCAAGGCCTCGAAAGCGTTTCCGCCCATGTAGCTGTTGTGTGTGGAGGTGTGCCCACTGGAGTGAATGAGGCTGCAGATGCCCATATCCTGGGCCAGCTTGTTGAGTGTGTCGCGCTGCACCAGCTTGGAGCGGGTGTTGGTGAGGAAGCCTTCGCGCTTGCCGGGGAAGTGCCGGTAGACAATATCGCCCACGGCTGCGTCGAGCACGGCGTCGCCCAAGAACTCCAGACGCTCGTTGTTGACGGGCTTTCCTTTCTTGTTGCGGTGCATCACGCTCTTGTGCATCAGGGCCATCTTGTAATAGCTGATGTCGTGGGGATAGAAGCCGATGATGTCGCGCAAAGAAGAATAAAGCTCCTTATCCTTGCGGAAAGGGAGCCTTATTCTGTCTATGACGTTGGAAATCGTTCCTACTTTATTCAGCATACTTCTTGAAAATGACGCATGCGTTGTGACCGCCGAAGCCAAACGTGTTGGACAGGGCGGCGCGAACCTCGCGCTTCTGAGCCTTGTTGAAGGTGAAGTTCATCTTGTAGTCGAGTTCGGGATCTTCGTCGCCGTCGGCATGGTTGATGGTCGGCGGCACGATGTCGTTCAGCACGCTCAGCACGCATACCATGGCTTCCACCGCACCGGCAGCACCCAGCAGGTGGCCCGTCATGCTCTTGGTGGAGCTGATGTTGAGCTTGTAAGCCTGCTCGCCGAATACGTCTTTGATGGCCTTGGCCTCGGAAATGTCGCCCACATGGGTCGATGTGCCGTGCACGTTGATATAGTCAATGTCGTCCACTCCGAGCCCTGCATCGTCCATGGCGGCCTGCATCACGAGCTTGGCACCCAGTCCCTCGGGATGGGAAGCAGTGATATGATAGGCATCGGCGCTCATGCCCTCGCCCACCATTTCGGCATAGATCTTGGCGCCACGGGCCTTTGCATGCTCGAGCGTCTCCAGCACGAGGCAGCCCGAACCCTCGCCCATCACGAACCCGTCGCGGCTGGCGCTGAACGGCCGGCTGGCGGCCTGGGGATCGTCGTTGCGGGTGGACAGGGCGTGCATGGCGGTGAAACCGCCCACGCCACAGTCGCAGAGGGCAGCCTCGGCGCCGCCGGCCACGATGACGTCGGCCTTGCCGAGACGCAGCAGGTTGAATGCGTCGGCCAGTGCATGGCTCGAAGAAGCACAGGCACTCGTCGTCACATAGTTGGGGCCGTGGAAGCCAAAGTGCATGCTGATCTGGCCTGCAGCGATGTCGGCAATCATCTTCGGGATGAAGAAAGGATTGAACTTGGGCCCGTCTTCCTTGTGCTGCCCATAGTACATCACCTCTTCCTGAAAGGTCTTGATGCCGCCGATACCGATGCCATAGACCACACCGATGCGGGTCTTGTCCTCCTTTTCCAAGTCCATGCCCGAGTCTTTCACGCCCTGCATGGCACTAATCATGGCCAGCTGGGTGCAGCGGTCCATCTTGCGGGCTTCCTTACGGTCGATGTAATCGGTGACGTTCAGGTCTTTCACCTCGCAGGCGAACGTGGTCTTGAAATTGGTCGTATCGAACGAAGTAATAGGAGCTGCACCACTCTTGCCGGCCAAAAGGCTCTGCCACATCTCTTCAGGCGTGTTGCCTACCGGTGTAACGGCGCCCAGTCCTGTTACCACTACTCTCTTTAATTCCATTGAATTGGGTTTTAAATAAAAAGTTTAGCGTTTCAACACAAAACGCTAAACATTTACGCTCAACTTACTTGGCGTTCTCCTGGATGTAGTTGATGGCATCCTGTACAGTCTGAATAGTCTCAGCCTTATCATCAGGAATGGAGATGCCAAATTCCTTTTCAAACTCCATGATGAGCTCCACGGTGTCCAGCGAATCTGCACCCAAATCGTTGGTAAAGCTTGCTTCGGGCTTTACTTCTGCCTCGTCTACACCCAGTTTGTCAACGATGATAGCCTTAACTTTTGATTCAATTTCTGACATGATTGTAACCTTTTAAAAATGTTGTTAATGAATAATATTCTTCAAAATCGGCTGCAAAGAAACTAATTTTTCGGCAATTACGCAAATTATTTACTCTAAAAATTCCGAACCATTGCACAAACACCCCAACACTGTGCAGGTTTTCTCATCTTTTTTAAGCCCCGTTATTGCGTAGCTCGAAAGCTTTTGGTACCTTTGCATCTATGTATCAATCAACCTGCAAAATGTCATTTACACAGCACTGCAACGAAATTTTCAACAAGGCCATCGACGATTATCACGTCACCGACAACGTCGACACGCCCATCAACAACCCTTTTGAGCGTGACTCGATAGACAACCGTCTCTACCTGAAATGCTGGATAGACACCGTACAGTGGCACCTGGAAGACATCATCCGCGACCCGCACATCGACCCGCTCGACGCCTTGGCGCTGAAGCGTCGCATCGACCGCTCCAACCAAGACCGCACTGATCTCGTGGAGCAGATAGACTCCTACTTCCGCCAGAAATACTCCGAGGTGAACCCGCTGCCCGACGCAAGGCTCAACACCGAGAGCCCGGCATGGGCTGTCGACCGCCTCTCCATCCTGGCCCTGAAGATTTATCACATGTGCGAACAGGCCGCACGCACCGACGCCACCGCCGAACACCGCCAGCGTTGCCAAGCCAAGCTCAACGTGTTGCTGGAGCAGCAGGTGGACCTCGGCACGGCCATCGACCAGCTGCTGGAGGACATCGGGGGCGGCCGCAAGTACATGAAGGTGTACCGCCAGATGAAGATGTACAACGATCCCAGCACCAATCCCATTCTCTATCAGAAGAAGTAACCCCGCGGTTGCTTCTTCTCCCCCTGCCCTACTCCCCGTCTGCCTTTTCCTTAACCATGAAAACGGAACACCTTCTGGTCATCAGATTCTCCGCCTTGGGCGATGTTGCCATGACGGTGCCGGTGGTCTACGCCCTGGCCCGGCAGTATCCCCACGTGCGCATCACCATGCTCTCGCGCCCGTTTGCCCGGCCTTTCTTCGAGCATCTGGCCCCCAACGTGAGCTTCATGGCGGCCGACATCCACCGGGAATACCAGGGCATACGGGGGCTCAACGCCCTTTACCGGCGGCTCTCTGCCAAGCATTTCACGGCCATTGCCGACCTGCACAACGTGCTCCGCTCCAACTATCTGCGCATGCGGTTCAACGTGGATCGCTGCCGTGTGGCCCATCTCGACAAGCACCGCCAGGCGCGCCGCGCGCTCACGTCAACGCATCACAAGGTGCTGCAGCCTCTGCCCACGGCCTTCGAGAGCTATGCGCGCGTGTTCAGGGAGCTGGGCTATCCGGTGCGCCCCGAGTTCTCCACGCTGCTCCAGCCCGAGCAGTCCAGCCTGCGGCAGCTGCCTGCCGTCATCGGCGAGAAGCGTCCTTTCCAGCAGTGGATAGGCGTGGCCCCCTTTGCCGCCCATCGTGGCAAGGCCTATCCCGTGGCCTTGATGGAACAGGTGTTGCAGCAGTTGTTGCAACGCCACCCCTCGTGCCGCATCTTCTTCTTCGGCGCGGGCGCCCGCGAACACGAAGTCATCGACGCCCTTGCGGCCCGCCACCCCCACTGCACCAATGCCTCGGCCGTGCTCGGGGGCCTGGCGCAGGAGCTGGTGCTCATGAGCCATCTCGACGTGATGGTGAGCATGGACAGCGCCAACATGCACCTGGCCTCGCTCGTGGGAACGCCTGTGGTGAGCGTGTGGGGGGCCACACATCCCTACGCCGGCTTCATGGGCTGGGGCCAGCGGCCGGAAAATGCCGTGCAGACCGCCCTGCCCTGTCGCCCCTGTTCGGTCTTCGGCAACAAGCCTTGCCACCGTGGCGACTATGCCTGTCTGGCCTCCATTGACCCGCAAACCATTGCAGAGCGGGTGGAGCAAAACCTGAAATAGCCCACCTTTATTATATATAGCTGTCGCCCCGTGGCTGTGGATGCGCGTTGTCCACAGCCACGGGGCGGCCGCGTTGCGGCCCGCCGTCGTTGCCGCGGCGGTTTCGGGGTGTTGCGATTGCGGCATAACGGCGGCGTGATTGCGGCGTGTTGGCGTTGCGATTACGGCGTTTTCGCCGCGTGATTACGGCGTAATGGCAAGGCGATTGCGGCGTTTTCACCACCTCTTTATATTGAAATGGCCCTGCAACGCACGGGGTATGGAAAATTCTTCATACCTTTGCAGCCAAAATAAAATACGGTAATGACAAAGAGAATCTTGATTGATCTGTCCCACTTGGGCTCGTTTTGTGGTTTTGGCAACATCTGCGACAACTATGCTCCACGCATTGCCCGCGCCGACTTGGGTGACGTGAGGCTTGTGCTGATGGTGCCCGAACGCTACGTGGGAGCCTTTGGCGACGGCGTGGACTACGTGGCACGCGAGCACGCTCTGCGCGACCTGCACCGGCTCAACGCCCATATCGACCTGTGGCACTCCACCGATCAGCTCTTCGGATTCCGGCTGCCCATGAAGGGAACCAAGTATCTTCTCACCGTGCACGACCTGAATTTCCTCTACGAGAAGAAGCACGTGCACAAGCTGAAATACGTTCTTCGCATGTATTTCCGCCTACGCCACAGCGACTATATCACCACCATTTCCAACTATGCACGCGACGACGTGAAGGCCCACTACCGGGTGGACAGCAAGTTCAAGGGGGTGATATACAACGGAATACAGGACATGGACATGAGCAACATGCGCAAGCCCGACTTCATTGCCGACGAAAACGAGAAGTTTTTCTTCACCATTGGCCAAATCCGCGAGAAGAAAAACTTCCACAAGCTGGTGCCCATGATGAAGCATTTCCCCGACCACAAGCTCTACATCTGCGGCGACAAGCACTTCCGTTTCTCCCGCGAGCACCTTATTCCCCTCGTCGAAAAGACGGGCGAGGGCCGTGTGGTGCTCACCGGAAAGATTACCGACGCGGAGAAACAATGGATGTATGCCCACGCCCAGGCCTTTCTCTTTCCCAGCCGTCTGGAGGGTTTCGGGCTGCCGGTGCTCGAGGCCATGCGCTTCGGTTGCCGCGTATTCTCCTCGCGCATGAGCAGTCTGCCCGAGGTGTGCGGCCCGCACGCCTGCTACTTCGACAGCCTGGAGCCCCAGGCTATGGCCGATGTGGTGAGGGCCGAAGTGGCCCGTTGGGACCGCGACGGCGAGGAGGCCCGAGCCGCCCGGACGTATTCCGAGGGCTTCACCTACGAGAAATACACCCAGGCCTACGTCAGTCTTTACAAACGCTTGCTGGCAGAAGGCTGAATGCTTTTTCGAGTTGTCGCCACACCTCTTCCTTGGTAATCATGTCGTAACGCCGGGCCGGCGGCAAGCCGTCGGTCGGCCCGAAGTCGTCGGCCGAGACGCCCTCGGCCGGTACTTCGTCCTGTGGAATCCAAGTGGATTTCAAGGAGTTGGGGGCGCAAATCACCAGCGACGGCTTTCCCGCTGCATGCACAATGTGGCGCGCCCCCCCCTCATTCCCGAAATAAAAACAGATGAAATGGGCCAGTGCGAAGAGCTCGCGCGGGCTGCGTGTCTGCACATCGATGAACACGTTGCGGCCGTCGGCCAGCCGGTTGTAGATGCGGCGGGCGTTGGTTTCTTCGGCTCCCGGGGCATAGTTGAAGATGATTTGTGCGTCGGGATAGCGGCCGGTGAACCGGTCGATGACCCACGCCATGCGGTCTTCGGCCCAGGTCTTGCTGCTGAGTTTGGCCGTGACGCCCATCAGGATGATGGGCCGTGACAGGTCGAGGCCGCAGCCCTCGAGGTAGCTCCGCATGCTTTCCAGCTCGCGGGCAGTGATGCTTAGGCTGATGTGCCGGTCGCGCTGCAGGGGCCTGATGGCCTCGAGCGGCGCGGCCATGTTGATGTTATGGTCCACCATGCTGCCGCGGCCGCACTTGGGCAGCGTGTAGTTGGACATGAGACGGCTGTACCATTTGTCCACGGCGATGCGGTAGCGCGTCGACGGCGAGAAGAGCGCGAAGAGCTGTGAATAGAACGTAGTGAACTGGTCGATGATGACATCGTAGTGCTCGCGGTGTACAATCTGCCACACGCGGGGCAGGTATCGCGCCATGTTGTGTCGCTCGGCCTCGCTGAAGGCGTGGATGCGGCGAATGGCGGGATGGCCGGCCAGAAGCGGGGCTATGCGGTCGTTGAGCACCAAGTCGATGCTGGCCTCGGGGAAAGTGGCGTGCAGCGTGTTGAAGAGGGGCGTGGAGAGCACGGTGTCTCCCAGCTGCCGAAATCTCACGATGAGTATCTTCATGCGTCGGGAACAGGGTTAGCGGGTTGGGCCGAGAGGGCGGTAACCGGCGTTGGTGCGGGCGAAATAGCGGTCGAGCACCAGCAGCGAGACGAGGTCTTCGCGCGTCGGATGGCGAAACTGGTCGATGTAGGCGTGGGCGTTTTCAATGATGGTCTGGGCCTCGTCGGGGTGGGATATGTAGTGGTTGAGCTTGTCGATGAGGTCGCTGTAGTCGGGTTGCACCTCGATGTAGTGCACGTCGGGCTGCAGCGTTCCCTCCATGAACCAGGTCTCGCAGGTGGGTCGCGGCATCACGGCGATGGAGTTGGACGACATGATCCACTTCAGGTTGCTGGCCACGTCGTTGCCTTCGAGCGACATGACGAACTTGTATTCCAGCTGCTCGCCGATGGTGAGCTTCGCCGAGTGCCACTGCGGATAGTTCTTGTCTATCACGCCCACGTCGCACAAGGGGTGGCCGTAGAACTTGCTCACAAAGTCGTACCGTCCCTGTTTCACCCGGTTGCACTGGCCCGAGTGCTGGGCTATGCGGCCGCGGAAAATGCAGCCGTCTTTCTTCTGTGCAAAGGTCTTGCGGTCGTCAACAAAGATAAAATGGCGCACCTTGTCGAGGTTGAGCAGCACCGAGCAGCGGTTGTCGCCCTGCAGGGGACGGCTCTTGGTGATGGCCGGCAACGGCAGGAGATAGTCCACGTCGCCCTCTTCGAGCAGCCATCTGAGCCGTTGGGGGAACCAGCGGGCATACTGCATCGTGTCGAGATAGTACACCTTTTGCCGCGTCATGGGCTGCCGGCCCAGCGCGGTGGAGCGGGCCATGAAGTCGGCTTCGCAGAAAGGCGTGTCGGCGGTGAGCCGGCAATAGTAGTCGGCCCGCCGCAGAATGGCGTCGCGGTCGGGGCGGCTGTCGATGGCGCGCAGCCGGCGGGCGAGCCACGGGCGCAGGATGCAGCGGGGCGTATGGAGCCTGATGTAGCTGCGCAGATAGTAGAGCGCCTTGTTGTTCTTGCCGCTGTGGAGCGTGTAGTAGAGCTTTCGGTTCATGGGAGGAGGGTTAAAGGTCGAAAGGAACAGGGTGTTTCCGGGCAAAGTGCGCCCAGAAACGGGCCCGCTCGCGCAGCATGTAGGCCACGGCTTGGGCGGGGTCGGCGTGGCGCAATGTGGCGTAGCGGGCGGCCAGCAACTCGCTGAACCGCCGTGGGCCCCAGAAGCGCCGCATGTTGTAGAGCCCCTGGCGCAGACTCACGGGCCCGAAGTGCATGCGGTTGATGTCGACCAATGCGAAGTGGTAGCCCGCCTCGTCGCGCGTCCAGAGCACGTTGCCGGGCGTGTAGTCCTTGTGCATCACACCCTTGAGGTGCATGTCGGCGGAGAAGGTTGCCAGGGCTTCGGCCAGTGCCTCATAGCTGCCTTCGGGGGCGTTGCCCACCTCATAGAGCGTGTGTTCGTAGGGACATTGCACGCTCACGAAGTAGCTGTAGCCCAGCAGATGGAGCGTTCCCCGCTCTTCCATCACGGCGATGGGCTCGGGTGTTTCGATGCCCCGAGCGAGCAGCTTGAAAGGGTATTCGTAGGCCCGCCGACACTTGGGCTTGCGCAGGTTCCAGGAGTATATGAGGCGGTTGGGGCCGTGGGGCACGTGGTAGCGCTTCACGTTGACGAGCGTTCCGTCGGGTGCCCGCATCACCTTGATGACGTTGCGGGCACGGTAAATCTCGTGGCCCTCGTGGTCGAAGCGGCTGGGTATGCGGGCAATGAAGTCGTGCAGCGACGCGTATTTCGGGTTGATGACGATGTGCATGGTCGGTTAGGGCGGGGCCTCGCGGCCCTTAAAAGTCGAAGGGCTCGGCGTGGATGGCCTTGAGGTTCTTGGCCAACTGCTCGGGACTGCTGGCTCCTGCGAGCACGCTGGTGATGCCGGGCTGGTGCAATATCCAGGCCAGGGCCATCTCGGCCAGCGTTTCTCCGCGCGTGGCGGCCGTGACGTTGAGCTGCTGCAAGCGGGTGAGCAGCTCGGGGGTGAGCTGTTCGCGCTTCAGGAATTTGCCGACGGCCATGCGCGAGTCGTCGGGCACGCCGTGCAGATAACGGTCGGTGAGCAGGCCCTGGGCCAGTGGCGAGAAGCTGACGAAGCCGATGCCCGCGTCGCGGCAATAGTCGAGAATGCCCTCCTCGATGGGGCCGCGGTCGAGCAAATTGATGCGTCCCTGATAGACAAGCAGGGGCACATCGTGGGTGAGCAGGTAGGCATGGGCCGTCTTCAGCGCCTCCAACGGCCAGCGGGAGAGGCCCACATAGAGGGCCTTGCCCTGGCGCACGATGTCGACCAAGGCCTGCAACGTCTCTTCGAGAGGCGTTTCCGGGTCGTAGCGGTGGCTGTAGAACAGGTCCACGTAGTCCATGTTCATGCGGCGAAGACTCTGGTCGAGGCTGGCCATGAGGTGCTTGCGCGAGCCCCAGTTGCCGTAGGGGCCGGGCCAAATGTCGTAGCCGGCCTTGGTGGCAATGAAGAGTTCGTCGCGATGCGGACGGAAATCGTCGGTCATCAGACGGCCCAATGTCTCCTCGGCCGAGCCGTAGGGAGGGCCGTAATTGTTGGCCAAATCGAAGTGAGTCACGCCGTGGTCGAAGGCGTAGTGGGCGATGGCGCGTGCGCGTTCGTAGGAGTCACCGCTGCCGAAATTGTGCCAGAAGCCCAGGCTCACCTTGGGCAACAGCACGCCCGAGCGGCCGCATCGGCGGTAGAGGGCGGGGGCATCGTCGTACCGGGTCTCGGCCGGCGTGTAGGCTTTGCGGAGTTCCATCTCCTTGATTGTTCTTCCTGTCATGGTGTATGGCGTTGATGAGGGATTGCGAATCTGGGGTTGGAGGGGTGTGGACGGGGGATTGGAGAGTTGTGAATAGGAGTCCGGCGGGTCACGATTGCCGGCGGCGGTCGTTCTCGATGAGCTGCAGCAGACGGTCCACGGCCTCCTCCTCGGGGATGTTTTTCTCCACGCACTCCTGCCGGCGGTAGAGCGAAACGCGGTGGGGGCCGGCCCCCACGTAGCCGTAGTCGGCGTCGGCCATCTCGCCGGGACCGTTCACGATGCATCCCATGATGCCTATCTTGAGGCCTTTCATGGCGGTTGTGGCCTGGCGAATGCGGGCTATGGTCTCGCGCAAGTCGTAGAGCGTGCGGCCGCATCCCGGGCAGCTGATGTACTCGGTCTTGCTTGTACGCAGGCGTGCGGCCTGTAGAATGCCGAACGCCGTGTCGGTGATGTCGGCCGTGCCGACGCTTCCTTCGTTCATGAGCCAGATGCCGTCGGTGAGCCCGTCAATCATCAGGGCGCCCATGTCGGCGGCTGCCCGGAGCTGGAACTCCTCCTTGTCGTTGAGCCGGTACATCTGGGCGAAGACCACGGGATTGGTTACTCCGGCCGCCATCATTTCGTGGACGAGGGCCCGCTGCTCGCCAAGCCGGTTCTGATGGTTGCTTGTACACACCACCACCACCTCGGGATGAGCCTTAAGGCAGGGGAGATACTCCTCGCTGGGCGTGCCGAATTGCAGCACGAGAAACTTCATCTTGGCTTGCACCAGGCCAATGAACGGCATGGCCATAACGGGGAAAATGGGGTAGAATGTGGCTCCTCCGTGGGTCACGACGGCCTTGTCGCTGCCGGTTGCAGCCTCGTTTGTCTCATTTCCGGCCTCGTTTGCCTCATTTCCGGTGGTGGCGGGAGTCGTTTGGCCCTGTTGTTGGAGCCGGGCGTAGAGCTGATAGTCCACGATATACCTCTGTCCGGGCACGATTTGCTCGGGCAATGTGCCGCCCGCATAGAGGAAATCGGCCTTGGGCTTGCCGCTCGTTGCAGACTGGGCTGCGTCACAAGCAGCATCTTCCCTCCCGTTGGAGGGGTCTGGGGAGGCCCCGATGACAATGGGAACATGGTGTCCACCGACGATGTCCACGGGCTGGGTGTGTCGGCGTTCGGGGTGCAACCAGTCGAAATTGGCGTAGGTTTCGCCCGGAATGACGAGGTGGCCGGCCTTGCGCCCCACGTAGTCGGCCAGATGGCGGGCCACGGGAATCTCGGCCTCGGGCTCCTCAGAGAGCGACACGCGGATGGTGTCGCCGATGCCGTCGGCCAGCAGAGCCCCGATGCCCACCGCGCTCTTGATGCGCCCGTCCTCGCCCTCGCCGGCCTCGGTAACGCCTAAATGCAGGGGGTAGTGCATGTCTTCGGCCTCCATCCGGGCCACAAGCAGACGCACCGACCGCACCATCACCACCGTGTTGCTGGCTTTGATGGAGATGACCACGTCGGCAAACTGCTCGCGCCGGCAGATGCGCAGGAACTCCATACAGCTTTCTACGATGCCCTCGGGCGTGTCGCCGTAGCGGTTTCGGATACGATCGGAGAGCGAACCGTGGTTCACACCGATGCGGATGGCCGTGTGGTTGGCCTTGCAGATGTTGAGGAACGGCACGAAACGGGCTTCTATCTTTTGCAGTTCCTGCGCGTATTCCTCGTCGGTGTACTCCAGCTTGACGAAGCGTCGGGCGGGATCAACGTAGTTGCCGGGGTTGACACGCACCTTCTCTGCGTACCTCGCCGCCACGTCGGCCACGTTCGGATTGAAGTGGACATCGGCCACAAGGGGCGTGCTGAAGCCGTCGGCACGGATGCCGGCATTGATGTTTTTGAGGTTCTCGGCCTCGCGAATGCCCTGCGTGGTGAGGCGCACGAGCTCGCCTCCGGCCTTGATAATGCGCTCCGATTGGGCCACACTGGCCTCCGTGTCGTTGGTATCGGTGGTGGTCATCGACTGGATTCGCACCGGGTTGCCGCCGCCCATGCCGAGCGCGCCCACGTGCACTTCGGTGGTTTCGCGCCGTCGATAGTTGAACAAGTCTATCATATGCTTTGCGTTTGAGGGCCTACGCTCAGTTGCATTTGTACTCGTAGTCCTTGATGGCAGCGAGCTCTGCGTTGGCCTTTTCTATCTTTTGGCCGAGGCCCGACTTCCAGTCGGCGACCTTGGCAGCCACTTCTTCGTCGGCGATGGCTATCATTTCGGCCGCCAGCACGGCCGCATTCTGGGCCGCATTGACGCCCACCGTGGCCACGGGGATGCCCGGCGGCATCTGGATGATGCTGAGCATCGCGTCGAGACCGTCGAGCATTCCCTTGACGGGCACGCCGATGACCGGCAGCGGCGTGGAGGCCGCGATGACACCGGGCAGGGCTGCCGCCATGCCGGCCGCCGCAATGATGACCTTGATGCCACGGCCCTTGGCTTCGCGGGCAAACCGTTCTACGGCCTCGGGCGTGCGGTGGGCGGAGAGCGCGTTCACCTCGAAGGGAATCTGTTGGTCGTTCAGCCAATTGCAAGCTTTCTCCATAACGGGCAGGTCGCTTGTGGAACCCATGATGATGCTGATAACTGGTTTCATGTCGTGTATGCTTTGAAATTTACGCGTTTATATAATCATCCAGAACCCGGCAACCATGCCTACGAGGAACCCGGCCACCACTTGCATGAGCGTGTGCTGGCGCAAAATCATGCGGCTGCTGCCTACCATGCCGGCGATGATGAGGATGACGCAGAACCACCACAGGGGATTGAAGGCGAAGATGACCGAGAAAGCCAGCAGCGCCCCCTCGAATCCGCCGATGGCTGCGGTGTGGGTGGAAATCTTCCACCACACATTGATGACGGCGCAAACTACTTGAATAACCAGCGCCGCCACCAGAATGTTGGCCATGAACTGGGGTATGCGCATCATGCTCATGAGGTAGTAGCAGGCGAAGTAGCAGAGGATGGCTATAATATAAGGTACCATTCGCCGCTCCTTGCGCCCCAGTTCGAGGGGCGTCCAACCCTGATAACGGCGGTAGCCGTGGATGAGAAGGGTGGGCAAAAGAATGGTGAACAGATAGACCATGCCCACTACCATGAGCTTGTATTGCCAGGGCATGAGGCTCATGTAACTGAACATAAACAGGGCAATGAGGCCTACCAGCGGCAGGTAGAACGGGGTGAGCAGCATGCTCATCACGCGTGCCGTGAGGATGATATTCTTTTCTTTCATGTTAACTCTTGCGGAGCCGGGCCACGGGTAGCCCCAGCTGCTCGCGGTATTTGGCCACCGTGCGGCGGGCGATGGGGAAGCCTTTCTTCTTCATTTCGGCGGCCAGGGCGTCGTCGCTGAGGGGCCGACGCTTGTCCTCACGGCCAATCATGTCCTTAAGGGCGAGCTTGATCTTGCGGGTTGACATCTCCTCTCCGTCCTTGGTGACGTAGCCGTCGGTGAAGAAGAAGCGCAGCGGGTAGGTGCCCCAACGGGTCTGTGCATACTTGATGTTGCTCACACGGGAGATCGTCGAAATGTCGAGGCCGGTCTTTTCGGCGATGTCTTTGAGGATCATGGGGCGCAGATCGGCCTCGTCGCCGTCCTGAAAGAACTTCTTTTGCCAGCCTATGATGGCCTTCATCGTGACGTAGAGCGTGTGGCGGCGCTGCTTCACGGCCTCGATGTAGCCCTGTGCTTTCTCCACCTTTTCCTTGGCATAGAGCAATGCTTCTTTCTCCTGGCGGTTCATTTTTTCCCGGTTGGTCTTGTAGGTGTTGACCATTTCGTTGAACGAGGGCGACACCTTGAGGTCGGGAATGCGGCCGCGGTTGATGTTGAAACTGACGTTGCCGGCATCGTCGGTATCGACCACGAAGTCGGGAGTAATCTGTTGCGTGTTGCGTCCCAGCGTCTCGCCGAGGGCGGCTCCGGGCTTGGGATTGAGCTTGCTCAGCTCTTGTCGGATGATGTCGGCCTGGTCGGGGGTGAGCTGCAGGGCGGTGGAAATGCGGTCCCAGTGCTTTTTGGTGAACTCGTCGAAGTGGCTCTCCACCACCCGGCGCATCAGTTCCTTGAGCCGCCCCTCGGGTCGTCGGGCTATCTGCAGCAGCAGACATTCCTGCAGCGAGCGGGCGCCGATGCCCGCGGGGTCGAACGTTTGCAGGCGGTGGAGCACGTCGACGAGCTCCGACTCGTCCACGTCGATGTTGTGGTAGATGGCCAGTTCGTCGCAGAGGTCGCCCATGTCCTTGCGCAGCAACCCGTCGTTGTCGAGCGAGCCGATGAGATATTCCATGATGTCGCGCTGCCCATCGGTGAGCTCCAGCTCGCCCATCTGCTCCTTGAGCTTGTCATAAAACGAGGTGGTATCGCCCCAGACAATCTCCTCATAGTCGGCGTCGGGGTTGCCGGGCGAGGCTGCCCGCAGGTCGGGCGACGGCAGTTCGTCGTCGCTCCCCAGGTTTTCCAGTGCGTTGTCAAGGGCTTCTTCGCGCTCCTCGCGCTCGGTCTTCTCCTCGTATTGCTCGTCGGTGGCGTCGGCCTCGCGGTCTTCGGCCAGCTCCCGTTCGGCCGTGGTCTCCTCCTGTTCGTCCCGCCGTTCTTCCAGGGCCGGGTTGTCGTCCAGCTCGGTAAGGATGTTTTGTTCCAGCTCGGCCAGCGGCATCTCGAGCAGCTTCACCTGGAGCATCTGCTGCTGTGACAGGCGTTGCTGCTGCACCTGCTGCTGGGTCTGGGATTGGATGAGTTTCTGTGACATGGCTGAATGGGTGGGCCCTGGCGCGGGCGTCAGGCTTTGAAATAGGCTTGAAGCTGGGCGGCCAGGGCGGCGAGCTTCTCGGGACGCTCGTTGCCGAACCGTTTCCAGACTTGCATGCAAGGGGTGAGCAGGGGGTGGATGATGATGTCTTCGCGCGACAGCAACGGGTCGCAGAACCTGAAGACAGCCATTACCTCGGCCACCTTTTCGGGCGTGAGGCGCAGCAGACGGGCCAGTTCGGCCACCTCGGGAGTCTCTGCCGCCATGGTGACGGGCGTGAGACGGAAGTAGAGATCGAGTATCATGATGAGCTGAACGGGCGTGATTGGCTCTGCGTCGGTATCGGTGGTGGCCACGGGTTTGAAGTCTTTCTCCCACGACTCGTTCACCTCCACGCCGGCATAGAACTCCTCGGAGTTGCCGAATCCAATCATCTGTCGGAGCAGTGCCGTGCCGCGTGCGAGCTTCCGCGGACTGTGGGCGTACTTGTCCCAAAGCTTTTGCAGGCGCGGCGTGTCGATTTGCCGGAGCCTGAACATCTGCCTGTAGAGATAGTCGGGAGCGATGTGAAGCTCCAGGGCGAGGCCTACGAGGGCGCGGCTGTAGAGGGGCTTCACGCCTTGTGGCCGCCGTAGATAGAGTTGCATGAGCAGCAGCCAGTATTCATCATGCCATAGGGAATGCTTCGCCATACCGTTTCTTCTTCCGTCTGTTTTGCTTGCTTTCCACAAAGTTACGGCAAAATTCTGAGACGGGCCGCACTTTCGTCGACTTTTTATCGCTCCTTTGCAAAAAGGCCCCCACCATCTGGCGGGAGCTGTGCGGACGGGGGAGTGGGGGTGTTGCAGGCGGCGGCGGGAATGCCCCGACGGGCATGCGGGCCGGCGCGGAGCCCGGCCCCTACGGCAAAACACGTGTTCTAAATAGGGAGAAAACATGTTCCCGGCCGCCAATGCCCTATGTAATCGTATCGCGATAATGGCGTAATCGCGTGATGATTACGGCTTTATCGCCGGGCCTTTACGGCGTAATCACGGGGCGATTACGCCGTGGAGGTTTTGCCGTTACGGCCTGACGGTGCAAAGGTTGCGGCTTGACGGCATAAAGGATGTGGCTTGACGGTGCAACGTTCGCGTCATGCCGGTGTGTAGTTTGCGGCGTGCCGCCCCGTGCCGTGCCGGCCGGAACCTCTCGCATCAACAAGGAATGGCGCGCCGCGCAGTATGCGGACTATGGCTTGGCATAGGGTGCCTGCATGGCCATCTTGCGGCTGTCCCAGGGCGCCGGGGCCCCGCCGAGGTACTGGTGGAACCATTCCAGATGGGCATTGTAGTAGAGCGGCATCGATTTCAGGCCGCTGGGCCAGTGCCCGTCGTTGTCGAAGATGATGAGGCGGGAGGGGATGCCGAGCGTCTGCAGGGTGTTGAAGTACTGCACCGACTGCATGTAGGGCACGCGGTAGTCGCGCTCGCCGGTGATGATGAGCGTGGGGGTAGCGAAGTTGCGCACGTATTCCGAGGGGCTCCACTTCTGGTAAAGCGGCGAGTTCCACGGCTGTCCCTCCAGCTCGAAGTTGGGGAACCACAACTCTTCGGTGCCGCCCCACATGGAGCGCAGGTCGAAGAGGCCCATCATCGAGGCCAGACACTTGAAGCGGCGGGTCTGTCCCTGCAGCCAGTTCATGAAGTAGCCGCCATACGACCAGCCCATGGCGCCCATGCGGGTGGAGTCCACATAGGAGAGCTGGGCCAAGGCGTCGGTGACGCGCATCACGTCCTCGTAGGGCCGGCCACCCCACGAACCGCTGATGGCGCGGCAGAACTGCTGGCCGTAGCCCGTGGAGCCGTGGGGGTTGGGATAGGCTACGACGTAGCCCGCGCCGGGGTAGACCTGCCAGTCGGGACGGTAGGAGTCCATCCATTGCATCTGCGGACCGCCGTGCACATTGATGACGAGGGGGTACCTGCGGGCGGGATCGAAGCCGTGGGGCTTCACCACAAAGAACTCCACCGAGTCGCCGTCGGCCCCCGTGACCCACATGGCCTCGGAGGGACGGAAGTCTACGGCCGCCACGAGACTGTCGTTCAGGTGGGTGACGGGCAGCTCGGACAGGCTCTGCCGGGCGCGTGGCGCGTCGGTCCATGCGGCTTTGCCGTCAGGGCGCGACACGTAGAGCTCTGCGGGGCGGCCGGTCGACGACCAGGTGTAGTACACGTAGCCCTGTCGGTCTACGTCGAAACTGCCGATGGCTCGGCGGCCTATCAGTTTGGTGATGCGGTCGGGCTGCAGGGTGGTTTTGTTCGTCTTCGAGGCGGTCGTGCCGGGAGCCGATGCGGTTTTGGCGGGCTTGAGCGTGAGCCGGTAGAGGGGCGCGTAGCCTTTTTCCTGGCCCAGGAAGTAGATGCTGCGCGAGTCGGCGGCCCACTTGTAGTCGTCCACCCAGTTGTCGAACTGCTCGGTGAGCACGGTTTTCCGGCCGGTCTGCCGGTCGTAGAGGCCGAGAATGAAGCGGTCGCTCTCGTAGCCCGGCGTGCGCTGGAAGCGGTAGGCGATGTATCGGCCGTCGGGACTGTACTGCGGACTGCCGTCCCAGGCGGGGTTCTCGGCCGTGATGTTCTTGGCCTCGCCCCCGCCGACGGGCACCGTCCAGAGGTCGCAGTTGGTCGAAGCCTCGGGGTGCAGGTCGTGGTTGCTCAGGTAGCACAGCTCCCGCGAGTCGGGCGAGAAGGCAAATCCCGTGGGCCCTCCGGGCGAGAACACGGGGCTGTGGAAGCGGCCGGGCGTCACGTCGGTGTAGGTTTTCTCCTTGATGTTGTAGACGATGATGTGCCAGTAGCGGCCGTCGCTGTAGCTGGTCCAGTGGCGGTAGAGCAGCTCGTCGGCCACGTGTGCCTGGATGGGGTTGCGGGCTTTGCGGTCCATTGCCTCCTTGTTGGCCTTGCCGTCGGCCCCGCCTATCTCGGGAAACACCTCGGCCGCAAAGGCGATGAGGTTGCCGTCGGGCGAGAGCACGGGGCTCTGTATACCCAGTGCATAGTCGGTGATTTTCTCGTTTTGGCCGTTGGTGTGGCGGTACACCTGCGTTGTTCCGTCGGCATACGACAAAAAGTAGAGGCTTTTGCCATCCTGCGACCAAAAGGGCGAAAAGCTCTTTCTGTCGGTCGTCACGGCACGGGTCTCTCCGTGGGCGATGCCCTGCAGGCCGGAGGCGGTGGGCACGTTGAGCAGGATGTCGGAGTACGATTTCTGGGCCGCCAGGTCTTGACGGCTCACTCCGTAGGCCAGCATTCCCGTGGCCGAAACGGTTGGCGACGAGGCATATTTCACACGATAGACGTCTTCGATGGTGAAGGCGCGCTTCTGGCCCGCGGCGTTTGCCGCCGCAAGCAGGGCCAGAGAGAGTATAAATGTCTTTTTCATTGCTGTGGACTGATGTGGTGCAAAGATATGTATTTTCTGGCAAAAACGGCGTAAACGCTTGGAAAATATATGCTTTACACGGCAGTTTCAGGCAAAGTGCGACAAAAAAGTGTAAAGTATTCGTACCACGATGGTCGCATGTCGTTTCGGCGGCTTCCGCGTGGCGACAGTGGGGCTTCCGGCTGCGGCTGGCGGCTCTCAAAGCGCAAAAAAGTGGGTGAAAGCGGTGGTGAAATGGCCGGGAGGGGGTGGAGTGTGGGAGAAAGAGGGCTGCAACGGGGGCGAACGATGGGGGATGGAGGCGGTTTGCCGGTTGGTTTCGGGGCGAAACGCCACGAAAAAGGTGCAGCTTTCGAGTGGCTGCACCCTGTGTTGGCGGTGTAAATGTCGGCGTATGGCCGTGAGGCCGCTATATAATAAGAGGTGTAAGCTGTCGCGACGGCCGCATGGCCCTGCCCGCGGGGCTGGGTGGAGCTGCCGTGGCGGCTCACTGGCCGAGCAGCCGCAACAGCTCGGCCATGCCCTCGGAAGCACCCTTACGGATGTGGGTGACCTGCCGGCCGATGCCCGCCGATACGGGATTGGGGTCGATGAGATACACCGGACAGTCGCGCCGCGTGTACTGCACCAGCCCGGCTGCGGGGTACACATTGAGCGAGGTGCCGATGATAACGAACGCGTCGGCCCCGGTCGCCTCGCGTGCCGCAGGCTCCAGCATGGGCACGCTTTCGCCGAAAAACACGATGAACGGCCGCAGCAACGAGCCGTCGCCGGCCGTGGCTCCGGGTGCCACGTCACTGTCGGCCTGGCTCAACGAGCGGATGTAGCGCGCATCGTAAGGCTCGGCCGACGAGCACACCTTGGTGAGTTCGCCGTGCAGGTGAATCACGTTTGTCGAGCCGGCACGCTCGTGCAGGTTGTCCACATTCTGCGTAAGCACGGACACTTCGTAGTCTTTTTCCATGCCGGCAATGAGCCGATGGCCCTCGTTGGGCTCGGCGTCCCACAGCTTTCGCCGCATCTTGTTGTAGAATTCAGTCACCAAAGTGGGGTTGGCCTCCCAGCCCTCGTGCGAGGCTATCTGCTCCACGGGGTAGTTTTCCCACAGTCCGTCGTTGCCGCGGAACGTCTTGAAGCCGCTCTCTACCGACATGCCGGCCCCTGTGAGAAACACAATTTTCTTCTTCATAGGCTTTTCGTGATGAACTGTTATTATTGCACAAAAATAACAATTTTTCCCCAATAATGGTGTGGCGACCGATTAAAAATAGTAACTTTGCACATTAATCATTAATCTATAAACGACGAAATGGACAAAGTTAGTTACGCGTTGGGCATGAGCATAGGGCACCAGCTCCAGCAGATGAACGCGACGGAATTGAACATTGACGACTTCGGGCAGGCACTGCGGGACGTTTTTGCCGGCAAGGCTGCCCTTTCCGAGGGAGACGCACAGGCCGCCGTGCAGGCGTTTTTCGATCAGAAATCCGAGGAGAAAGCCAAGTCGGGCAAGGCCGACGGCGAGAAGTTCTTGGCCGAGAATGCCGGGAAAGAGGGTGTGGTGACCCTGCCCTCGGGACTGCAATACCAGGTGTTGCGCGAGGGTAACGGCAGGAAGCCCGCTGCCACCGACCAGGTGGAGTGCCATTATGAGGGCACGCTCATCGACGGTCAGGTGTTCGACAGCAGCTACCGCCGCGGCGAAACGGCCACGTTCGGCCTCAATCAGGTCATTGCAGGATGGACAGAAGGCTTGCAGCTCATGCAGGAAGGTGCCAAGTATCGCTTCTTCATCCCCTACACGCTGGGCTATGGAGAGCGCGGCGCAGGCCAGTCCATCCCGCCATTTGCCACGCTCATCTTCGACGTGGAACTCGTCAAAGTCAAGTAAATCAACTGCAGAAAGACCATAAAAGAACAATTTTAAATAAACCAATGAAAAGTTTGAAAGCATTAGCCGTCATGGCTATCGCCGCTGCTGCGTTCAGTGCTTGCGGCAACTCCACCCCCAAAGCCGATTTGAAAACCGACCTGGACTCCATGAGTTATGCCATTGGCGTGCTCCAGTCTCAGTACGTACGCCAGGCCATTGAGCAGGGCCAAGTGATCGACACTACCTATATGGACGAGTTCGTCAAGGGTATCAACGAGGGTGTCAATGCCGGTGACGACAAGAAGAAACAGGCCTACATCATGGGCCTTCAGGTGGGCCAGCAGCTCTCTACACAGATGGTTAAGGGCATCAATCACGAGGTGTTTGGCTCCGATTCCACGAAGACCATCTCGCTGAAGAACCTCCTGGCCGGCTTCATCACCGGTGCAACGGGCAAGAAAGCACTCTTCACCACGGAGGCTGCCAACCAGATTGCCCAGTCCAAAATGGAGTCCATCAAGAGCCAAACCATGCTCAAAGAGTTCGGTCCCAACAAGGTAGCGGGTGAGAAATTCCTGGCCGAGAACAAGAAAAAGCCTGGTGTTGTGACCCTGCCTTCGGGCTTGCAGTACAAGGTTATCAAGGAAGGCAAGGGTGCCATTCCCACCGATACCACCACCGTTAAGGTGAATTACGAGGGCCGTACCATCGACGGAAAGGTATTCGAGAGCTCCTACACCAACGGCCAGGGCCCGGTAACCATCCAGCCCAAGCAGTTCATTCCCGGTTGGACCGAGGCGTTGACCCACATGCCCGAGGGCTCAGTATGGGAGGTTTACATCCCTCAGAACCTGGCTTACAAGGAGCGTCAGGCCGGCCAAATCAAGCCGTTCTCCACGCTTATCTTCAAGATTGAACTCATCAAGGTAGGAAAATAATCGCTTGGCTATGAAGAAGTTATTTCTGTTTGGCACCATCCTTCTGGCTGGTGCACTGCTCAGCACGGCACAGGCCGGCAAGAAAAAAGACAAGGACAAGAAGGCTGCCGCAGCGCAACCTTCGCTTGCAGTCGCCCTCACCACGACGTCCGACAGCATGAGTTACGCCGCCGGCTATGCCGCCACACAGGGTCTTGAGACTTATTTGCAGCGTCAGCTGGGTGTGGACACGGCCTATATGGCCGACTTTGTGCGGGGTTACCGCGAGGCCGTGGCCAAGTCGTCCGATCCTGCTTATACGGCCTATATGGCCGGCACCAACATTGCCAGGCAGGCCGCCTCGCAGATTTTCCCCGGCATGGGCAAGGAACTTGCCGGCACGCCCGACTCGCTGACGAGCGCCCTTTTCCACGAGGGATTCCTCGCCGGAGTGCAGGGCGACACCGCCATTGTCGGCATGGAGCAGGCCCGCAGCCTGTACGAGACCCACATCAAAGCCATAACCGAGGCCAAGAACGCCGCCTACAAGGCCGAGAACGAGGCCTGGCTCAAGGACAACGCAACCAAGAGCGGCGTGGTGACTCTGCCCTCGGGGCTGCAGTATAAGGTGCTCACCGCCGGTACGGGAGCCAAGCCCACGGCCGAGCAAACGGTGGAAGTGGTCTACGAAGGCAAGATGATCGACGGCACCGTTTTCGACGCCACGTCGCGCCACAACGGGCAGAAGACCGACAAGTTTGAGTGCAACCGCGTCATCAAGGGCTGGACAGAGGCCCTCACCAACATGCCCGTGGGCAGCAAATGGGAGATTTATATCCCACAGGAGCTGGGCTACGGCGACCGCGCTGCCGGCCAAATCAAGCCTTATTCCACGCTCATCTTCACCGTCGAGCTCGTGGGCATCGAGGCTCCCGAGGCCGCAGCCGACAAGGCGGAAGCCGTTCCGACCAAGGTCGCCGCAGCCAAGACGGCCAAGGGCAAGGGCCGCCGCAAGTAACTGCCAACGACTTTCGATGCCCCTGCAAGGGGCGAACCATGAGCAAAATGCACGGATATGAGAAAATATCCGTGCATTTTGTTGTCTATCTCATTTAGTTTATCTACTTTTGCTAACACTTAGCAGACGAAATGATAAAACGTTTAAAATGGAAAAGATAGACAATCTCGACAAGAAGATACTCTCCATTCTCTCCTGCAATGCCCGTATTCCCTTCAAGGATGTAGCGGCCGAATGCGGTGTCTCGAGGGCGGCCATCCACCAGCGCGTGCAGCGGCTCATGGAGTCGGGAGTCATTACCGGCAGCGGTTTCGACGTGAATCCGAAGAGCCTCGGCTACAGCACCTGCACCTACGTAGGCCTTAATCTGGAGCGCGGCTCCATGTATAAAGAGGTGGTGAAACGCATGGACAGCATTCCGGAGATTGTGGAATGCCACTTCACCACCGGTCCCTACACCATGCTTCTCAAGGCTTATGCACGCGACAATGAGCAGTTGATGGACCTGCTCAACAACAAGTTGCAGACCATTCCAGGCGTTGTTTCCACCGAGACGCTTATCTCTTTGGAGCAGAGTATCAAGCGCGAGATACCTGTGAGCTTTGAAGAATCATGAACCATTTCGACCTTGAGTCGCATCTGACAGCCGTCTATGCGACGTTCCCCGAAGCCAATCGTCGCCCGATGATTGGCATCACAACCAATTATTCCGACGGCGATGCCACCCTGCGCGACCGTTATTACAAGCAGGTGGTGGCGGCCGGCGGCATCCCAATCCTTATTCCTCCCGTGGCCGACAAGCAGGTTTTGGTCAACACGCTCGACCATTTGGACGGCCTGTTGCTCACCGGCGGCGGCGACTACAACCCGCTCTGGGCGGGCGACGAGCCCTCGCCCCTGCTTCATGGCATCAATGCCGAGCGCGATTTGCCCGAGCTGATGCTCACGCGTCTGGCCTTCAACCGCCAGATTCCCATGCTCGGCATCTGCCGTGGCATGCAGACTCTGGCCGTGGCGTTGGGGGGAAAGGTGGCGCAGGACGTAGACGTCGAAGCCCCTCGCGGCCTCTCCCCTACCCCCTCTCCAACGGGGAAGGAGGCCGGCCGGCCGGCGGAGCATCTGCATCCACGCATCAAACACGCGCAGGATGCCGACCGCAGCGAGCCCACCCACACCATCGCCATCGCCCCCGGTTCCTGTCTTTCCGAGATCTACGGCGTTCATTCCTCCTCCCTCGCTGGAGCAGAGCAGAGCAGAATGGGCGCTCATTCCCTCTCCCCCATTGGGGAAAGCCAGGAAGGAGTTGCCATTGAGGGCTGTAGGTTGACCGTCAATTCCTTCCACCATCAGGCTGTTTCCGACCCCGGCCGCCGCTTCCGCATCACGGCTGTGGCCCCCGACGGCGTGGCCGAGGCCATGGAGAGTGCCGAGTTCAAGCCCATTATGGGCGTGCAGTGGCATCCCGAATGGCTGGGCGAGGAGGGGCAGAAACTCTTCCGATGGCTCGTCAGCCGCGCCCACAATTTCCATGTGGCCAAGGAGTTGCACCAGCGCATCCTCACGCTCGACACCCATTGCGACACGCCGATGTTCTTTCCGCAGGGCGTGCAATTCGACCATCGCGACCCGCGAATACTCTACGATCTGCACAAGATGACCGAGGGCCGGCAGGACGCCGTCATCATGGTGGCCTACCTGCCGCAGCCCAAACTCGGCGAGCAGTTCTCGCAAAAGGTGGACGTGGGCGGCATCATCCGCCACAATCCCGACCTGAAAGACCTGCCGCCACAGCTCTCGCCCACGGCCTACGCCGACCTTATCTTCAACAAGCTCGAGCAGATTGTCGACCGAAACAGCCTCTACATCAGCATCGCCCGCACGCCGGCCGACCTCTATGAGGACAAGCGCAAGGGGCGTAAGAGCATCATGTTCGGCATCGAGAACGGCCTGGCCCTGAACCACGACCTGGCCAACGTGCGCCACTTTGCCCGGCGCGGCGTGGTCTACATCACGCTCTGCCACAACGGCGACAACGACATCTGCGACAGTGCACGCGGCAGCGGCATGCACGGCGGCGTGTCAACGTTCGGCGAAAAAGTCATTCGGTGCATGAACGACGAGGGCATCATGGTCGATTTGAGCCATGGTGCCGAGAAGTCGTTCTACGATGCGCTCGACATCAGCCGCACGCCCATCGTGTGTTCGCACAGCAATTGCCGTGCCCTGTGCGACGTGCCGCGCAACCTTACCGACGACCAGCTGCGTGCCCTGGCCCGCAAGGGCGGCGTGGCCCACGTGACGCTCTACCACGGATTCCTGCGCCGTCAGGGCGAGGCCACGCTGATGGACGCCATCGACCACCTGGAGCACGCCATCAGTATCATGGGCATAGACCACGTGGGCATCGGCACCGACTTCGACGGTGACGGCACCGTGCGGGGCTGTGCCGACGCTTCCGAGCTCATCAACTTCACGCTCCACCTGCTGCGACGCAAGTACAGCGAGCGCGACATCCAGAAGATATGGGGAGGCAACTGGCTGCGCGTCATGTCGCTTGTGCAGTCGTCCAAACGATAGAACACACCACAACAAGCAAGTCTCAATGAAGAAATCCATGAAGATAACCATAGCCGTGGCCGCCGCAGCCATCGTCGGCCTCTATGCCAGCGGCGTCTACAAGGGCTGGCGCGAGGCCGCCGGGGCCGGCAGCAACGAAGCAGAAGAGACCGAGGAGGCCGAGAAACTGGCCCCCGTGGGCCCGGAGTTCAATGCCGATTCGGCCTATGCCTTTGTCCGGGCGCAGTGCGATTTTGGTCCGCGCGACATGAATTCGCGCGGCCATGAGCAGTGTCTCGACTGGCTCGTGGCCCGGTTCCGGCAGTATGGCTGCACCGTCACCACCCAGCGGGCCCGGCTCAAGGGCTACGACGGCACCCTGCTGAACAGCACCAACATCATGGCCAGCCACAACCCCGCGGCCACCACACGCGTCATGCTCTGCGCCCACTGGGACTCGCGTCCCTGGGCCGACAACGACCCCGACTCGCTGAACTGGCGCAAGCCCATCCTCGCCGCCAACGACGCGGCCAGCGGCGTAGCCGTCATGCTGGAGCTGGCGCGGCTGCTGCAATCGGCAGCCGCCACGGGCAAGGGCGGGCAGAAACTGGAGCTCGGCGTGGACTTCGTGTGCTTCGATGCCGAGGACTGGGGCACGCCGCAATGGAGCTCTCTGCCCGACGATGCCGGCTCCTGGGCCCTCGGCGCCCAGCATTTCGCAGCCCACTTGCCCCAGGGCTACGCCCCCCGCTACGGCATCCTGCTCGACATGGTGGGCGGTCAGGGCGCACGGTTCTACCGGGAGGGCATGTCCATGCAGTATGCTCCCGAGATTGTCAAAAAGGTTTGGCGCGCCGCCCGTCAGGCCGGCTACGGCTCTTATTTCCCCAAGGCCGACGGCGGTATGATTACCGACGACCACGTGCCCCTGAACCAGACGGCCCGCATTCCCTGCATCGACGTCATTCCGTATTACCCTGACTGTCGGCAGAGTTCGTTCGGACCCACGTGGCATACACTGGCCGACGACCTGCAACACATCGACAAAAACACTCTCAAGGCCGTGGGACAGACGATGGTGCAGGTGTTGTTCACGGAGCAATAAGACGGTTGTAATTCAAAATTCAGAATTCAAAATTCAAAATGCCGCGCCGTATTAATTCAAAATTCAGAATTCAAAATTCAAAATGCCGCGCCGTATTAATTCAAAATTCAGAATTCAGAATTCAAAATTTTGCGGGGTGGCTTTTGGCGATAAATGGCGTATTAATTCAAAATTCAGAATTCAAAATTCAAAATTTTGCGCGGTGGCTTTTGGCGAAAGACCATGTTGTCTGCGTCAAGAGCCTGTGTAATCGCGCGGTTTCTACGCTGTATTCGCTTTGCGAAAACGGCGTAATCGCACTGCGTTTGCGCCGTAATCGCGCGGCCATTTCCCCGTAATCGCACGGCCTTTGCGGCGCAATCGCAGGGCCACGGCGGGCCGGCGGCGGCTGTTCGGTGCGGCCGAGGCACCGATACGGGCATTTTTACGGGGTGCGGCCGACCCGTTTTTGCCATCTTTTTGCTATCTTTGTAGGCAAAAACAAGCATCTGCTCATGGACGCATTGACCTATCTCGAATCCCATTGCCAGCTGCGCCGCAACGTGCTCACCGGCGAAACGCTCTACGCTCCCAAGGGCGGCGACGACTTCAGGCCGCTGTCCAAGGAGGCGGCCAACACGCTCGTGCTCGAGGCCGGACGCGACGGCGTGGGGCTCACCGACGCGCTGCTCACCCGCTATCTGGAGTCCACGCTCATCGAGCAATGGAATCCTGCCGAGGCCTGGCTGGGGGAACTGGACGAGTGGGACGGCACTGACCATGTGACGCCCTTTGCCCAACGCATCATCACCTCCAACCCCGACTGGTGCCGCCGCTTCCACAAGTGGATGCTGCAGATGGTGGCACGCTGGATGGGCTACGAGGTGCCGCAGCGCGATGTCATTGTGCCCGTCATCGTGGGACAGTACGGTTACGGCAAGACCTCGTTCTGCAACCTCATCCTGCCCCCCGAGCTGCGGCCCTACTACACCGACCAGATACACGTGCGCGCCACGGCCGAGGTGCACCATCTGGTCACCACTCATCTGCTGCTTTGCCTGGACGAGTTCTATCAGGACAACACCGACCAGCAGCCCGTGGCCCGTTATCTCTTTGCGCGCAGCACGCCGGTGCTGCGCCTGCCCTACGGCGCTACGCGCGAACGGCGCGCCAGCTATGCGGCCTTCATCGCCACCACGGGCAACCTGCACCCCATGACCGACGCCGCCGGCGCGGCCCATCTGGTGTGTGTCGAGGTGGAGCGGCGCATCGACCTGCAGACACCCGTGCCCTACGCACAGCTCTATGCGCAGCTCAAGGCCGAGATAGACAGCGGCGCCGACTTTGCCCTCACCGACGAAGACCGCGAGGGAATGGCCGTGCAGAACTCGCCTTTCCAGGAGGCCGACAACCTGGTGAAGATGGTCTCCATGCTCTATTCGGCCGCCCCGCGCGGCAAGAAGGTGAAGGCAACCTACGTTGATGCCATCATCGACAGGCTGATGAAGGAGTACCCTTACTGGACGCCGGGCGAGCATGTCAACCAGGATGTGGGCTTCGCCTTGCAGGATGCGGGCTTCGTGCGCACCCGCATCCACGGCCGTTCGGCCTACAAGGTGGTGGAGCGCGACCCGCGCAAGATGGAGCCGGCCGAGGAAACGGCGCCGGAAGACGAGGCCGAAAACTTCGACAACAACCCCTTGGCGCGTGCGTTGCTGGCGGGGTTGGGCAATCTTGTAAAGAAATAAAACAACAGGAATGAAAAAGATCATGACGCTCATCGTGGGCGCATTGTGCTCCCTCGCCCTGCATGCGCAGGGCTATTACACGCAGTATTATGCCGACAAGACGCTGCGCAGCGAGGCCGCCGAGTGGGTGAAGAGCGGCGCATGGCGCAACGGATTCACCAAGGCCTCGCCCCACGCCACGGTGAATGCCGTGGACTTCTACCTGCAATACCGGAAGAATCCCGCGCAGTGGCGCGCCCTGTTCGAGTGGGTGCAGCAGACCGACCTGCTGGCCCTGCCCAAGGGCCGCACGCCCATCCCCGGCACCACGCTCGTGGCTAGCGTGGAGGACGACGAGAACCGGGACCTCGCCCGGCAGCGTTCCGAGAGCCACTACCACCACATCGACTTCCAGTACGTGGTGCGGGGCACCGAGCGTTTCGGACTCATCGACCACTACACCAGCACGCCCAACACGGTCTACCGCCCCGATGTTATCCATTACGACTACGATGTGGCGAGGGCCCGCTTTTACGACAGCCGCCCCGACGAGTTCTTTATCTTCTTTCCCGGCGACTGGCACATCGCCAAAGTGAAGACCGACCTGCCCGACCAGCACATCCGGGTGGTGGTCATCAAGGTCGACTACAAATAAGCAACCCAAGCCCAATTCCTTATGGCAAACAACGAAAAGGCCCTCACACCGATGATGAAGCAGTTCTTCTCGATGAAGGCCAAGCACCCCGACGCCATGCTGCTCTTCCGTTGCGGTGACTTCTACGAGACCTACGGCAGCGACGCCGTAGAGGCCGCACGCGTGCTGGGCATCACCCTCACCAAGCGCAACAACGGCGGAAACACCGGCGAGACGGCCATGGCCGGATTCCCGCACCACGCCCTCGACACCTATCTGCCCAAGCTCATCCGAGCCGGCAAGCGCGTGGCCATCTGCGACCAGCTGGAAGATCCCAAGAAGAAACGCGAGGCCATCAAGGGCAAGCGGGGCCTCTCTGAGATGGACAAGATGGTGAAGCGGGGCATCACCGAACTGGTGACGCCCGGCGTGGCCCTGAGCGACAACGTGCTGAACTACAAGGAAAACAACTTCCTCGCCGCCGTCCACTTCGACAAGGCAGCCTGTGGCATCGCCCTGCTCGACATCTCGACGGGCGAGTTCCTCACCGGCCAGGGCACGTATGACTACGTGGAAAAGCTGCTGGGCAGCTTCTCGCCCAAGGAGGTGCTCTATGAGCGCGCGCGCAAGCAAGACTTTGAACGCTTCTTCGGCACCAAGCACTGCGTGTTCGAGCTCGACGACTGGGTGTTCACCGAACAGGCTGCACGGCAGAAGTTGCTCAAGCATTTCGGCACGAAATCGCTCAAGGGCTTCGGCGTGGAACACCTGCGCGCGGGTGTCGTGGCGGCCGGGGCCATCATGCAGTACCTGGAGCTCACGCAGCATACCAGCATCAAACACATCACCGCCCTGCAGCGCATCGAGGAAGACAAGTACGTGCGCCTCGACCGGTTCACCGTCCGCTCGCTGGAGTTGCTCCAGCCCATGCAGGACGACGGCCTCTCGCTGCTCGACGTGATAGACCGCACGGTCACGCCCATGGGCGGCCGTCTGTTGCGCCGCTGGCTGGTGTTTCCGCTCAAGGAGACGCGTTCCATCGCCGACCGTCAGGACGTGGTCGACTACTTTTTCCGCCAGCCCGACTTCCGCATGGCGGTCGATGAGCAGCTCCATCGCGTGGGCGACCTGGAGCGAATCATCTCCAAAGTGGCCGTGGGCCGCGTGTCGCCGCGCGAGGTGATGCAGTTGCGCAATGCGCTCATGGCCGTGCAGCCCGTCAAGTCGGACTGCCAGAGCGCCGGCAACGACAGCCTGAAACGGCTGGGCGAACAGCTCAGCCTGTGCGAGAGTCTGCGCGAGCGCATCGGCCGCGAGCTGCAGCCCGACCCGCCGCAGCTGGCCAGCAAGGGTGGCGTCATCGCCGAGGGCTACAGCCCCGAGCTCGACGAGCTGCGCGCCATCTCGCGCGGCGGCAAGGACTATCTGCTGCAAATCCAGCAGCGCGAGACCGAGCAGACGGGCATTTCGTCGCTCAAGGTGGGCTTCAACAACGTGTTCGGCTACTACCTTGAGGTGCGCAACACGTTCCGCAACCGCGTGCCCGACACCTGGATACGCAAGCAGACGCTGGCCCAGGCCGAGCGATACATCACGCCCGAACTGAAAGAATACGAGGAGAAGATACTGGGAGCCGAGGAGAAGATACTGATGCTCGAGACGCGCCTCTTCACCGAACTCATCAACGACATGCAGGAATTTATCCCGCAGATACAGATCAACGCCAATGTGCTGGCCCACATCGACTGTCTGCTCTCCTTTGCCAAGGTGGCGGAAGACAATGGCTACGTGCGCCCTATCGTCGATGACGGCGACGCCATCGACATTCGTCAGGGCCGCCATGCCGTCATCGAGACGCAGATGCCGCTGGGCGAATGCTATGTGCCCAACGATGTGAGGCTCGACAGCGAGAAGCAGCAAATCATGATGATTACCGGCCCCAACATGGCCGGTAAGTCGGCCCTGCTGCGCCAGACGGCCCTCATCGTGCTGCTGGCACAGATTGGATGCTTCGTGCCTGCCGAGCGTGCGCAAGTCGGTGTGGTGGACAAGATCTTCACTCGAGTGGGTGCCAGCGACAACCTTTCGCTGGGAGAGTCCACGTTTATGGTCGAAATGACCGAGGCTGCCGACATTCTCAACAACGTGTCGCCGCGCTCGCTGGTGCTCTTCGACGAGCTGGGGCGCGGCACTTCCACCTACGACGGCATCTCCATCGCCTGGGCCATCGTGGAGTATCTGCACGAGCAACCCCGGTCGCGGGCCCGCACGCTCTTCGCCACCCACTACCATGAGCTCAACGAAATGGAGAAGCATTTCGCCCGAATCAAGAACTACAACGTGTCGGTGAGGGAGGTGGACGGCCGCGTTATCTTCCTGCGCACGCTGCAGCCGGGCGGTTCGGAGCACTCGTTTGGCATCCATGTGGCCGAGATTGCAGGCATGCCCCGCTCCATCGTTTCGCGCTCGAAGACCATCCTCAAGCAGCTCGAGGCCGACAATGCAGAGGTGGGCAGCGTGGGCAAACCGTCGGTGGAGCGGCTGGCCGACAGCCGCGACGGCATGCAGCTCAGCATTTTTCAGCTCGACGATCCCGTGCTCTCGCAGGTGCGCGACGAGATTCTGGGCCTCGATATTAACAACCTTACGCCCGTCGAAGCCCTGAACAAGCTCAACGACATCAAGAAGATCGTGACGGGGAGGAGCTGAATGACTTGCCCGCGTGGTGGGGGCAGACGACGGCTTTTTCTCAATATACATTCTCTTTTCCCAGCCTTTTCATGCGACTGTCCGTCGTGGAGAAACCATGATGGTTCGCTGTAGAGGTAAGAATTTTGTAGTCGACTACAAATAAATGATAAGAATTTTGTAGTCGATTACAGTTTTCTTACTTTTTAAGATGGCAGGGAAAGCGTCAGGAATCGGGCGGGCTATTTGCCCGCCCGGTGGGTTTCGGTGTCGCGGTTGTCGTGATATACCTTTTTGATGTGGCGGCCGCCGAAGCTCCATGTGGCGCGCAAGGAGAGGTAACGGGCGTGTACGTCCAGGCTGTTTTGCGCGGTGAAGCCGATGTAGCGGGCCGTGGTGTGGGTGACGTTCCAGCGGAACGGGTCGCCGCCCGCCAGGCGCAGCTTCAGCCGGTTGTCCATGCAGCTGTAGGCGAGAGCCCAGTAAAGACGGGTCAGGGGGCCGGTGCGGTTCGTCTGCCAGTAGGCGGAGAAGTCGTGATGGCAGGTTACGGAGGCCACGAGCGTCTTCTGCGCATTGAGCATCAAGGCCAGCGTGCCGCCCATGCGCCGGCCCCAACCGTGCATGGATTGCAGGTTGGACAGCGCGTCAGCGTGGGCATTGTGGTAGTAAACTTCGGCTTCTGCCTGCACGTTGAGCCAGGACAGCAGGTTCCGTTTGTAGGTGGAGTAGAGTCCGCTCTTGTCGTGACGCACGCCGTTGACGGGGCTGCCCACCTGTGTTCCGTCGGTTCCAAAGGCCACGTTCCAGCCTGTCTCGTTGCTGCCGTGGTCGTTGTAGAGAACGAGATAAAGTCCCCGTCCATTGTTGTAGTTGAGCTCGGCGTTGCGCGTGTAGGCCGCCGTGAGCTGCGGATTTCCCGTTACATAGTTGGTCACGGTGGTGTAGCTGCGAAACGGATTCAGGTCGTTGAAGTTGGGACGACCTATTCCACAGTTCACGGCCAGGCCGACAACGTGGCCCTCATGAGGCTGCCAACTGAGGTGAAGCGTGGGGAAAAGGCGGCTGTAATGGTTGCTGTTGGTCTGCCCGGTAGTGTGCTGACGGCCGTGCGTCCAGGTGTATTCGTAGCGCAGTCCGGCCTGTGCCAGGAGCCGTTTGCCAAGGTTGCGGCGGGCCGAAAAGTAGCTGGCCGCACTGTGTTCCGAGTAGCCGAAGTCGTTGCTTTCGTTGGTATTCGTTATCCATTGGCCGGCTGTCCGGTTCTCCACCACGATGCCCGAGCGGTTGGAAATGTGGGTGTAGGCGGCCCCGGTTTCCACGTGAAGGGCCTTGAAAGGTAGCTCAAAGTCGAGTTTCAGGGCGTGAATGCGGTAGCGGGCGCGGCTCGACGAGCGCAGCTCCTCCGCCCGCCCGTCGCTCGAAACGGAGGTGTTCTCGCTGCGATAAGGGTCGCTGCTGCCGAAGAAATTGTAGTTCAGGCTCGCGGTTTTGCCCAGGCTGTCGAGCCGCCAGTCGGCATAAAGCGTAGTGCTGACGCTGTGGTTCCACACCGCCGGCTTGTCGGCCGTGCTGCGTGTGCTGTCTGTCTCAATGGTGAGATCGGTCTGGCGGCCTCGCGTGCGGTCGATGTGCACACTGGCCATGGCCCCTATTTCGAGCCGCTGCGTGGGCAGAAACTTCACGATGGAACTGGCGTCGGCCAGCGGCCAATAGGTTTCACTCGTGCGGTCGGACGTGCGCCGGCGGCCGTCGTCAAAGGTGAACACGCTGCGCTGGTGGTTGTACACATGGCCGATGTCGGCGCTCACGCTGGCCGACATCTCTATTTTCCGCGACACATAGCTGGCATTCGCTTCGGGTATCAGGCGGCTGCGGTACTGCCGCTGCACGCACGACGTGAGGCTTCCACTCCATCCCCGCGTCTGGTCGCGGCGCATCACGATGTTCACGTAGCCGCCGTTGGCCTCGGCTTTATACTTGGCCGGAGGAATGGTCATGACCTCAATGCGCTCAATATCTTCGGCTTTCAGGCTACGCAGCTTGGCCCGAATGCCCTCGTCCGACATCTCAAGGACGCGCCCGTCGAGCATGAAATGGATGGCTCCCTTGCCTACAACAGAGACCGTCTCGTCGTTCACGCAGAGCATGGGCACGCGGCTCATCACCTCGATGCCGTTCATTCCGAGCGCGTAGGGGTCGTTGGCCACGAGATATTGCAGCCGGTCCACCTCGCTTCTGACCACCCGTCGCATCCCTTTCACGTTGACCTTTTGCAGCGTGTAGCTGTCGGGCGTGAGGCGAAGCGTGCCCAACGGGCCCACGTCGACCGTGCGCCACAGCGTCCGATAGCCCACAAACGACACCCGCAGCAACGCCCGCCGGCAGTGGCATGGCACCACAAAGTCGCCGCCTTCGTTGCTCACACCGCTGGCCATGAGGCTGGAATCCGAGGGGTTGAGCAGGGCCACGTTGGCGTAGGCCACGGGTATTCCTTGGGTATCAACGACTCGCCCCATGGCCTTGAAGCCCTCTTTCTGCGTGCATTCCACGAAAATCAGGCTGTCGCCCATGGTCAGCCGCATGGGGTAGAAGCCGAGCACCTCGCGCACGGCCTCGGGAATGGTGCGGCCGCGCAGCTGTACGGTGACGGTGAAGTCCTCCAGTTCGTCGTAGATAAAGTTGATGGTATAGCGGCGGCTGGCCCGTTCGAGGTCGGCGAGCACCCGGGGAAGCGGCACGCGATGGTAGCTGCGCGTGATGCGTTGGGCCGCCAGGGGGCACAGCGTGCAGAGGGCCCAGGCAAGCAGAATGAGGCGTGGCTTCATGGCGGCGGTCAGTTGATGGTGATGGTGCTGTCGGCAAAAGTCAGGTTCACTTTCTCAAATCGGTTCAGCGTCTCCACGGCTTTCTCCACCGGTTGGCCGCCGTCCCAGAGGTAATGCAGGCGCAGTTGGGCCGCCTCGTCGTTGTGGCAGGCGGTGCGAAGACGGTAGTATTCGGCCATTTTCTGCACGATGTCGCCCAGCCTCGCGTTGTCAAACTGATGGCGGGGAGCGGGTGCGGGCTGCGGGAGCAGGGCCGTGTCGGGAGCGGCCGATGGGGTCGTGGCAGCCGAATCGAGGCACGCAACGGCTGCGGGAGCCTTGGGAAGTGGATGCGGTGGCGTGTGGCGGGCGATGTGGATGGCGGCCCATGCCAGTCCCGACACGCACAGCACGGCGCCGCCAACGGCCGCCATGTGCCAGCGGCGACGCGTCGGAACCACGCCCTCGCCCGTCTTGTCGGCTGCCGTTGCGGCTATAGGGACACGGCCTGTCAGCCGTCGCCATTCGTCGTCGAGCGTCTCGGCCGAAAGCTCCGGGGCCGTCCGCGCACGGCGGTAGGCGCTGGCGGCATCGGCCAGCAGCTGGTATCCGGCCCTTGTCTCCTCGTCACGGAGCAGACTTTGCAGCTCTTCTTCGGTGTAGTGGTCGGGGTGCTCGAGGGCGTCGAGCAGCCTGTCGAGGCTGTCGTTAGCGTTCATATCGGTCGGGATTAAAGTGGGCTTTGAGTTGTGTCACCGCCTGGCGCAGGTGCTTGTAGACGGCTGCCTCGCTGATGTTCAGGCGTGCAGCGATGGCCTTGTAGCTGCATTGCTCGTCGCAGCGCAGCCGGAACACCTTGCGTGTCTTGGGCGAGAGCAGCGTGTCAACCTGCCGGAGCAGCTCGTTGTAGCGGGCATCGATGATGTCTGTAGGCGATAGATCGGGGGCCGTCTCGGCCGTAAGCAGCCGCCGCAGCCGGTCGCCCACGCGCTTGTGACTGATGAGATCGAGGCACCGATTGCGCGTGCTCACGAGCAGATAAGGCAGCGTGCAGCAGCTGTCCCGGCCGTCGAGCATCCGCGCAAACACCTCGCCCACCACGTCGCGGGCCTCTTCTTCGTCGTGGAGCAGGGCCACGGCGAGCCGGAACAGACGGCCGTAGTGGGCGCGAAACAGCCGTTCTGTGGCTGTCGTGCGGCTTTCTGCGGAATGGGCTTGAGGGGTATGCGTCATGTCTTTGTGGGTGCAACGTTGTTCTTATAACGGTCGGCCGGCCCGTTTCCCAACCCCCGTCCGGCCATTTTTTTTGTTTCAAGGCGGTTTGGCGGGGCGGAAGAGGGCATACAAGCGAAGTCCGGTCAGGGTGCGAATGGTGCACGCCTGGCCGGACTTCACTGGCAAAAGCAGCTGTGGGGAGCCTATCGCCGCACCGTGATGCGGCCTTGGTGGATGTAGATGCCGTGGGTGGGACGGCTCACGCGAACGCCTTGCAGTGTGTACCAGTCGGCTTCAGGGCCATCAGAAACCGGGGTGGCGCGCGGAATGGGAATGCCTGTAGAAGTGGTGGAAAACTGATAGCCCAGCGATGAAGCGTAGGGTGCGGTGCCGGGCTTGACTTTCAGAAAGCCGATGTCGGGCAGGCTGCCGTCGGGCAACCGTTCGGCATAGAGGAGAGAAGCATCCAGACTTTCAAAGTCGTCTGTGGTTACACGCACGAGCGTTGGCAGGAAGCTGTTGTTCTCGAGCGTGCATCTTGACTTGTCAATGTTGGTGTATTCGCCTCTCCTTGCTTGGAAACTCAAGCAGTTGCGCACGGTGTGATTGTAGCCGGGCACGTCGGTGGCGTTGTCCCACGACTGCTGGTTCACGAGATTATAGTTGTATCTTCCGTTGGCGTAGGCCGTGTTGTTGATCCAGTTGCAGCCGCCCAAATGGTGGTTTGCATAGAATCCATTGCTCTTGTTGGCCCATGCCAGGCAGTGGCTGATGGTGTGCCGCGGAGCCTCGAAATCGGCTTTCTGCACCTGCTTGCCATAGCCTCCGGCCTTGAATCCGTTGCCGTCTGCCCGGTTCTTGAGGCTGGCGTCGTAGCCGTTTTCCCACGCCCAGCAGTGGTCGAAAGTAACCGGAGCGTAGCAGTTGATGAGGTCAAACCCGTCGTCCGAGTTGCGCCAGGCCCTGCATCCACGGAACACATTGCCCGTATTGGAAGCCGCCACGTGGCAGCCGAAGCCGTCGCTGTTGCCTCCTCTTCCGTTTTCTGACACGGTGTCGTAGTTGTTGTAGGCATCGCAATTGAGGATGAGGTTGTCGTGTCCCTTGGTCATATACACGCCGATGCCCATGCCGTCGTGTATGCGTATGTCCTCGACGATGTTGTGGGCCACGTTCTGCCGGAAGCTCACTCCTTCGCTCTGGGTGTGCGTGGTGATGGTGACCTGTACCCCAACGATGTCGAATCCTTTGAGATGCAGGTGGTTGCCGTCCATGTAGAACGCGCTGACACGCTTGCCGGCAGGCTTCACCAGACTGAAGTCGAACACGGGACGCTCGTCGCCCGGATAGGCCATGATGCAAAGAGGGCGCGTCTTTGTGCCGTTCTTGTTCAGGTCGAAGACGGCCGCATACACTTTTTCCTTGGTGGCCATCACCTGTTCTTCGGTCACCTTGTAGGTGCCGCCGCGAATCCACAGCGTGTCTGTGACGAAAGGAGCCATGCGCGAAAAAGCCTTGGGCAGGGTGGCATACGGCTTGTCGAACGAGCCATTGCCGGTGGCGTCGTTGCCTGTGGGCGATATGAAAACATGGCCGGGCCACACAGGCAGCGTGCCCATCAGTAGACCGGCAAGGAGAGAAACAGTTTGTTTTTTCATTGTTTTTTGTGTTGAGTGTAGGTTTATCGCAGCACTGTGACGCGCCCCCGGTGGATGTAGATGCCGTGGGCGGGACGGCTCACGCGGAGGCCTTGCAGCGTGTACCAAGCATTGTCTTGCGGTGTTTTCGCACTGTTGGTGCGAGGTGTGAGCACTTGAGTGGGGGTGACGAGTCCGTTGCTGACGGGCTGAAAGGTGAATATCATGTCGGCGCGCACCACCGTGCCGCTGCCCCAGAGCCACTGCGAGGCCGAGCGGCCACGCACTTGAAAGCCTTGGTTGTCGGGCGAATTGATGCGGAAGAAGGCCAGCGGCTCCTTGCGGCCCGACTGTGCCGGCTGGTAGTTGCCCACGAAAGTGATGTTGTAGGAGGCGGCCAACGTGCTGTCGAGCGTGATGTATTCGTCGGTCATGACGGGGGCCAGGCAGAGGTTACGGCTGTAGGTACGGATGCTGTAGCGCGTGGGATCGGCGGCGTCTTGCGTGATGGACCAGAGCAGGGCGGGGTCTTGCCAGTCGAAGTTGGTGGTGGCGTTCAGGGTGGTGTGGCCGTTGTGGCTGCCCGCAGTGAGGTATTGCGCGGGGCCGTTGATGTTGGCCCCGCTGTTGAAGTAGCGGCTGGCATAGCAGATGATGCGGTAGAGCCTGCCCTCGGCGGGGCGCAGCACCTCTGTGTCGGCCGGCGTTCCGCCGCCGGGAAGCATGCCCTCCGGCTCGTTGATGGAGACGACGGCGGAATAGGCGGAACGGTTCCGGCCGTCGGTTGTGCGCAGTCGAAAGCTGTACATCTTGTCGGGGTCGAGGCCCGTGACCGTGCGGAAAGTGGAGCGGGCGGGCAGAGAATCGATTTGAACAAAGGGGCCGCCGTCGGTGCTCATTTCCAGTAGAACGGCCGTGGCGCGGTCGTCGGCGTTGGTCCAGCTCACGGCCGCCGTGGTGGCATCGCCGCCCAGCCGGGTCACCTTCACGTCCATGGGGTAGGCGAGCGCCGAGGTTGTGGCCGTCAGCGAATGGGCATAATGCTCTATCCAGAGGTAGCCGTCGGGCGCGTCGGCCACGGCGTCGGCCGCATCGTCGGGGTTGAGCCCGTGGGCTTTCTCCCAGTCGTCGGGTATGCCGTCGCGGTCGGTGTCGACGGGTGCCTGTCCTCCATTGAGCGTGCCGATGCCGCCCACGTCCTCCTCGGAGTCGATGATGCGGCCCTCGGTGCCCAGACTTTTCAGCTGGTTGACGAGGCGCAGGTCGTGTGTGTCGCGGACGCGGCTGCAGCCGGCTTGGGCCAGCACCGCGGCGTAGGCGGCCTCGGGCGTCTCCACCGTCACGGGAACGGCGGGACTGTGACGGGGCGAATCCATGTCGGTGCAGCCGGTATTGGTGTAGGGCGTGCCGTTGAGCTGGCCGTCGCGGTCGGCATCCATCAGGTTGCCGCGCTGGTAAAGGTGGTCGGTGGCCGTCCACTGGCTGTAGCTGCTGCCGCCCTGCGGCCCGGCAATGAAGTAGTTGTTGACGAGGTCCTGGTAGTTGTCGGCTGCCGAGTGGCCGCCCACCACGCCGTTTCCGCCGTTGTAGACCACGGAGTTCACCATCTGGGCGTAGCACTTCATCTTGGGATTGCGGCTCTTGTTGTTGGCCCAAAGGCAGTGGCTGATGGTCCAGTTGCGCGTGCCGTCGGTGATGGCCCCGAAGCGTTGCGGGTCTATTCCCTCGGCGATGATGCAGTTTTGCCAGGTGATGTTGTTGGCATTCTTGATGTGAACATTGTCCCATCGGCCCCACGAAATGGAGCAATGGTCGAGGATTACGTTCTCCGCACCGTCCATGGTGAGCGTGCAGCCGGAGCGTGCCATACGGATGGAGCCGCGCATGCGGACGTATTGGAAGATGACGTTGGAGCAGTTGCGGATGAGCACGCGGTTGCCGTAGATGGTGATGCCGTCGCCCGGAGCGGTCTGTCCGAGCACGGTGATGTTGCTGTGCCGGTCGATGGAGACCATCTGGCTGGGCGACAGGCGGATGATGCCGCCCACGTCGAACACCACGATGCGGTTGCTGCCGTTGAGGGCTTCGGCCAGCGAACCGGGGCCTGTGGCATTGAGGTTGGTCACGTGCACCACGGTGCGGCTGGCGCGTCCGCCGGTGGCCAGGGCGCCGAAGCCCTCAGCGCCGGGAAAGGCCGGCAGCTGTGCGGCGGCGGGTGCAGAGAGCAGAAAGGGAAAGAGGAGGGAGTAAAGATGGTTCATGAGTGGTTGGGAGGGGATGAGAGGTTATAGGAAGGGATGGGAGATGATAAGAGGAGATAGGAGGTAATAGGGGAGGATGAGGGATATTATAGGGGAGGATGAGGGATATTATAGGGGAGGATGAGGGATATTATGGGGGAGGATGAGGGTGCGCGGAGGCGGACTTGGAGAAGACGAGAGGGGGAGAAGATGGCTCTTCTCCCCCTGCTCGGTTATCGCTTCACGACCTTGCGGGTGGTGCCGTCGCTCATGCGCACGATGTTGATGCCGCGCTGCAGGGCGGGCAGGCGCACGCCGTTGAGGTTGTAGACGGCGCGCACGGTGGCGCGGGCGTCGGGTGCGGGCAGCACGTCGATGCCGGTGAGGTAGGCCTCACGCAGCTCGGCCTCGCGCTGTTTGGACTTCTCGCCGTTGGCCATCACGTAGATGTCGTAGACCTGACAGCCGGAGTTGCCCGAGAGCTGGCGCAGCCGCACGTACACCTCGTCGGTGCCGCGGTAGCCCACGGTGACCTTTTTCCACAGCCGTTGGGGCTGGGCAACGACCACGGTGTCGCCCGTGAGCGTCCATGTCTGGCCGTCGGCCGAGGTCTCGAAGCCCATGCGCTGCACGTTGCCCGTGCTGTTGGCGTTGCCCAGGAAGGCCACGAGGTCGAACGGCCCCCGGAAAGTGCGGGTGCTCTGGATGCGTGCATTGTACTCGCCGGAGACGAATTTGTAGAACTGCACGTCGTTCTTGGTGCACAGTGTGTCGAGGTCTGCGGCCGACAGGGGATTGTAGCCGTTGGGGTCGCCCACGCTCTTGCCCGGGGCAATGTTCTGCCAAACCATCGACTGCCCCTGCGAGGCGAGGAACCACTCCACGCCCGTGAGGTCGGCAGGGAACGTTTCGGGCTTGCGGTCGGGATAGACGGGGCTCTCAATGCCGTCGTCATCGGTCTTGGTTCCGATGGGTTCGGCCGACGTGTCGGCCTGGCTCACGGCCCCGGTGCCCCAGGAGAACATGCCCTTGCCGTTGGTTCCACCATAGACGGCACTGGCGTCGAAGTGGCTGGCAATGTCGATGTAGACCTTGTCGTTCTGCACAAAAATCTCTTTCGTGACGAGCTCGGAGGGCACGTAGTCGGGGCTCGTGGCAAAGACCGTGAGCACGGCATGGTCGTTGATGACAAAGGGGCCGGCATACTTCTGCGACTGCACGGTGTCGGCCGAAGCCCCCATGTTGTACCAGATCTGCGTGCCCTCGGTGGCGCAGCTCAGGGTGATGGTGGCGGCATCGTCGGCCTGGCTCACGCTGATGACGGGGCGTTCGGCCTGGTTGTACATGCGTATGAGCGTGTCGGCCACGAGGCTGGGTTCATAGCCCTGTCCCTGGGCGACGGCGCGCACGGTGCATGCTTGTGTGAGCGTGAAGGGACCGTCGTAGCGCGTGCCGGTGCCGATGGCGGGCTCGCTGCCGTCGGTGGTGTAGTAGATTTGGGCGTAGGGCTCGGCCGTGCCGATGGTCACCGTGGCCTGCTGCTGGGCGTAGTGCACGCTGAAAGCGGGCAGCGTCGTGGCGGTGATGGCGGCCTTCGAGGCCGTGAGCATGCTGATGGCGTTGTCCAGCAACGCTCCGGCGTTGTAGCCCGAGGCCAGCACTTCGGCCGAGAGGGGCAGGTAGAGGTAGCCGTTGTGGCTGATGTTGTGCTGGTGAATGGCCACCACGTCGGGCTGTCCGAGCACCGTGGCCAGCGTGTCGTCGCCGGCATAGTAGGCCCCGAGACGCACGCCCGTGATGGGAGCTTCGGTGGAGAAAGCCAGGGCTTTCTCGTTTTCGCCGAGGCCGGCATCGGAGCCGTCGATGAGGTCGAGCCCGTTGAACAGCGGCAGCCCCGGCTTGCCGGTGACACCGGCCACCTGCTCGGTGGGCACGGCCTCGCCGTAGCCCCAGGCGTTGTAGAGACGGGCGTTGAGGTTGAGGGTGGGCACAAAGGGCTGCACCTCCTTGAGCAGGCCCACGTTGGCATTGTCGGCCGGGATGGTGGAGCTGAGCACATTCAGGTCGAAGCCCTGCAGCTGCTCACGCGTGAGCGTGGTGGAGGCGTCGAGCGGGGTCACCAGCAGCTCGTCGTCGGCCGAGAGCAGGGCATAGGCCAGGTCGGCCGAGAGCTCGCCGGAATAGACATATCCCACCTTTTCTTTCGAGTCGTTGGGGTCGTCGCCCTGCCCGATGACGATGGAATAGATGTGGAAACCGCTGGTGGCCTGGATGGTATAGTCGGCGTCGCTGCCGCTGTTGTTCACCACGACGGCCGTGTCGCGCGTCTTGGTGGTCCACTGCTTCTTGCCGCCGTCTGCGGCATCCACGAAGCCGTCGGTGATGCTTTTGAAGCCGCGGGCCTCGTTGGCCTTGTGGGTCTCGTAGTCGATGGTGATCTTCTCGCCGGCCGGCACCTTGGGAATGACCAGCTGGTCCTGTGCTTTCTTGCCGTTGAGCCAGATGCAGCACTGGCCTTCGGCGTTGGAGTAGATGTTGAGATGGGCGGCCCCCGTGGCGTTGAAGACGAGTCCCTCGGTCTCGTGAATGGTCACGGCGTTGCCGTTCACGGTGGCCGTCAGCGGCCCGGCCTTGCGGGCTTTCGATTCAAAATACACGGGGTTCTTCTCGGTTTTCTTGTCCACCCAGTTCGTTCCTGCTGCGGCATCCTGCTGCAGATAGTACATGGAAGTGGCGCTGAAACCCTTAGTCAGGTCCCAGGTTTTTCGGGTCTGTGCGGTGGCGTTGGCGGCCAGCGACAGGCATACTGCTGTGATTGTAAACAGTTTCTTCATAGGCATGTTATTATTAAGAGGTAAATATTGATGGTGCTTGATGTGAGCGGTCGGGCCGCGACGATGTGGGTCGGGCCGTTGGTGCCGTAGATTAGTTTGCGTGACAAAGGTAGGTCAAAATGTTGGAACGGGGGCCATGGAGCGTAGAGTTTAACGTTTTTTACCAGGTCTGATCCGGTTGGTACGGTATTGGCGTGGGGTGATGGCGGCGGGATATGGAAACGGCCACGGCGTGGGGACAAAACAACCACGCCGTAAACGCATCGCGATAACGGCGTGGACGCAAGACGAAAACACCGTAATCGCATCGCGAAAACGGCGCGGACGCGGGGTGAAAACGGCGTGGTGGTGAAACGAATGCCGGCGGGAGCCGGAATAAAGGTGGATTGAAGCCAAAACGAAGGTGGCCCTGAGCTTTGGCGGTGGCCCCTTATGGCTGGGGCGTGTCCTTGTCCAAAAGCAGATGGCGGGCAAACTCCCAGACCACGATGCCGGCCGTGACGCTGACGTTGAGCGAGTGTTTGGTGCCAAACTGGGGTATCTCCAGGCAGCCGTCGCACAGGTCGACCACGCTCTGGTGCACGCCCTTCACCTCGTTGCCGAAGACCACAGCCTGCCCCCGCACCCCCGCAAAGGACGGACTTTGGGCTTCTTCCTGCCCGCATGTTCCCTCAAGGGACGAGGAAGATTGCGCGCGAAGTGACTCGCCGAGCTGCTGGAGCTTGGTGGAACCCTCCACCTGCTCAATGCTGTAGACGTGGTATCCGCGCCGGTGCAACTCGTGCACGGCATCGTCGGCATGGGCGAAATAACGCCATGCCACGGAGTCTTCGCCGCCCAGGGCCGTCTTGTGAATCTCGGCATGGGGCGGACAGGCGGTGATGCCGCACAGGTAAACAGCCTCGACCCGAAAGGCATCGCACGAGCGGAACACGCTGCCCACGTTGTAAAGGCTGCGCACGTCGTCGAGCACGACGACGAGCGGCAGCTTCGGCGCCTCGCGGAACTGTTCGAGCGAGAGCCGCCGCATCTCGATGGTCTTGAGCTTGCGCATGGCGTGTCAGGGCTGCATGCTGAAAGCAAGAGCGTAGGCCTTGACCTTCTTGACCATGGCCAGCAGCCCGTTGCTGCGGGTGGGGGAGAGGTGCTCGCGCAGTCCGATGCGCTCGATGAAGTAGAGGTCGGCATCGAGAATCTCCTGCGGCGTGTGGCCGCTGATGACCCGAATGAGCAGGGCAATGATGCCCTTGACGATGAGTGCGTCGCTGTCGGCGGCGAAAACAAGCCGGCCGTCCACGTGGTCGCACTGCAGCCACACGCGGCTCTGGCAGCCGTCAATGAGGTTTTGCTCGGTCTTGTAGCGGTCGTCGAGGGGTGCCAGGTCGTTGCCCAGGTCGATGAGCATCTGGTATTTGTCCATCCAGTCGTCGAAATCGGCGAATTGTTCGATCACCTCGTCCTGGAGTTGGTTGATGGATTGCACGCTGCTTGCGGTTTCTCCGGTGGGAGCGGGGCATGCGTGCTGTGGGTTGTTGTCGGTATTCATGTTGCGTATGTCGTTTGTTTTGTGGCATGTTCACGGCCACACACCGGGTGTGGCCCTGCATATGGGGTGGGTGTTCGATGGAAAACAGGCGGTCGTCCTCCCCTCCTACGGGAGGGGTCGGGAGAGGCTCTCAATCTTGAAGAACTTGTCACCCTCCCTCACCTTGCGCGGCACGGGGATGGAGACGTGGCAGCCCTGCTCGGCGCGCGGCGTAGGTTGCAGCTCGTAGCGTATCTCGGTGGCGTCGAGATAGAGGGCGCCGGTGGTGTTGCCCGTGATGAGCAGACGGTCGCCCACGGCAAAGGGCGCCGCCTCGACGGCGATTTCTGCCACGCCCAGACGCGAGAAATACTTGGTCACCTTGCCCACGAGCACCTTGCGCTCGGTGGCCATCGAGCCGTAGCCCTTGTTCCATTCGCCCAGGGTCTGGCCCTGGTAGTAGCCGTCCCAGAAGCCGCGGTTGAAGACGGTGGCCAGCCGGCGGTCCCATTCGTCCTTGCGCGCTTCGGTGAATGTGCCGTCGAGCACGGCCCCGACGGCCTCCTTGTAGCACTGCACCACGGTGTGTACGTACTCCGGCCCGCGGGCGCGCCCCTCGATTTTGAACACCCGCACGCCGGCCTTCATCATGCGGTCGATGAAGCGTACGGTCTTCAGGTCCTTGGGACTCATGATGTATTTGTTGTCTATCTCCAGCTGGTTGCCCGTCTCGTTGTCGGTCACGGTGTAGGAGCGGCGGCATATCTGCACGCACTGGCCGCGGTTGGCAGAGCGGTTTGCGTCGTGCAGACTCATGTAGCACTTGCCCGAGACGGCCATGCACAGCGCGCCGTGACAGAACATTTCGATGCGCACGGGCTGTCCCAGGGGGCCGCAGATGTGCTGGTTGGCAATCTCTTGGTGGATGTGTGCCACCTGCTCCAGGTTGAGTTCGCGGGCCAGTACGGCCACGTCGGCAAACCGGGCATAGAACTTCAGGGCCTCGATGTTGCTGATGTTGAGCTGCGTGGAGAGGTGCACCTCCACGCCGGTCTGCCGGCAATAGGCCATCACGGCCACGTCGGAGGCGATGACTGCCGTGATGCCGGCGGCGCGTGCAGCGTCGATGATTTCGCGCATGGCCGTGAGGTCGGCATCGTAGATAACGGTGTTCACCGTGAGATAAGTCTTGATGCCGTGGCTGTTGCAGGTGTCGGCAATCTCGTGCAGGTCGTTGATGTCGAAGTGATTGGCGCTGTGCGACCGCATGTTGAGGCGGCCGATGCCGAAGTAAACGGAGTCGGCCCCGGCCTGAATGGCGGCCGCAAGCGACTCGCGGGAGCCCACGGGGGCCATGATTTCAAAGTCGGTGGGTTGCAAATTCATGGGTGCAAAGGTAGCAAAAAAGGCAGGAAGGTGAAGCCGAAAACGGCTTTTTTCGTAACTTTGCAGGTATGAAGCATCTGCAAATCACTGCCCGCGCGACCGTGGTGGCCACCGTTCTGGCCCTCGTGGCCGGCTGCTCGCGCCCGGCGGGAAAGGGCGGCCGCGAGAGCTCGGCCGTGGACGGGATGAGGAACGAGGCCGTGGTGCGCACCACGCCGGTGAAGAATCAGGGCCGCAGCCCCCTGTGTTGGCTCTATGCCATGCTGGCCACCATCGAGTCGGAACACCTCATGGCGGGCGACTCCGTGAACCTCTCGACCGACTATTTGGCGCGGCAGCTGCTCGCCGACCAGGCCCGTACCTACTTCTTCACCCGGCGCACGGCCGACGTGTCGCTGCGCGGCATGGCGTCGATGGCCCTGCAATTGCTGCAACGCTACGGGGCCGAGGACCATGATGCCTACGGCAACCGCCAGCCCGTGAACTACGACGTGCTGGCCCGCAAGGTGCGGCAGGTGGCGCGTGGGGCGGGCTCAGTGGCCCGGCTCGACGGGCGGCTGGAGAGCCTGCTCGACCGCGAGACGGGCTATGTGCCCCGCGCAGTGTTCATGTTTGGGGCCGAATACACGCCCCACGAGTTTGCCCACAGCGTGTGCCTGCCCGGCGAATACCTGTCCGTGACCAGCTTCACGCACCATCCTTTCGGCCGCGCCTTTGTGCTGGAAGTGCCCGACAACCAGCTGCGCGACAGCTTCCTGAACGTGCCGCTCGGCGTGATGATGCGCCATGTGGAGCGTGCCCTGCGCGCCGGTCATCCCGTATGCTGGGAGGGCGACGTGAGCGAGCCCGGCTTTTGCTTTGCCGACGGCATCGCCACGATGCCCCGCCGGGTGGACGGCGCCTCGGCGCAGGCCCTGCGGCAACGCGACTTCGAGGCCCGCCGCACCACCGACGACCACTGCATGGAACTCTGCGGACTGGCCCGCGACAGCCGGGGGCGGCGGTACTATCTGGCCAAGAACTCCTGGGGAACGGGCAACGCCCTGGGCGGCTACATGTACCTGAGCGAGGACTATGTGCGGCTCAAGACGGTGGCTGTGTACATGAGCCGCAGGGCGTGGGGCTGGGGCAACAGGCCCGTGCCGCGGCCGGCGGCACGCGATTTTTCGGGCCCCGAGCCGGCCCCTTTGAAGAAATAATGCTACCTTTGCACGGCAAACGGAACAAACAGAACGTAAAACAGTATAATGGGAAAGATTATCTTGACAGGTGACCGCCCTACGGGCAAGCTCCATCTGGGACACTATGTAGGCAGTCTGCGCCGTCGCGTGCAGCTGCAAAACGAGGGCGACTACGAGCGTATGTTCGTCTTTATGGCCGACGTACAGGCCTTGACCGACAACGCCGACAACCCCGAGAAGATTCGCCAGAACATTGTCGAGGTGGCGCTCGACTATCTTTCGGCCGGCCTCGACCCCGGGAAGTGCACGCTTTATATCCAGAGCTGCATACCCGAGCTGGCCGAACTCACCACCTATCTGATGAACATCGTGAGCGTGAGCCGCGTGCAACGCAACCCCACGGTGAAGACCGAGGTGAAGATGCGCGGCTTCGAGAGCTCGTCGGTGCCCCTCGGTTTCTTCTGCTACCCCGTGTCGCAGGCCGCCGACATCGCGGCCTTCAAGGCTACAACTATCCCTGTCGGCGAGGACCAGGAGCCGATGATTGAGCTCACGCGCGAGCTGGTGAACCGGTTTAACCAGACTTACGGGCCCGTGCTTGTGGAGCCCAGCATCATGCTGCCCGAGAACGCCACGGCCCGACGGCTGCCCGGAACCGACGGCAAGGAGAAGATGTCGAAGAGCCTCGGCAACTGCATCTACCTCTCAGACGACAAGGATACCGTGTGGGCCAAGGTGAAAAGCATGTACACCGACCCCACGCACCTCAACGTGTCAGACCCCGGACACGTGGAGGGCAACGCCGTGTTCACCTATCTCGACGCTTTCTCCACCGACCAGGACTTCGCTGATTTCTGGCCCGAATTCCGCAATCTGGACGAGCTCAAGGCCGCCTACACGGCCGGAGGCATCGGCGACATGAAGTGCAAGAAGCTGTTGAACAGCGTCATCGACCGCATGCTCGACCCCATTCGCCGCCGCCGCCGGGAGTACGAACAGGACATTCCGGAGATATTCAACATCCTGAAGCGGGGCTCCGATGCCGCCCGCGAGGCGGCCGCCCAGACCATGGACGAGGTGCGTCGGGCCATGCGCATCAACTATTTTGACGATGCCGCGCTCATCCGGGAACAGACCGAGAAGTTCAGAAAAACCTGATTCGGCACGAAAGAAAGCCTGACTCGGCACGAAGGAAAGCCTGACCCGGCACGAAGCCTATCCTTTGCAGCCTGGCCCTGTCCGCCCTCTTCTTGGGTGCACGGAGCCAGGCTTTTCCAACACTGACGAGTAGCCCGCCCGTCGTGCACCGTCCCTGCACAAGTCCAACAGACAGCGGGGAAACTGCCATCACGGCGTGACAGTTTTTCGGTCGTTTTCTTGTGATTTCGAGAAAAATGCCTTATCTTTGCACGGCAGACGCGTCGTTGCAGCCCCTCGAACGGATGCAGCCAGCCCCTTGGACGGACACAGACGACGCGATGAAGCACGGGCTCTGATAGTTCAATGGATAGAACGGAGGTTTCCTAAACCTTTGATCCGGGTTCGATTCCCGGTCGGAGTACAAGGTCCAACGCCTACAGCTCCCTTGTTGCGGCGGGCAAACAGGGCCTTTTTGGATTATCAGACTGCTTATGAAGCCCGGCAAGACCATCACACTACTCCTTTTTCTGTTCATGCTCACGGGATGAACGCCGGTGCACGGCGGCTCTGTCGCAGCACTGTTACCCTAAGTTTATGACCCATTAGCCAATACTCATCTATCATGTTTGGAGCAATTATCGGAGACATCATCGGTTCGCGTTTCGAGTTTGACGAGACGCCGGAGAGCCAGTTCGACCTGTTTATGGACAAGCCGCGGTGCAACTACACCGACGACACCGTGATGACCGTGGCCGTGGCCGACGCTATACTGAACGGCCGCGACTACCGCACGGCCCTGCACGACTGGGGCAACCGCTACCCTCAACCCAAAGGCGGCTACGGCGACATGTTCGGAGAGTGGCTGCGTGCGGCCGACCCCGCGCCGCACAACTCGTGGGGAAACGGGGCGGCCATGCGCGTGTCGGCCGTGGGCTGGCTGTTCGACGACTACGACGAGGTGCTGCGCCAGGCCCGTCTCTGCACCATTTGCAGCCATCTGCACAAGGAGGCCGTCAGGGGGGCACAGTGCGTCGCCACGCTCGTCTACTGGTTGCGCACGTGCCGCATGACCAAGGAAGAGATTGAAGGTGCCGTCAAACGTAATTTTGGCTACGAGCTGCCGCGGCTGCGCGACATCTACAAGATAGGGGCAGAAGGCCACTTCGACGCCTCGTGTCAGGAGACAGTGCCGTGGGCCATCCGCTGTTTTCTGGAGAGTGAGAACTTTGAAGACGCCATCCGCAAGGCGGTGATGGCACGCGGCGACGCCGACACCAAGGCGGCTATCTGCGGTGCACTGGCCGAGGCTTTCTACGACATTCCCGAGCAATTCTACGAAAAGGCGTGCTCATATCTGGAGCCCGACATGCTCGACGTGGTGCAACAGTACTGTAACAGGGTGCAGGAGGGGCTCGGCTAAGAGCCCTTCCTCACGCTGTTTCCTGCTCTGCGGCTCCTCGTCTCCCGCCCGCCGCTCCTCACGCAGAGCCGCGGAGAGAGGGAGTTTTTCAGTTTTTCTTCTGTTTAAACAGCTCTGCGGCTCCGCGTGAAACCGAAATTGAGGCTCACGCAGAGCCGCAGCGTTGGTGGAGGGGCTGGCCAAAAGCGCAGCGTGAGAGGCGCAGGGGCCGGAACTCCTATTTGAGATATTCGGCGAAATTGGTGAGTCGCATGTCTCCTTTACGCAAGAAAGTGTCGTGGAAAGCCAGGGCGGCTGTCATGCTCTGCGGCTCGTGGCCCACGGGAGCCACGTGCTGCAGGTAGTCGCGCAGCAGCGGACGGTAGTCCGGATGGGCGCAGTGCTCGATGATTTCGTGGGCGCGTCGCACGGGGCCCTTGCCGCGCAGGTCGGCCACGCCCTGCTCGGTCACGATGACATCCACGTCGTGCTCGGTGGAGTCCACGTGGCAGCACATGGGCACGATGGCCGAAATCTTGCCGCCTTTGGCCACGGACGGCGTGGTGAAGACGCTGATATAGCCGTTGCGCTCGTAGTCGCACGAGCCGCCGATGCCGTTCATCAGGGCCGAGCCGCACACGTGGCTGGAGTTCTCGTTGCCGTAGATGTCGCACTCGAGAGCCGTGTTCAGGGCGATGACACCCAGTCGGCGGATGACCTCCGGCGAGTTGGCCACCTCGCATTGGCGGATGGTGAGGTGCTGCGACAGGTAGTCCATGTTGTCGTAAACGCGCTGCAGACACTCGTTGGTCACGGTCATGGCGGTGGCCGAAGCGTCGATAATCTTGCCCTTGAGCATCCAGTCTATGGCTGCGTCCTGCACCACTTCGCTGTACACATTGAACCTTGGAATGCCCGGATGCGTACCCAGCGCGGCCAGCACGGCATTGCCCGTGGCGCCCACTCCGCTCTGTATGGGCAGGAACTGGGGCGGTATGCGGCCGGCCTTGAGGTCGGCCACGAGGAACTCGGCCAGGTTGTTTCCGATGGCGGCGGTGAACTCGTCGACGGCCTTGAAGGCGCGCGCCTCCTCGGGAATGCAGCATTCCACCACGCCCACAATCTTCTTCGGGTCGATGCTGATGTAGTTTTCGCCCAGACGGTCGTAGGGCCGGATGACGTTCATCGGGCCCCGCCCCGAGCCGTTGTCGCCTGGCTCGTAGGTGTCGTGGAGCAGTCGGGCGTTGGGGTTGTGAAAGGTGTTGAGCTCCAGGATGACGCGCTTGGCCAGGCGGGCAGCCGTGGTGGCGATGCCACCGGCCGTGGTGAGGTAGGCGCGGCACTCGTCGGTGCCCTCGTCGATGCCGCTCACTTCGAGGATGGCCCAGTCGAACTCGCCGTAGAATCCGTGGCGCATGCGCTCGCTCATGTGGCCCAGGTGCATGTCCTCGTAGTCCACTTCGCCCAGGTTGGTGTGGGTGCGGAAGTCCTTGTTGGTGGAGAACGGTGCGCGGAAAGCGATGGCGTGGGCATTGGCCATGTCGCCCTCGACGCTCTGGCACGACGAGGCACCGGTGTAGATGCCCACGGCAAAGGGCCGTCCCGACTCGTGCTCGCGGACGGCACGGCGGGATAGTTCGCGGAATACGGCCTTGGGATTGCCGTTGGGGGTGAAGCCGCTTAGGGCCAGTTTGTCCTGATCGTGGATGAGGGATGCCGCCTCGGCGGGTGTCATTCTGGTGTAGGTCATATCTGTTTGATCTTGGGTCATGCGTTGGTTTCAACGGACAAAGATACACAATTTACGAGAAAGGCCGCTTGATTGCGGCCTTTCTTTTTGGGGTTTTTCAAATAAATGTGGATCTGTGGGGCCGTAGGCGACAGAGAGTCGTGCCGGTGGTGGCCTGATGGCGGGGCGGCAGCCTCGCCGTGACGGCCCCGTCATGGCCCTGCGACGACGCCGTAAACGCCGCGCGATTACGGCGTAGCGGCAGCGCGATTACGACGCAACGGCCCTGCGATTGCGGCGTGATGATGGGGCGACGGCGCGCCGGTGGCGGTGGCGAGGGCCCGTGATGCGCCGCCGGCGGCTACTTGGCCCCGAGCTTTCGCATGCCTTTACGGCCGAACATGCAGTAGAGGCCGATGGCGATGAACGGGATGGAGAGTAGCTGGCCCATGTCGAGCGGCATGCCCGACTCGAAGTCTACCTGGATGTCCTTGGTGTATTCGATGAAGAAGCGGGCGGTGAACACCAGCGTGATGCAGAGCCCGAAGAAGTAGCCCGTGCCCACACGGTCGCGCCGGCGACGGTAAACGGCGTAGATGGCGAAGAAGAAGAGGGCGTAGGCCAGGGCCTCGTAGAGCTGGCCGGGATGGCGCGGATGGGAGTCCACGCGCTCGAAGATGAAGGCCCAGGGCACGTCGGTCACCTTGCCGATAATCTCTGAATTCATGAGGTTGCCCAGCCGGATGAAAGTGGCCGTGATGCAGGAACAGACGCCCATATTGTCGAGCACCGTCCACACGGGCACCTTGACGTTGCGGCTGTAGAGCAGAATGGCCAGTATCATACCGATAACTCCGCCGTGCGAGGCGAGGCCCTCGAAGCCCACATACCTCCAAGAGCCGTCGGGCATGTGGTGGATGGGCAGCAGCATCTCCACGAAGTGGGTCCACGAGGAGAGGAAATAGTCGGGCTGGTAGAACAGGCAGTGGCCTAGCCGCGCACCGATGAGCACGCTCAAAAAGATGTAGACAAAGAGGGGGTCGAGCTTCTCGTCGGCGATGCTCTGCTCCTTGTAGAGCCGGCGCATGAGCAGATAGCCCAGCAGCAGACCCACAAGCCAGCACATGGAATACCAGCGTATGCCGAAGCTGCCAAGGTGGAATATCACCTCGCTGGGGTTCCAGACAATGTATAACAATTCAAAATTCATCATTCAAAATTCAAAATTAACCTGAACGTTAGCAATTCAAAATTCATCATTCAAAATTCAAAATGAAGCTGCAAGCCCCGTTGTTTTGTGATCGTTGGCAATTCAAAATTGAGCATTCAGCATTCAAAATTGGTGAGCAGTCCCGGTATTTCGTTGCCCTTTCCTTGGGGAGGGAGGCGGGGGAGACTACCTACACGTTGAACCTGAAGTGCATGATGTCGCCGTCCTGCACCACATATTCCTTGCCCTCGATGCCGAGCTTGCCGGCCTCGCGCACGGCACTCTCGGAGCCGTATTGCAGGTAATCCTCGTATTTGATGACCTCGGCGCGGATGAATCCTTTCTCGAAGTCGGTGTGGATGACGCCGGCACACTGCGGTGCTTTCCAGCCCTTGTGGAAGGTCCAGGCCTTCACCTCCATCTCGCCGGCCGTGATAAAGGTCTGCAGGTTGAGCAGGTGGTAGGCCTTTTTGATGAGGCGGTTCACGCCGCTCTCCTCCAGTCCCAGCTCGTCGAGGAAGAGCTGCTTGTCCTCGTAGCTGTCGAGCGAGGCAATGTCTTCCTCGGTCTTGGCGGCGATGACCATGGCCTCGGCCCCCTCCCGGGCGGCCATCTCCTCAATCTGGCGGCTGTAGGCGTTGCCCTCCCGGGCGGCCGTCTCGTCCACGTTGCACACGTAGAGCACGGGTTTGGTGGTGAGCAGGAAGAGGTCGCGGGCGGCCTGCTGCTCCTCCTTGCTGTCGAAGGCGACGCTGCGGGCGTTCTGTCCCTGGGCCAGCGCGGCCTTGTAGGCCTTGAGCACGCCCACGAGCACCTTGGCATCCTTGTTGCCCGTGGCGGCGATTTTCTCCTGCTTGGGCAGCTGCGACTCCACGGTCTCGAGGTCCTTGAGCTGGAGCTCGGTGTCGATGATTTCCTTGTCGGCAATGGGATCTACGGCCATACCGCCCTCGCGCACCACGTTGTCGTCGTCGAAGCAGCGGATGACGTGGATGATGGCGTCGCACTCACGGATGTTGCCCAGGAACTTGTTGCCCAGCCCCTCGCCCTTGGAGGCGCCTCGCACCAGCCCAGCAATGTCGACAATCTCGCAGGTGGCGGGCACGATGCGGCCCGGATGCACAATCTCGGCCAGGCGCGCAAGCCGCTCGTCGGGCACGGTGATGACCCCCAGGTTGGGCTCTATCGTACAAAAAGGAAAGTTGGCTGCCTGTGCCTTGGCACTGGACAGGCAGTTGAACAAGGTGGACTTGCCTACGTTGGGCAGGCCCACAATACCACATTTTAATGCCATATCTGTTGATAAACGTTTATATTCCAGTGTGCAAAGGTACGAAAAAGGCGGGACAAACCCTTAGGTTTGCGGGGGAAACGCAGCGAAAGACGCAGCTGCGGCACAGCTGCGGGGCAGGGTGGTGCTTGTGTTTTTATTTGTCGTAGTGGTATCGCATGGCCAATACGTAGACGTACAACCTGCCGCTTTCGTCCACAGAATAGATGATGCGGTGCTCGTGGTTGATACGCCGCGACCATTTCCCGGCAAGCCCAAATCTAAGAGGTTCGGGCTTGCCAATGCCGGTAAAGGGATGCCCGGAGATGTCTTTCAGGAGGTCGGTAATGCGTCGCATGATGGCTTTGTTACCCGACTTCTTCCAATATTCCAGGTCGGCTTGGGCTTGTTTCAGCAGGATTATTTCCATAAATTGTCCAGATCGACAGGCTTTCCCTGGCCTTGCTCAATCTCTTTTTCGCCCTCCTTAATGATGTCTGTCATCCTTGGCGAGCGCATGATATACTCTGTTTCCTTGATGGCGTTGTACTCCTCCATGGAGATAATCACCACGCTCTCCTTATCGCCGCGGTGCACAATCAGGGGCTCGCAGTCGTCAACCACCTTGTCGAAATACCCTTTCAGGTTGTTTCTAAGGTCTGTATAATTTGTCGTTCTCATCTTTTCGTTCTTCTTGTACTTGCAAATATAGGCGGAATTCTCTATACCTGCAAGTGTGTTGGTGCTTTTTTGTTTGATGTTTAGTGGGCTTCCAGCCAGTTGTCGCCCCATCCGGCGTCGGCGATGAGAGGCACGGAGAGGGTGCAGACACCCTGCATTTCCTCAATGACGATGCGCTCCACGTGCTCGGCTTCGTCGGGAAAGACCGAGAAGTTGAGCTCGTCGTGCACCTGGAGAATCATCTTGGAGCGCAGCCCCTCGGCCTTGAACCGCTGCCAGATGCGTATCATAGCCAGCTTGATGATGTCGGCCTCGGAGCCTTGGATGGGGGCGTTGATGGCGTTGCGCTCGGCAAATCCGCGCACGGTGGCATTGCGCGAGACGATGTCGGGCAGGTAGCGGCGGCGGCCGAACAGCGTCTCTGCATAGCCGTGCTGCCGTGCCTGCTCCTTGGCCTGCTCCATGTAGGCGTGCACTTTGGGGAAAGTAGCGAAGTAGTCGTCGATGAGTTGGCGGGCTTCGTTGTTGCCTATGTTCATGCGTTGGGCCAGTCCGAAGGTGGTGATGCCATAGATAATGCCGAAGTTGGCCTGCTTGGCTTGCTTGCGTTGAGCGTCGGTCACGGCCGCCATCTCCTTGTGCCATATCTTCGCTGCAGTGGCCCGATGGATGTCGAAACCCTCGCGAAAGGCCTCGATCATGTTCTCATCGCCCGATAGATGGGCCATGATACGCAGTTCGATCTGGCTGTAGTCGGCCGAAAAGAAACGGCAGCCGGGCTCGGGAACGAAGCATTTGCGTATCTCCTTGCCGTCGTCGTCGCGCACGGGAATGTTCTGCAAATTGGGGTCGCTCGACGAGAGACGGCCGGTGGCTGTAACGGCTTGATTGAACGAGGTGTGGATGCGACCGGTGCGTGGATTCACCAGTTTGGGCAGCGCTTCCACGTAAGTTCCGAGCAGTTTCTTGAGTCCACGGTAGTTCAAGATGTCGTCGACGATGGGTGCTTTGTCGCGCAATTGTTGCAGCACTTCCTCGGAAGTGACGTACTGTCCTGTCTTGGTCTTCTTGGGTTTCTCCACGATTTTCATTTCGCCGAAGAGGATGTCTCCCACCTGTTTGGGGCTGGAGATGTTGAAAGACTTGCCTGCCAGCTCGTAGGCATGGTGCTCATACTGCTCCATGCGCTCGGTGAAGCTGCGGCGTGTAGCGGCCAGGGCAGCCGTGTCGAGGCACACGCCGTTGAGCTCCATATCGGCCAACACCCTGACGAGCGGCATCTCAATGTCCCGGAACAGCCGCTCGGCGCCGGCCTCAGCAAGGCGTGGCTCGAGCACGTTTTTCAGCCGCAGGGTGACGTCGGCATCCTCGCACGCATATTCATAAACCTGCCGGGGGGTGAGGTCGCGCATGTTGCGCTGGCCCCGTCCCTTGGCGCCGATGAGCTCTTCGATGTGTACAGTGCGGTAGTTGAGCAGGGTTTCGGCCATGTAATCCATGTTGTGATGCAGCTCGGGTTGCAGTACATAGTGAGCCAACATCGTGTCGAACATGGGGCCTTGAACGTCTACACCATACTGCCTGAGCACCTCATAGTCGTACTTGATGTTCTGTCCTACCTTGAGGATTTCGGGGTCTTCGTAGAGCGATTTGAAGATATTGACGTATTGCAAGGCTTCTTCGCGGCTGGCCGGTATGGCCACGTAGAAGGCCTCGTTTTCCTTTACGGCGAAGCTCAATCCCACGAGTTCGGCCTCCAAAGCGTTGGTCGACGTGGTCTCTGTATCCAGACTTAAAATTTTATTTGTCCTTAAAAAGTCACAAAGTTGATGGGCTTCGGCCTGACTTTCAATGAGTTTATAGTCGTGGGGCACGGTTTTAAGGCTCTCAAAATTCGATTTTTCGGGCTCGGCTTTACCGTCGGTTGGAAATTCGGCAAACAGGCTGGGCTGCGCGTTAACGACGGTTGACGCAGTTTGTGTTTTTTTAAGAAATCGATCCGAGAGCCGCTTGAACTCCAGCCGATCGAAGACTTCGCGTAGGGCCGACTCGTCGGGATCGCAGAGCCGCAAAGCGTCGAGGTCGAGGTCGATGGGCACGTCGGTGCGTATCGTGGCCAGGAATTTTGACATGCGAATATCGTCTGCAGCCTGTTCCACTTTCTCGCGCATCTTGCCCTTTAACCGGTCGGAATGGGCCATGAGCTCCTCGCAACTGCCAAACTGGTTGATGAGTTTCACGGCCGTCTTCTCGCCCACACCGGGGCAGCCGGGGTAGTTGTCGGACGCGTCGCCCATGAGGGCCAGCAGGTCGATGACCTGTGCAGCCGAGGCGATGCCATACTTCTCCTGAATCTCTTTTTCGCCGATTTTATCGTATCCGCCGCCATGCCGCGGGCGAAACATGTAGACGTTGGGCCTGATGAGCTGGCCATAGTCCTTGTCGGGAGTGAGCATATAGGTCTCCACGCCGGCCTCGCCGGCTTTCCGGGAGAGGGTGCCAATCACGTCGTCGGCCTCGAAGCCGTTGGCCTGGAGCACGGGGATGTGCATGGCGTGCAGGATTTCCTGGATGAAAGGCACGGAGAGCTTGATGTCCTCGGGCGTTTCGTCGCGCTGCGCCTTGTAGGCCGGGAAAGCCTCGTGGCGGAATGTCTTGCCATGGTCGAACGCCACACCGAGGTGCGTGGGCTGCTCTTTGTCGATGATTTCGCGCAGCGTATTGCAGAAGCCCAGCACGGCAGAGGTGTTGAATCCCTTGGAGTTGATGGTGGGACGATTGATGAAAGCGTAATACGAACGGAAGATGATGGCGTAGGCATCGAAGAGGAAGAGTTTGCTCATAATCTGTGGAATTTACCCGTAAAATTACGAATTTTTTGCCACATCGCCTGTGCATTATCCGATAAAATCCGTAATTTTGTGTCGAATTTTAAATGCGCTCATGGATTATTTAGCCACCATCAAACAACCCATCACCTCGGAGTTGAACGATTACACAGAGCTGTTCGACCGGTCGTTGTCGCACACCGACGGGCTGTTGGCCCAGGTGCTCGACCACATTCGCAGCCAGGAGGGTAAAAGGATGAGGCCCATGCTCATCCTGTTGATGGCCAAGAATTTCGGCAAGATTTCGCCGGTCACGCTCCATGCCGCCGTCGGTCTGGAACTGTTGCACACGGCATCGCTGGTGCACGACGACGTGGTCGACGAGAGCAGCGAGCGTCGAGGACAGCGGTCGGTCAATGCAGAGTACAACAATAAGGTGGCCGTACTCGTGGGTGACTATATTCTTTCGACCTCGTTGCTCCACATGAGCTACACACATAGCGAGACTATTGTGCGCCATTTGGCCGAGCTGGGGCGAACGCTCTCCAACGGCGAGCTGCTGCAACTGTCCAACATTCAGAGCACCGAACTGTCGGAATCGGTCTACTATCAGGTCATCAGACAGAAGACGGCAGCCCTTTTCGAGGCCTGTGCCGCCATCGGCGCGCTGTCGGCCGGGGCCGACGAGGCCGACATTCAGGCGGCCAAACGCTTCGGCCAGAACCTGGGCATCATCTTCCAGATACGCGACGACATCTTCGACTATTACGATAAATCGGAGATAGGCAAGCCCACGGGCAACGACATGGCAGAGGGAAAACTCACGCTGCCCGCCATCCGCGCCATCAACGCCACGGGCGACGAACAGATGATGCAGCTGGCCCAAAAGGTGAGGATGGGCACGGTGACAGCCGACGAAATAGCCCGGCTGGTGGCTTTCACCAAGGCCAACGGCGGCATAGAATACGCCGACAGGCGCATGTGGGACTTCCATGCCGACGCCATGGTCTTCATCGAAAACGAGGTACGCGATGAGGCGGTGAAGACCAGTCTCAGGGCGTACCTCGACTATGTGATAGAGCGCGACAAGTAAGCCGGAGGCTCTTTCTTAGAAGAATTTCACCTCCTCGCCCGTGATTTCACTGAGCAGCAGGTTGGTGAGACGGCTGGTTCCCAGGCGGAACCATTGGTTGGTGAGCCATTGCTCACCGAGAACTTCCTTGACAATCGTGTAGTAGATCACGGCATCCATCACGGTGTTGATGCCGCCGGCCGGCTTCAGACCCACCTGGATACCCGTCTTGTCGTAGTACTCCTTGATGGCCTGGCACATCACGTAGACGTCCTGCGGCGTGGCCCCGCCCTTGTCTTTGCCGGTGGAAGTCTTGATATAATCGGCGCCCGCATACATGGAGAGCAGCGACGCCCGTTTCACGTTGGAGAGGCTTCCGAGCAGACAATTCTCGAGAATTACCTTCATAGGCACGTCGCCGCAGGCCTGTTTCAGCTCGCTGATTTCGTCGCACGCACCCTCGTAGTCGCCGCAGAGGAACTTGCCCACGGGCATCACGATGTCCACGTTTGTGGCTCCATCCTTGATGGCCAGTGCGGTCTCGGCCACCTTGACCTCGATAAACGTCTGAGACGAAGGGAAACTGCCCGATACGACGGCTATTTCAACGCCCTCCACCTCGAGCGTGTCTTTCACGGCTTCGGCGAAGTTTGGATACACGCAGATGGTGGCCACGTGGGGCAGGTCGGGGTAGGCGGAGTCGAAACGGTTGACCTTTTGCACCATCTCCATGATTTTCAGGTCGTAGTCGGCCGTGCTCAACGAGGTGAGTTCCACGCTGCCGAAGAGGAATTTCTTCACCTCGACGGTGTCGTTCGCGGGCACTTTCTCGGCGATGAGCCGCTTCAGTGCCTCGGCCACCTGGGCCTCGTCCACGTTGCAGTTGTACTTGGCCAGTGCTGCTTCATACTTGTTTGTAGGCTGTGTGTTGCCGTTGCGCTGGGCTTCTACCTGGGCTTTCAGGCTGCCCGCGCCGGTGTTGGGTTCAATGTCTTTTGTGTAAGCCATAAGAATTGATGGGTTCGTTATTATTTGTATTTACTTTCGTGTTGCGGAGGCCGTGGGGTAGGGGCTTTGCCCACCTTGCTACCTGCCGTGTGCTGTTTTAGACGCAGGCCTCGCGGATGCTCCAAATCCATAGCGCGATGAGCAGCAGATTCATGTAGAGATGCCTGTCTTTCCACGCGCCTTGACGCAGTAGCGGCCAGATGGTTTTCAGCGCGAGGGGCATGACAAGTGTCAGTGCAGCAGCCTGTTGCCATGGGTCGGCCATGTCGTGGTACTGGGCGAAGAGATAGTAGACAAACCATGCAAGGCCCATAATGGTCAGGCCCAAGACGATGATGTTCAGCGTCTTGGACTCGCGCTTGGGAGTTAATGAATTCTGGTTCATATCGTTGATTATTAGTTGATTACGCTGTTTCTTCCATACTGTGGGCCGTCGTCAGCCCTGCAGCTTCGGGTTTTCCTTGTGCCGGGTGGCGTCGCGGCGGGTCTTTTTCTCGAAGCTCTTGCGCAGCTCTTCGGTGAGGTCCACGCCCGTTTGGTTGGCCAGACAGCAGAGCACCCACAGCACATCGGCCATCTCCTCGCCCAGATTGTCGGTCTCGCCGGGCTTGAAGCTCTGGTCGCCATAGCGTCGCGCCATCACGCGGGCCAGTTCGCCCACCTCCTCCGTGAGCACAGCCATGTTGGTCAGCTCCGAGAAATAACGCACGCCAGTGGTCTTAATCCATTGGTCTACAGCGTCTTGTGCTTCTTTAATAGTCATGGTACAGTCTCCGAATATAGGTTTCGCGGTCTCTCACTCCTTGTTCTTCGTGTCCATGCAGATGGTCACGGGCCCGTCGTTCACGAGTGCCACCTCCATCATGGCCCCAAACTCGCCGGTGCCCACGGGCTTGCCCAGCGCCTCGGAGAGCAGCTGACAGAACCGCCGGTAAAGGGGGATGGAGAGGGCATGGGGCGCGGCTTTGAGCCAGCTGGGGCGGTTGCCTTTCTTGTAGCTGGCCATGAGGGTGAACTGCGACACCACGAGAATGTCGCCGCCCACGTCCATGATGCTGCGGTTCATCACGCCCTCGGCGTCGTCGAAGACACGTAGCCCCACCACCTTGCGCACGAGCCACTGCGCGTCGTCCTCGGTGTCGGCGGCCTCAATGCCCAGCAGAATGAGGTAGCCCGGCCCGATGGCCGACTTCGTGTGGCCGTCGATGGCGACGGAAGCGCTGCTGACGCGCTGGATGACGATTCTCATATTCGTTTTGGAGATAATGCCCCACAAAGATAGTGAAAAGCCTTGAATGGGCCAACAATAAGCGTGTAAATTCCGCGTTCCTGCGGTGTTCTTGATGCCATGGGGGAGAAATGGAGGGGCTGTGCGCGCGGTTTGTTGGTGATGGTGGGGGATGATGGCCGGCTCGGAGGCCGGCCCCCTATGGCGAAACCCTTTGTCGGGGCCATGCCGCGTGTGGGTAATCCTCTCATGGCCATGGATTTATCGTGTTGTGATAACGGCGTAATCGCCCTATGAATACGGCGTAAACGCGGGGCGATTACACCGTAATCACCCTGCGTTTACGCTGCAATTGTGTGGCGTTTGCGCTGCAAATAGGATGCGTTTGCGCCCTTGTGCCGATACCATTGCCACTGTTCCCCAAGTCGTACTTCCGTCTTCGGCAGCTCCTTTCTCTGGCCTATATCCTCCTTATCCCCCTCCTATATCCTCCTATCCCGGCCTATTGGTGCCTCTGTCCCCTCCTCATCGTGCTTCTTTGCCTCGGTTGTTCGCCTCCTTATCCCCTCCTATATCCTCCTATCCCGGCCTATTGGTGCCTCTGTTTCCTCCTCATCGTGCTTCTTCGCCTCTGTTTTTTGCCTCCTTATCTCCTCCTATATCTTCCTATCCTGGCCTATTGGTGCCTCTGTTTCCTCCTCATCATGCTTCTCCGCCTCGTTGTTCGCCTCCTTATCCCCCTCCTATATTCTCCTATCCTGGCCTATTGGTGCCTCTATCCCCGCCTCATCGTGCTTCTTCGCCTCGTTGTTCGCCTCCTTATCCCCTCCTATATCCTCCTATCCTGGCCTATTGGTGCCTCTATCCCCGCCTCATCGTGTTTCTTCGCCTCGTTGTTCGCCTCCTTTTCTTCCTCTCTACGGAAGAAATCAAAGACGATTTGGGCCTTCGACGGGCCGATAATGGTAGCAATTTCCTCGACAGCTGCACCCTTAATGTTTCTCACTGATTTAAAGTGCTTTAGGAGCATGTCTCTGGTTACTGGGCCTATACCTTTAATGTCGTCCAGCGCAGAGTGGAGCGCATGCTTGGAGCGCTTGTCGCGATGAAAGGTGATGGCATAGCGGTGCACCTCGTCCTGAATCTGCGTGAGCACGTGGAAAAGCTCGCTTTTCACGTCCACGCCCACCGTCTGCGGCGGCCAGCCGTAGAGCAGTTCGTTGGTGCGGTGGCGGTCGTCCTTGGCCAGTCCGGCAATGGGAATCTGGAGGCCGAGCTCGCCCTCCACCACCTCGCGCACCACATCCATCTGTCCCCGGCCGCCGTCGGTGATGATAAGGTCGGGCAGCGGCGTGCCCTCTTCCATCATTCGGCTGTATCGCCGCCTCACCACCTCCTGCATCGACGCATAGTCGTCGGGGCCTGTAACGGTCTTGATGTTGTATTTGCGGTAGTCCTTGCGCGAGGGTTTCATGCCTTTGTAGACGATGCAACCGGCCACGGCATCGGTGCCCGAGATGTTGGAATTGTCGAAACACTCTATCTGATAAGGCATTTTGGGCAGTCGCAGCTTGGCTTGCAGCTCCTTCATCAGGCGGGTCTGCTTCTGCTCTGGATTCAGTTTTTCTGTCTGTTTCAGCCGGTCAAACCTGTACTGCTTGCCGTTCATGAGCGACAGTTCCAGCAGGTGTTTCTTGTCGCCGCGCTGGGGCACGAAGAAGTCTGCATCCTTGATTTTCCACTCCATCTCAAAGGGAACGATGATCTCTTTTGCCCGACTTTGGAAGCGGTTGCGTATCTCCGGTATGGCCTGTATGAGCAGGTCTTCGTCGCTTTCGTCCAGTTTGCGTTTGTATTCGTAGGTGAAACTCTGGTTGATGGTGCCGTTCTTCACGTGTATGTAGTTGATAAACGCGTTCTTGCGCAGGCCGTCATCGGTGATGGTGAACACGTCCACGTCCTGTATGGTGTGGCTCACCACCTCGCTTTTCGACACGAAATCCTCAAGCATTAGGTAGCGTTGCTTCAATCGTTCGGCCTCCTCGAACTTCATAATCTTGGCATTTGCCATCATGCGCTGGTAGAGCCAGTCGCTCAGTTGACGGGTGTTGCCCTTGAGAACCTCGCGTGCCTGCCGCATGTTCTCCTGATAGTCCTCGTAGCTCTGCTTGCCCACACAGCAGCCGTCGCAGTTGTGAATGTGGTACTCCAGGCAGGGCTTGTAGCGGTGTTCGGCCACGCCCTCGCGGGTGATGGGCTGCCGACAGCTGCGCGGTTTGAACACTTTGGCGATGAGTTCCAGCACGTTGGCCATGGCAGAGACATGTGGAAAGGGACCGAAATACGTGCCGGTCTTCTTGTTGATATGCCTCGTGCGGAAGATGCGGGGGAAGTATTCGTTGGTGATACAGATGCTGGGGTAGGTCTTTCCGTCTTTCAACAGCACGTTGTAACGCGGGTTGTACTTCTTGATGAGCGAGTTCTCAAGCAGCAATGCGTCCTCTTCGGTGTTGACTACAGTGTAGGAAATGTCTCTGATTTTACTCACGAGCACCTTCGTCTTGAACCTGTCCACCTCTTTATGAAAGTATGTAGACACCCGGCTCTTCAGTTTCTTGGCCTTGCCCACATAGATAATCGTGTGCTCGTCATCGTAGAATTGATAGCTGCCCGGCAGTTCGGGCATGCTCTGTACAATGTTCTTCAGATAGGCCAGACGCTTTTCGTTTTCTTCCTTTGTCATCTTTTGTCTTCCCGTTTATATACTGGTGTTTCGCCGTTGACGCGTTTCACGTGAAACGAAGCAAGGGCGGAGCCGCATGAACCCCGCCCTTGCGGCTTCTTGAGTCTTGCTTGCGCGTCTTAGAATTTCAGCAGACTCGTAATTTCAATGTCCTTGTCGAACGTGTCGCGGGCATGGGAAAACTCGCTGTTCAGCTCGATCAAGAAGTTGCAATAAATCTTCTTTGGGTGGAACTTGCGCACGAGATCGCAGGCGGCTTTCATCGTTCCGCCCGTGGCAAGCAGGTCGTCATGGAGCAGCACTACGTCGTTTTCGTTGATGGCATCCTTGTGTATTTCGATGGTGTCGATGCCGTATTCCTTGGCGTAACTCTCCTGCACGGTCTGGCAAGGCAGCTTGCCGGGCTTGCGGCAAAGCACGATTCCTGCCCCCAGGAGGTAGGCAAGGGCCGAGCTCATCACGAAGCCGCGGCTCTCTATACCCACTATTTTGGTGATGCCTTTGTCTTTGTAGAGGTCGAAGAGCTCGTCGCTCAGAATCTTGACACACTCTGGTGTCTTGAAGAGTGTGGTCACATCTCTGAAGTTCACTCCCTTGATGGGCCAGTCTGGAATGCTTCTCAGATTGGCCAACAGAATCTCATTGTTCATCTTTTGCGTTTTACTTGAATATCTAATAGGTTGTTGTTCAGTTGCTTATTTGGGTTGTCGTTTCACGTGAAACGGCGCAGCGATTGACGTTAAATCGCAGCTTGCACCCTGTGCTGCAGCTGCTCGTTTCGCATACGCCGCTTCTTGGTTTGGAGAATGGTTGTTGTTTGTTTGGTGTGGAACATGATACGGTGTGTGTTGCACTTGCTGTCGGCGTTATCTGCCCAGCAAAATCAGCAGTACATTGATGTCACTCGGCGAAACGCCCGGTATGCGGCTCGCCTGTGCCAAGGTGTCGGGGTCGATGCGTTCCAGCTTTTGGCGCCCTTCGGTGCTTATCTCCTTGAGCTCGCTGTAACGGAAGCGGCCTTTGATTTGGATGTCTTCAAGACGGTGCATTTTGTCGGCCACCATCTTTTCCCGCTCGATATATCCTTTATATTTAATCCGGATTTCAGCTCCCTCGCAAATCTCCTCCTTGCGGTTCTCGGGCGCATTCATCACAGCTCTGAGCCCTGGAATGATGTCTGCGAGCGCATTCATCGTGATTTGTGGACGGCCAATCAGGTCGGCTATTTTGCAGCTCACGCGGAGTGGGGTGGTACCCAAGGCTTCGAGTGCGCCGTTGATTTCGGAGGGTTTCACTGCGGTCTCATTGCAGAATTGGACGATTCTTTCGATGGATTGCTTCTTTTGCATCCACCAGTCGTAACGGTCGCGCTGGGCCAGTCCAAGGCGATAGGCGGTCTCGGTGAGACGGGCATCGGCATCGTCCTGCCGTAACAGGATACGGTATTCGGCTCGGGAGGTGAACATGCGGTAGGGTTCGTCCACTCCCTTGGTCGTGAGATCGTCGATGAGAACACCGATATAGCTCTCGTCGCGCTTCATTACAAAGGGTTTGCTACCCGCGCAGTACAGGGCGGCGTTGATGCCTGCAACGGTTCCCTGTCCGCCGGCTTCCTCGTAGCCCGTGGTGCCGTTCACTTGGCCTGCAAGGAAGAGTCCGCCCACGATCTTCGACTCGAGCGAGTGCTTGAGCTGCGTAGGGTCGAAGTAATCGTACTCGATGGCGTAGCCCGGCCGGTAGATTTTTACGTCGCGCAAGGCGGGTATCTGGCGCAGAGCACGGAGCTGTGTCTCCATCGGCATGGACGAGGAGAAGCCGTTTAAGTACATTTCGTTGGTGTCTTCGCCCTCTGGTTCAATGAAGAGGGGGTGTTGTTCTTTGTCCGGAAAGGTGACGAGTTTGGTCTCAATAGACGGGCAATAACGAGGCCCAGTGGACTGTATTTGACCGTTGAAAAGGGGAGAATTTGCGATGTCGGCACGCAGAATGTCGTGTGCCTCGGGGGTGGTGTAGCAGGTCCAGCAGGGTAGGGACTTCAGCGCGTGCTGCGACCGCAGGTAGCTGAACTGGTGGAAGTCGTGCTCGCCGGGCTGTTCTTCGGTGTCCTCGAAGTGGATGGTGCGCTTGTCCAGACGCACGGGCGTCCCAGTTTTCATGCGTGACACACGGATGCCCCAGCGTGTAATCGACTCCGTGAGCCCTGTTACGGCGGGCTCGGCACAGCGTCCACCCGGATATTGGCGGCGGCCAATGTGCAACAATCCGTTCAGAAACGTGCCGGCAGTGACGACTACACTCTTGGCCCGTAGCTCTACGCCCCAGATGGTGCGCACGCCCACGGCCTCGCCGTTTTCCACCAGCAGCTCCTCGGCTTGGTCCTGCCAGAGGTCGAGATTGGGCGTGCGGTCGAGTGCGCGACGCCATTCCCAGATGAACTTGCCGCGGTCGCACTGGGCCCGGGGAGACCAGACGGCTGGTCCTTTGCCCTTGTTGAGCATGCGGAACTGAATGGCCGTGGCGTCAGTAACAAGCCCCATTTGTCCGCCCAACGCGTCGATTTCGCGTACAATTTGTCCTTTGGCAATACCCCCAATGGCGGGGTTGCAGCTCATCTGCCCTATCTTGTTCATGTCCATGGTTACCAGGCACGTCTTGGCTCCCATGCGTGCAGACGCTGTGGCGGCCTCGCATCCGGCATGTCCTCCGCCGATAACGAGCACGTCATAACACAATTTCATCACTGTTTTCTTTTTGCGCAAAAGTAAGAAATTAAATCGAATTTTTGCCGTTTTTACTTTGATTAATCACTAAAATATAGTATTTTTGCAGTCAAATACCAAGACAATGATACCTAAAACAGGGTATTCCGGAGGTATCATCAGCAGTAAATGACGCAGTTTGTACAGGTTCCTGATATTATATCTAACATTTAAATAATTTAAAATCAATCATTTATGTGGTTAATCAATTCTCCAATTGGTAGAAAAGTTGTGATGTCGTTAACCGGCATTTGCCTTATTCTATTCCTGACTTTCCACTGCTGCATGAATGTCGCTGCGTTCTTTTCTGGGGATGCTTACAACATGGTGTGCAGGTTTCTGGGGAGCAACTGGTATGCGGTCATCGGCACAATCGGCCTTGGCGCCCTCGCGGTGGGGCACATTGTCTACGCTTTTATCCTCACGGCCCAGAACCGTCGCGCCCGTGGTGGCGAGCGTTATGCCGTGAATGGAACCTACGGACAGGTGAGCTGGGCCTCGCAGAACATGCTCGTGCTCGGCCTGATTATCCTTATCGGCATCCTGCTTCACCTCTACAATTTCTGGGGACACATGATGTTTGCCGAGCTGGCCGGCATACAGGTTGCCCACGATCCGGCCGACGGTTTCGCCTGGATTGAGGAGACTTTTGCCAATCCTGTTTACTCCATTCTCTATTTAATCTGGATTGTTGCCATTTGGTTCCACCTCACTCACGGCTTTTGGAGTGCCATGCAGACGCTGGGCGTGAGCGGCAAGGTGTGGCTGAAGCGCTGGCAATGTATCGGTCTGGTGTATGTCACCATCCTGATGGGAGTCTTCGCCGTCCTCGTGCTCTCCTTCTGGCTTGGGCTTGCTCCCAGCATGTGCTGTGCTTAATTTGTCATTCAACATTCATCTTTTCATTAAGTTTTGATTATGTCACAAATAAATTCCAAGATTCCAGAGGGCCCCGTGGCCGAGAAATGGACCAACTATAAAGCTCACCAACGCTTGGTGAATCCTAAGAATAAGCTGAAGCTCGACGTCATCGTGGTGGGCACCGGACTGGCTGGAGCAAGTGCCGCCGCCTCGTTGGGCGAGATGGGTTTCAACGTGCTCAACTTCTGTATTCAGGACTCCCCGCGCCGAGCTCACTCCATTGCCGCACAGGGAGGCATCAATGCCGCCAAGTGTTATCAGAACGATGGAGACTCCGTTTACCGCCTGTTCTATGACACTGTAAAGGGTGGTGACTACCGTGCCCGCGAGGCCAACGTGTACCGTTTGGCCGAGGTGAGCAACAATATCATCGACCAATGCGTGGCCCAGGGCGTACCTTTTGCCCGCGAATACGGCGGCATGCTGGCCAATCGCTCCTTTGGTGGCGCCCAGGTTAGCCGTACTTTTTATGCCAAGGGACAGACCGGACAGCAGCTGTTGCTCGGCGCCTACTCGTCGCTGATGTGCCAAGTGCATGCCGGCAAAGTGAAGCTCTACACCCGCTACGAGATGGAAGACGTGGTCATCGTAGACGGCCGAGCCCGCGGCATCATCGCCAAAAACCTCGTGAGTGGCAAGCTGGAGCGTTTCACTGCCAATGCCGTAGTGCTGGGTACGGGCGGTTACGGCAACACCTATTTCCTGTCTACCAATGCCATGGGCTGCAACTGCACGGCTGCCGTACAGGCTTATCGCAAGGGCGCTTACTTTGCCAACCCCTGCTATGTGCAGATTCATCCCACCTGCATTCCCGTGCATGGCGACAAGCAATCCAAGCTCACTCTGATGTCGGAATCGCTTCGTAACGACGGCCGTATCTGGGTGCCCAAGAAGCTTGAAGACGCTAAAGCTCTCCAGGCAGGTGCCAAACAGGGGTGGGAAATCCCCGAGGAGGACCGTGACTACTACCTGGAGCGTCGCTACCCCGCCTTTGGCAACCTTGTGCCGCGTGACGTTGCTTCGCGTGCCGCCAAGGAGCGTTGCGACAAGGGCTTTGGCGTGAACAATACCGGTTTAGCCGTATTCCTCGACTTCTCGGAGTCTATCAACCGCCTCGGTCTCGACGAAATCATGCAGCGTTATGGCAACCTTTTCGAGATGTACGAGGAGATTACCGACGTGTTCCCCGGCGATTTGGCCAACGAGATCAACGGTGAGAAGTACTACAAGCCCATGATGATCTTCCCCGCGATACACTATACAATGGGTGGCATCTGGGTGGACTATGAGCTCCAGACCTCCATCACCGGCCTGTTTGCCATCGGTGAGTGCAACTTCTCCGACCACGGCGCCAACCGTCTGGGAGCCTCGGCCCTGATGCAGGGCCTGGCCGACGGCTACTTCGTGCTGCCTTACACCATCCAGAACTACCTGGCCGATCAGGCCATTTGGCCCAAGATTCCCACCACGGCTCCCGAGTTCGACGCTGCCGAGAAAGCTGTCGAGAGCGAGATTGACCGCCTGATGAACATCAAGGGCAAACGCTCCGTAGACTCCATTCACAAGGAGCTCGGCCACATCATGTGGGAGCACGTGGGCATGGGCCGCACCAAGGAGGGCCTCGAAGAGGGCCTGCGACTCATTGCCAAACTGCGCAAGGAGTTCGACACCAACCTCTTCATCCCCGGCAAGAAAGACGGTCTGAACGTGGAGCTCGACAAGGCCATCCACCTTCGCGACTTCATCCTGATGGGCGAACTCATCGCCCACGACGCCCTTTCGCGCAACGAAAGCTGCGGCGGCCACTTCCGCGAGGAGCACGCCACACCCGAAGGCGAGGCTGCGCGCGACGATGAAAACTACTTCTATGTGGGCTGCTGGAAGTATCAAGGCAATGATGAAACCGCTCCCGAATTGCTCAAGGAGCCTCTGGAGTATGAGGCGATCAAGGTACAAACACGTAACTATAAGAATTAAAAAACTATGGCAAGAAATATCAGTTTCACGATTAGGTACTGGCGTCAGAACGGACCAACGGCCAAGGGTCACTTTGACACACACGAGATGAAGGACATTCCCGATGACACTTCATTCCTCGAAATGCTCGACATTCTCAACGAAGAGCTCATCGAGGCCGGCGAGGAGCCGTTCGTTTTCGACCACGACTGCCGCGAGGGCATCTGCGGCATGTGCTCGCTCTACATCAACGGCACGCCGCACGGAAAGACCGAACGCGGCGCCACCACCTGCCAGCTCTACATGCGCCGCTTCAACGACGGCGACGTCATCACCGTCGAACCCTGGCGTTCGGCCGCTTTCCCGGTCATCAAAGACTGCATGGTGGACCGCTCGGCTTTCGACAAAATCATTGCCGCCGGCGGTTACAACACCATCCGAACAGGCCAGGCTCAGGACGCCAACGCCATCTTGATTTCCAAGGAAGCGGCCGACGAGGCCATGGACTGCGCCACCTGCATCGGCTGCGGCGCCTGCGTGGCCGCTTGCAAAAATGGCTCTGCCATGCTGTTCCTCTCGTCCAAAGTGAGCCAGCTTGCCCTGCTGCCCCAGGGACGTCCGGAGGCTGCCAAGCGTGCCAAGAACATGATTGCGAAGATGGAAGAGCTCGGTTTCGGCAACTGCACCAACACCCGCGCCTGCGAGGCCGTGTGCCCCAAGAACGAGTCGATAGCCAACATCGCCCGTCTGAACCGCGAGTACATCGCTGCCAAGCTGGCCGACTAACCGACCCGTCCAAGGCTCCATTCACAGCCCCCTGCGGCATCCCGGCACCGGGAGCCGCAGGGGGCTTTTGCGTGTCAGCCCGTCGGCAGCTCCTGTTCCGGGCCGGCAAAGAGACTCGAAGAAAGGGGGCTGCCCATTAATATAAGGTGTGCGGGCAGCCCGGACAGGCGAGCATCTTCGCAGAAAAAGGAGGGGCTGCCATCGAAAAAAGGGGTATATCCGCTATCTTCCGGATATACCCCTTCTTGCTTAGAAGCAGTTATGATAATATCTATCTGAAACTGAGAGTTACTGATACCAAATTTCACCGCCGATGTTTTGCGGCTGGTTGTTGTCGGTTTCTTCCGGTTTAATCAGCGGATCCTGGAAGATTCCGGCAAGTGTTTGAAGATTTTTGTTCATGTTCATGGCGTTCGTCGAATGATTGGTTTATACCTATTTATCGAGACAAAGATAGGGAAAATATCAATACCACGCAATACCTAAAACGCGTTATTTCTATCAATAAGGATTAAAAAACTATAATTTGATATTGAATCGTGCATAAATTGTGTATCTTCGTAACATGTTTTTTACCGAGGACACCCGACGCTTCATTCTCGACCACCGGCTGGACGATGCTGTCCGGCTGGCTTTGCTGCGCGACCGTTACCCGGGCGTGGACATGCCTTTCGCGCTCAACCAGATACAAGGCTGGCAGACGGCACGCTGCAAACTGCCCTCCTGGGCGGCCACCGAGGGCATACTCTATCCGCCCCACCTCAACATGGAGCAGTGCAGCTCCGAGTCCACGGCCCGCTACAAGGCCGGGCTGCTGGAGGCAGCGGGCGGCAGAACGCTCGTCGACCTGACGGGAGGCTTCGGCGTGGACTTCTCGTTCATGGCCCGGTCGTGCCGTCGTGCGGTCTATGTGGAGCGCAACGCACAGCTGTGCGAACTGGCCCGTCACAACTTCTCGGTACTGGGACTGACGCAGGCCGAGGTGGTCTGCAGCGACGCTGAGGACGCGCTGCGCCGGCTGCCCGTCCGTTCCCCGGGGACCGACGCCCCCATCATCTACCTCGATCCGGCCCGCCGCGACACCCACGGCCGCAGGGTATTCGGCATCGAAGACTGCACGCCCGACGTGGCTGCGCTGCGCAACGAGCTGCTGCAGCGGGCCCGCACGGTCATCGTCAAGCTCTCGCCCATGCTCGATTGGCACGCCGCCGTGCGCACGCTCTCGGCTGCGGGCGGTGTGGCTGTAGACGTGCACATCGTTTCGGTGGCCAACGAATGCAAGGAGCTGCTCTTGGTGCTCACCCGCCATGAAGGCCTCGAAGCCGATGAAATGGACGTTTCCTTGCCATCCCTGCCCCGGCGTGTGGTCTGCGCGAACGATGGGCAGCAGTTTGTCTGCCATCCCTCCGCCACTCCGCGGCAACCGCTTTTGGCCGCTCCCGACGCCCGTTCGTCGTGGCTGCTTGTGCCCAATGCCAGCGTGATGAAGGCCGGTTGCTTTGCCGAGCTCTCGCATGCGTTTTCCCTGCCGCAGCTCGACCGCGACTCCCATCTCTTCGTCTCGTCGGCCCCCGTGCCGGCATTTCCCGGCCGTCAATTCCAGATTCTTTCCATTTCATCGATGAACAAGCGGGAGCTCAAGCAGGCCCTCGCCGGAATTTCTCAGGCCAATATTGCCGTGCGCAACTTCCCGCTCTCGGCCGACGAACTGCGCCGGAGGCTCCGGCTTAGAGACGGTGGTGGCACCTATGTGTTTGCCACTACCTGGCGGTCGCGCCACGTCGTTATTGTGGCGCGGAGGGGGTAAGGGTCTTGTCTCATCAGGTTTTTGTGGTTGCAATCCCTCGTCCATGGGTGCCGGCCCGCCCGTTTGGCGCAAACGTTCAATGGTTGAAAGGGATGTTTTTGCCGGGTGACGTGAATGCCTTGGCGGGCATGCGACCCGGCATGGAGGTCGGCCCCTACGCCAAAACCCATTGTCGTGGTTCTGTCAAATGGGGGATATGGCCGTTTCAACACGGTTTTATCGTGTTGCGTCTACGGCGTAATCGCATCGTGAATACGCCGTAAACGCGCGGCGATTTCGGTGGAATCGCACGGCGAATACGGTGGAATCGGGCAGCGGGCTCCCTGGGCAGTTTTTTTCATAACCTGCTTTCACTATCCTTCCCACCTGCTTTTTTCGTTTCTTTCAGCTGTTTTTGCAGTTCCTTTCAGCTGCCCTTTCCATCTATTTCACCCACTCTTGCTCCCCATTCTATCTGCTCGCACTCCCTTTTCCATTCCCTCACAGCTCCTGCTCCACCGGCTCCCGTCCCTCTCTCCACCCATCGGCTGCCCTCCGATTTTGCCATATCGGCTTGATAATTTGCCGTTTTCCTTTGGCCTTGTGCCCGATTTTGCGTATTTTTGCACGTTAGACACGTATATTCATCAATTAGCAAAACCATGTCGGTAGAAATCAAGAGGGTCGAAAGTCGAGGAGATTTGAAGACGTTCATAGACTTCCATTATGATTTGTATGCGGGCAATCCTTACGACGTGCCCACGCTTTTCAGTGACGATCTCAACACGTTGAGCCGCGACAAAAACGTGGCGTTCGACTTCTGTGAGGCCGAATATTTCCTGGCCTATAAGGACGGAAAGCTGACCGGCCGCGTGGCCGCCATCATCAATCACCGCGCCAATGAGCGGTGGAATGTACGGGACGTGCGCTTCGGCTGGATAGACTTTGTGGACGACATGGAGGTGAGCCGGGCCCTGCTTCAGGCTGTGGAGGACTATGGGCGGAGCAAGGGAATGACCGCCATTGTGGGGCCCTTGGGCTTCACCGACATGGATCCCGAGGGCATGCTGACCGAGGGATTCGACAAGCTCGGCACCATGGCCACCATCTACAACTACCCATACTATCCCCGTCACCTCGAGCAACTCGGCGGCTGGACCAAGGATAACGACTACGTGGAGTACTTCCTGTCCATGCCCGAGAAAGTTCCCGAGAAGTTCAGCAAGCTGGCCGAGCTCATCGAGCAGCGATACAACCTGCACGTCAAAAAGGTGACCCGCGAGGATGTGAGGAACGGTTACGCCCGTAAGCTCTTCGAGATCATCAACGAGACCTACGCCGATCTCTATGGCTTCGTCTCGCTCACCGACCGACAGATAGACCAGTATGTCAAGATGTACCTGCCCGCACTCGACCTCAATCTGGTGACGGTCATCGTCGATGGCAACAAGAACGACAAGATTGCGGGCGTGGGCATCACCATGCCCTCGCTCTCGCGGGCGTTGCAAAAGTGCCGTCGCGGGCGGCTGTGGCCCTGGGGATGGTGGCACGTGCTGCGCGCCATCAAGTTCCACAAGACCGAGGGTGTGGACCTGCTGCTCGTGGGCTTCCTGCCCGAGTACCGGGCCAAGGGGGCCAACGCCCTGCTTTTTGCCGATCTCATCCCCCGCTACATCGAGTATGGTTTCAAGTGGGGCGAGAGCCAGGTAGAGATGGAAAACAACAGCGGCGTGCAGGGACAGTGGAGCGCACTGGACCATACGCTGCACAAGCGGCGGCGTTGCTACCGCAAGGAATTAACGGACATGCCGGCGCAGTAACGGCCTGCCGGCATCCGGACAATCATACAACGAATCATGCCAGACGACAAGAACTTCAATACAGCGGGGCAGGAAACCAACGCCCCCGCACACCCCTCAGTAGATTACAACGACGACAACATCCGGCATCTGTCGGACATGGAGCACGTGCGCACCCGGCCGGGCATGTACATCGGCCGGCTGGGCGACGGCAATCTGCCCGAAGACGGCATCTATGTGCTGCTCAAGGAGGTGATCGACAACTCCATCGACGAGTTCAAGATGAACGCCGGAGACCGCATCGAGGTGGACATCGACGACAACCTGCAAGTGGCTGTACGCGACTACGGCCGTGGCATTCCGCAGGGCAAACTGGTCGAGGCCGTGTCGGTGCTCAACACCGGAGGCAAGTACGATTCCAAGGCTTTCCACAAGAGCGTGGGCCTCAATGGCGTGGGTGTCAAGGCCGTTAACGCCCTGAGCTCGTGCTTCGAGGTGCGCAGTTGCCGCGACGGAACGGTGCGCTCGCTGGTGTTCGAGCGGGGCAATCTGCAGAGCGACGTCACCACTGAAACGCACGACGAGAACGGCACCTACATCTTCTTCCGCCCCGACGACACGCTCTTCAAGAACTATCAGTTCCACGATGAATTCGTGGAAACCATGCTCCGCAACTACACTTACCTCAATTCCGGCCTCACTATTATGTACAATGGGCGGCGCATCAAGAGCCGCAACGGACTGGAAGACCTGCTCAACGACAACATGACCGTGGAGGGACTGTACCCCATTGTCCATATCAAGGGCGAGGACATAGAGGTGGCTTTCACCCACACCAACCAGTACGGCGAGGAGTATCACAGCTTTGTCAACGGTCAGCATACCACCCAAGGCGGTACCCATCAGAGTGCGTTCAAGGAGCATATAGCCCGTACTATCAAGGAGTTCTACGACAAAAACTACGAATACACCGACATCCGCAACGGCATTGTAGCCGCCATTGCCATCAACGTGGAGGAGCCCGTGTTCGAGAGTCAGACCAAGATCAAGCTCGGTTCCACCCTCATGGCGCCGGGCGGCGAGACGGTGAACAAGTACGTGGGCGACTTTCTCAAGCGCGAGGTGGACAACTATCTGCACATCCACAAGGAGGATTGCGCCGACATTCTGGAGGCTAAAATCAAGGAGAGCGAGCACGAACGCAAGGCCATGGCCGGCGTGACCAAGCTGGCGCGGGAGCGTGCCAAGAAGGCCAACCTGCACAATCGGAAGCTGCGTGACTGCCGCATCCACTTCTCAGATACCAAGGACGACCGCAAGGAGGAGTCGTGTATCTTCATCACTGAGGGCGACTCGGCCAGCGGTAGCATCACCAAAAGCCGCAACGTCAACACGCAGGCGGTGTTCTCGCTGCGCGGCAAACCGCTCAACTCCTTTGGGTTGAGCAAGAAGGTGGTCTATGAGAACGAGGAGTTCAACCTGCTCCAAGCCGCCCTCGACATTGAGGACGGGCTCGACAACCTGCGCTACAACAAGGTGATTGTGGCCACCGATGCCGACGTGGACGGCATGCACATCCGCCTGCTCATCATCACTTTCTTCCTCCAGTTCTACCCCGAACTCATCAAGAAAGGCCACGTCTACGTGCTCCAGACTCCGCTCTTCCGCGTGCGCAACCGCCGCACCAAGATCAAGAGCAAGGCCGTCATCGCCGACGCCGACGGCCGGTTGGCCCCAGGAGAGAAAAAGAATGATTTCATCACGCGATACTGCTACAGCGAAGACGAGCGGCTGCACGCCATCGCCGACCTGGGTCCCGACCCCGAGATCACCCGTTTCAAGGGCCTCGGCGAAATATCACCCGACGAATTTGTCCATTTCATCGGGCCCGACATGCGCCTGGAGCAGGTCACCCTGCACAAGAACGACCAGGTGCAAAAACTCCTCGAATACTACATGGGCAAGAACACCATGGAGCGCCAGAGCTTCATCATCGACAACCTCGTGGTAGAGGAAGACCTCGCCGATGAGGAGATCTCCGCGTAGAGCGCCCGCACTCACGCAGGGAGAACGTTTGGCTCACGCGGGGAGGATGTTTGGCTCACGCAGAGCCGCGGAGAGGCAGAGTTATGGTGAAAATTTTACCCACGCAGAGTTCCGGAGGAGAGGAGGCAAGGTCTGAGACTGGTTGAAATACGGAAAGCCTTGGCCTACGCAGTTTCGCGGAGGAGAGGAGGCAGGGTCGGAGACTGGTTGAATATACGGAAGGCCTTGGCCTACGCAGTTCCGCGGAGAGGAGGAGACGGAGCGAGAGCAAGGAAGAATTCTTGAGAATTTAGAAAAAGGATGCCATGGAGGAGAAGATTTCAAGCGAATATACGCACCGACTGCTGGCATGTGCGTATGCCGTTCACACAGCGTTGGGCCCGGGATTGCTGGAAAGCATCTATGAGAAGGCCTTGGCATACGAGCTGGAACTCAACGGCTTTCATGTCGAGACGCAGGTTCCGGTCAAGGTGATGTATCGAGGACTGGAGCTGGACCATGAGCTGAAACTCGACATGCTGGTCGACCGACAGGTGGTCATTGAGATCAAATCGCTCCTCGAAGTCAAGCCCGTTCACTACAAACAGCTGCTCACCTACCTGCGTTTGCTTGACGTCCGACTCGGTTATCTCATCAATTTCGACGTTCCCTTGCTCAAGGATGGCATACAGCGCGTGGTCAACAATTACTGAAATATGTGGTCGGCAACGGCTCGAAACGTGCATCAACCCGGCAATAATATGCGCCAACCTCAGTTGAAAAGTGCATCAACGGCAGTGAGGACGTGAGCCAACAGTGTCTCAAACGTGCATCAACAACAGTGCGAACGTGAGCCAACAGCAGTGAGCACATAGGTTAACAACGGCAGAAATGTATGTCATCAATTACAGAAACGAATGGTCGGCAACGGTGGATGAACCTCTGCGCTCCTTGCTCACGCTTCATGTGTCTTGCCTTTCGCATTTGTGTTTGCTCGCCCATAGCTCCACTTCGTGTGCTCCTCCTCTCCGCGTTCTCTCGCTTACGGCCCTTCTCCGTTAACTCTGCGGCTCTGCGTGAGCCACACCATGGCTCTGCGTGAGCCACACCATGATTCTGCGTGAGCCACACCATGATTCTGCGTGAGCCACATCATGGCGCTGCGTGAGCCCAAGCAAGGTACACTCATTTTAGAAATCAAAAACACCGATAGATATGAAGAAAAACCTCTTAATAGCCCTCGCCGCATGCCTCCTTCCCGCCGGAGCTCATGCGCAGCTCCAGCTTAACTTCGGCGCAAACTCCCCACTTCGCAAGCTGCAAATCGCTGAAATGGCCATCACCAACCTCTACGTCGATTCCGTGGACGAGCAGCGGCTGGTGGAAGACGGCATCAGGGGCATGCTGGAGAAGATGGACCCGCACTCCTCCTACGCCACGGCCAAGGAGACCCGGGCCATGAACGAGTCTCTCAACGGCTCGTTCGACGGCATCGGCGTGCAGTTCAACATCCAGGCAGATACGCTTCTTGTCATCCAGACCATCGTGAACGGGCCCTCCGAGAAAGCGGGCATCCTGGCCGGAGACCGCATTGTAAGCGTCAACGACACGGCCATTGCCGGGGTGGGAATGTCCAGGGAAGAGACGATGAAGAGGCTGCGCGGACCTCGCGGCACCAAGGCAAAGCTGGGCATTGTGCGGCGTGGCATCACCGGCGTGCAGACGTTTGTCGTGACGCGTGACAGGATTCCCGTGAAGACCATCGACGGCTACTACATGATTCGTCCCGGCATCGGCTACATCCGTATTGGCAGTTTCGGCGCCACCACCTACACGGAGTTCATGGCCTGTGTCAAGGAGTTGCAAGGCAAAGGCATGCGCGATCTGATACTCGACCTCCAGGAAAACGGTGGCGGCTACCTGCAGGCGGCCGTGCAGACGGCCAATGAATTTCTGCGCCAGCACGACCTCATTGTCTACACCGAGGGCCGCAAGGTGCCGCGCCAGGAGTATCGGGCGCAGGGCAACGGCAAGCTGTTGGGCGGCCGCGTCGTGGTGTTGGTCAACGAATTTTCGGCTTCGGCGGCCGAGATTGTCACCGGCGCATTGCAGGACCAGGACCGCGGCACGGTGGTCGGACGGCGCACTTTCGGCAAGGGACTGGTGCAGCGACCCGTGGAATTTCCCGACGGCAGCATGATGCGGCTCACCGTAGCCCACTACTATACGCCCTCGGGCCGGTGCATCCAGAAGCCCTACACGAAAGGAGACAAGAAAGATTACGAGAACGAACTGGAGGCCCGGTACAAGCATGGCGAGCTCCTCACGGCCGACAGCATCCACTTTGCCGACTCGCTGCGCTACCAGACGCTGCGCCGGCACCGCACGGTCTACGGCGGCGGAGGCATCATGCCCGACGTGTTCGTACCCGTGGACACGGCCCAGTACACGCGCTTCCATCGCCAGCTGGCCGCCAAGGGCATCGTGGTGAACGCCAACCTGCGCTACGTGGACGCCCACCGCAGCGAGCTCAAACGGCAGTATCCCACGTTCGAAAGCTTCAACACGGGCTTCGTCGTGCCGCAGAAACTCATGGACGAAATCCTTGCCGAGGGCAAGAAACAGCAGACAGAGCCCAAGGACGAGGCCGAACTGGCCCAGACGCTTGGCTTACTCAGAACCCAGGTCAAGGCGCTCGTGGCCCGCGATTTGTGGGGCATGAGCGAGTATTTCAATATCATGAACGAGGAGAATCACCTTGTGGCCCGGGCCCTGCAATTGCTTGCCCAGCCATAAGGTAGGGGTCGAAGGGAAGCTGCGCCCTACCTGCGCAGCTTCCAACCACTCCACAGGCACCAGAAGATGGCCATGCCTGCGAGGAAGATCAAGAGGATGCCGCTGCTGCCCATCCAGGTATATATGCGGCCCGTATGAATCTCCAGACACACACTTTTGAGCGACATGGGCAGCCGGGCCATCCATTGTGGCATCTCGGCAAAGTCGCTGCCGTGTTCATAATCGGCCACCACAGGCCCCCGGTCGAAGTCCAGGGAGAGGCCCGAGACGGCATTTGTGGCCATGGGCACGATGGCGCCGCCGCGCCGCCACGCGTACAGCCCGTCGAACGAACCCACGAGCCAGCGGCCGTCGGGCTCCTGCACGAGGCCCCCGAGGCCCATCACGCTCACCCGAGGCTGCGCGGGTTCGGCCACCGGCATGGCGCGGAGCGTCTTCATCGAGAAGAAACCCTTCGAGGTATAGAGCAGCCAATCGCCCTTGGCCGCGTCGTAGCGCAGGGCCCGCAGGGCGTCGCGCCAGGGGTTGGGACTGTCCATTGCGCTCATCGGCACAGGAGGCACGCGCCCCGTGACGATGGCGATGAGGCCGGGCGGACGCAGCATCCAGCCCGACACCACGATGAAGAGCGTGAGTGCGATGGTGGTGCGCCCCACGCCGTTGTGCCAGGAAAAGACCTTGTGCATGGCTTTCGGGCGCAGCCGCAGCCGGCGGCCCAGGCGGGGCGAGAGCCAGTAGAGCACGCCCGTGAGCGTGAGGAAGACGAGCGTCAGCCCAATGGCATCGACGACGAGACGGCCCGGGAGTCCGAAGAGCTCGCCGCTGTGGAGCATCCACACGGTGCGGAAGAGCGACACCTTGCCGTCGTCGCCCGCCGCGGCGGGTAGTGTGAGCTCGCGGAAATGCCGGTAGGGCGCTGCCGCGGTGTACACGTGCGAGCGGCTGGTCACCACGAGCAGGCCGCGCGCCACGGTGATGTCAGTGAGGCGTTCGTCGGCTGCTTTGGGCAGGTCCACGGCCGTCCAGCCCTGCCGTCGGTCGTAGACAAAGAGCTGGTATTGGCCGGCGGCGTAGAGCCGATGGTCGGGCGTCTGGGCCAGTCCGCGCATGTTTCGCGCGTCGGCCCCGGGGGGAAGCCCGCGGTTCATGTCGCCGAACGCCGTGGCGCGGCCGTCGGTCTGCCACACGCCGCTGCTGCCATACACCAGCACGCGGCCCTGCCAGCGCAGCGTGCCGCGCAGTAATCCCTGGTTCCACTGCCGGTAGGCGTAGCTGCCGGGCAGCAGCGAGCGGCTCACGTTGACGCCCGAAAAGAGCATGGGATGGTTGAGCACGATGCCCGACAGGCAGAACATCAGGAGAAAAAACGCCACTCCCAGCCCCAGCCAGCGGTGGTGTTTCTGCCATGTGCGCCGCTTCATGGCCTGTCGTTTTCGGTCATGTCGCGCAGCAGTGCCAGTGCCTTGTTCTCGTGGGCTTCCATGATTTCGCGCTCGCCCGGCCCCTTGTCGTTGATGCCGCAAAGGTGCAGGATGCCGTGGATGATGACGCGGTTGAGCTCGTCCGCATAGCTCTTGCCGAAGAGTTCGGCGTTGGTTCGCACCGTGTCTACCGAGATAACGAGGTCGCCGCTAATCACGTTTCCCTCGTCGTAATCAAAGGTAATGATGTCCGTGTAGTAGTCGTGGCCGAGATATTGGTTGTTGATTTCCAGTATCTTCTCGTCGTCGACAAACATGTATCCAATCTCGCCCACGCGCCGTCCGAAGGTTGCTGCCACGGCCTTGATCCATGCCGTGGTCTCCCGGTGCTTGATGTTCGGCAGTTCGGTGCCGTCTGCTTGGTAAGTAATCATTGTTTTGCTTGCGTATTGACAGGGGGCTCATCCTTCGAGGGGCCCCGTTCTTTCTTTCGTTTGTTTCCTGCTTCCGTCCCTTCATCCCTCCTTGCTTGCCCCGGGCTGGGGCAGCATCCACGACGCGTCCTGGTGGAAATGGAGGAGCTCGCGGTAGGCGCTCGACGAGACGGCCGCCAGTGTCGGGTCGGCGAAGAGCAGCAGGGTCTCGATGTTTCCCAGCCTGCGGTTGAGTTCGGCTTGGTCTCGCTCGTACTCGAAGTCTCTCACCGAGCGCACGCCTTTCACGATGGCCTGTGCCCCTACGCGGCGTGCCAGGTTCACGGCCAGTCCGTCATAGGCCACCACTTCCACGCGCTTGTCGTCGGCATAGAGCCGCCGGATGGCGTCGAGGCGTTGCTCGTCGGTGAACAGGTGTTGCTTGCGGGGATTCACGCCCACGCCGATGACGAGTGCGTCGAAGAGTTCGAGGGCTCGCCTTGCCATGTCAGCATGCCCGATGGTAAAGGGGTCGAAGCTGCCCACGAAGAGGGCTTTGCGCAGTGTTGTGTCCAAGATGCAGCGTGCTTGAGGGTTGGTTTGTGCCGCGCCGACCTTTGGTCGGCGCGAGCTGAGACATGTTGTTTATGGGCAAAATTAGCGATTATTTTCCATCCGCCCAAGCTCTTGCGGCAAAATCGCGCGTATTTAGACAGGGCAACGGTCAGTTTTTAGACAGAGCAACGGGTGTTTTTTTAGACATAACAACATAAAAACATAGGCTGCGCGATGGGGATAAAGACATAGTAACAAAATAACATATTGACGGCGAGAAGCGTATGGTGGGATGATGATGAACCCCTATTGCGGCAGGTCTGAAGCCGTGCGGGAGTTGGTGTAGGGGGTGTATTGGTATTCAATTCGGTCGTGTGGGTATCCATTTGGGAGCGTGCGGGGATTCATTCGGCGGTGTGTGGGTATTGGCGTAGGGGCCGGCACAGAGGCCGGCCCGTACGTTTGGAACAAACGTTCATGGGGTTGCGTGGTCGCCGTAAACGGGCCGCGGTTTCACCGTTGCGGCATTGTGACATGGCGATGACGGTGTAATGGCGTGATGAACACGGCGTAATCGCGCGGCGTTTGCGCCGTAATGGCGATGCGTTTGCGCCGTTGTCGCGTTGCGATTTCACGGGAATGATTTGGGCATTGCGCCGCGGATGTCCATCCACCATCGTCGGGACGTGTCCATTTGGTTGCCGGAACGCATCTATTTGGTCGTCGGGACGTGTCCATTCGTCCGCCGAAACACACTTATTTAGCCGTCGTTAGGCATCCATTTGGCGGTTGGGGTGCATCCTTTCGGCCGTCGTAACGTTTGTTCCAAACGTGCGTGCGGGCATAGAGGCGGCCTCTACGCGAATCCCCACACACCCCCGAACAAACACCTGCATGCCCCCGAATAAAGCCCCATACGGCCCCGCATCAATACCTGTACGTCCGAATGAATACGAATACACTCCGCGCAGCAACTCCCGCACGGTTTCAGACCTGCCGCAATAGGGGTTCATCATCATTCCACCATACGCTTCGCGCAGCCAATATGTTATTCTGTTACTATGTCTTTATCCCCATCTCGCAGCCAATATGTTATTTTGTTACTATGTCTTTACTCCCACTACGCAGCCAATATGTTATTCTGTTACTATGTCTTTAACCCCACCGCGCAGCCAATATGTTCTTATGTTGTTCTGTCTTTAACCCCACCGCGCAGCCATATGTTCTTATGTTGTTCTGTCTAAAACCACCGGTTGTTCTGTCTAAAACCACCCGCTATTCTGTCTAAAAGCCGCCCGTTGTTCCGTCCAAAACCCGAGGCCGCGCGCCGAAGCCTGTCTGGTGCTCTGTCAGCCGAGGGCCGCAACGACCTCGTCAAGGCTGTCGGCCACGGTGATGAAGTCTGTCCACCGACCGCGGATGAAGCCGCGACACTGCAGGTCGTCGAGCATGTCGATGGCCCTGTCCCAGAAACCCTTCATGTTGTAGAGCACCACACGCTTGCGGTGGTAGCCGATGGTGTGCGCGGCCGCCACGGTGAACACCTCGTCGAGCGTGCCGATACCGCCGGGCAGGGCGACGAAGACGTCGCTCCGTGCCAGAATCAGTTCCTTGCGGTCGGAGAGGTTGTCGCAGGCGATATTCACGTCCACGCTGTCGCTCACGCGGCCTCCTGCCTCGAGGATGCGCGGCACCACGCCGACGGTCTGTGCGCCCGCCTCGTGGGCGGCCCGCCCGATACACTCCATCAGCCCTTGGTTGCTGCCGCCGAAAACCAGCGTGTGGCCCTGCTCGCCCACCCATCGGCCCAGCTCGGCCGTGAGCTTGAAGAAGTCCGGGTCTATGTTGTCGTTGGCCGAACAAAAGATTCCTATTTTCATGACATAATGATTTAGAAACTTCAAAATTAGCCAAAAACGCCCGCGTTGCCAAACTTTTTGTGTAACTTTGGATAGAAAAGCGACAACCCTTTGTAGAAGGGTGTTCCGCACAATAGGCTGGTGTTCGGGTAACGATTTGGAAACCGTTCTGTTTGCTATGCTTTGCCTTGTCTTGCTTAGAGGTTTGCTCTTTGCTACAAAAGTACATAAAAACTCTAATTCCCCAAAATTCCCATCATCATTTGTTGGTGTTTTAACGCAATATAAGAAAAAAGGGTGATAAAAATTTGGAAGCAACATGAATATTGCTTATATTTGTAAGCGAATACAAACTAAAACAATTTATTATGAAGAATTATCTAAAATTTTTACCGGTAGTACTCTTTATTCTGAGTGGGTGTAGTGACAAAATGGATGAAGTAGATACCGTTATAGATAACGGTCATAAATCTTATATCTCTTTGTCTGAACAAGAGTACAATAGTATTGCCTATCCTGATAAGAAAGACTTATCGGATGAGGAGGTTGAAAGCATTGCGAAATCATACATCGGAAGTATTAAGGGATCTAATACAAGGTCTGCCTTAAATTCTTTATCAAATGTGCAAAAAGAAAAAATTAGTTTATCCTTGACTACAAAACAGCACGAAAAAGGTGAAGAAATATACTTTACAAAATTAAAATGGGTTGACCATCAAGCCAAGAAGCCTATTAGTATGATTGTAAGTTCAGATTGCCGTTTCCCTTATGTTATTGCCTTTTCTGAGGAAGGAGATTTCTTTTCACCAAACGAAACAGCAGATTTGATGATAAAAAATGCAATGAACATAGCCTTGCAAGAGATTGCCGTAATTAAGCAATGCGAAGATTCTCTTCGTGAAAAAACAAAAGCTTATGTCAATATGCAAATTAGGAAGAAGGGGATGAAACATGTAGAATACCTTGTAAACAATACTCCTGTAACACGTAGTTCTGCCACAGACAATCCCTCTGGGCAATTATATAAAATAGTTGAGCCTATGCTAAAAACAAAATGGAATCAGACAAGTCCTTATAATCTTTATGTGCCTAAATGTCCCCCAGAATATGATTTTGGCTATGGTTATGACGGACGCCATCCTGCAGGGTGTACAATTATTGCTTGGGCACAAGTCTTGGCGTATTTACAACCGAATATCAATGACATTACAACTCCTGAAGGACAGAAATTTTATTGGGGTAATTTAGGAAGTTATTCTCCGAATTTTTGGGGATACCATGAGCTTACTGAGGAAGATAAAAGGTTAGCCTCTTTAATAAAGAATCTTGCAGATGGAAGCGGCACAAAATTTACAAGTGAAGGAGGTTCTGTTTCTGTAGATGCAGTTGCAAATTATGTAAAAAAATGGAATGTCCATATTGATGGAAAAAACTCTTGTACTTTCCAAAACATGGCAAACTCTTTAAATTCAAGAAGACCAGTTATATGTAGAGGAACTGCAAGAGCCATCAGAGGAACAAGAGCAACAAGAGCATTTACCAATGGTTCACATGCTTGGGTTGTTGATGGTTATCAAATTCGCGTTCGTCCCTCTAATGTGGCTCCTTCACCAAAACAACCTCGCAGGATCTTAAAGAGGTACAATGTTTATTGCCATGCTAATATGGGATGGGGAGGAAGTTTTGATGGTTGGTATTTATATCGTTATGACGGAAGTATTGACTTCGATTGTGGAGGAGATTTGTACGATATAAATTTGGCATGTTATCCAAATGCTCGTTTAAACTAACATCTTTTGGCAATCTCGCTATTCAAACGAGATTGCCTTTTCTTTAAATGCTTATAGAATATGCGTTTAAAATTGAACAATACAATATATATAGTTTGCGCTATATTTTTGTTTTTTCTTAGCTCATGTATGCAAAATGAGATAGAGTTAAAAGAAAAAGATGAGGAAAAAATAGTAACTTCCTATGAGAGAAATATCAATGATGCAGAAACAGAACTCAATGAAATTCTTTTAGGCAAAACAACTCGTGTAAACTCTATTGCTCCAAAAAATCCCATCCTGAAAAATAAATTTACCCTCAAAGTAGATGGCACTTCTATAGATACAAGAGTTGGAGGAATGACAAGGTCAGATGTTGATAATTCAACAAATATACATATTTTCAATTTTCAAGGTGGTGGATATGCTATAATGAGCGGAGATACAAGGGTTACTCCAATGTTAGTGCTTACAGATAAAGGAGAAATCCCTCAAGATGGTGTCATAGACAATCCTAATCTTGTACCATTTTTGGCAAATATGGAAGTCCAAATCATTAAGGAGATTGATGAGTTTAACGAAAATAACAGAATCAATGAAAACGATGAAATTTCTGTTGTATATGGAAAATGGGAAAAAACTTTTTCCGAAATGAAAGAAGGATATTGTCCTGTTGAGTGGGGGCAGGGAAGTCCTTACAATCAATTTTGCCCATTAACGGATGGAAAATTATCCAGCACAGGCTGCGTACCAACGGCTGTTGCACAATTATTATCCGTTTATAAATTTCCCAAACGATACAACGGTTATGATTTTGATTGGGAGATTATGAATCGTTATGTAAAGACTTGGAATCCATATCCTCCTGCAATCCCTTATATAGCAAGGATTATGCAACAATTAGGTTTACGACAAAATTTAGATGTTACTTATGCCAAATACCCAGAAAATGAAACTGATGAAAATAAAGGGAGTTCCGCTTCTACTGATAACATCCCGAGAACTCTTAAGAATTTAGGGTTTTCATCTGGAGGAATAAAAAAAGATTACAATGAAACAGACATTGTCAATGAATTAAGGAAAGGATACTATGTATTAGTAAGTGGTTATGCAAAGGAAACGAAACACAAAAAGAAATTTTTAGGCATTACTATAAAGACTTGGTATTCATACTCAGGTGGGCATTGTTGGTTGGTTCACGGATTATTAGAAATGAGCCGTTCTGTCTTCCGCATAAAAAATGGGCAAACCATAGGTTCTTATATACAACGAAAGTATTATTTGTTGTGTAATATGGGATGGAATGGCTGGGATAGTGGTTATTATTATAGCGGTGCTTTTAATACAGATAAAGGTCCTGAGACAGATTTTGAAAAAACAAGAAGCAATAGTAAGGAAGATGGTAATTTTCGATATAAACTATCTGCTATCACAGAAATACGGAAATAAATAATGAATACGAGAGGGCTTTTTTGCTTTGAAGCCCCCTCGTTGTATTTACCCAATGTTCCCACAAGATATGGCTTTGGTAAAATATTTTTTCTTTTATAATCGAATTTTTCTGTTCATTTTGCAAAACATAGATTTCTGTTCGAATTTTTTCTCCCATTTTTCCTTGAACCACGTGGCAATCGGCACTTTGTCCACGAGCAGGTCAAGTACGGTCTTCCCATCCCTTTCCTCCCTGCCCACCTGCAAGCGTGCCTTCTCAACGGCGAACGAACGCCTGTACTCATCAGAATGCAGTTTCCCCGTAACAACGAGTACTTTGCCTTGCAGGAGTTCGTCCGTGTGTCTCTCTGACAATCCGACCGAACGGCAAAGCCTTTCAATACGGAAAAACTCGGCAAGCATGGGAAACCATTCCTTTGCCTTGTCGATGATGCGCCTGAGATTGCCGATTTCACGCTGATGCTGCTCCGATGCCCGCAACCGCTCGGCGACGTGGCTTTCCTTCATTTTCTGCATATCCGTGCGCATCTGTCCGATGCTCTCTTTCAGTTCCGCCACCTCACCATGCAACTGCCTGTTCTCGCTTTCAAGCCTGCTCACTTTATTACCGCCCAACAGGGAGTTGATGCCGTTGAGTGCTGCTGTGGCGGTCTTGGTAGCTGAGTTTTTCAGTTCCACCGTTTTTTTCTCCGCCTTGATGCGTGCGAGTTCCATTTTGGCTTGCTCTGCCTCCTCGATGATGCACCGTGCTTCCGCCTCCCTTGCCAGCAGGTTGGCGATGTTCTCCTGTATGTCCTCGCCCTGCGTGATGAGATTGCGGTAATACTCATGCGTGGAGAGGTGCTTGGCTGTCGAGCCCCTGACACCCCTTTTCAGCCCGTACTTCGCCATGTGTTCGGCGTAGGTGTCCTGATACCTGATGAGGTTGGCACGGCTCATCACCTCGTCTGCGCAGAGGCGTGGGGCTGTCGCTTTCGTCCTGTACCTGCGCTTTGCCTTCTCTTCCTTTTTCTGCTTCCTGCGCTCACCCTGCACTATCGGCACTACGGTGGCATGGATGTGCGGTGTTTCCTCGTCCATGTGCAGGACTGCCGACACGAGGTTGTCCGCCCCGTAGGTCTCTCTCAGCCACGCCACGCTGTCATCGCACCACTCTCCGAGCCTCCTTTCGTTTTCCATTCGTTCCATATCCTCGTGCGTTCCGCTCAGCACGATGCGGATTGCCTGTACTTGGTTCTTCCCTATCTTGCGTTTCAGCCCTGCCGTGTCAAGGCGGTGGCGTATGGCAGCCGTGCGGTTGCACACACCGTCGGGAAACCTGATTAACTCACGGTTGAGGTGCGTTCTCGTAGGGTCTATGTTCTTCGGCACGATGGTGCGCTCGATGTGAGCCGACATTCCGCTGTCGGCTCCCTTTGCCTTTTCCAAATGCAATACGCAATATCCCATATCCTTTTGTCTTTTTTAGATGTTGTCATTATCTTGTTTTCGTTGCCTTGATGTCCTTAGATACGGTCGGTGGACAATCGTTGAAAGGAGGAAAGACTTCCTTTCGGCTTGCTCGTTTCTTTATGCCGACAGGCTCGGCAGGGGGGTCCAGAGGGGTGCAACCCCGTTGGCTTATTGGGAGATTTTCAGCGGACACGGAGTGAAGCGTGAGGAAAATCCCCTAATAAGCTACGGTATTTTCTCTTTTGAAAATATCCGTACCGTGCTTACCACGTGGGCATTTGCCCCAGCCACTTCTTTCCCTTGTATTCTGAAGTCCCCACGGCTTCTCCATCGGTGCTGCCGATTGGACTTGTTTCTCCGAAGGCATACTTGGACTGCACCCGAATGTCTGAACCCCCTGCATACTTGGAAATACAGAATGCACGGCTTGCCGTGACTACCTTTTCTACTGCTTATATCAGCGTGTTCTGCCTGTTCCGTTTCCGCCTGTAATGCCACTGCCGTTTCCCACCGAAGTCGGAGTGATGAAAATTCTGATGAATTGATGAATCTTGTTTCAATAATCTGGAAATCAGTACAATATGCTTTCATTATGTCCTCATCAAGCCGCTTGTCAAAGCTGAGTTTCATCATTTCCACTCCCCCTATCCCTGCATTTCCTCCAACTGCTTCCTGCCGATGGTGTAGAAACGCCCCGTGCGCCTTACCTCCGTGTATGGGCGCATGTTGTCATAGCTCGGTTGGCAGGTCGTATAGGTGAGCGTGTTTTCGGCAGGAGTGAGTTTCCATATATCCTGCACAATACGCCTTACCTGCGTCCTGTCCGTCCTGCAGCCTGCGCAGTTCAGCAGAAGGAGCATGTCGTTGATGCAGAAAGAGAAAGCGGACGCTTTCATGCAGTCCATGACTTCAAGGCAGGTTTCCGCCATCTCCACCTCTGTCCTGTTACGGTTGCTCCGTATAATCCTGCTCAGGGCTTGCGTGTGGATGAGTTCGGGACTGAACCACATGCGGCTCTCTTTCTTCGTGGAGAGCGTGCGGTGCTGGAGGAAAAAGAGGAAGGCGGGTATTTCCTCCTTTATTCTTTTCAGAAAGTCAGTGTCGTCCTTTTCTATCCTCCCCACCTTCCTCACCCAATAGCGTGTCTCCCCTGCGTCGATGATGACGGGCAGACGCTCGTTGTTGGAGCATAGAACGAACTTGGCGAAGAACGAAATCTCGTCTCTGTCCTTGCCCTTCGCCTCCACCTTGTAGGAAAGGGTGGTGCTGAGGTTCTTGAGCCGCTCGCTGTCCTCCCTGCGGTCGAGAAGCACCTCGTCCACGAGGATGAGCAGTTTCCCTGCCCAGTCCGAGTTGAACTGACTTCGGAAGTCCTCGTTGGTGTTGAAGGTTACATTGCCCCCGAAGAGGGCTTTGAGGAAGTTGAGGAACGTGCTCTTGCCCGTGTTGCGCTCCTCTGATACGAGCAGCAGGATGGGCAGTTTCTCTATGGGCTGCAGGTAGAGTAGTTGCAGGTAGTCCATGCCAAGTTCGTACTGCTCCCCGAAGATGTGCCTTGTCAATGCCTCGATATGGGGAAACACACCTTGCTTCGGATGATGCCCCGTCGGCTCGTAGAGGTTGAGGAAACTGCCTACTACGGGCTGATAGTTCACATGGTCGGGGACGGTGCAGAAACCGTCATACTTCGGGACGGTCGCCAGATAGTCCCTGCCGTAGTCCTGACGGAGCGTCTCGTTGTTCCACACGATGCGCTTCCTTACAAAACCGCCTCCGACAAGAGGCATGTCTGCAAGTTTGTAGAGCGTTGTGCCCACACGGACGAAAGCCCCGTCCTTTTTTCTTTTTTCGGGCATATCTTCCAGCAGCCCGTCATTGTTTTTCTTATCCATTTCTTTCTTGCTTAAATGGTTGATATATAGCATCGTGCAAAGTTACGGACATCGTTCGGAAAACTACTTGTGAAGAATGGCGCGGAACGGTGAAAGAAAAACGGAATGGAATAAAAACAGGGGAAAGCAGGGAGGTGCGGAGCAATAATTGAGGGGAATAGGAGGATAATTTTGCAGGATTTGTCGAGGGTTGCTGAAAAAGGGAAAATGCCTTTTTCTTTCATCGTTCGCAAGCGTCTGATGATATGTTGATGAACTTGCAATCGCTTGATATTCAATCATATTATATCAATATTCATCAATTCATCAAAATAAAAGAAGTTGTGTTCGGTATGTTTTTCTTTTCTCGGCAGTCCTATACGACTCGTCCCTAACTGTTATCCCTGCCCTTCAACCACCCAAAAAGAAAAAGGTTTATTCCCCATCGACACAAGGGGATAAACCTCTATAAACCTCTGTCAAGGCGTTTCAGCAGGGACTGCCTGCCCGTGCAGGAAGGAGCATGACAAACCTTTCGTGCCGTTCGTTCAGCATTGCGATGACATGCTCCCGAAGCCTTTTTGCCCTTTGCGACCTGATACGGAACGCAAGGGCTATGACCATTTCAAGGCTGTACGCATCAAGCCAGCGACCCTCCGCCACCCTTATGTTCCTCTCTGCCGTGCAGGGATGCAGCAGCCCGACCTTGTATATTTCCTTGACCTGCGTGCGGACGGAATGTCCGAACACGCCAAACAGGTTGGCAATCTCATACTCGCCCATCCATATCTCGCCGTTGGGTATAGTGACGTTCCCGTGTTCGTCCATCGTGATTATCTGACGAGCATTGTTGTTTGTATCTTTCCCTTTCATTGTTATCCTATCTTGATATTGCCGAATGATACGTTGAGCTTACTGCCGAGCATGGAGAGGTCGGTGTCGAGTTTCTCGGTGGTTATCTTCGCATAGAGTTGCGTGGTTACGATGTTCGTGTGTCCGAGTACACGGCTCACGCTCTCGATGGGCATGCCCTTGCTGAGTGCCAATGTCGCAAAGCCGTGCCTTGCGCAGTGGAAGGAGATGTCCTTTGTGATACCGCACTCGCAGATGACTTTCTTGAGCCTCTTGCAGACCGTCCAGTAGTTGATGTCCCCGAATATGGAGTTGTCTTTCTGAAACGGTCTGTATCGTTCGATGATTTGCAGGGGGACATCAAGCAACTTCACTTGGAACGGAACATGCGTCTTGTGTCTTCTCGCAAGTATCCACTTCTCGCCGTTCACCTCCACTATATCGTCGGTGGTGAGTTCCTTCAGGTCCACGAACGAAAGGGCGGTGAAGGAGGCGAAGACGAACAAATCACGCACGAAGGCGGAGTGACTGTCGGCGAACTCGTGCAACATCAGTGCCTTCAGCTCGTCCTCCGTAAGGAACTCACGCTCCTTCGTGTTCGGACTGACATGGAACTGCGCGAACGGGTTTCTGGGTATCTTGCCGTTGAAGTGCGCACGCATCACCACGCCCTTGAGCCACATGCAGTTCAGCCAGATAGTGGCGTTCCTGTTTCCTTTCACCGTGCTGAGGTACACGGCGAAGTCCCTGATGAAGTCGGGGGTGAGTTCCAGCATCGACATATCGCTGCGGTTGTACTTGTAGCGGATAAACCTCGCCGTGTTTTCCCTTGCCCTGAGCATCACCTTGTATGTCCCCATGCTCCTGTCCTTGCCCACACGCTTGAGCAGGGAGGCGCAGTCCCTGTCAAAGGATTTGAGCAGGGTGTCGTACTCGCTGCCAAGCCCCTGATAGGCGTTGCGCACCATCTCTGCCGTGACGAATGCCTCACGATCGGAAAGCCTTTGGTAGTGCTTGATGATTTGCGCCTTGATGTTGTCAAGCGAGAGATTGGTTGCGATGGCTTCCTTGCTCCTACCTTTCGCCCTGTTGCCTCTCACATCCCACAACTCCCTCGGGATGGTGCGCTTGCAGCTGAACTGTGCCACCGTGCCGTTGATTGTTACACGCCCCATGATGGGGACGATACCGTTTTTCTCCTTGCTGCCGTTCACATAGAACAGCACCTTGAATGTGCTTCTTGCCATTGCCTCTTCTTTTTGGTTGCAAAATTAAACATGAAAGAGCCTAACCCTGCTATGCAAAATATGGAGCAACAAAGCAACAGCAACGGATGCACGGAAAATCGCTGTTTTTCTCCTTTTTGGTGGAGGTGGTTACCCTGCTTTCGGGTAACGATTTGAAAACCTTTCTATTTCAATAATCCGCATATTACTGCCTCGTGGCAGGTGGCGGATTTTCTGCAGTTTGCGCCGTATGTCCTTAATAATCAAGCCCAATTGCGTTAAACTGCCGACTTTATGCAAATATTACAGCAATTTTAAGTAACTTTGTCACTGTCTGACGACCGTCGCCGGGCTGTTCCCGCATGGCATCGGGCCCGAAACATCTACTGAAACCATCATTATTCAAACGAAACATGACCATGAAGAAATCTTCCTTGTACGTGCTTGCCGGCATGCTGGGCAGCGTGTCCGCACCGGCTCTGGCCCAGACAACGCCCACCAGTCAGATGGAGCGGCTGGACCGCGGCGTGGTGGCCCTGCCGGGCAACGGCGGCGGCGAGTTTGTGAGCTGGCGCCTGCTGGGCACCGACGACGAGGCCGCGACCGCCTTTCAGGTGCTGCGCGACGGCGTCAACGTGTCGGGCACCATCACCCGCTCCACCTGTTTTGTCGACGCCAAGGGCCGTGCGGGCAGCCGCTACCGGGTGGTGACGCTGCGCCACGGCGAGGCCGTGGACACCACGGAGGCCGTCACCCCCTGGGCCAATCCCTACCTGGCCCTGAAGCTCGACCGGCCGGCCGGCGGCCCGGGCTACGGCTACTCGCCCAACGACTGCAGCGTGGGCGACGTGGACGGAGACGGGCGTTACGAGTTCATCGTGAAGTGGGACCCCTCCAATTCCAAGGACAACTCGCAGAAAGGAAAGACGGGACGCGTGTATCTGGACGCCTACCGGCTGGACGGCACCCGTCTCTGGCGCATCGACCTGGGCCCGAATATCCGGGCCGGAGCCCACTACACGCAGTTCCTGGTCTACGATTTCGACGGCGACGGCAAGGCCGAACTCATCTGCAAGACGGCACCGGGATCGGTCGATGGAGGTGGCAGCTTTGTATCAGCTGCTTCCACCGATGCCCGCATCACCGCCACCGACAATGCCAAGGACTATCGCAACGGCAACGGCTATGTGCTCTCCGGGCCCGAATTTCTCACCGTGTTCAGCGGCGAGACGGGCCGTGCCCTGCACACCATCTTCTACCGCCCCAACCGCGGCTTCGGCCATTCGGGCAGCGCCGCCTACGCCAGCGCATGGGGCGACAGCTATGGCAACCGGGGCGACCGCTTCCTGGCCGCCGTGGCCTGGCTGGGCGGACCGGCAGCGAGGCCTTCGGCCGTGATGGGCCGCGGCTACTACACACAGGCCTATCTCTGGGCCGTGGACTTCGACGGCCACGAGCTCTCCACGCGGTGGCTGCACGGGTCGGTCGACGACAACACGGTGAACTTGTGGGACGCCGACGGCAAGCTCACGACGAAGCGACACACCACCAACACCAGCGGCAAGGGGTCGCACCACACGCTCTACGCCAACGGCAACCATAATCTGAGCATCGGCGACGTGGACGGCGACGGCAAAGACGAGATACTCTACGGACAGGCCGCCGTCGACGATGACGGCCAACTGCTCTACAGCGTGGGCTACGGCCACGGCGACGCCATGCACTTGTCCGACCTTGATCCCGATCGCCCCGGGCTGGAATTGTTCGATGTGCACGAGGAAAACATCGAGCCCTATGGCTGGGATGTGCACGATGCCGCCACGGGCGAGGTGCTGCACACGGCCGAGGGCGTCTCGGATAACGGGCGTGGACTCTCTGCCGACATCGACGCAAACAACCGCGGCTTCGAGTTCTGGTCGTCCAACGACCGCAAGGTGCGCAGTGTTCAGACGGGCAGCGTGGTGGACAGCCACTCCACATCGGTGAACTTCCGCATCTATTGGGACGGCGACTTGCAGGACGAACTGCTCGACGGCGGCAAGATAGACAAGTGGAACGGCCACGGCACGACGCGCCTCTACATCAATGGCAAGAACCCCTACGACTACAATCACTCCAGCTCTTGCAATGGCACCAAGGCCACGCCCAACCTGATGGCCGACCTCTTCGGCGACTGGCGCGAGGAGCTGATTCTGTGGAATGCGGCCGACAGCTGCACGCTCAACATCTTCTCGACCAACCTGCCCACCGCTTATCGCGTGCCCACGCTGATGCACGACCATGTGTATCGCATGGGGGTGGCCTGGCAGAACACGGCCTACAACCAGCCGCCCCACCTGGGCTATTACCTGCCCGACCGCTTTGCCGTCAAGCCGGACGACCCTACCGGCGTGCGCACGCTGCGCAGCCCGACGGGCGATGAAGAAGAGATGGTTTATAATCTGGCCGGCATCCGCCAGCCGGGGCCCCTTTCCGCCCTGCCCAAGGGCATCTACATCGTGCGAAAAGGAGCCGTCGCTACAAAGGTCGCCAAGGATTAGGAGTCCGCGCGAGCAGGGGCTCACGCAGAGGCGCGGAGACATGGAGAATGAGCGTAGATAGGTCTCACGCAGAGGCGCGGAGACAAAGAGGCTGCGCGTGGAAATTGAAAAAGCCTCTTTT
>NZ_KI912451.1:96380-190922 GCF_000518545.1 Hallella seregens ATCC 51272
GTCGAAGCGTTCTTGGTCCAGAGCTTAAGCGTGCCCCTCGGCAAGCTCCTTGAGCCGCGTGCGGCACTCCTCGAGGAGCTCGGTGAGCTCCTCTACGGTCTCTGACCGCAGCATGGCGATGCGTGTCTGGCGGAAGTTGGGGATGCTTTTGAAGATAGGCGATGCTGCCAGGTGGCGGCGCGTGTGCAGGATGCCCCGGTATTCGTCGATGCGTTCCACGTTGATGCGCAGCTGTTCCTCCAGCACGTCGATCTTCTCGTCGAGCGTGAGGGACGTGCGTGCAGCGTCGCCGAGAGCCATGCCGTCCTTGACCTCCTTGAAGATCCACGGGCGGCCGAAGGTGGCGCGGCCTATCATTACCCCATCCACGCCATAGCGGTCGAAGGCCTCGCGGGCCTCCTCGGGGGTGGCAATGTCGCCGTTGCCGATGATGGGGATGCGGAGGCGCGGGTTGCGTTTCACCTCGCCGATGAGCGTCCAGTCGGCCTGGCCGGTGTACATCTGTGCCCGCGTGCGGCCATGGATGGTGAGCGCCTGGATGCCGCAGTCCTGCAATTGCTCGGCCAGATCGGTGATGACGAGATTGCTCTGGTCCCAGCCCAGCCGCGTCTTGACCGTCACCGGCGTGTGCACGGCCGCCACCACGGCCCGCGTGATGTCGAGCATCAGTGGGATGTTGCGCAGCATGCCCGCCCCGGCGCCCTTGCCGGCCACCTTCTTTACCGGGCAGCCGAAGTTCAGATCGATGATGTCCGGCTGCACGCTCTCCACGATTTTGGCCGCCTCGACCATGGCTTCCACGTCGCGTCCGTAGATCTGAATGCCCACGGGCCGCTCGTCCTCGTCTATCCGCATCTTGTCGAGGGTGGACTTGATGCTGCGTATAATGGCGTCGGCCGACACAAATTCCGTGTACATCATGTCGGCCCCGAACCGCTTGCAGAGCTTGCGAAATCCGATGTCGGTCACGTCCTCCATGGGCGCGAGAAAGAGGGGACGTTCTCCTAAATCAATGTTTCCTATCTTCATGATTGGGCGCAAAGGTACTGAAAAAGTTTGGAGCTGCGGCGCAAATCAGCCCAATAGATGGTAGGTTCCGCCGGCATAGGGCTTCACCACGCCTTTCATCTCCAGGCCGAAAAGCAGGGAAGTGACGTCGCCTACGGGCATGCCGGCCTTGACGCAGAGGATATTGGCCTGCAAGTCATTGTTTTGTCGCAGAATGCCGACGATGCGCTGCTCCTCGGGCGAGAGGTCGGGGAACAGTTCTCGGGCGATGCCCGCCGCACGGGCTTCCTGCCGCCGCCGCTCGTCCTGCCAGCCCATGGCCTGCACAAAGTCGTCGGCCGAGGTGATGAGGCCCGCGCCGTTGTCGCGGATGAGGCGGTTGCAGCCCTCGCTGTAAGTGGCGCCCACGGCGCCGGGAAAGGCAAAGACGTCGCGGTTGTACTCCTTGGAGATGCGGGTGGTGATGAGTCCACCGCCCTTGAGCGCACTCTCCACGAGGATGCACGCGTCGCTGATGCCGGCCGTGATGCGGTTGCGTCGCACGAAGTTGAGCTTGTCGGCATTGGTGTGCGTCATGAACTCGGTGAGCAGTCCGCCCCGGCGCACCATCTCGTTGGCCGTGTCGCGGTGAGCCTGTGGGTAGAGGGTGTCGAGGCCGTGGGCCAGCACGGCCACCGTCTCCATGCCGCGGGCCAGGGCCTGGCGGTGGGCCTGCACGTCCACACCATAGGCCAGTCCGCTCACGATGAGCACGTCGGGGCACAGCTCGCGCAGGTCGGCCACAAAGTGGCGCACGAGGTCGGCCCCGTAGGGTGTGCAGTGGCGGGTGCCCACTATATTAATAATGTGTCGGCGGTTCAGGTCGGCCGTGCCTTTGTAAAAGAGCATCAACGGGGCGTCGGGACACTCTTTGAGCCGCCAGGGATAGGCCTCGTCGTTCAGGCAAAGCACCTGTATGCCGTGGCGTGCGTCGTAGTCCAGCTCCTCGGCCGCGCGCCGGCGCATGGCCGTGGTGTCGGCAAGGGCCTCGGTTACCTTGTGGGGCAGTCCGGGGAACAGCCGGCCCAGCTCGTGCCGCCGCTCCATGATGGCCGTGGCCGAGCCCAGCTCACGATAGAGCGTCACCATCGTATTGAGGCTGAAATAGCTCAACCGGGTGAGAATGGCTGTGTTGAGAACTTCTTCGGGCGTGGGCATAATTTTCCTTTTGGAGTTAAGGAGTTAAGGAGTGATGGAGTGAAGACATATCGCTTTTGGGGTTAGGGAGTGAAGGAGTGATGGAGTGAAGGCAAATGTCTTGCGGCCGAGACTGTATTGGGTTGCTTCGTCTTGGTGTGCCAACCAAGATACAATGGTCTTAACTCCATCAATCCCTAACTCCCTAACTCCTGAGAAAACCATTACTTTTCAGCCTGAAACCGCTCGATGACCGGCAGGAAAGCGCGGTCGTAGTCTTCGCTCACGCCGAGCCGGCCGTTGATGAGCGTCACCAGCTCCACGTCGGCATGGAAGCAGAGCTGCTCGTCGGAGGCACGGTAGATGTCGTGCTCGAAGACATAGCGCACTCCCTCCTTGTGCAGGTTCAGCCGCGAGACGAACTCGTCGTCGCACTTCAGCGGCACCCTGAACTTCAGTTGCATGCGGGCCACCACGGCATCCACACCCTGCTCGTGCAGGGCGGCAAAGCTCAGTCCCAGCGACCGCAGGAAGCGGTGGCGCGTGTGTTCCGTGTAGTGCAGATAGTTGGCATTGTTGACGATGCCCTCGATGTCACACTCGTAGTCGCGCACTTCCATGTGCGTTTCATACATGTACTTTTTGTTTGTTTTCATATTCAGGTTGGGTCTGTTGGGTGTCGGCGGTGTGTCCCGCCTTGAGATATTCGTAGCCGATGCGGCAGCGCAGGCAGTCCTTGCGGTCGCAATATTCGTTCTTGAGCTGGATAAGGGCCTGTGCATCTCCGGCTGTCTCCACGGTCAGTCCGCAGCGTTTCCACATCCGCACAATGTGGTTGTCCTCGCCCTTGAGCTGTTCCAGAAAGTCGAAGGCCCGGTCGCAGAGCGTTTCGTCCTGCTTGTAGCGGCCGTAAGCAAAGAGCATGGGCACCGCCGTGTTGACGAGCAGCAGGTTGAGCGAGGTTGTCGAGATGGTCTTCGTCTGGCGTTTGCCCGGTGCGCCGAACAGATGGTGCGTCTCCCAGTAAGGAGTCACCGTGGTGCGCAGCAGCTCGCGGGTCTGCCTGATGTCCGGGCAGGCCATGAGCCGGCTCAGCCCGGCCCGGTGCTGATAATAAAGGTGGGCCAGCTGCGCAATGCGGATATGCGGGAAGTTTTGTGGCCGTAGCCGGAGGAATCGCCATTGGTGGGCGTTCATGGGCTGCAGGGCGAACTTGTGGGCCAGATAGAGATATTCCTTGCGCATTCGCACGAAATAGTCGTCCTGACTGGCCGCCGCCCGGTAGCGGTCGGGCAGGGAAGTGGGCTCCAGCAGCCCTGCCTGTCCCATGAAGATGGCCTCTATCTGGAACAGATCGTCGCGGTGATGATCCACTGCATGCAGGGGAATGCCCTGCGCCCACTGCTCGAAAGCGCTGCCGTTGATGCCGAATCCGTAGTTGCGTGCCAGCGTCACGAAGTAGGCCGACTCCCAGGAGCCGCCGCATTGCTCCACCCGACGGCGGATGGCTTCTGTCTTCTGCTCCAGCCGCTCGGTCTCCAACGCGCTCATCCAGCCGTGCACCATGAGGCGGGGCAGGGTGGGGATGATTTTGTAACAGGGCGGGTAACTGTCCTCGTGCAACAAGGCCTCGTAGTTGTCGGACACTGTGGCCGGCACGTCAAGTTGCAGTTGGGGCGGGGCGATCCCCTGTGAGGTCTGCACCTCGCGGTCGGCCGTGCCCACCACATGGAGCACCACATTGTCGTAGTGGGCATCGTGGTCGTGCCCGTGTAGGTACCAGTCCGACGACCGGTCGTGTATCTCTACGTTGCCCACCCACATGGTACCGTCGATACGTACCTTGGCGTTGAAGAAGTCTGGGCCCGCATCTCGGTTGTGCAGGCCTGGGTCGACAACCTCTACCGGCCGGCCGTCGGTCGTGCGGAGGGGGTGTAGTGGGAATAGTTTGTGCTTCCAGCAGTAGTGTAGCAGTTGCTCCATAAGGCTGATGGCATGTGGTTTTTGCCCGTTTGCAAGGATGTTTTCACCCATTTGCAAGGGCGTTTTCACCGTTATTACGGGCAAAGATAGCAAAAATACCGCATGGCCGGCGCGTTGCCGCCGCTTTTTTCTTTGTTTTCCTCCATTGTTTGGAGAAAATGCGGTTGGTGCCGTTTGGCAGTGCTCTCTTTCCGTCCCATTCCTTTTCTTTTCGTCTCTTCGATTTTTCTCTTGGGCTCAATCTTTTGTTTTTTCCGATTGTCTGACACTCGCGCGGCCGTGTCCTCCGGCATCCGTTTTCTGCAAATGGAGGCTCGTCAACTCAATCGTGGGACCTGTTGCATCCGCTTTTCGGGCTAAAAGAGTTAAATTTACACCCTTTGCCGACCCAATTAAAAAAAAACGTCGAATATTTGTTGAAGCTACACTAAAATGTGTTATATTTGTACCCGAAGTGCTTCAAAAAGCGCTCGAAACCTAAAAATGGGATAAAGGCAAGTAACTTATATCATACTTTTTATTAACTTTTTAATTCCGTTTTATGAAGTTTGCACAACTACTTTTCGTGGGTACCGTGTTTGCTGCAAGCACTGGTGCAACTGCCATGGTAGTCGATGGTGTACGACAGAAGCCCATCCCGCAGAAATCTGCCCTGCAGTTTGGGAAGCCGATGTATCTGTACAACGTTGGCTCCAAGCAGTTCTTCAAAGGAGCCAATGACTACGACACCCGCGGCAGTGTGGGTGAAATTGGCTACAAGGTATGGGTCACCCAGCATCTCGACGAGGGTGGCGCATGGGACAATCAGTCGGTTATCATCAAGGATTCTGTGGAGAACCAGAAGGCCATCAAGATGACCTGGGCTGCCGCCAACGGCGACTTGTGGGTGGACTGGAAGAACCAAGCCGACACGCTGTGGGCCGTGCAGGCACAGGCTGACGACATTTATCGCCTCACTGTAGGAGCTGGAAACACCAACTTCAGCAGCGACAAGTTCCCCGATACGTATCTCGGCATCAAGGGCGCAGAGGCTGCCAGCAACACCCGCCTGTACTGGAATCTGGAGGCTGCCGACAACTTTGTGGACTGGTATTTCGTGAGCGAGGCCGACGGTGCGGCCTACAATGCGGCCTATGAGTTGTACGCAACGGCCCAAATACTGAAGTCTGCCATCGACGAGGCCAAGGCCAAGGGTGTGGACGTGGCTGCCCAGGAGGCGGTTTATCTGAACGAAGCCGCTGCCAAGGACGAGCTTGAGGCTGCCACGAGAGTCGTCAAGGAAGCCATGGCCAAGGCTGACGAGCAGACTGCATCGGCTGCAAATCCGATGGACAAGACCTCGCTGATTGTCAATCCCAGCTACGAAGCCAACAAGAACGACGGCTGGAAGGGCGACGCTCCTAAATTCCAGAGCTACACAAATGCCGAGTTCTACGACATGAACTATAACTATTACCAGGACATCAATGATGCTCCCAAGGGTGTGTATGCCGTGAGCCTGAGCGCGTTCTACCGTGCCGGCAATTCCAGTGCTTCGTTTACCAATTTCAAGAACCAGACCAATCAGAATGCCAAGCTCTATGCCAAGGTAGGCGAGGACAGCCTGAACGTGAGCATTCTGAACCCGTTCGCCGAGGCCCTGACCTCGCCCAAGGGCATGGGCGAAAGCAGTGCGACCGAAGATGGTATTACCTATTATATACCGAACAACATGGAGACGGCCGCAGCTTATTGCAACGACGGCCTCTATGCCGGCAACAAACTGTTCTTCTCGACCGAGGACGGCGCCATGCGCATCGGCCTCAAGAAGAGCACCAAAGTGGGAGCTGACTGGACGCTCTTCGACAATTGGAAGCTCACTTACTATGGCAACGGCGCCGATGCCTACACCATGTGGCTCAACGAAGCCAAGAAGTCGGCCAAGGATTATTCCTCGATCGTTGGTGAGAAGCTCGTGACTCATGGCATGGTTGATGCCTACAACGCCAAGATTGCAGGCCTGACCTCTGCCTCGAGCAAGCAGGACGTGCTCGACGCCATCAAGCTCATCGAGACAGAAAGCCTGGCCATCGACTCCAACATGATTGCCTGGACGGCCTATCAGGAGGCTGTCGATAGAGGTAAGGTCATCGCTGCAGATGAAAATATCACAGGCAGCGACAAGGACGATCTGGGCGACTACTGCGACCTGACGGCCGGTGAAATCCTGGGCGAAGCCACGCTGACGACCGAGGAAGTACGCGCCGAGACGCAGAAAGTGCTCACTATGATCGACAATGCCATCAAGAACGGAATCAAGGAAGGAACGGACGTAAGCGACAAGTATCTCGTGAATGCCAACTTCGAGAAGACCAATGGTTGGATCGTGAAGAAAGCCAGCGACGGCAACGTGGCCTATGGCGGCAACTCCGACAACCACTGCTTCGAGGCCTGGAACAACAAAGACTTCGACATCTATCAGGAAGTGAAGGGTGCACCCGTGGGCGTGTACGAGATCTCGTTGCAGGGCTTCTACCGCTATGGCCGCGGCGACAACGCCTACAAGGCCTATACGGAAGGCACGGCCAACAACGACGTGGTCGACATCTATGTGAACAACAACGCCACCCACTTCAAGAGCGTATTCGACGAGCATGTGCCCTACTCCGGCAACAAGACCGGCGAGCTCTACAAGTACGAGGGCGGCAATCCTCCCTACATCAACCCGGACAGCACCTACTGGTATCCCAACGACATGGCCGTTGCCGCCACTGCTTTCCGCAATGGTCTCTACAAGGTATCTTCGTTCGGCGTGGTTGCCAAGGCCGGTGACGTGCTCCGCGTGGGCGTGAAGGGCAGCACCGACCAGTTGAAAGACAGCTGGGCTATCTGGGATAACTTCCAGATGGTGTTCCAGGGCACCAAGGCCGAGGTGGTGAAACCGCTGCTCGAGCAGCAGATTGCAGTCACGAAAGCTGAGGCCGAGACCACTGACCCGATGGGCAAGAGCGTGCTCGAGAATGCCAATGCAGCCATTGCCGATGCCAACACGAAGCTGGCCGGCGGCGACGGCAAGACCATGTTCGCCGCACTGACCAGCCTGCTTGAGAACAGCGATTCCATCGCTGCTTCCGTGGCTCTCTTCAAGCAACTGCAGGCCAAGAAGGAGGAACTCAACGCTGCCTACGTTTCTTCGACGGCCGTCCAGGCCACCAAGGACGAGGCTGCCAGGCTGCTCGAGGCCATCGAGAACGGCCTCGACTCCAGGACAATGGAGAATGCCCAGGCCTCTGACTATATTAATAAGGTGGGCGTCATGGTGAGCAAGCTGGCCATTCCGGCCGAGGCTGCTTCTGCGTCGGACGACAACCCCGTCGACCTGACCATGGCCATCAAGACCCCGGGCTTCGAGAAAGACGGTGCCAACTCCGTGGAGGGCTGGAACTCCGACGGCTACAGCTTCGGCAACAGCGACTCTCAGAAGAGCGCCCTGCTGCTGGAATTCTTCCACACGAAGTTCGATCTGAACCAGACCATCGATGGTCTGCCCAACGGCACCTACGAGGTGAAGGTGGACGCCTTCTATCGCTTCGGCACAGCGTCCGAGGACTACAAGAAGTACACGGCCGACAAGAACACCGAGGGCAACGCCTGGCTCTATGCCGTGGCCGGCGATACCGTCCGCACGGCCGTGAGGCTGCTGGCTTCCGGTGCTTCGGAGGACAAGGGCTATACAGGCTCTTCCCAGATTGCCGACACCGAGCTTTTCGTGCCGAACGACATGATTTCGGCCAAGTCTTACTTCAGTGATGACGCTTACCAGAACAGCATCACGGTGAAGGTGACCGACGGCAAACTCACCATCGGTATCAAGCAGGACAAGAACGTTGACAACGACTGGGTGATTCTGGACAACTGGAAACTCACCTACTTCGGCCCCAACAGCACCAAGCCCGTGACCAGCATCGACGAGGCTCAGGTGAGCGAAGTGGCCAAGACCGAGGTGTTCAGCATCAACGGTGTGAAGAAGAACGCCCTCACCAGAGGCATCAACATCGTGAAGACCACGATGGCCGACGGCACTGTGAAAGTAACCAAGGTGGTGGTTAAGTAACCCCAAACCCTCTTCTATAGGAGACCGGAGGCGGGCCCGACCCGCCTCCGGATTCCCTTTCTTTCAGCAATTGATCAAATCATACTATACTTCTGTATGTTACAGCGCAGCATCATCTGGACTGCCCTTCTCGGCGCAGCCATACTCTCCACGTCTGCACAGACCGTGATGAACCTTGACGCCACGCAGCGGGGCCCCGTCATCAGCAACTATCAGTACGGGCTTTTCTTCGAGGAAATCAACCACGCGGGCGAGGGCGGGCTCTATGCCGAGCTGGTGAAGAACCGCTCGTTCGAGCAGGGCATGGACGGCTGGGCGGCTTTCGGAGGCGCCACCGTCGAGCTCCAGACCGACGATTTGATGAACGACATCCAGAAGCAGGCGCTGGCCGTCAACACTGCCGGTGCTTCGTCCACGCAGCCCAAGGGCGTCTGCAATGCAGGTTTTTGGGGCATGGGCATCACCAAGGACTCCACCTATACCCTCGGTTTGTGGGTCAAGGCACCGTCCATTTTCAACCAACATCTGAAAGCCCAGCTCCGTTCCGAAGACGGAACGGCGGTTCTTGGCGAGGCCACGCTCGAAGGAACCGTCGGCAACGGGGGCTGGAACAAGCTCTCGGCCACCATCGTGGCCACCGCCACCGACAAGCGCGGACAGCTCGTGCTGCTGGCCGACGTGGGCGGACAGCTGAGCATCGACATGGTGTCGATGTTCCCCTATACGTGGAAAAACAGAAAAAACGGCCTGCGCCCCGACCTGGCGCAGCTGCTGGCCGACACCCGTCCCAGCTTTCTCCGCTTCCCCGGCGGATGCTACGTGGAGGGAGAGGGCAGCTACGACAACGCCTTCCAATGGAAGAAAACCATCGGGCCCATCGAGCGGCGGCCCGGCCACTACAACCGTAACTGGCGCTATTTCTCCAGCGACGGACTCGGTTTCGACGAATATCTGCAGCTCTGCGAAGACCTCGGGGCTGCCCCATTGTTCGTGGTCAACGTGGGCTTGGGCCACGGATACACCCTCACGCTGGACGAAACCCAGACCCTGGTGCAGGACGCCCTCGACGCCATTGAGTATGCCAACGGCGACGCCACGACCGAGTGGGGCGCCAGACGCGTGGCCAACGGGCACCCCGAACCCTACCACTTGAAGTTCGTCGAGATAGGCAACGAGAACTATCAGGCCGCCAGCGACCAGCAGAGCGACCAGTATGCCGAACGCTACAACATGTTCTACACGGCCATCAAAGCCAAATATCCCGACATCACGACCATCGGCAACGTTGAGGCCTGGGGCACGGACAACCCCTCGTGGCGCAACGATTATCCCGTGGAACTGGTGGACGAGCACTACTATCGCAGCCACGAATGGATGCGGGCCAACTATAACAAATACGACAACTACCCGCGCTCTATCGGTGTCTACAACGGCGAGTATGCCGCCAACGGCGGCAGCTACGGCCGCTACGGCAACATGAACAGCGCACTGGGCGAGGCCATCTACATGCTGGGCATGGAGCGCAACAGCGACGTGTGCCGCATGGCCTCCTTTGCGCCTATCTTTACCCATGAGTCCGATCCCCTCTGGGCCTACGACATGATCCACTTCAACGCCTCCGACCACTTCGTCACTCCCTCCTACCATGTGCAGCGGATGCTGGGCAACGGGCTGGGCAAGCAGAACCTGAAGTGGACCGAGAGCGGCAACGCCACCCAGACCGACCCCGCCTCGCAGCTGGTGGGCGTGGGCGCGTGGAACACGCAAGTGGCCTACGACGACGTGCAGCTCACCGCCGCCGACGGCCGCACGCTGGCCACCGACGACTTTTCTGCCGGTGCCACCGACTGGACATTCAACAGAGGCTCGTGGACGGCCGCCGGCGGAGAGCTGGCCCAGGGCGCCGTGGCCCAGAACTGCACGGCCCTGTTGCAGGTGCCCGTCGGGGGAGACAGCTATATATATAAGGTACGCGCGAGGAAGACAGGAGGCAACGAGGGCTTCCTCATCATCTTCAATTATCAGGATGCCGACAACTACACGTGGTGGAACTTGGGCGGCTGGAGCAATACCAAGCATGGCGTGGAACACTGCGTGGGCGGCTCGAAGACCACGCTGGCCTCGGCCTCCGGCAGCATCGAGAACGACCGTTGGTACGACATCGAGGTCGATGTGCAGGGCTCCAGCGTCAGCTGCAAGCTCGACGGCGAGACGGTGAGCCGCTTCACGCTTCCCGCGACGGCGGCCAAGGCGCTCTACCAGAGCGTGCAGATCGACGAAGAACGGGGCGAGTTGCTGCTCAAGGTGGTCAATCCCAACGCCACGTCCCAGCAGTTGCAGCTGAACGTGAAGAACATGACCATGGCCAATGGCCGCGTGGTGCGCCTGGCGGTCGCCCACGGCAGTGCCGAGAACACCATGGACGAGCCCCGCAACGTGGAGCCCGCCGAGGAGGCGGCCACCGTGACCGACGGCACGCATACCCGCTTCGACGTGCCGGCCTATTCGCTCAGCGTCTACCGTCTGCCCGTGTCGCAGATTGGCGCCGAGGTGCCCGAGGCCTACCCAGCCTACGAGCAGGAGGACGCCGGCAAGTCGGCATACCTCTTCGCCCACATGCACCAGAGCCAGGAACACACCTGCTATGCCCTGAGCCGCACCGGCCAGACCTGGGACGACCTGCTGGGTGGCGGCGAGGTGTTCGATACCAAGGCCGCCACCGTGACCGGCGGCATGCGCGACGCCTACGTGTGCCGCACGCAGGACGGACGCTTCATGTTGGCCGGCACCGACATGACTTCGCGGCTCGGCTGGACGAGCAACCACATCATGGAGCTGATGCTTTCGCCCGACCTGGTGCACTGGACCAAGAACGTAAAGATAGATCTCGAGACCCCGGAAAACCTTGAAGCCCTCGGCGGCATCACGGCCGACGACATGAAGGCCGCGTGGGCCCCGCAGATTATCTACGACCGCGAGACCGACAGCTACGTGGTGTACTACAGCGTGGGCTTCCCCGACCGCCACCGCATCTACTACCAACAGGTGGACAGCGAGCTGAACATCCTCACCCGCCCCGCGCTCTACTTCGATCCGGGCTACGACATTATCGACGCCGACATCGTGTGGAACGACGTGGACCGCCAGTACGTCATGCTCTACAAGAGCGAGCAAGGCTCCGGCTTCTACCGTGCCACGGCCACCCATCTGGTGCCCCGCTCCGGCGAGACCACCGGCACCTGCCAGTGGACGCAGACCGCCGGCTTCCACGTGAACGAGAACAACCAGGCCATTGAGGCCCCCACCCAGTGGCGGCCCATCGGCAGCACCCGCTGGAAACTGGCCTACATCAACTACGGCGGGGGCTACGGCTACAAGATGCGCGACATGGACGAGCATGGTCTCAACGTGGGCTCTCCCACCCGCATCAGCGGCAACGTGGCCGCACAGCACGGCAGCATCCTCAAGATCACGGCCGAGGAATACGATTATCTCAAGACCTGGGAGCAGGTGAAGACCCTGCTGCCTGCCGTCGAGGGCTATTACCGGGCCTCGCAGGAGCCCGCCCTGGGCGACATTGTGGAGCAGGCCACGGCCACCCTCGACGCCTCGGCCGGCACGCTGGCCCAGAACATCGAGGCCATGAATGCCGCCCTCACCGCCCTGCAGGCCGCCAAGTCCTTGTACGAGGCCTACCTGCAGCGGCTGGCCGGGGAGGGTAAGGCCGCCGACCTGACCCCCTTGGTGCAGAACGCCGACTTCAGCGCCGGCCGCACGGGCTGGGCCACATGGCCCTCGTTCACCCAGGCCAACGGCCAGGTGGCCGAGTTCTGGAACACGCCGTTCATCATGAGCCAGACGCTCGACAACATGCCCAAGGGCGACTATGAGGTCACCGTGCAGGCCTTCTACCGCCAGGGCGACATCGCGCCGGCCGTCACGGCCCACGACGATGGCAGCGAGCAGCTCCTCGCCGTGCTCTTTGCCAACGACGCGGAGACCCCGGTGATGAGCCTCTACGACGATGCAGTCACACAGTATGGCATCAGTCCCTACACCTTTCCCGACAACGTTTCGCAGGCCAACCGGGCCTTCAACGGCTTCGGGCTCTACCGCAACACGCTGCGGCTGACGCTGCCCGAGGCCGGCAGCATCACCCTGGGGCTGCGCAAGACGCAGGAGTACGTGCGCGACTGGTGCTGCTTCGACAACTTCACGCTCAGGTATCTCGGCCAGTCCACGGGTGTCTCCGTGCTGCCCGCAGCCCGCACAGACAGCTCCACCGCCGTCTACAACCTGAGCGGCCAGCGCATGGCCGCCGGCCGGCTGCCCCACGGCGTGTACATACAGAACGGCCGCAAGACCGTGCGATAAACGTGCAGACGCATCGCGACGACGGCGTAAACGCAGCGCGAAAACGCCGTAATCGCCTCGCGATGGCGGCGCAATCGCAACGCGAAGAAACCGCCGTCGCAAACCTATGACAAGGAATATTTAAACACAACAACCTATATATGAATTGCAGACAAATGAAACGTGGTGTCGTCAGACCCGTATTTGCTGTAGGCTTGATGCTGGGATGCGTCGGCGCCTTGCAGTCGTGCTCGGACGATACCCTGACGGGACAGCCGTCGTGGTTGGGTAATTCAATCTACGAGGAGTTGCAGAAAGACGGGAAGTACACCGTCACGCTGAAGCTCATCGACGATTTGGGCTATCACGACCAGATGAGCAAGACAGGCTCTCTGACCATCTTCGTGGCCAACGATGACACGTATGGAGAGTGGTTCAAAACCAACAAGTGGGGCGTGAGAAGCTACGAGGGCCTGTCCACGGCCCAGAAGAAAATGCTGCTCAACAATGCCATAGTGAACAACGCCTACCTCATCGAGCTGCTCACCAACGTGAGCGGCGACCCACCCGAGCGCGGACTGGCCATGCGCCGCACCACGGCCGCCAGCGTGTTCGACTCGGTGTACGTGATGAAGGCCGCCGATATGAATGGCAGCCTGCCGGCCTGGAAGTGGTACAAGCAGAACAACAAGGACATCGTGCTCTTCAGGGACGGCTGGGGGATGTACGGCGGCACCACGTCCAATCTCTCGGCCCCGATGATTCATTTCCTCCCTGCTTTCATGCAGAAGACCAAGTTCACCGACCAGGACATCACCATGCTCACCAACGGTGGAGCCACCTCTGTGAACGATGCCTGGGTGAGCGGAGCCAAGGTGACCGACCGCGACATCACTTGTAAGAACGGCTACATCCAGAAAGTGGACAAGGTATTGGAGCCCGCTCCCAACATGGCCGAGATACTGAGGGAGCATCCCGACATGTCGATATGGTCGAGACTCATCGACCGTTTCTGCGCCCCCTACTACGATTACAACAAAACCCGGGAGTACAACCGCCTGTACAACCAGAGCGTGGACTCGGTGTTCACCCTGCGTTACTTCTCAGACACGCGCCGCGACGGGTCGAGCGCCCAGTACTATCCCATGACGGCCGGCAACCCCGTGCCCCAGAAAGTGGCTGCCACGCTGGCCTTCGACCCGGGATGGAACCAGTACATGTACGAGAATACCAGCGGCTACGACCTGCACTACGACGCTGGGGCCATGCTCGTGCCCACCAATGCGGCCTTGCAGGCTTGGTGGAATGCCGACGGCAAGGTGCTGCAGGACAAGTACCAGACGTGGGACAACGTGCCCGACCTGGTACTTTCCAAGTTGCTCAACGTGAACATGATTGGCACGTTTACCGACGCCATCCCCTCGAAGTTTGGCAACATCATCAACGACAGCAAGGTGTCGATGGGCGTCAAGACGACCGACGTGGACAGCTGCTTCGTGGGCTGCAACGGCGTGGTCTACATGACCAACCGCGTGTTCAGCCCCATGGCCTACTCCAGTGTGTCGTTCCCCGCCCTGATCCATCAGGACGTGATGAGCGTCATCTACTGGGCCATCGACGAGCTGGAGTTCTCTCCCTATCTGAACTCCATGGACTCCTACTACAGCCTGCTGCTGCCCACCAACACCTCCATGCTCACCTATGTGGACCCCTGCAACTACGGCGACACGCAGGAGAGCCTGCTCGAGTTCTACTATGACGAGCAGGAGAAGACGGTGAAAGCCCGCCGCTACGCCTGCACCATCGAGTCCGACGGCCGCGTCACCAAGGGTGTCAGGCTACAGGAGAACGTGTCCTCGACCTACGTGCGCAACCGCCTGAAGGACCTCGTGAACCAGCTCATCATCGTGGGAAGCGTGGAAGACGGCTACACCTACTACAAATCGAAGAACGGCACCATGGTCAGGGTGGCCAATGCCGGCCAGAGCAACCGCATGACCGTGATGGGCGGCTGGCAGCTGGAACACAACACGGCAGCACGCGTGGACTCCATCTACGACATGTCGGCCACGGGCAACGGCAAGTCCTACCGGCTCAACGAGCAGGTGCCCATGTCTTCCGGCCGCTCGGTCTACCAGACACTCAGAGACCACGACGAGTATGCCGAGTTCCTCAAGCTGCTCAGCGGCTCGGAGAATGTGGACGCCAAGGAGCAGCTCCTCGTGAGCTCCATGACGCTCAACGGCAACAGATACAACTGCCTCAACTCGTCGGCCAACAGCAATATCCGCCTCTTCGGCGCCTACAACTACACGGTCTACGTGCCGTCGAACGCCGCCATCAGGAAGCTCACGGCCGACGGCATCCTGCCCACCTGGGACGACTACGACGAGCAGTTCAGGCTCTCGGAGAGCACTTCGGCCTCGGAGGCCGAGAAAAAAGCAGCCCTGAAGGCCTGCGAGTTCATCAAGAACCGCATCTTCGATTTCGTGCGCTACCACATCCAGGACAACTCCGTGGCCGTGGGTGGAGCCCCTGAAAAAGACGCCGACGGCAGTCTGTTGCTGAAGAACAACTACGAGTCGATGATGCTCAATGCCGAGACCAACCGCTACTATCCGCTGGAGGTGGACATCCAGGGCAAGGACCTCGTGGTGAAAGACCTCACCGGCGACACGCGTCGGGTGGACAAGACCAGCGGCCTGTACAACAACATCTGCCGCGAATACTGGATTTCGGGCAGCGGTTTCAACAAGTTGCTGTACACGTCGGCCGACGCCGTGGTGCATCTTATCGACGGTGCCCTGTTCTACAGCGCCAGCCAGAAGACTCCGTGGAGACAACAGCTCGGCAATGCAAAAAGATGGAGGAAGTAACTTATGGAATCACGACATAACACCAAAATACATATGAAGGCTATATTCCACACGGAAGCCGACCGCCGTTTCGGCATGTTGCTGGCGTTTGTGCTCTTGTGCGGCCAGCTCGCCTTGGCGCAGATTACGCAGGTGCACGGCACGGTCTCCGACGACATGGGACCGCTGATGGGCGCCACGGTCTGCGAGATCGACGCCACCGGCCGTATCATCAACTCGGCCGTGACCGACCTGAACGGTAACTTCTCAATGGCCGTGCGCGACGAGAAAAACAAGATTCGCTTCAGCTATGTGGGCTCCAAAACCCGCACCATGCCCATCAACCAGACCACCTACGACGTGACGCTGAAGTCGGACACCAACCTCGACGAGGTGACAGTGGTGGCCAAGAAGCGCCGCAACGGCAACAACCTGGCCATCCCCGACCGCGAAATCTCCTATGCTTCGCAGTCACTCGACATGAAAGATCTGGAGGGACTGGGCATCACCACACTCGACGAGGCCCTGCAGGGACGCATCGCTGGTCTGGACATCATCTCCAATTCCGGCGACCTGGGCTCGGGCTCCACCATGCGCCTGCGTGGCGCCTCCTCGCTCTCGACGCTCACCAACGGCAACCCGCTCATCGTGGTCGACGGCAATGTACGCAACGTGGACCTGACCACTTTCGACCTGGCCTCAGCCAACAACGAGCAGTTTGCCGACCTGCTGAACATCAATCCCGAGGACATCGCCAGCGTCAACGTGCTCAAGGACGCGGCTGCCACGGCCGTGTATGGCAGCCAAGGCGGCAACGGCGTCATCGAGCTCACCACCAAGCGCGGCTCGCGCGGCGCACCCCGGGTGTCGTATTCGCTCAAGCTCACCGGCACACACCAGCCCAAGGGCTACGCCCTGCTGAGCGGAGACGACTATACGATGATGCTCAAGGAGAGCTACTTCAACCCCACGCAGAACGACACACAGAGCCAGAACATCCGTGAAATCAACTATGACCCCACGTTCTCGGAGTACGAACAGTACAACAACAACACCGACTGGCGCGACGCCGTGACCCAGTGGGGACTGCGACAGAACCACTATGTGTCGGTGGCGGGCGGCGGTGAGAAAGCCTCGTTCCGCATCGGCGGCGGTTTCGACCACGAGACGGGTACCATGATTCAGCAGAAGCTCAACCGCTTCTCCACCCGCGTGGCCCTCGACTACTTTGTGAGCGAGCGCATCCGTGTGTCGACCAACTTCTCGCTGACCTACACCAAGAACCACATGAACAGCGACGACCTGCTGGCCATTGCCATGAAGAAGATGCCCAACATGAGCATCTACGAGCAGGATCCCGTGACCGGTGAGAACACCAGCCGCTACTACCAGATGCTGCAAAACGCCTCCAGCGTGTTCAATCCCACATCTGGTAAAGTGGACAATCAGAAGGCCTACGTGAACCCCGTGGCCAGCGCCAACCTGGCCAAGAAGACGCGCCGCACCTACGACCTCGTGCCCGAGCTCGTCATCAACTACCATCTGCTGGGCCTCGACGAGGAGCATACACAGCTCAACTGGCAGGGCAGCGTGCTGATGAGCGTGTTCAATCAGTACGACGACTCGTTCTATCCTGCCGAGCTGAAGACCGTGAGCTGGGCCGACGGCGTGAACACTGCCTCGTCGGCCAGCTCCAAAAGCATGAACTTCAACACCAAGCAGACGTTGACTTTCATCCCCCACTTCGCCGACAAGGACCACTCGTTCATGATGATGGGCCGCTTCGAACTCAACTCGGGCTCGTCCAGCGGCCAGTCCAACGGTGCTAAAGGCCTCACCGGCGACGGTGTGGTGAGCCCTGATGCCGGCGGCGTGAACACGGGCTTGGAGTCCACCTACTCGGAGTGGCGCTCCATGTACTACACCCTCTCGGCCCACTATGCCTACAAGGGCCGCTACGTGGCCGACGTCTCGGTGCGTGCCGACGGCACCACCAAGTTCGGTCCCGGACACCGTTGGGGCTACTTCCCCTCCGTGTCGCTGCGCTGGAACGTGGTGGACGAGCCCTGGATGAAATCCACCCACAGCTGGCTCTCCATGCTGTCCATCCGTCCCAGCTGGGGCCGTGTGGGCAGACAGCCCAACCAGGATTACCTCTATACCAGTAAGTATGGCTCGGGCCCGCAATACCTCGGACTGGCCACGATGTACCCGAAGAACATCCGCCTCACCAACCTGAAGTGGGAGTTGGTATCGAGCTACAACCTTGGCATGGACCTGGGATTCTGGAACGACAGGCTCACAACGACGCTGGAGTTCTACCGCTCCACCACCTCGGACATGCTGCTCAAGGACTACCGCATCCCCTCCAACTCGGGATATATGACCGTGCCCTACCGTAACAGCGGCAAGATGCGCAACACGGGTTGGGAGTTCCATATCAACACCAACAAACTGGTGAGGGCGGGCAAGTTCGTGTTCGACATGAACGCCAACTTCGGCAACAACCGCAACGAGATACTGGAGATGGACGGGTATGTGCTTACCTCGCTCAACTCGACCTTTGGCTACGGCAATGGCGAGTTCCTGCGCCGTGTGCAGCTGCACAATCCTTTCGGAGCCATCTATGGCTTCCGCTACAAGGGCGTGTACCAGTACAACTACGACACTTTCAAGGACATGAGCGCCGAGGATCGGGCCGCATTCATCTCGTCGGGCAAGACTGCTCCCGTGGCCTTCAACGCCCAGGGCCAGCAGATCCTCGACTCCGAGGGCAATCCGCTCCGCATGCGTTACAACTACACCAACGACGGAACGGGCAAGAACTATGCTTTCTCGGGCGGCGACGCCATGTATGAGGACGTGAACCATGACGGTCAGATCAATGCCCTCGACATTGTCTACCTGGGCAGTTCACTCCCCAAACTGACGGGTGGCTTCGGCTTTACGTTCTCTTATAAGGACTGGCGCCTCAACACGCAGTTCACTTATCGCGTGGGCAACAAGATTCTGAACATGGCCCGTCTCAACGCCGAGGCCATGACCGGAAACGACAATATGAGCCAGGCTGTGAACTACCGCTGGCGCAAGGAGGGCGACGTGACCACCATTCCACGCGCCATGTACGGCAACCAGTCCAACTATAACACGCTCGTGAGCGACCGTTTTGTCGAGGATGGCTCCTACCTGCGCATGAGCTACGCCCAGTTGTCGTATGCCATCACCAAGAAACACCTCAAGTGGATTGGCCTGAACCGCATCAATTTGTACCTGAGCGCCAACAACCCGTTCGTGCTGACCAAGTACAGTGGCGTGGATCCTGACATCAGCAACTCGGGCTACGACCCGGCCATTGACCGGTCGCAGACACCGCGCTCGAGGTCTTATACGCTCGGTATCACCGTAGACTTCTAAATCATTATAGAGACGATTATGAAACGTAAGAATATATTTAATCACATCATAGCTTCGGCCTGCTTGCTGCTGGGCTTCTCCTCGTGCGGTGATTTCCTGCAGGTTGAGCCTCAGAACGAAATCATTTTGGAGAAGTTCTGGAACGAGAAAGCCGACGTGGACGGCATCATCCTCGGCTGTTACGCGGGCATGCAGTCCGACAATATGCTCATGCGCATGATGGTGTGGGGCGAGTTTCGCAGCGACAACATCGGCCGCGGACAGAATCTGGACAAGGATGCCAGCCTGGAAAACGTGCTCAAGGAGAACCTCACGGCCTCGAATGCCTACACCACTTGGGACCAGTTCTACAACATCATCAACCGGTGCAACAACGTCATCAAGTACGCGCCCGGCGTGGCTAAAAAGGATCCGGGCTTCTCGGACAGCGAGTTGCGGGCCGACATCGCCGAGGTTTCTGCCCTGCGCGACCTGTGCTACTTCTATCTTATCCGCACTTTCCGTGACGTGCCTTACTCCACAACGGCCTACACGGACGACGACCAAGTGATGGATCTTCCGGCCACAAGCTTCGACGTCGTGCTCGACAGCCTCATCACCGACCTTGAAAAGGTGAAAGATGATGCCGTGCAGACCTATCCCTCGGGCACCGAGGCAGAGGCTCTCTTCCAGACCAGCCGCATCACCAGAGAGGCCATTCACGCCATGCTCTGCGAGATGTACCTGTGGAAGCAGGACTATCAGAAGTGCATTCAGTATGCTGATCTTGTCATCAATGCCAAGAAAGTGCAGGCTGAGGAGAGGCAGAGAACCAGCTACAATGTCGCCGATTACAGCAAGTTCGGCGGCTATCCCCTCATTAGTGAAGGCTCTTATGGCTCGTCCACCACGTTTGGCAGTGCCTACAATGCCATCTTCGGAGAGGGCAACAGTTCCGAGAGCATTCTGGAGCTTACCTTCATGCCGGGCGACAATATGCCGAGCAATGGCGCGGTGAATCTGTGTTATGGGTTCCACAACAGCGGGCTGCCCACATTGGGGTATGCCTCGGTATCGTCCTACGTGGGCGACGATGTGAGCTCGCAAGTCTTCAATGTTTTCAACAATAAGTACGATGCCCGCTACTACGAGAACGTGCTCCTCGGCATGATGATTGGCAAGTATGTGTACGCCGAGTCCAGAATCGACTTCTCCGGCAGCACGCCCACTGTGACCTTTTCTCGCATTTACACCGAGAAGAAGAACAAGAGCAACTGGATTCTCTACCGCCTCACGGACATCATGTTGTTGAAAGCTGAGGCCCTGACACAGCTCATGAGCAATGCCGCCGAGCTCTCCAACGAGGACCAGAACTACAAGAACGCTGCTTTCTCGCTCGTGACGGCCGTGAACAAGCGCTCGATTTGCCAAGCCACGCTGAAAGATACACTCGACCCGAAGAAGTACACCAGCAAGGCCGACATTGAGAATCTGGTGCTGGAAGAGCGTCACCGCGAGCTCATGTTTGAGGGCAAGCGTTGGTACGACTTGGTGCGCCGCTCGCGCCGCGACGGCAACACCCGCTACCTGTCCACCCAGGTGCTGCAGAAGTTCTCCTCCAATACCTCTGCCATTCAGGACAAGCTGGCCAAGATGGATGCCGTGTTCTGGCCCTACAACGTGGACGAGCTCAAGGTGAACAAGAACCTTAAACAGAACCCGGCTTTCGGTAGTGGCGAGAACGGCAACTACGACAAGACAAAATAAGGCTTACGTAAGAAACATAACTTCAGCAATATGAAACGCTTCAAATATTTCATACTCTGCGCCATCTGTGCGCTGGGCAGTCTGGGTGTTACCGGCTGCTCCGACGACCCTGGTGCAGAAAACTATTATACCTTTAAGGGTGAGATGATGAGCGACTACATCACCAACCGGCCACAATACAGCGACTTCGCGCATATTGTGAGGCAGGCTGGCCTGATGGACATCCTCTCGGCCTACGGCCACTACACCTGTTTCCTGCCCTCCAACGACGTGGTGAGAGCCTATCTCAAGAAGAAAGGCATTGCCTCCGTGGAGTCATTGAGCGTGGCAGAGTGCGACACCATCGCATGCAGCCACCTCGTGAACAACATGTACGCCACCATCGACATGAACGACGGTACGCTTAACACCGCCAACATGAACAGGCGTTACATCCAGATTACCCATACCACCGACTCGGCTCAGAACTCTGTGGTGCAGCTCAACCGCATGTCGCGTATCATCTTCACGCTTAAGGACGACTCCGTGGAGAACGGCATTGTGCAGCCCATCGACGTGCTGCTCGAGAACTCCAACAGCTCCATCGCCGACATTCTGGAGGCCAACGACAAGGTGAGCATGTTCTACAATGCACTGGTTGCCACGGGTCTCCGCGACTCCCTGACCAAGGTCAAGGACGAGAGCTACGAGGGCAGGAACCGCTCCACCTATTCTTATACGTCGGACTTCTGGCATGAGATTGCCGTGGCTCCGGACGAGAAGAAGTATGGTTATACGGTGTTTGTAGAGCCCGACAGCCTGCTCCGGGCCAAGCTTTCCCAGCGAGGCATCTCCACTTCCGAGGGCGAAGTAAGGGCTCTCTACGACCTGGCCTGCCAGCTCTACGACCCCGTCTTTGGCAATGATGCCGACTATCAGGCCGCCCGCGACTTTAGCAAGATAGCCGACCGCTATAATCCGCTCAATATGTTCGTGGCCTATCACATCCTCACGCGCGACGTGATTGGATGGAACAAGCTCACGCCGCTGGAGCTTCATCAGGGTATTGTGGATGGCGCCATTGGCATCAAGACCGACAAGATGAACCCCAACGATTGGTATGAAACCATGCTTCCCCGCACCATGATGAAGCTCGAACAGCTCACCGTGCGCCAGTACCTCGGTGCCGGAACGCTCGGCCAGCGTTATATCAACCGCCGCGTCGACGACCGCTATGCCATCGAGGGTGCCATGGTGAAGCCCACCGTCGAGGATGCCTACACCCAGGACGCTCCCAACGGCCGCTATTTCTACGTGACCGACCTCGTTGCTTTCGACTACGACACCCAGAACAAGGTGATGAACGACCGCATCCGCATGGACTTCGCCACCATTTTCCCCGAGGTGATGACCATGAACATGCGCCTCAACGGCGACCCCACCAAGGACGATGTGAGCAGCAAAGCCGACCAGACCTACAAGAACGGCAAGAACTATTACTTCCCCAATGGCTATCTTGACCACGTGACGATGAAAGGCAACGGCACGCTCGTTTACCGCCGTCCCCACTGGAACTTCTGGTCTTACGAGGGCGACGAGTTCAACCTCTTCGGCGACTACGACTTCGAGTTCCGTCTGCCGCCCGTGCCTTATGAGGGCGAGTACCAGATTCGCCTCGGCTTCTGCGCCCTGAATACCCGTGGCGTGGCTCAGGTCTACTTCGATGGAAAGCCCCAAGGCATTCCTGTAGACATGCGCAAGCGGCTCACTGACGAGTCTATTCTGGGTAACAAGTTTGGCACCAAGAACTGGTCCAAGATGACCGACGACGAGAAAGCCGAGGATCAAAAGATGCTGAAAAACTTGGGTTACTACCGCGGTCCTTACGGTGGTTACCACTCCAATGGCTCCGTCATCAACGAGTTTGTCGACAACCCCCGCACCTATCGACTGGTGCTTTGCCAGGTACACATTAATCCCAAAACCGACCACTACCTGCGCATCCGCTGTACGTCGTCTGCCAAACTGGGCAACAACAACGAGTTCATGATGGACTTTCTGGAGATTGTTCCCAAGAGTGTGTATGGCGTGACATCGGCCGGACAGATGGAGTCTGACCTGTAATCACGAAGGATATTCAAAAAGAACCAATCAATATGAAATGCTATAATATGTACAAGAAAGTCTTGGGCGCGGTTGTCGTCGCCCTGGCTTTCATGGGATGCTCCGATGAGTGGAACGAGCATTACAATGCCTCGACCGGTGCCACGGGCACCCTTTGGGAGGCCATCTCCTCGGACAACGACTTGTCCAACTTTGCCCGCGTGGTGAAAGCCTGCGGTTACGACACCACGCTTGTGGGCCGGCAGATCTTTACGGTCTTCGCTCCCACCAATGCAAACTTCACTTCTGCCGAGGCCGACTCCGTCATTTCCGTTTACCAACAGGAGAAAGCCCAGGGCATCAAGGACAAGGACAACGGGGCCGTCAAGGAGTTCTTGCAAAACCACATCGCCCTCTACAACTACTCTGTATCGGGAAGCAGCAACGATTCCATCGTCATGCTCAACGGCAAGTACGTGCAGCTCAAGGCCAATAGCTTCGGCGGTGAGCAGATTGTCTCGGCCAACAAGGCCTACGGCAACGGCGTGCTCTTCACGCTGAACCACAGGGTAAACTATTTCCCCAACATCTTCGAGTACCTGCGCAAGGATGCCGAGCTCGACTCTGTAGCCAACTTTCTCTACGCCTACAATAGGTATGTGTTTGACGAGAAGTCGAGTGTGCCTGGCGATATAGTGAACGGAAAGACCGTCTATCTCGACTCCGTGGTCAACCTGCAGAACGAACTCTTCCGTAGAATAGGCCTGCTCAACACCGAGGACAGCACTTATTGGATGGTGGCGCCGACCAATCAAGTGTGGGGCAAACTCATCAACGAGTACAAGTCTTACTTCAATTACGACAAGACCATCAACAAGCGCGACTCGCTCTGCGACGCCAACGCCGGCATGGCCATCCTTCGCGGTACGGCGTTCAGCCGCACGTCCAACCCCGAATCGGCCATCCGGGACTCGGCCATGTCGGTCAATGCCGTGCCCTATGTCGTGCGTTTCGCCTACTACGGTACGCCCAATGCCAAGTACTATCAGTACGACAAGCCCTTTGCTCCCGGCGGTGTGTTCGATGGAACACAGAACATTTCGTGCAGCAATGGCCGTGTGATGAAAGCCGCCGACTGGCACATTGACAAGACGCAAACTTTCTTCCAGACCATCTACGCCGAGGGAGAGAACTCCGATCGCCTCGACTCCGTGGACAGGCTATCCACTCAGGCTCCGCTCAGAATCGCCAGTGTGCAGTCGCGCAATCCGTTCTACGGCAAGCTTTCGGGCAACTCCTTTGCTAAAATTTTGCCGACCGGCACCTCCAGCAACACCATGGCCGTGTTCAATGTGCCCAGCGTTCTCTCCAACATTGGCTATGACATCTATGTGGTTACTGCCCCGGCTCTGGCCGACGACACCCTGGCATCGGCCATCGACCGTCTGGGCACCAAGTTCCGTGTGCGCCTGAGCCACAGCGACGAGAATGGAAGGCCACTCAACTCGCGCAACTGGATCACCCTGCAATCGACGCTGCGCACCACGCCCGATGCCATCGATACTTTCAAGGTGGGCACCAACGTCAAGTTGCCTTTCTGCTCCTATGGCAGCAACATCACACCGCAGGTGAAGATCATTTTCGACACCCGCGTGAGCAACAGCGAGGTGCGCAACGGCTCGTTCAACCGCAACCTGTATCTGGACTGCATCATCTTCAAGCCGCATGAGGACTAACCCCAATTCACTTTCACAAAATCAAGCCATATGAAAATCAAGAATATCATATTCTCTAACAAGCTGTCTGCCTTGGCCACGGCTGCAAGCTATGCGCTCCTTATGGGGATGATGGCGTTCCCGACGCATGCCTTGGCCCAGGACGACGAGAGCGACAACGATGTGGAAACCACCGTTCGCAAGCCGGCGGCACCGCAGAAGAAGAACTATCCCACCCGCACCATCAAGGGCCGTGTGCTGAGTTCGGGCAGCCACGCTCCCGTCTCGGGCGCACTGGTTAGTGCTACGGGTGTCGAGGGTTACAGTGTGCTGACCAAGGACGATGGCTCTTACGAGCTGAAGGTTCCCGTCTTTGTCAATGCCGTCACTGTGACCAATCCCAGCACCAATGCGCTGCAGATGGGTCTGGCCAAGGGCGAGCAGCAGAGAGACATCACCCTCTATCCCAAGACCTTTGCCCCCGACTACAACGACGCTGTCAGCCTGCGCAACGACAAGACTGCTTCTGATTTCCAGTACAGCAATGCCGTGAACGTCAAGGAGGAGATTCAGAAACAGCTCGGTGCCTATGCCTACACCGTGGGCCGCAACGGCACGCCCGGCATCGGCAGCAACATCTTTGTCCAGGGTCTCAACTCGCTCAATGTCAATGCCCAGCCCATCGTCGTGGTCGATGGCGTGCTCATCGACCAGCAGAACGGCCGTACCATGATTCACGACGGATTCTTCAACGACATCCTGTCCAACATCAATCCGTCCGACATCGAGCGTGTTACCGTGCTGCGCAACGGCACCGCCCTCTATGGAGCCAAGGGTGCCAACGGCGTGATCCTCGTCGAGACACACCGCAGCAAGAGCATGGCCACCCGCATCACGGCCAGTGCTTCGGCCGGTGTCACGCTTCTGCCCAAGTTCATCTCCATGATGGACGCCGACCAGTATCGCGGCTATGCCTCCGAGCTCTTGAAGACAACGAACACCCGCATCCGCGAATTCAAGTTCCTCAACGAGCATCCCGGCTACTACTATTACAAGCAGTACCACAACAACACCGACTGGAAGGACATGCTCTACCGCGATGCCCTCTCCATGAACTACGGCATCAACGTCGAGGGTGGCGACAACATCGCCAGCTACAACCTCTCTGTGGGCTACTCCAAGGTCAACAGCACGTTGGAATGCAACGACATGAACCGTCTGAACATCCGCTTCAACACCGACATCAATCTCATCGACAAGCTCTCCGTGCGCTTCGATGCCTCGTTCTCCAACCTCACCCGCGACATCCGCGACGACGGGGCACCCGAGAACTATACCGAGGGCACACCCACGGCTCCCTCGTTCCTGGGCTATGCCAAGAGTCCGTTCCTGAGTCCGTATGCCTACGGTCGCGGTGTTATTTCAGACACCCAGTTCGACATCACTCCCGAGAGCTACCTCGACGAAGCCCTGGCCGGCTATTCCAATTACAACTATCGTCTGGCCAACCCCGTGGCTTTCAACGAGTATGCCGAGGCCGAGAATAAGAACCGTTTCGAGAACTCTCTGCTCAACATTTCGGTGATGCCCAAGTACCAGCCCAACAGGCACCTCACCATCAGCGAGCACTTCAGCTACACGTTGGTCAACACCAACGAGAAGTATTACATCCCCATCAACGGCGTGCCTTCTTACTTTGTCAAGAACGTCAACGGCTATCGCACCAACGAAGTGCGCTCGCTCTTCTCCAAGCAGAACTCGGTCATGAGCGACACCCGCGTGGATTGGCACAACCGCTACGCCGCCCACGGCATCGAAGTCTTCGGTGGAGCCCGCGTCAACTGGGAGAACTACACGCTCAATTCACAGCTCGGTTACAACACCGGCAGCGACAAGACGCCATTCATGAGCTCCAGTCTGCGCAACGCTTCTTCCGCCGGTGCCAACGACAACTGGAACTCCGTGGCATGGTATGCCCAGGCCAACTATGACTATCTGGGCCGTTACTTCCTCCAGGCCAACCTCACGGTCGAGAGCTCCTCACGCTTCGGTAAGGAGGCCGGCGGCCTGAAACTCGCCGGCGTGTCATGGGGTGTCTTCCCCTCGGCACAGGCTTCCTGGGTGTTGAGCAACGAGCCTTGGCTGGCCCATTCGCGCTTTGTCAACTACCTGCGCCTCACGGCCGGTTACGACATCAGCGGCAACGACGACATCGACTACTACGCTTCCCGCAGCTACCTGCGCTCCAAGCTCTTCCTCAACACCATTGCGGGCCGCTCGCTCAGCGGCATCGGCAACACCGAAATCAAGTGGGAGACCACCAGCCGCTTCAATGTGGGCCTGGAGTCTAACCTGCTCAACAACCGCGTGCACCTCAATGCTAGCTTCTTCAAGAGCCGCACCAACGACCTGCTCACCCTGCAAAGTCTGAACTTCCTCTCCGGTCTCGACGAGAACTGGTCCAATGGAGGCAAGCTCGAGAACGTGGGCTTCGATGTGGCTGCCAGCGTCAAGGTGCTTGCCATGAAAGACCTGCAGTGGGAGCTCGGGGCCAGCGTGGGCCACTACAAGAACAAGATTACCAGCCTGCCCGACGGCAAGCAGTATTTTGACACCGAGCTCTACGGTGGCGTCATCCGCTCGCAGGTGGGCCGGGCCGCCAACTTGTTCTACGGCTACAAGACCGACGGCGTCTTTGCCACGACCGAACAGGCCAATGCCGCAGGCCTCTACGTGCTGGCCGCCAACGGCGTGACGAGGAATTACTTCGGTGCCGGCGACATGCACTTTGTCGATACCAACGGCGACCACGAGATTAACGAGAAAGACCGTGTGGTGATTGGCGACCCCAACCCCGACCTTTACGGCAACCTCTTCACCACGGTGAGCTACAAGCGTTTCAAGCTCGACGCCCGCTTCAACTACAGCCTTGGCGGCGACGTGTACAACTACATGCGCTCCCAGCTCGAGGGCGGCAGCCGCTTCATGAACCAGACAAACCATCTCCTGTCGCGCTGGCAGGTCGAGGGTCAGGTGACCGACGTGCCCCGCATCACCTTTCAGGACCCCATGGGCAACAGCCGCTTCAGCGACCGCTGGATAGAAGACGGTTCCTATCTCCGCCTGAAGACCATCACCCTCAGCTACGACATGCCCCTGCGTTCCTCGTTCCTTCAGGGACTGCAGTTCTGGATTCAGGCCAACAATGTCTTCACGCTGAGCAAGTATCTGGGCAGCGACCCCGAGTTCTCCATGACCTCATCGGTCATCGGCCAGGGTATCGACCTGGGCCAGATAGCCCAGAGCCGCTCGTTCGTGGCCGGTGTGAAGATTAATCTGTAACCCTATAACGTACACAAGATATGAAAGCAAAATATATTTTAGGCGGTGTGCTGGTAGCGGTCATGACGGTGTTCTCGTCCTGCAGTGACTTCTTCGAGCAGGACTCCAACCACGTCACCTTTACCGACAAGATGCATCTTGACGACCCCGCCGACACCATTTATTCGCTCACCGGCATCATGACGCAGCTGCAAAAGCTGGGCGACCGCACTGTCCTGCTGGGCGAGGCCCGCGGCGACCTGGTCGACGTGACCAATGCCGCAAGCTCCGACCTGCGTGATGTGGCCCTGTTCAACGTCGGCGACGACAACATGTACAACCGTCCGCGCGACTACTATGCCGTCATCAACAACTGCAACCTCTACATTGCCAAGGCCGACACGGCCCTGAAAAACAACCGCGGCCAGAGCATCTTCATGCGCGAGTATGCCGCCGTCAAGGCCTACCGTGCCTGGACCTACCTGCAGCTGGTCATCAATTATGGCCGCGTACCTTTCGTGACCGAGCCCATCCTCACCAAGGGGCAGAGCGAGGCCACCTACGAGACCAAGGACATTCTGGACGTGTGCAACTGGCTGGTCAAGGACATTGCCCCGCTGGCCGACGTGGAGCGGCCGGGCCTGGGCGTCATCGGCAGCACCGACTCCCGTCTGCTCTACTTCCCCGTCGCCGTCGTGCTGGGCGATCTGAACCTCTGGGCCGGCAACTACAAGGAGGCCGCCCAGGCCTACTACAAGGCTATCACCACGGCCAACGGCGCTAATTCGTTCTTCCCCATCGGTTCCAACAGTGTGCAATGGTTCGACACGCAGAACTGGGCGGGATTAGGCAATTCCTGGACCAGTCTGTTCAGGAGTGAGAACTATTCGACCGATCGCGAGCTCATCGCCATGATTCCCGGCGACTCCATCCCCTCCGATGGCAACTACAGCCAGCTGCGCAACATCTTCAACAGCAACATCCAAAACGATTACGAGGCGAGTCTCACCCCCTCGCAGGCCATCCAGAAGCTCTCCGAGGACCAGGTGTACTGTGTGGTAAACAGTAACGGCGACGTGTTCTATGCACCTCGCAACCTCAATATGCACCGCACGGGCGACCTGCGCCTGCTGTCTGCTTGGGTTACAGAGAACGGAACCTACAAGAACCGGCAGATCACTGCCCAGTCCATCACCAAGTATTACACGCGCAATGTCCACATCTACCGCCGTGCCATGCTCTACCTGCGCCTGGCCGAGGCCCTCAACCGTGCCGGTTATCCCCACTTCGCCTACCAGATACTCTCCTCGGGTGTCAACGACAGGGTCATTGCCGCCACCGTGCTGCCCTACTGCACCTCGGCGGCCGACTCGGCCTTTGTGAGCCAGTTCTCGTTCCCGTCGAACAGCAGCAACGGCTACATCCTGCCCGACCTCGCCAATCCCAACCTCTACTACAACACTATCGGCATCCATTCCCGCGGTTCCGGTTGGAGCCAATACAATGCCTATTACCGCATGCCCAACGACACCACGCTCGCCGGACAGGCCCTGCGCGACTATCAGATCGACCGCGTGGAGCGCATGATTGTCGATGAGAATGCCTTGGAATGTGCCTTTGAGGGCACCCGCTACTACGACCTCATGCGTGTGGCCCTGCGCCGCAACGACCCGTCGTTCCTGGCCGACCGCATCTATGCCCGCCGTGGCTCCGACCGCTCGGGCGAGATGAAGTCGGAGATTAAGAAAGACCTGCTCAATACCAAAAACTGGTTCCTCAGCTGGCAGGGAAAGATTGGACTTTAACCCATCAACAACGAAGCCCATGTTTATTCATCACAATTTCAAGAGGAGGGCGCTGACGGCAGCCCTTCTTTTTGCTCCTCTGGCCTTGGCCTTGGCCAACACCACGCAGGAGGTAGAACGGGTGACGGGCACCGTCTCCCTGAGTTCCCCCACCGACTATGTGGTCACGTCGCCCACGCCTTTTGCCACCGGCGCCGTGGTCGACATTGCCGATACCGAGCATGCCGTGCTCATTCTCAAGCATGTCAAGCCCTCGGTGGCCGGCAGTCTGCTGTCCCATGTGCGCATTGGCGGCCAGGCAGCCGTGGCCGGCACCAACTGTCAGGTCAGGATTTACGCCAACGGCAGCATCGTCATGCCCTATGCCAAGACGGTGAAACCCCTCACGGTCTACACCGGTCTCGACCAGACGGGCGATGCCGCGCAGTTTGCCGCAGGCTCCCGTCAGTCGCTCGGCGGCCAGCCGGTCAACAACCGCATCCGCAGCTTCCGCCTCAAGCGAGGCTATATGGTGACCTTCGCCACCAAGTCCGACGGCAAGGGCTACAGCCGCGTCTTCATTGCCGACGGGGCCGATCTCGCCGTCAATCTCCCGCCGATACTCGACAACAGCGTCTCTTCGCTGCGCGTCATGCAGTGGAACGATGTCAGCAAGAGGGGATACGCCGGCCGCGACAACACCGTCAACACCGCCCTCAACACCACCTGGTGCTACAACTGGGACGCCGGCAACGACAACTATGCCGACCGCGAGTTCGTCACCCAACGCCATCATGAGGCCGGCATCAAGAACGGAAAGTACGAGGGTGCCTGGCCTTCGGTGGCCGATTGCGGCAACAATGGCTCCTCGCCCCACATCCTTGGGCAGAACGAACCCGACAACACCGGCGACCCCCGCGAGGTGGTAACCAAGATAGAAGACCTGCTCGCCGTGTGGCCGGAACTCATGGCCACCGGCAAGCGCCTCGGCTCCCCGGCCATGTCGGGCAACCTGAACATGCTCTATCAGTTCCTCGACAGCATCGACGCCCGCGGCTGGCGGTGCGACTTTGTGGCCGTCCACTCCTACTGGTACAGCGACTGGGGCAGCTGGTTGTGGAACTTCAACAACATCCACAACCGCACCGGACGCCCCCTTTGGATCACCGAAATGAACTACGGCGCCAACTGGACGGGCTGGCCCGCCGGCAGCGACCGCTCGGGCAGTGCTTCCAATTTGGCCATCGAGAAGCAGCACATGGCCCCCATCCTCGACGGTCTGGAGAGCACCGGCTACGTGGAACGCTATGCCTTCTACAACCATGTGCAGGACTGCCGCGCCGCCTATCTCAACGGTTCGCTCACCCCCATCGGCGAGTATTATGCCAATCTGGAGTCGGGGCTGGCCTACAACAGTGCCCATGCCTACGTGCCCCGGCTGCCCGCCAGCAAGGGCGCACCGCGCGACCTGGAGGTCAAGTTCAACAGCCAGACCGGCACGGCGGCCCTCGCCTGGCATGAGCCCACGGGCGAATACAACCAGAGCATGACCGTGGAACGCCGCCGCGGCAGCGAGGGCTGGCAGGTCGTGGCCACCGTGGCCCTGCAGGAAGACGGGGCCGACTACACGCAGACCCTGTCCGACACCCGCGACGGCGACCAGCTGCGCATCCATGTGGTCTATGCCGATGGCAAGGACTACTACTCCAAGACCGTTGCCGCCGTGCCCTCACAGCTGGCTGCCGGCGATGCCGTCACCGTGGACGGCGCCACCCGCTACGTGGGCGGCAACCTGCTTGTCAACGGCGACTTCGAGCTCGGCACCGCCGGATGGACCAACGGCGAGGGCCACGAGCTGGGCCAGCCCCACTTCGAGGTGTTCCCCATGGGCGGCTACGAGGGAGCCTATCTGCAGGCCTTCTCCAACACCGCGACCGAGACTGCCGGGGCGGTGAAGACGTTTGTCACCCTGGAGCCCAACGCCGACTACTACTGTGCGGCCGCCACCCGTTTCGACGGCGTCACCTACAACCACTTCGCCCTCACCGCCGATGGCACCACCGAGGCGCAGGTGCCGCTCAGCCTGGCCGCCTCCACCACGTGGAGCAAGCAGGCTGCCACCTTCAACTCGGGCTCCTACACGCGAGGCATGTTCTCTTTCCGCCGTCTGGGCGGCAAGGCGCAGTTCGACCAGCTGCAGCTCTCCCGTCTCTATGCTACCCGTCAGGAGGCCTTGGCCGACGGCCTTGCCTGCACTCGGCAGCACGCCGCAGCGGTGGCCCAGGCCTGTGCCACGGCCCTGCCGCAGCTGGCCGAGTGGCTCAAGGCCGAGGCGCAAGCCCATGCCGAAGCCTCGTCCGAAGACATTGCGGCCATCGCTGCCGCCGCCCGTCAGACGCTGGCCGCCCTGCGCCTCAAGCCCCGGGCCGACTCGCTGCTGGCCTTGGCCCAGGTGGCCGTGGCCGAGCAATTGCCCGGCCATGAGACCGTAGCCGCCGCCCGGCAGGCCCTCGAACAGCCCTCGTCGGCCGAGGCCTACGCCCAGGCCACAGCTGCACTGAAGCAGGCCGTGGAGGCTTGTCTGCCTTTTGTCGCCACCGACAGGGTAGCCAAGGGCGACTTCGCCGGCGAGACGGCCTATGGCTGGGACGTGAAGACCGGCACCTACACCGGCGGCACACAGGCCGCCGCCACCGTGGCCGGCAAGACCTGCTGGAGCGCGCTGTGGACGGGCGTTCCCGCCAGTGCGGGCACCAGCCAGACCATGGCCATCGGGCAGCGCATCACCGGCGTGCCCCACGGCCTCTACATGCTCACGTGCAAGGCCGCTGCCCAGCACTACACGCTCTCCGACCAGCACGCCTATCTGCGCACGCGTACAGACAGCATGGTCTCGCCGAAGCTCTCGTCCGACTGGCTCGACATGCCCATGGTGGCCGATGCCGACAAGTGGCAAACGCTGGCCACGGTGCCCGTTTACGTGGCCGAGGGCGACACGCTCACGGTGGGATTCGCCTCGAGCAAGCTGGGCGCCACGGACTATGCCTGGCGCGAATATGGCAATGCCACGTCCACGGGCGACCGTCGCGAGGGCTCCTGGGCGGCCACCGACTTCGTGCTCTGCCACCTGCCCGTCTACCACACCACGGTGGATGCCTCGGGCTGGAGCACGCTCTGTCTGCCCTATAAGGCACAGCCCACGCAGGGTGTGCGCTTCTATCGCATTGCCGGTCTGACGGCCGACTCCTCGCGCGTCTGCCTGGAGCCCATCGCCGAGACCGAAGCCGGGGTGCCCTGCGTGGTGCACAGCGACCACCCCGACGTGGTCATCACCGAGAGCGGACAGGCCGTGACCCGTCCCGGCACGGGCGACAACAACCTGCGCGGCATGCTCAAGACCACGGCCCGCGCCCCGCAACACAGCCTCACGCTGGTGAACGGCATGTGGGTGGACCAGGACAACGCCGACCGCAACAAGCGTCCTTACCTGGCCGACTTCCAGGCTTTCATCACCAAGCTCGACGGCATGACGGTGCTTGAGGGCTGGACGGGCGAGTCGTTGCCCATCACCACGGCCACGGGCGTGCGCGGCATCACGACGACTGCCGACGGCGCAGAGACCTACTTCACGCTCGACGGCCGCCGCGTGTCCGACGTTTCGCACTTGGGTGTGTACATCCGCGTGAAAGACGGCAAGGCTGTCAAGGTGGTGCGCAGCCGCTGAATGTGACATAGATTACCTCATGGTGCAGCCTCCGCTGCCGCCTCCCCTCCCGCTGTTTTCCTTGGAGACAACGGGGCAGGGAGGCGGCAGCGGAGGCTGCTTCGTTGGTGCCCGCGTCGCGTTTAGCCCTTATTGGCGTCGCGACAAAGCCGTCATCGCGCGGCGTTTGCGGCGTAGACACATCGCGTTTACGGTGTCGTGGTTGCGCGTCCGCGGTGGGTTTTAGACATAACAACATATTTGACAGATGGCTGGCGCGGTGTTTTTAAAGACATAGTAACAGATTAACATATGGCTGGCGCGATGTTTTTTAGACATAACAACATATTGAACATATGGCTGCGCCACGGTTGTCGGAGTATGAGTGTAGGGTTTGGCCCGCAACGCCAACACCCCATGATTCACCGCTCGAACCATCTGTTGAATATGTAGTTATGTCTAAAAAACACCGCGCCAGCCATCTGTTCAATATGTTGTTATGTCTAAAAAACATTGCACGAGCCATCTGTCAAATATGTTGTTATGTCTAAAAACCATGGCGCAGCCGGTATGTCTCCCGTTGTTCTGTCAAAAAAAGCACGTGGATCCAACGGGGGAACCACGTGCTTGGGTCTAATCATGATGTGTCGTGAGCTCCTGCGCACGGGGGCGCAGGACGGTACATCTGTCGCGTTTACCGCTTGAACACCTTGATGCGCTTGCCGTCTCGCTCGACGATGTAGGCGTGTCCGGGCTGCATGGAGCCGACGCGCTGGCCCTGAAGGTTGTAGATCGCGGTGGAGGTGGCGGCGGGCTGGGCCGAGGGCAGCGTGTCGATGCCCGTCACGGCACCCGGCAGCAGGAGCACGTATGTCTTGCTCGACTTCAGGTCGGCCGAGGCCAGCGTGATGTGGGCCACGGCACCGTCGGCCGTGCTCTCCAGCTGTTTGAAGATTTTAGGAGCGTCGGCGTAGGCCATGATGTCTTCGGGCGTGGTGATGACGGCGGCTATCGATTTCAGCGACATCGTGTCGGCCACGGCTACTTCCTGGCCGCGCACGGTGAGCTTGCGGAGTGTCACGTCCTGATTGTAGACGAGGCTGATGTCGTCCACATAGAGCGTATCGGTGGAGCCTTGGCCCGCGTCGGCGTTGGTCGAGATGGTGACGAGCAGGGCCCGCGGGGTGGAGGGGTTGTCCAGATACTCAAAGGGAATCATGAGATGCTGCCATTCGCCGCCGCGTGTGGCGATGGTTTTGTTCACGGCGTGGCCCAGTACGTTGCTGTAGGCCTTGTCCTGCGGGTCCTGATAATAGGTTCCGTCGGTCACGGCTGCGCTCACCGTAGCATAGGGATGCTCGGCGTTGGGCGTGCCTTGGATGAACTTCACCCACACCGAGAGCGAGTCGGGCTTGCCGTTGAGCACGGTGTAGAAGGGGTCTCCGTTGCCGTCCTTGTCGGTCACGCTCATGTCGAGGGCGGCGTGGTTGGAGGGATCGGCGGGAGTGAAAGAGCCTGTATTCATGCGGCCCGTGGTGATGGTGCCGTTGGCTATGGCGATGAACATGTTTGTAGAGGTGAGCATCACGCTGTTGCGGCCGGTGGAGCCGGGGCGCGTTTCATGGCTGATGAACGTGTGGGGATTGTATCCGGCCATCCAGACCAGCGCGGGATTGCCCGACGCGCTCATGAACGAGTGCCAGGCATTGGGCTCGTCGCTGGTCACGGATTCGTGCTCGGCCTCGGGCTCGTCGGGGTCGGCCGGAGCGTAAAGCGTGGCTTTGTGGAACTGCTCGAAGCCGGGGTTGGCCAGCTGGTAGCCGCCGTTGCCGAAAGTTACCTGGATGGTTTGATGGAGCGACGCCTGCATGTCGATGTTGATCACGGCGTAGAGCTTGTCGCCGCGCTGCTCGGCCATTAGCTTCACGGGCACTTGGCCCAGCAGCGTCGGGCCCACCCAGATGCCGCTTGGAGAGTCTCCCTCGCCCGGCTGGATGGCGATGGTCTGGTCGGTCAGAAGCGTGGTGACACCGTCTTGAGTGGTACCCGGCACGTTGTTCACCTCAATGTTGCCGATGCCCATCTGCTGTCCGCCTATGGCCATGACGAAGTTTTTCAGGGCGAAGGCATAGCGGCCGTCGGCCTGTTGGTTGAGCGAGATGGTGGCGGGCTGCGTGGTGATGCTGCCGTTCACGTTGACTTCGAGGCTGTCGGTATAGTCGGTAGCCGAGGCCGTGAGTACGCATAGTGAGAATGCGACGGAAGTAAAGAGTCTGTTCATACGTTGTTTTTTGTTGATGTGAATACTAAGTTGGGTTGTCGTGGGGCACGGTTATCGGAGCCGGTAGGTGAGTCCGAAAGTGCCGAAAATGGGGTAGAGCGTCTGCTCGATGGTCTTGAAACTGCTGCGGTGCACGCCGCTGAGGCCCCAACTCAGGTCGGCATAGAGGCCGAGCCGGCCGCGCGGGTTCCAGTCGGCCCCGATGTCGAGGCCCCACTGCAGGTGCCGCATGTCGTCGGAGAAGTCGTAGGAGCCGCGTGTGGCCGGGTCGTCGCCCAGCGTTACCTTGGCTCCTGTGGGGTCGCCCACGCGCAGATAGCCGTTGTGGGCATAGCCCGTGAACGAGCGGTCGACGAGGACAGAGACGTAGGGGCCGAAGCGCAGGGCCACCGTCGAGGCGGGCGACCACACGGCCTGCAGGGGCACGGAGACCATCCACTGGTGCACCTGGGTGGTGACGTCGCCCGTGAAGCGGCCGGTCAGCGACTCGCCGCCGCGCACGATGTCCTCGTGATAGTCCTTGACGCGGGCGTCCTCGTCCATGCTCTTATTCTCGAAACGCAGGCCCAGCAGCGCGCCCCAGTGTGGCGCGAGCGGCTTCACGGCATCGAGGCCGAAGCTCAGATTGGGCTGCAAGCGGTAGCTGTTGAGGCCCCGGATGGAGGTAGGCAGCCCCACGGGAGCCGTGCCGCCGAGGCTGTAGCCCAGGCGGGCGCGCAGGGTCATGTCGGCGGTGAAGCCCGAGGCCCGGGCGGGGAGGACGGCCAGCCCGAGGGCAGCGGCCAGGAGGAGTATCATTTTCATGATGGATGCGGGGGAAATGGTGGGGTGTGATGTCGGGAAACGGGGTTGGGGCTGCCGGCGGCGGCTACTCGGCCTTGCGGCAGACGACGCGCACCTGGTCGATGCAGAGCTGCGAGCCGACGGCTCCCTCGAACAGGTCGCCCTCGTTGCTCGACGAGAAGACGATGGCGAGGCTGTAGCTGCGGTTGGTGAGCAGGTCGTAGTCGATGGCCTGCCGATAGTCGAAGTCGAGGCGGAAAGCCGTCCACTCGGCTGTGGGCGGCACGGTGCCCATGTCGGCAATGGCCACAATCTGCGGGCTGGTCTTTACGTCGTCGCCGTGCAGGGAGAGGCTGCGCCCCTGGTCGTCGTGGTTGCGGTAGAGCACGGCATAGATGGCGGCCTGGTCTGTGCGGCCCTCGACGGGCTGTCCGTTCTTGTCCTGATAGACGGGGCCGGGCTGATATTTGTAGAATCCGGTGAGGGCGAGCGGCTCGCGGTCGAAAGGCACGCCGAAGCTCGTGGCCCGCAGGGCATCGCTCAGGGCGTTGGTCACGTCGAACGCGCCGAGGAAGAAATTGCCGGCCGCCAGCCGCTTTCTGGCCAGTACGCCAAAGGGTCCCGTGCTGCGCGTGGTGAGCTGCAGGCCGTAGCCCGAGCGGCCCTGGGCGAGCGGCGCCGAGGGATACTCCTCGGCACGGGCTGAGCCCATGCTCAGGCGGAAGCCCGGATTGCCGTTGGCCCAGTCGTTGGCCAGCGTGCCGTCTTCGAGCGGGTTGTGCCAGATGTAGTACTTGCCCTCGCGCGGTTCCAGCTCGAAATGCTCGAAGTCGTAGGCCACGGTGTCGTTCACCGTGCGCACCACGGGCACGAAAGCCACGGTGTAGTCACGGTGCCAGAGCTGGTTTTCGGAGGTGACACGGTAGTGCCGGCGCCCGCCCTGGCGGGCGTCCACCGTGCCGCCGGTGGGAGTGATGGTGGCTCCCGGCGTGAGGATAAAGCGGGGTTGCAGCGTGGAAAGGTCGGCCTCGTGGCTGTGGCGCACGCTGAAAGTGATGAGGCTGTCGGCCGAGGCCACGCGCTGCAGCGTGTCGGCCAGGCTGAACAACGTGCCCAGCGGATGGTCCAGATGCAGGCTCACCTGCTCAATGTCGCACTCGGCATTGAGCGGCTCCTCCTTGAAACACGAGGCAAGCGTGGTACATGTCAATAATCCGGCAAGCAGTCCTGTATGCAATCTATATCCTTTCATTGGTGCAAAATTACGGCATTTATTTTGGCTGACAAAGGTTTTGTGGCAGAAATGGCGGGCGGTGGCGGCTAAATCGCCTGATTTTGGATTATTTAAGCCGGCAAGGCCGCGACTCTCGCATAAAATAATTACTTTTGCAACAACATTTTAAATCGGAAGAAAGATGAAGATAGCATTGATCGGCTACGGCAAGATGGGCCGCATGATTGAGCAGACGGCGCTGGGCCGCGGCCATGAGATTGTCTGTAAAATTGATGTTGATAATTTGCAGGATTTCGACAGCCCGGCCTTCGCTTCGGCCGATGTGGCCATCGAATTTACCAATCCCACGGCAGCCTACGACAACTATCTGCGGGCTTTCAAGCACCATGTGAAGGTGGTGAGCGGCTCCACGGGCTGGATGAAAGAGCACCGGGACGACGTGGAGGCTCTGACGCGCGACGGCCGGCAGACCCTCTTCTGGGCCAGCAACTTCTCGATAGGCGTGGCCATTTTCTCGGCCGTGAACCGCTATCTGGCCCGCATCATGAACCGATTTCCCCAATACGGGGTGGAGATGGAGGAGACCCATCACGTGCACAAGCTCGACGCACCGTCGGGGACGGCCATCACTCTGGCCGAGGAAATCGTGGCCGACATAGACCGCAAGCAGGGCTGGAAGCTCGGTACGACGACCTGGGACGACGGGCGCGTGGACGGTTCGCCCGACTGTGACGAGGCCGACCTGCGCATCAACTGCGTGCGCCACGACGAGGTGCCGGGCATACACAGCGTGACCTACGACTCGGAAGCCGACCTCATCCGGATTACCCACAGCGCACACTCGCGCAAAGGCTTTGCCCTCGGTGCCGTGCTGGCGGCCGAATACACCAAGGACCACACCGGACTGCTGACCACCAGCGACCTGTTCCGGTTCTGACGGGAGCGGCCCGGCCGCCCGGCCGTCGTGGTGCAGGGCTGTCGGCGAATGACAAAAAATGACAGATTAACGATAGACAAACAACAGACAAATGATTGACAAGGAAAAAGTAAACCTGAATATGAAGAAGCAGTGGGCGAAGTTTGTGGCCGTCCTCGTGCTCTATCTGCTGTTCCTCTGGTGGCTGCAAAGCTGGTTGGGACTCGTGGTGGTGCCTTTCATCTACGATGTCTATATCTCGAAAAAGATCAGATGGCAGTGGTGGAAGACGGCCGAGGGCCCCGTGAGGTTCATCATGAGCTGGGTGGACGCGCTGGTGTTTGCCTTGGTGGCCGTGTATTTCATCAACCTGTTCTTCTTCCAGAACTATGTCATTCCCTCCAGTTCGCTGGAAAAGAGTCTGCTCACGGGCGACTATCTCTTCGTGTCGAAGCTGAGCTACGGCCCGCGCATCCCGCAGACACCGCTCACCGTGCCCCTGACGCAACACACCCTGCCCGTCCTCAATACCAAAAGTTATATCGAGTGGCCGCATTGGGACTACCGGCGCGTGAAGGGGCTGGGCAAGGTGAAACTGAACGACATCGTGGTGTTCAACTATCCTGCCGGCGACACCATCGTGACCGAAGAACGCTATCAGGCGGCCGACTATTACAGCATGGTGTACAGCTTTGGCGAGCAGATTTACCAGCAGAACTTCCCCAACCCCGTGGATCCTGCCACGCTGAACCGGCAGCAACAGCTCGACTTTTTCAAGATGATCTATGGCATTGGGCGCAACTATGTGCTGAACAACCCCAATGAATACGGCTCCATCGACCATCGGCCCACCGACCGCCGCGAGAACTACGTGAAACGCTGCGTGGGCCTGCCCGGCCAAACGCTGCAGATTAAAAACCGTATTGTCTATCTGGACGGCAAGCCCAACAAGGAGCCCGACAACGTGCAGTACACGTATTATGTGAAGCTAAAGCGTGACTTGCCCGACGATTTGCTGAAAGAACTCGGCATATCGATGGAGGATTTGACCAGTCTGAACCAGAACGGATACATGCCACTCACCAAGGCTGCCGTGAAAACGCTCAGCGCGCGCAAGGACTTGGTGGCCAGCATCCGGCTGAATACCGATGCCACCACGGGCGACCTCTACCCGCTGGACATGGTGACGGGATGGACGCGAGATAACTATGGTCCTGTGTGGATACCGAAAAAGGGAGCCACGCTGAAGCTCACGATGGACAACATTGCCGTTTACGAACGGCCCATACGGGTGTACGAGGGCAACGCGCTGGAGGTGAAGAACAACCAAATCTACATCAACGGTCGGCTGGCCACGAGCTACACGTTCAAGATGGACTACTACTGGATGATGGGCGACAACCGTCACAACTCGGCCGACTCACGCTACTGGGGCTTCGTGCCCGAGGACCACGTCGTGGGCAAGCCCATCTTTATCTGGTACAGTTCCGACCCCGACCGCCGCGGTTTCTCGGGCGTGCGCTGGCATCGGCTGTTCCGTTGGGTGGACAACATCAAGTAAACCGGGGGCGAGTCTGCTCCCCTTTCCTTTCATGAAACAGGCATTGAAGGCCCTCCTCACGCTGTTTGGTGCGCTGGTGATCGTGTTCATCGTGCGCGCCTATGCCTTTACCATCTATACGGCGCCCGTTGCTGTAGGCCATACACTGGTGCCGGGCGACCGCGTGCTGGTGAACAAGTGGGTGCGTGCCGGTTTTGTGCGGGGCGACTTGCTGGTGTTCAGTCCGCAGGACGGGCCTCGGGCCGTTGGGCCGGAAAGCGGCGGACGGATGGGCGGCAGCCATGGATGGCCGTTGTTGCGCACCCGTTGCGAGCTCGTGGGTAGGGTGGAAGCCCTGCCCGGCGACACTATCACGTGGCGTGGCGTGCGCTATCGGATTCCCCTGCGCTGCTGTCGCCGTTGCGGTTGTCCCGACTGCAAGCTCTATCTTGTCGACACGGGCCACGGACAGCTGCTGGTACACCGGCATCAGGTGGTGGGCAAAGCCCGTCGCCTGTTCCATCTCCCATTTTAAGGAAGACGGCGCAGATGGATGGCCTCAATCCGCTTGTTCAACTCCGTCATCCCCACCTTTCCCCGCCGTTGCTTTGGTTTTCTTCTATAAATGCTTTCTCCTTTCCCTATCGTAGAATCCTTTTTCCTCTATCGTCTTCTTTGTCTTCCCCCGTCATAGCCTCCGTCCTCCCTGCCATTAGCCTCCGTCCTCCCGTCATTATCCTCCGTCCTTTCTGTCATTAGCCCGGCAGAACGCCCATCGTTGGCAGTGTCATCGCCGCATGGTTAATTTTGAATTATGAATTATGAATTTTGAATTGATAACTCCTTTCCTCTCCTCAACCTACTTCGGTCCCGTGCAGTGGTACCAGAAACTGAACCGCGCGGGGGGCTGTCTGTTGGAGCAACACGACCATTTTATCAAGCAAACCTACCGCAACCGCTGTGTCATTGCCACGACAAACGGACTGCAAGCCCTCACCGTGCCCGTAGAGAGCTATGAGGGTCCCAAGTGCGAGATGAAAGATATTCGCATCAGCGACCACGGCAACTGGCGGCATCTGCATTGGAATGCCCTGTTGTCGGCCTACGGTGAAAGCCCGTTCTTCGAGTTCCTGGCCGATGATATTCGTCCTTTCTTCGAGAAGCGGTGGACCTACCTCTTCGACTTCAATCTTGAAATCACCCGTTGCGTCTGCGACTTGCTGGACATCCAGCCCCGCATTGAACTGACCACGGTGTATGGAGGAAGAGGAGATGAGCGATGGAATGGTGGCGGTAAAGGCGGCCAGCAGATAGGCGAGGAGAATCATTGGACAGACTATCGCGATGCGATTCGTCCCAAGCACCCTTTGCCCGACGCCAATTTCCATCCCCGTCCCTATTACCAGGTCTATGCCTGGAAGCATGGGTTCCATCCCAATCTCTCCATCCTCGACCTGCTGTTCAACGAAGGCAACGAGGCGGTGCTGTACTTGTAGCGGGCATTCCCGGCGAGCCTCTCTGGCCGGGAATGCCCGCTTGTGATGTCGGTTTGCGGAACATGCAGGGACGTTTGCCCATGCACATGCCATCCAAACCCTGTATTTTTTTATATTCTGTGGTACATTTGATCGAAAGGCAGACGGAAACGTTCGCCCCGCACGCCCTCGGGCAAGCGGATGCCACAGGTGATAACCATGTTGATGCCACAGTCGTGGGGCAGGTGCAACGCTTTCTTCACCAGCCGGCTGTCGAATCCTTCCAGCGGACAGGTGTCGTAACCTTGCTCGCTCATGGCCAGCATGAAGGTCTGCACGGCCAGTGCACAGCTCTTGTGCACCACCGTGCGCACCTCACTTTCGCGCACTTGGTGCACGATGGGACGGAAGAGACCGATGCACTGCACCAAGGCTTTGTTCAGCAATCCCTTGATGCCGAAGAAGCGGCTGTACTGCAAGGGTATCAGTCGGTTGTAGTAGAGTTTCTGCAAATGGATGCGCCGCGCTTGGCGGTCTTTTGGGCTATTTTGCAGAATCTCCTCGATGCCCGCCTGCAACACGGCCTTGGCATGCTGCCGGTAGCGGTCTTGCCGCGTCACGAACACCACCATCTGCTGGGCGGTTCGGGCACTGCCCTGGTTCAGACAAGCCTTGGTGAGCAGGGCCATCGTGTCGGGCTGGGTGACGTGGTAGCACTCCCACAGCTGCATGTTCGAGCTCGTTGGGGCCAGCGTGGCCTGTCGGAGACAGTCTTCCACACGCTCGGTATCGAGCGGTTTGTTGGGGTCGTATCTTCTGACGGCCCGTCTGTGTTCAAGAATTTCCCTTAATGTCATGTTCTGAAGTTCTGGTTGTCTATTGGTAAATGAGCGTCGTCATGCGCTCGGGATCGAAAACTTCGTGGGCCACGGCGTGCAGATTCTCGACCGTGATACGGTCTATGCTGGCGTAGAGCGACGTGATGTCGCGCTCCCATCCATAGTACAGAAAGCTCTTTCCGAAGTCCAATGCAAAGTTCTCCCGGTTGTCGCACGCCACGCCGATCTGCCCTTTCAGCTGCTTTTGGGCGGCCCGCAGCCTCGTGGCGGTGACGGGGCGCAGCCTCAAGCGGTCGAGTTCGCGGCGCACCAGATGGAGGCATCGCTTCACGTCCCCGGCGTCGCACCCGAAGTAAGTGGACCAGATGCCGGTGTCGCCGTAGCTTGTCATGGTGGTCTCCACGGTGTAGACGAGTCCCCGATGCTCGCGCAACACCATGTTGAGACGGGCATTCATGCCCGGTCCGCCCAGCATGTTGCAGAGCAGATAGAGGCTCATCCTGCGTTCGTCGCGGAAGTCGTAGCCCCGCCCACCCAGCATGACGTGGGCCTGATGTGTGCCGCGCGAGGAGACGAAGAGCCGTTTGTTCTCTTGCTCTCCACGTGGGAGCGATGGGGAGGGAGCGGGTGCATCGCAGAGAAAGGAGCCGGGAACCGGCGTGTAGGACTCGAGGCACTTCATCACTTTCTTGAACGTTACGTCGCCGTACACAAAGAAGACGGCATTGTCGGGACGGTAGTATTTTCGCGTGAAGCGCAGGGCATCCGAGGTGGTGAAGCCACGCACGTGGTCGGCCGTGCCCAGAATGTTGTGGCCCAGAGGGTGTCCTCGAAAGACCAGATTCTCGAATTCGTCGTAGATGAGCTCAGCCGGCGAGTCGTTGTAACTCTCTATTTCGTCGCAGATCACCTCCACTTCCTTGTCTATTTCGCTTTGCGGATAGGTGGAGTGGAACACCATATCGCTCAGCAGATCGATGGCCCGCGTCACGTGATCTTTCAGGATGGCGGCATAGAAAGTGGTGCATTCCTTGTTGGTGAATGCGTTCAGGTCGCCGCCGACACTCTCCAGACCATTGATGATGTTCCAGGCTTTGCGTCGCTCGGTGCCCTTGAAAGTGACGTGTTCGCAGAAGTGGGCCAGCCCCTCTTCGCCCGGGGCCTCGTTGCGTGTGCCCACCGCAATTTGATAGCCGCAATAGACGACGGGCGACGGGGAGGGCAGGTGGATGACGCGAAGGCCGTTGGGAAGTGTTGCCGTGTTATAGTTCATTGGGGAAAAATCAGCGACGCTTCAGCCGCAATTTGTTCAGGCCATTGTCCGTTCCCGTGGTCTGTGGCTTCTCCATGTCCGGGTCGTCGGGATCGGTATAGTCCACCATCACGGGCTCACCTTCGTAAGAAAATTCTTCTGCGGCCTCGATGTGGTTGACGCCTGACACAGTCTTGCTGCCGTGACTTTCATAAATGACCAGCACGACCAGCAGGCCGAACAGAAAAGCCACAAACTTGGCCATGGACCGGGTATCAATCATAGGTCTCTCTTTTTAAAAGGTAAGTGTGATGCTGTAGATGGTGATTCGATGCTTGCAAAAGTACCGAAAAAAAGCGTTACGGCCAAATTAAAACGGTTCTTTCGTTTTGCCCTTTATCCGATTTCTGCTATCTTTGCAAAGATTATAGGCCAAGTTTGTCGCCGGATTAACAGTTATCATCATGCGCAAAGTTATCGGAATAGGAGAGACCGTGCTCGACATTATCTTTAAAAACGGGCAACCCATCGGGGCTTATCCGGGTGGTTCCACGTTCAATGCCATCATCTCGCTGGGGCGTTCGGAGGTGAACAGCACCTTTATCAGCGAGGCCGGACGCGACCGCGTGGGCCGGCACATCATCGACTTTCTGAAAGAGAATGGCGTGAATGCCGACAACGTGAACGTGTTCCCCGACTCCAAGTCGCCCATTTCGCTGGCGTTCCTCGACGAACACAATGATGCAGAGTACATTTTCTACAAGGATCATCCCCACGACCAGCTCGATTTCATCTACCCTGACGTGCAGCCCGACGATATCGTGCTCTTCGGATCGTTCTACGCCGTCAACCCGGTCATTCGGCCGCAGATGGTCGGACTGCTCGACTATGCACGCAGTCACGGCGCCATTGTCTATTATGACGTGAACTATCGGCCCTCTCATCGCGACGAGGTGATGCGGATCACGCCCAACCTTTTGGAGAATCTTGAGTATGCCGACATCGTGCGGGGCTCGCACGAGGACTTCGAGGTGCTCTATAGATTACAGGACCCCGACAAGGTCTACAACGCTGAAATCTCCTTCTACTGCAAGAAATTCATTTATACCCACGGCGGTAATCCTGTGGAGTTGCGGGCCGAGAACGGCTTCAAACGCAGCTATCCCACACCGCAGACTGCCGCGGAGAGCACCATCGGCGCGGGCGACAACTTCAATGCGGGCCTGATCTACGGTCTGCTCAAATACGGCATTCGGCGCAGCGACATCGAGCGCGGGCTGTCGGCCGACCAGTGGGACAACATCATTCGCTGCGCCCAGGAATACTCGGCCGACTGCTGCAAGAGCATCTTCAACTACGTGTCGCACGAATTTGGCGCGCGCAAGCGGGCCGAGCTCGGCGTGTGATGCGCCATGCCCCTGCCCCGCATCAGGGCATCGGGGGCGGGCAGACAAAAGGGCAGGGCCGTAGGAACAGAAATGTTCCTACGGCCCTGCCCTTTGTCAGTTTTATCCTTTTACTTGTTTCCGAACGTCTCGTCCAGGAAAGTATAGAAGGCGGGGTCTTCGCCCACAACGGTCTTTACAATCTTGCCGGCGGGGTCCAGGATAATCTTCGTGGGGAAGCCCTGGATGCCATAGTCGGCCAGCACCTTGCCGTCACGCGGGTTGTACACGTGGAGCCAGGGTAGGGCGTGCTTCTCTACAGCGGCTTTCCACTTGGCTTCGGTGTCGTTGCAGTCGATGCCCAGAATCTCAAACTTGCCCTTATACTTCTCATAATAGGCCTTCATCTCGGGAAATCCCTTGATGCACCAGCCGCACCACGAGCCCCAGAAGTCCAGAATGACATACTTGCCCCGCAGACTCGACAGCGTGAGCGGCTTGCCCTCGATGTCGTTCAGCGTGAAGTCGGGAGCTTCCACGCCGGCTGCCTGCTTCTTGGCTGCCTCGGCTTCGGCTTTCTCCTGCGCCTCCATGTGGTCGATGATGCCTTGGTAAAAGTGCTTCATGCGGCCCTCGCGCACGGCAGGTGAGAGCAGCAGGACGGCAGCTTTCATCTGCTCCAGCTCTCCCAGTTCGGGAATGATGGCCGCGCTGGCCTCGTAGTCGGGGTGCTGTTTGATAAAGGCCATGATGCCGTCGGCTTTCTGCTGGCGCAGGGCCGGGGCTTTCTCCTGAAACTCATTCATCAGCGTTTCCTGGCTCTCGCCGGCTTCCATCCGCTTGTTCAGACTGGCGTAGAAGTCGCTGAAAGGCTTGCCGGCGGCCTCCATGGCGCGGTCGGCCTCGTTGAACTCACGGTAGAACTTGGAGCCCGTGAGGTAGTAATTGGATGTCACGTCGCCCGACAGCTCGGCCGTCTCGCCCGGCACGGCAATCATCTGAAAGCTGCCGCCGCCTTCCTGGCGCAGGAACTCCGGTGTGCATACCGTGATGACGGAGGGCCTGTCCACGCTCACCGTGAAGTCGAACTTGCCGTCCTTCACCAGCACGGTGTCCTGCTTGTGGTCCCGTTCGCCCTGCGGAATAAAGACGAAGAGCGAGTCGGTCAAGCCTTTGAGTTGTCCTTTGATGTGTACAAGGCCGTCTGCTGCGGCTGCAGTGGCGGGCACGAGGCTTGAAGCCGCGAGTGCCAGCCCCAATAGAATATTCTTCATACTTTCAGTGTTGATAAGTTACTTTTCTGTTGTGTCGGGCCGGGAAGCCGTTACTGCTTCTTCGGTTGTCGGCGCGCCCATCCCTCTTCGGAGAAGTCGGGCTCCTCTCCCCGCAGCTTCATCGAGGCGTTCTGCATCAGGCTCTTCCAGTCGTCGCGGCTGTGGCGGCGGCCGTCTTCACCGGCGAAAGCTGTGCTGCCGGCTTCCTCGCGCATGCTGCGGGCACGGCCCTTGCGCTCGGCACGCTCTCCGCCGCGGGTGCTTTTGTAGCTGCGGCCCTCGCGCGGACTGCGGCTCTCGCGGCCCTCGCGTGTGGCCCGTCCGTCCCGTGTGGTGCGGTCGTTGCCGCGTCCGCCCTCGTCGGCGTCGTTGCAACGCACCTCGCGTCCCTTGTAGCTTGTGCCGTTCAGCGCGCGCATCACCTTCGGGGCATCAGCCTCGGGTACCTCAATGTAGCAGAACTTCGACAGCAGATCGATGTGTCCCACCTCCTGCCGGCCGTGTACATGGTGGTTCATGAACTGCATGATTTCGCCGGGATAGAACCCGTCTTGCTTGCCCAGATTGATGAACAGGCGGCGGAATCCGGCCTCAGCCTCACGCTTGCCCCTCGGTCGTCCGGCCTTGCGGTCGGTGCCCTTGTCGCCACGTTCTGCGTTGCGCTTGGTGGTAGGCTTGAGAATTTCGGGTGCGTTCTTATAGTAGTCGAGGAACCGTCCAAAGGTGATGCTCACCATTTTCTTGATGATGTCTTCCTTGTCGATGTATTCAAACTGCCGGTCTATCTCCGTCATGTAGGGTGCAATGAGCTCTTCGTCCACGTCGGTCTTCATGATGTCGTCCATCACTTTATAGAGCTGCTTCTTGCAAATCTCCTCGGGAGCGGGCAGCGTGCCGTCGATAAACTCCTTGCCAATCACCTTCTCGATGTTGCGCACCTTGAACTTTTCGCGCGAGTGGATGATGGAAATCGACGTGCCTTTCTTGCCGGCGCGGCCCGTGCGGCCCGAGCGGTGGGTGTAGTTCTCGATGTCGTCGGGCAGCCCGTAGTTGATGACGTGGGTCAGATCGTCCACGTCAAGGCCGCGTGCGGCCACGTCGGTGGCCACGAGAATCTGTATCAAGTGGTTGCGAAACTTCTGCATCGTGAGGTCGCGCTGCTGCTGGCTCAGGTCGCCGTGCAGGGAGTCGGCGTTGTATCCGTCCTTAATCAGCTTGTCGGCAATCTCTTGGGTCTCTATCTTCGTGCGGCAGAACACGATGCCGTAGATGTGCGGATAGAAGTCCACCACACGTTTGAGCGCCAGGTATTTGTCGCGGGCGTTCACCATATAATAGATGTGATTCACGTTCTCGGCGCCCTCATTGCGCGAGCCCACCACGATTTCCTTGTAGTCGTGCAGGTAGCTTTTGGCTATGCGCTCTATCTCGCGGCCCATCGTGGCCGAGAAGAGCAGGGTGTTGCGGTCGGCGGGAACACCCTCGAAGATGGCGTTGATGCTCTCGGTGAATCCCATGTTGAGCATCTCGTCGGCCTCGTCGAGCACTACGTTGGCCACCTTGTCGAGCTTGGCCACGCCGCGCTTCATCAGGTCGATGAGGCGGCCCGGGGTGGCCACGATAATCTGCACGCCGTGGCGCAGTGAGCGAATCTGCGTCTCGATGGACGCTCCGCCGTAGACGGGCAGCACGTGCATGCCGTCGATATACTTGGCAAAGGCGTTCAAGTCGTCGGCAATCTGCAGACAGAGCTCACGCGTGGGGCTCAGGATCAAGGCCTGTGTCTCCTTGCTGGTGGGGTCTGTACGCTGCAGCACGGGAATGCCGTAGGCGGCCGTCTTGCCCGTTCCGGTCTGTGCCAGAGCGATGACATCGTTGCCATGACCAAGTAAAAATGGGATAACTTCTTCCTGCACGGGCATTGGATGTTCAAAGCCCAGCTCCTCAATGGCGCGGCGAATCTCTTCGCTGACACCTAATTCTTCAAATGTCTTCAAAAATAAAAATGTATTATAAATATCACTGTAGGGACTGCTTCAAAACGCCCTACCGTTCTGTGTGAGTCTCCTTTTCGGCTGCAAAGGTACGACAAAATATCGATTCCCAAGCAGAACAAACGTGTTTTTTAGACAGAACAACGTAATTAATGGATGACTGGTGCGGGGAGTTTTAGACAGAACAACATATTAAACAGATGGCTGGCGCGATGGGTTTAAAGACATAGTAACAGAATAACAGATGGCTCGTGCGGTGAATCATGGGGTATTGGCGCGCGGCCCGCCCCCTACATTCATACCCCGACAACCGTGGCGCAGCCATCTGTTTAATATGTTGTTCTGTCTAAAAAACAGCGCGATAGCCATCTGTTATTCTGTTACTATGTCTTTAAACCCATCGCGCCAGCCATATGTTTAATATGTTGTTCTGTCTAAATCTCCTCGCGCGAGCCACATGTTATTCTGTTACTATGTCTTTAAAACCCTGTCTTTTTGGTCAAAACTCGGGGTATTCTGTCGCCATGGCGGCACTTTTTTGTATCTTTGCAGACGAAAAGACAAACGGAATGACAGACGATTTTGACATCAGGGAGGAGCGGGTCTCCACGGCTGAAAAGGATTTTGAGAATGCCTTGCGCCCGTTGCGCTTCCAGGATTTCAACGGCCAGCAGAAGGTTGTAGAGAACCTGGAGATCTTCGTCGAGGCCGCCAAGTATCGCGGCGAGCCCCTCGACCACACGCTGCTCTACGGTCCTCCGGGCCTCGGCAAGACCACTTTGAGCAACATCATCGCCAATGAGCTGGGCGTAGGGTTCAAGATTACCAGCGGTCCTGTGCTCGACAAGCCCGGCGACCTGGCAGGCATACTCACCTCGCTGGAGCCCAACGACGTGCTCTTCATCGACGAGATACACCGCCTGCAGCCCGTGGTCGAGGAGTATCTCTACTCGGCCATGGAGGATTATCGCATCGACATCATGATCGACAAGGGCCCCTCGGCCCGCTCTATCCAGATAGACCTCAACCCTTTCACCCTTGTGGGGGCCACCACGCGCTCGGGCATGCTCACGGCTCCGCTGCGCGCCCGCTTCGGCATCAACATGCACCTGGAGTACTACGACCCCGAGACGCTCCGCCGCATCATCCGCCGTTCGGCCACGTTGCTCAAGGTGCCCATCGACGCCGATGCCGCCGCCGAGATAGCCCGCCGCAGCCGCGGCACGCCCCGTATCGCCAACGGACTGCTGCGCCGCGTGCGCGACTTTGCCCAGGTGAAGGGCAACGGCACCATCACCACCGACATTGCGCAGCTCTCGCTCTCGGCGCTCAACATCGACGAGTACGGCCTCGACGAGACCGACAACAAGATTCTGCTCACCATCATCGACAAGTTCAGGGGCGGTCCGGTGGGTGTGTCGACCATCGCCACGGCCATCGGCGAGGACAGCGGTACGGTGGAGGAGGTGTACGAACCCTTTCTCATCATGGAGGGATTCATCAAACGCACGCCCCGCGGCCGTATGGCCACACGGCTGGCCTACGAGCATCTGGGGCGCAACCCCTACGAGAGCGACATCATGCAGACCTCCCTCTTCTGATGTTTGACGGCTGGCGCGGTGTTTTTTAGACAGAACTACATATTCAACAGATGGCTCGCGCGGTGGGTTTAAAGACATAGTAACAGAATAACAAGTGGCTGCGCGAGGATGGTTTAGACATAACAACATATTAAACATATGGCTGGCGCGGTGAATCATGGAGTATTGGCGTGCGGCCCGGCCCCTACATTCACACCCCGACAACCGTGGCGCAGCCATCTGTTTAATATGTTGTTATGTCTAAACCATCCTCGCGCAGCCACTTGTTATTCTGTTACTATGTCTTTAAACCCACCGCGCGAGCCATCTGTTGAATATGTAGTTCTGTCTAAAAAACACCGTAAACGCGTTGTGTCTACGCCGCAAACGCCGCGCGATTACGGTGTCTTCGTGACGCGACAAGGCCGTAGTCGCTATGCGACTACGGCCTTGTCGTGATGCGGGGACGAGGCGGTGGCGTTATCGTGCCCCGATCTTGCGCAGCAGACGGTCGGCATGTCCCCGGCGGTCCATCATGCAGAGCACGTGGCGGATGTCCACTTTGAAAGCGTATTTAGTGTCTGAAATGCCGGCCGATGACGGGCAGGGAGGCCAGGGGGAAGTCGCGCCTGACGGCGTAGCCCACGAAAACGGCCACCAAGACAGTGTTCACGGCCAGGGCCGGGAACATGCCGAGCCGGGCGTTGGCGGCCGTCATGCCGGCAAAGAGCACGAGGGCCAGCAGCACGTAGGCCATGATTTGGCGCACGGGATAGTTGATGGGGTAGTAGCGTTGGCCCACGAAGTAGCTCAGCAGCATGGCTGTGCCGTAGCCCGCAAAGCCGCCCCAGGCACAGGCCATGTAGCTGTACTGGGGCACGAAGACCACGTTCACCGCAATGAGCACCAGGCAGCCCGCACCGCTGAACCAGGCTCCCCAGATGGTGCGGTCGGTGAGCTTGTACCAGAACGAGAGGTTGAAGTACACGCCCATCATGATTTCGGCCGCCATGCAGATGGGCACCACGCGCAGCCCGGCCCAGTAGTCGTGGTTGCGAATGATGTAGCGCAGCACGTCCATATAGCCCACCACGAGCAGGAAGGCCAGCAGCGTGAAGATGATAAAGTACTTCATCGCCTTGGCGTAAGTCTCCCGATTGTCCTTGTCTTTGGCCTTGCCGAAGACGAATGGCTCGTAGGCATAGCGGAAAGCCTGGGTAATCATGGCCATAATCATGGCTATCTTCACCGTGGCGCCATAGATGCTCAGCTCGGCTCGGGCGTCGGCTCCGCGGTAGAGAAAGGGGAAGACAATCTTGTCGAACGTCTGGTTCAGGATGCCCGCAATGCCCAGAATGAGCAGCGGCCAGGCGTAGCGCAGCATGCGGCGCAGCAACCGGGCGTCGAAACGGTAGGGCACTTCGGTGAGTTCGCGCCAGAACATGAGCGTCACCAAGCCCGTGCAGACGAGGTTGATGTAGAACACCATGCCCACGTCGAGCGTGAAGTGCTCGTCGTAGAGCCCAAAAGGGTTGAGGTGGAGACGAGGCAGGATGAAGAGGTAGGTGATGTTGAGCACCACGTTGAGCAGGATGTTGGCCAGCTGGATACAGGCAAACTTGACGGGCCGCTTCTTGTAGCGCAGGTAGGCGAAAGGGATGCACTTGAAGGCGTCGACGGCCACGCAGACAAACATCACGGCCACCCAGTCGGGGTGGTCGGCGTAGCCCATGAACGAAGCAATGGGCCCCAGGAAGCCCAGCACCAGCAGGATGAACAGCAGCGACGTGGAGCCCACGGCAAGAAGCGTCGTGGTATAGACGGTCTGCGGGTTCTCCTCGGTCTTGTTGGCATAGCGGAAGAAAGTGGTTTCCATGCCGTAGGTGAGCACCACCAGCAGCAGGGCCGTGTAGGCGTAGACGTTGGTCACCACGCCATACTGCCCGCCCGACGCCGCCCACGCCGCCGTCTGGATGGGCACGAGCAGGTAGTTGATGAACCGCCCGGCTATCGAACTGATGCCGTAGATGGCGGTGTCTTTGAGCAATGATTTTAAATTTGCCATGAATATCGCGTTGCTTTATACTTTGATTTCTTCCTTTAACAGCTTGTTCTTTTTCCTATAACAGCCTGTCATCTCCTATTCTCCTGCCTACCCTCCAAAGAACACATACGCCACCATAATGGCTGCCACCACCCCCACAAGGTCGGCCAGCAGACCGCAGGCCACGGCATGGCGCGTGAACTTCACGCCTACACTGCCAAAGTAGACGGCCAATATATAAAAGGTGGTGTCGGTGGAACCCTGGAAGATGCAGCTCAGCCGCCCCACGAACGAGTCCGCGCCGTAGGTCTTCATGGCCTCGAGCATCAGGCCGCGGGCCCCGCTACCCGAGAGGGGCTTCATGAAAGCCGTGGGCAGCGCCCCCACAAAGTCGGTGTTGAGGCCGCATGCCCGCACGCCCCAGGCTATACTGTCGGTGAGCAGCTGCATGGCCCCCGAGGCGCGGAACACGCCCACGGCCACGAGGATGGCCACCAGATAAGGAATGATGCGCACGGCCGTGGTGAAGCCCTCCTTGGCTCCCTCGATGAAGGCGTCGTAGACATTGATGCGCCGCAACAGGCCCGCCACGATGAAAAGCACGATGATGCCCAGCAGGATGAGGTTGCCAGCCACCGACGTTGCTTGCCCCATGGTGTCCTTGTCCATCCGCCCGAAGCCCCATATCACCACGCCCACGAACCCCACGAGCCCCGCCATCACGGCCAGCAGGGCCGGTTGCAGCAGGTTGATGCGCTGCCACAGCGAGGTGATGATGATGCCGGCCAGCGTGGCCATGGTGGTGGCCAGCAGGATGGGGATGAACACATCGGTGGGCGTGGCGGCGCCGTAGGAGGCGCGGAAAGCCAGGATGGTGGTGGGAATGATGGTGAGGCCCGAGGTGTTGAGCACCAGGAACATAATCATTGGATTGGTTGCCGTGTCCTTGTGCGCATTGAGTTCCTGCATCTGCGACATGGCCTTGAGGCCCGTAGGAGTGGCTGCATTGTCGAGTCCGAGCATGTTGGACGCGATGTTCATGAAGATGCTGCCCATCACGGGATGGTTGCGCGGGATGTCGGGAAACAGCTTGGTGAACACCGGACTCAGCATACGGGCCAGCACGTTGACCACGCCGGCACGCTCGCCTATCTTCATGATGCCGAGCCAAAGAGCCAGCACGCCGGTGAGGCCCAGCGAGGTCTCGAAGGCCGTCTTGGAGGAATCGAAAGTGGAGTCGACCATCTTTTGAAAGATGGCAGTGTCGCCTAGGCAGAGCTGAATGGCCCCGAAGACGAAGGCGATGACGAAGAAAGCGATCCAAATATAGTTGAGTACCATAACTGGCTGCAAAGGTACGAAAAAGCGAATAGCCCGAAAACAAAAAGCCGGTGAAGTGTTGTCGAAAAACGGAAATACGGAGGATTTTGAGACGATTTCAGCCGTAAACGCTTGCTCATTTCAGATTTATTTCTTAATTTTATGCCGACTTTAAAGAGAATACTCCTTATTTGGCATGGAAAGGCCCGGTCCCGGGCCGTCCGTAAGACCGGCAGATGAGGTACTATGAAAACATGATGCAAATACAAATGACGAAACACGGTATGAAAAAGAATAACGAGACAGGGGGAATTACGCTTCGGAAGACTTCGGGTGGCAACGACTATGTACGGGCTGCTGTCTTTATCTTCGACTTCATTTTACTGAACGTTCTCTTCCTGGGCTTTGTCTTTATATTCACAGACAGGGTGCCGCCTTATTTCGATGTCTATACCCGACAGTCGCTGCTGGTGGTGAATTTCACCATGCTCATTGCCGAATACTTCTTCCATACCATCGTACAGCGGCGGCTGGTGACCGTGGCCAACATTGCCGGCAACACCTTGAAACTGGTGGGTACGCAGGTGGTGCTGATGTTTCTGATGGTTCGCTTCCTGTCGGACGGCGAGACGCTCTTCCCCTTTCTGGTGGTCTTCGGTACCACGTCTTACGTCGTTTTCATGGTCTCGCGCATCATTGAGCGTTGGGCATTAAGGTGTCTGCGCAAGATGGGGCGCAACACACAGAGCGTGCTCTTCGTGGGCCACGACCTCTCGCTGGCCCGTCTGTACCGGGATCTCACGATGACAACCTCCATGGGCTACCGCGTCAAGGGCTACTATGCTCACCACGAAATGAAGAATCCGCCGGCGGGACTGAAGTATCTGGGCACCATCGAGGACCTCAATGCACTGCTCGACCGATGGGATGCCGACCCGTTGCTGGATCCGGGGGTCAACGAGATATTCTGCAGTGTGCCCCACGAGGAAGAGAAAGAAGTGATGCGCATCGTGCGGTCGTGCGACAAGAGCGTCGTGCGTTTCTTCTATGTGCCGCGCATCTTTGAGGACTATGAGATGAACCTTTCCATGCAGCAGTTTGGCAATTACACGGTGTTCACCAACCGCGAGGAACCGCTCACCAAACCGATGAACCGGTTCATCAAGCGGACGTTTGACCTGTGTTTCAGCCTCGTGGTGTGCATCTTTCTGCTGCCTGTCATCCTCATTGTGGGGCTCATCATCAAGCTGCAGAGTCCCGGTCCCATTTTCTTCAGGCAGGGACGCACGGGCTTGGACGGCAACACCTTCGACTGCTACAAGTTCCGCTCCATGCACGTGAACAAGGATTCCGACAACGTTCAGGCCACCAAGGACGACCCGCGGAAGTTCCCTTTCGGCAACTTCATGCGCAAAACCAATATCGATGAGCTGCCCCAATTCTTCAATGTGCTCAAGGGTGACATGAGCATTGTGGGCCCACGGCCGCACATGCTGCACCACACCGAGCTCTACGGCCGGCTCATTGACAAGTACATGGTGCGCCATTTTGCCAAGCCCGGCATCACAGGCTGGGCCCAAGTGACGGGATTCCGCGGCGAGACCTCGGAGCTGTGGCAGATGGAAGAGCGCGTGCGCCGCGACATCTGGTATGTGGAGAACTGGAGTTTCTGGCTCGACATCAGGATTATCTTCAGAACCGTCAAGTCTTTCTTCGTGCACGACGAGCACGCCTATTAAGGAGCACGGCTCCTTGCCTTTCCGGCGGCCCCGGTGTTCTTGAATGCTTGGGGACGGGTTGCCCCATGCTTTTGTGTCCCCCGCAAACAGTTGTTTTGGGGATTGCCATGTTATATTTTTGTACAAATTGGCAAATAAAGATTAATTTTTCGGCTTTCGTTACTAACGATTCTTAAAATATTTCTCCTGTTTATCAGTCTATGGATAAACAGTGTACCTTTGCGCGCCAACAAAATGTAAGAGCGATCTAAGGTCTGTAATCAGACGTAATCGACAAATCAAATTTAAATCACAAAATGCGTGTAAGCAATTCTTTTCGAGTGACTCCACGGACGTGGCGTCTGTTATTGCTGTCGGTCTTTCTGCCCATAGCGTTGCAAGGCAAGGCCGTCAACATGTTCAATGAGATTCAAGGCTCCGCCCAGTTGTCCAAGGCCACTCCTGTCGTGACACTCAGCCAGACGGCATTCGCCGCCCAGCCCGGCCAGTACAAGTTCGTAGCCCCCTCGGTGATCGTCAAGGATCCTGTAACAAATGCCGACATCACCAATCGTTTTCAAATCAATTATTTCGTAGACGGCCAGGGCCTCCAGCCCGACGGCACCACGGGAAAGACCGACAAGGACGGCAAGCAAATCACCGAGGATCCCGTGACTGGCACCACCATTACACGCCTCTACGGCAGTGTGAAGATAGGCGACAAGGCCGGTTCCGTGCGCATTGCCGTGACCGCGACTCCTGTTGCAGCCTATGCCGGGCAGTACAATGCCGGCAATGCGTACTACATCATTGCCGTTCCCAAGGTTTCACCCACCGTCTCTGTCTCGCCGAAGCCCCACATGGGCGTGGCCGTGGGACAGACCGTAGCGGCCCCGGCATTCGTCCTGACCTATACCGACGCCGAGGGACAGGTGCATGTCACCGACCCTGCAAACGCTATCACCACTTATACCATCGACGGCAACAGCTACATTGCCTATGATGCCGCCAACAAAACCATTACCGGTGTGAGTGCCGGTACGGCCACCATCCACTATACAATCGCCCCGAAGACGGAGTATGCCGCCACTTTTGATGCCGTGACGCAGGATGTGACGGTGGCAGTGGAGCAGGTGAACGGAAAGATTGCCACGCACATGGTGTTCCTCCATGCGGAGGAGACGGTGTACCGCACGCAGAATGCGGCGGAGCTCAATCAGCAGGTTCCTGTGGTCTACGATGCCTATGGCAACGATGTGACCTCGCAGTTCACCTTATTATATAAAGGTGGGCAGAGCGCCGAGAAAGTGTCGTACACCTATGTGAGGCCGTTGGAACGGGACACAAAATATTGGCTTGACTGGTTTGCCAACGACGAATATGCCAAGGCTACGAACTATTACAACCCGCAGCGAAGCTATCAGCTTAACGGCATTCCCGGCGACATCATCATGGTTTCGTCGGCCACCGCAAACAATGGCTTGTATGCAAATCCGGCCGATGCCAGCTACACCCTGCACGTGCTCAGGCGCGCCTTGCAGGTAGAAGTGACTCCTTCGCCATCCGAGACAAGGATTCCGGCCGGCTATTCCTATGTGTTCACCGACCAGTTCAAGGTGCGTGGCAAGTTCACCGACAAGGACACGAAGGAGGTAACCTACGTGGACTACGGAAATATGGACTATTTTGTGGCCTTTCCCGAGGAGGAGTCGGGCAAGGTGGAACTGACGCTGGACGGATTTCCCCACGAAGAACTGAAGACCCGCTACACCGATGACGAGGGTAAGCGGTGGATTATCTTCAAGACCACAGAGGGCTATGGCACCGACAAGGTCTGGAAAATCAAGTATCTGCAAGAGGGCTCGTTCAATGCTCATATCTTTATTGTACCTTGGAACCACGTGAGTTGGGACATTTCTGAGGACATTCCCATCACGTTTGATGTGACCAAAACCATTCCCGCCACGCTGACGGCTACGCCCGCCGAGCAGACGGTGTATGTGGGTGATCAGCCTGTTCAGCCCGTGGTCACAGCCACAAACAGCATCCTCGGCGATGTGACTCCGCACTATAATCTTACCTATACGGTGAGCGATCCCGACGGCACGGGTATTCAAGTAGATGCCCAGACCGGCGCCATTACCAAGGGCACCCGTCCCGGCAAGGTCACCGTCACCGTGACGGCAACGGGCAAAGTACCCACGGATGGCTATGAGACCTGCTCCACTACCTATGTCATCAACGTGGTGGATGCCACGGGAAGGTTTGCCTATGAGATAGTAAAGACGGCCAGTCCGTCGGACAAGGACATGGGTAAGATGCGGATTACGGGAGCGGGCACCGTGCCCGGCGGCTACGGTATCAATGGCGTACCCGGACTGAAAATGATGTTCGGCACGAACGGCGAGGACGGATGGAGGGCCTATGAAGACAACGGACGGCTCGTGGTGGCCGACGGCCCGGTGAGCAACAAGGATGCCGACGGCTTCCCCACCAAGGGCACATACTTCACTTTGCGCCCCATAACCAACGGTTTCCTCACCATTGACGCCAACGTGGCGGCCAACAACAAGGTGGTGCTTGTAGGCAAGACAGCCGGCGGCACGCTCTATACCGAGAACTTTATGCCCGCCATGGCAGTCAGTGGAGAGCATACTTTTGAGCATCCGCTGCTGGCTGGAGGCACCTATTGCCTCTACAACGAAGGCGACGGAGCCGGCAACGAGGGACTGAGACTCCATGGACTCAACTTCCTGCCCGCTTTCATCTATCAGCGCAGCGACATCACTCCCATTGAAAAGGCCACGGTCTTCATGAACGGATACGTGGGCACGCTGCCTAAACTCACCGCCGAGAGGCAGAGTACGGTCTCTTATTCCATCACCTCCAACGGCCATGCCACCGTCCAAGCCGAGAGCGGCGTGGTGACACCGGTGAGTATCGGCAGCGAGATCGTGACGGCCACTGTCAACTCGGCCACCGTCGCCGGGGTGTATCGAACGCCCGCCTACACGGTGACCGTGGGAGCCATCCCCACCTATGTCATGGCCGACGGCCAGCAGCTCTCCGTAGGCGATCGGTTGACCACCACCAACATTCCCACCCGAATGTTCATGACCGTGGGTGGATGGAAGGACGGTGTCGGCCCCTATACCAAGTTGAGCCACAATGATGACGGTACTGTGAAGAGTGTCGAATCGCTGATCGACTCGTGGAAAACCTCGAAAGAGGATCTCGTGGGCTACCCGCTCGACGGCTTCCGTTACCAGACACAAGGCACGCAGAACGCCACCGATGAGGACGTTGTGGGCTATGCCACAGACGCTGATGCCACTCATACGTTTGTCAATCTGCCCTGTCGAGGCGCCTACTTGCGCTTTGAGCCCGAAGAAAGCGGTACGCTCATGGTCTATGTGCTCCAGAATGGAGCCTGCGACTACGACGAGGACGAGACGGCAGGAGCCTCTTCTTCCTTGGCTTTGAAGTATCGACCGCTGTTCATTACCGATGAAACGGGCAGAAATGAAGACCTCGACAACAACTGGACTGCCGTGGGCGGACTGGCTGAGAATGCCGGAAATCCTAACGTAAGCCATAGGGGACGATACACCGAGGGGTACTATCGGTGCCGGATGAACGATGCCGCCATCGCCGGATTGACCGGTCAGACGGGTGACTTGGCATTCGTCTGGGACTCGAAGTTCTCGAACACTGCCGACCGTGCAGCCCTTACAGCAGGCTGGAAAGGCAAGAATGCCGGTACCACCGAGGTGGTTATCCGCCTGAGTAATGGCGGCTACACGCTCGTGAGCAAGGCCTACGTGCGCTATGCCCTCCATGTGAAAGCCGGCAAAAGCTACTATGTTTTCCAGAACGGATCGAAGTTGGGCTTCTGTGGTTTCGCCTTTATTCCCACCAATTATGTCTATGATGCCGGCAACACGACGGGTATTTACACCACTAATCCCGGGCATGTGACGCTGAACGACGGCGTTGCAGCCTATGCCGCCCCGGCTGCTGACCGCGAGAATGTCAACGTGACGCTGGTCGGTCGCTCGCTGGCCGCCAACACATGGGCCCCCATTTGTCTGCCGTTTGCGGTGAGCGACACAAAGTTCAGGGAGACTTTCGGCGACGATGCACGGATCATCACCTTTAATAACATAGACAAGAGCGATGCCGAAAACATGGTCATCAACTTCGACCAGCACGTCTATCACATGATTGTTGCCGGGCACCCCTATTTCATCCGGCCCACCAAGGACATCAGTGAGCTGAAGTTCGAGCATGTTTCTTTAGAGAGCGATGTTGCCGCCCCGACTGAAGGCATGAGTTCCGAAGGCATCACTTTCCGTGGAACTTTCGCTAAGGGAACCGTGCCCAACTACTCCTACTACCTCTCCACGGCCGGCTTGCTGAAGCGACTTGTCAAGGATGGAGGCGCCTCTATCAAGGGATTCCGCTCATATTTGAGCAACGAGCTTGGCTCTCCCATCCATGCCAGGGCGATGGTGTGGCGTGATGTGGACGGCGATGACAGTGGGTCGCTGACCGATGAAGCCACTGGCATAGAGGATGTGATCGGCAGTTCGGCCGCTCCGGCCTCTATAACCTGCAGGGACAGCGGGTGGCCGGCCATGACAGGCCGCTCGGCAGCTTGCCCAAGGGCATTTATATTGTAGACGGCCGCAAGGTCATTGTGAAGTAATCTGACAAACGGAAAGAAACATAAAGAAGATGAAAAGAAGATATATTGTTCCTGAAACAACCCCCATTATCGTCAATGCAGAGCCTTACTTGGCTGCCGGATCCCCGAATACGATGACTACGGACAAGGAAACGGGTCTTACCAATACGGGTGAAGAGGCGGTGCCCCAGTATGGCGGCGACGGCGATGGCAGTGACATGGGAGCCAAACGCTGGTCCACTTGCAGCTGGGATGACTGAAGGACGAGCTGCCGGTATCCAATGACAGCCGCATGTCCTCATGAAAAAATCGGGGAAGCCGCCGTATGGCGGCTTCCCCGATTGGCTTTGTAGAGGGCGAAATGATTCGTGGAAAGAGGGATCAGCGACGGCGAACGGGATGCCGTTTGGCACCGGCTGTCCCAAACACCAAGTGGCAGGCATCGATGGTGAAAGCCACGTTAAGGTTGCCTGGATCGACTGTATTCACGCCGAGATAGTACTGCGTGTAGGTGTTTCCGTCGGTACCGGCCATGATAGCCTGCACGTCTGCTGTGCCGTTGTTGCAGTTGGTGACGTAGACGGTGACCTTGGCCCCGTTCATTGCAGCCAGCCATGTGGCCCATTCGCCCTGCGTACCGTTGTGGCTGCAGGCGGCGTAGCCGTTGCCCCAGCCATAGTTGTCGGAGCGCAATACGGCATACTCTGTGGCGTTGTCGCTGCTACGCAGCACCACAACAAAGTTGTTCCAGTTGCCTTTTAGGCTGCTATAGTTGGTGAAAGAGAAAGCATAGGTCTCACCTGCGGGCACTTGCACGTTGTCGGTATGGGCCGACCACCATGCCGACGAGTTATCCTCGGCGCCCAAAATGGCTGGTGTGGGGGTGGCGGCAGTCATTTTCGACTCGGCCACGGTCACGTCCACCGTGGCTGTTTTGCCGTTTTTGGTGGTGACAGTCACGGCGTGCGTGCCGGGTGTGGCGGGCACGGGCGAGAACGAGAGCTTGGCATTGTTCACTACGCTACTGGTTCCATTGTCGTAGGTGGCGGTCACTTCCAGCCCCGTGGGGTCGAAAGTCAGTGTGCGGTCCTGGTCGCTGGTGGCCGGCGAGTCGTAATAATAGTAGTGGGTGCGGGTGGGATTCTGCGTCACTTTGATGGACTGAATCTTGGCCACGACGTTGAATTTTGCATTGGCCACAATGGGCGTGGCGGCGTTTTCACCCTTGAAAGTCTTATTGTAGATGGCCACAAGGTTCTTCTCTCCCAGGTTGGTGATGTCGGGAATAGCCGAGAAATAGAGTTCCGATGCCGGTATGGTCTTGGTCACTCCTTCCTCGTAAGTCACCACGGCTGATACGTTGGCCATAGCATCTGCGAGCGTAGTGCCTTGGTCTACTTCGTCGGGAACGTTCTGTAGCAACATCGACACCGGAGCCTTGTCCTGGGCCGAGGTGAGGCCGCCCACGGGTACGACGTTCGTCTGCAGGAAGTCGATGTGCGAGCCTTCCACGCAGATGAAGCAGCGAATGTTCGTGTTGGCGGCATCGGCATTGAGGTTGGGCAGCTTGTAGGGCTGGGTGTAAGTCTTGGTTACAGCCCCGTTTGTCATCTTGACGACGAAAGAATCAGTGCGCGAACGGTCTACGGTGAGCGTCACTTTGCCGCCGAGTTTCTGCACGTTGGCATCCTTGTTGTTGGCATCTGGCGAGAGCAACAGCGTGCTGTTGGTGTACTTGAAGTAAAGGTATTTGCCCCACTGCGAGTTGTATTTGGTCGAGTCGCCCGTGGCATCGAAGCGTATGGCGCCGTACTCGCTGTAGTCGGTGGCCCCGCGTTCGACATCGTTGGTCACGATGAGGGCAAAGTTCTTGTAGTACGTATCGTCGTTGGGATTGATGCTTAGATTGAACACAGCGTTCCACTTGGTTCCGTCGGGCACAACGTAGTACTTGGAGAAACTTTGCCACCAGCCCGAAGTAAAGTCGGCGGCGCCGAAGGAATACACGTCCTCCTGCATGCCGACGAGCGGTTCTTCAACGTTTTGTTTCGACTTGTTGATGGAGTCTATCTTCTGTGAAATCCAGTCGGGGGCGTTCACGTTGTACAGGTCGCCGCCCTCGCAACCCGTCAGAGCCAGCAGCCCGAGGGCCGCTGTACCGAGGACGGATGCTATATGATGGAGATGTCTCATATCTGTATTTTGCTAATCTAAAGATGTTATATAATAAGGTGTAAGTTGCCGTCTACTTGCCGAGGCTGACCACGGGGCGCACCGTCCAGCCGTTCTGCTGGAAGTAGGCTGCGTTGTCTGTGCTCTCGTTGGCCGAGTTGCCCTTGAGGTTAGGATTCTTGTTGGTCAGTGTCTGAACGATGGGCAAGAACTCGTGGCCCTGCACATAGGTGTCGTATGAGCACTTCAACTCGGAATCCTTGGCAATGTCGGCATAGCTGACGGGCTCTTTGGCCTGACGCAGCGAGCGGCGGAAGGTGCCGTGTTCCTTGAGTTGCTGCAGCCGGTCGGCACTGTAGAAGAATCCCCAGCGGATGAGGTCGAAGCCGCGGCCGAACTCACATCCGAACTCCTTGGGCCGCTCCACGTTGGCAATCTGCTCGAACAACTTGTCGGCTGTGGGGAAGTCGGCCAGCTTCAGGTCGGCCAGTCCGGCCCGGCGGCGCACCTCGTTGATCCAGTCGATGGCCTGTTGGGTGGGGCCGTTGATTTCGTTCTCGCACTCTGCGGCACGCAGCAACACGTCTGCATAGCGCATCATGCGTAGGTTGATACCGTCGTGCAGACCAGTGACCACCTTGTCGTAGAGCCCGGTGCGCAGGTTGGTAAACTTGGCGATGGGCAGTCCGCCGTTAGAGTTGTTGGTCACCACGGTGTCTGTTGCAGTCATGGCTTGCCTGTAGCCCATGTTGCCATACTCGAAGCCTTCCCAGTCGGCTTCGTAAGTTCCGATGGTCCAATAGAGGCGCGGGTCGAGCTTGCCGGCCGTGGTGCGCTCCTGCTTGAAGAGCTGGTAGAGCCAGGGCGAGGCAGAGATGTCGGCCCAGCCGCCGTAACGGCCCGGGGCGAAGTTACTCTCGATGGCCGACCCCTGCGTGGCATTGGGACTGGTGTTGACGGGTGTCCACTCGTCGTCGGTGCCCTGAGCGTCCTTGTCGAGGAACTGCACCTCGAAGAGACTCTCGTCGTTGTTCTCGTATTGCGGGCCCTCTCGGAAGTTGTCACCGTAGTTGGCCATGAGCTTGTAGGAGCCGTATTTCTTGCCGATGATGTCCTTGAGCACGGCCAGCGCCTCGCTGTACTTGTGGCGCTGCATGAGCGTGCGGGCATAATAGCCGGCAGCGGCACCGCTCGTGGCGCGCCCCTTGGCCCACTCGCCGCCCTCGGTTCGGGCGGGCAGAAGCGTCATGGCTTCCTGGAAATCCTTCTCCACTTGGTCGAGCACTTCGTCGTAAGTGTTGTTCTTTCCATACAGCCCGTCGAGGGTGGAATAGCTGGCATAGTCGGTGATAAGCGGCGGGTTCTGGTAGTAGCCCGCGAGGTTGTAATAGGCCAGGGCGCGGAGGAAGAGCACCTGACCCTTGATGCGCTTCATGTCCTGCGAGAGTGTGGCATTGTTGGTGCCGCAACGTGAGATGGCAAAGTTGCACACGTTGATGGTGTAGTACCACTCTCGCCAGGGCCACCACGTGATGTCGCTGGTGACTGCCGCATTGAGGTCGTCGAACGGAAGGTACCACACCTGCGAGGAGTTCCAGGCCTCGTCGCCGCGGCACACGTCGATGGTGTAGCCCACGCGGGCATAGGAACCCTCCATGCGAATGTGGTTGTAAGCGGCCACAACGCTCTCCTCCAGGTCGTTGGCGTTGAAGCCGAAAGTACCCGTGGTCTGCTGGTTGGGGTTTACCAGTTCCAGCTTGTCATTGCACGATGTCAGCGTGCCGAGGCCCATCAGCAGGGCAAGGGATATATGAGATAGTTTCATATCGTGTGATTCTGATTAAATGGTTCTCGTGTTAGGGTTGTGCATACAGGGATTAGAATGTGAAGTGGAGCCCGCACATGAAGCTGCGTGCACTGGGGAAGGAGCAGAAGTTATAGCCCGGGGTGAACGTTCCGCCGGCATAGTCCACATTGTAGCCATGGTAGCCGGTGAAGGTGTAGAGGTTCTGGGCCGACACGTAGGCGCGCACGCCGGAGACGATGCCGCCGAACCACTTGTCCGGGAAGTTGTAGCCTAGTTCGATGTTGGCTATCTTCCAATAGGCGGCGTTCTGAATCTTGCGCGAGCTGAAGAGGTCGTTCCAGGCCAGTGTGGCGTTGTTGGTGGCATAGGTGCGCGGCACATTCGACAGATAGGTCTGCCCGTCCTCCGACCAGCGGTTGGCATCCAGCACGGCCACGTCCTTGTTGCCCCAGCCGTAGCAGGAGTTCAGGCTGTTGTAGATGTCGTCTGATACATGATAGTTGAGTGCGCCGTAGGTGGCGATGCTCAGGTCGAAGTTCTTGTATTCGAGGTGTGCGTTGAGGCCGAAGTTCACCTTGGGCAGACCGCTGCCCAGCACCACCTGGTCGTGTTCGTCTATTTTTCCGTCGGGTGTGCCGTCGGGGCCGCTCACGTCCTTGTAGAGGCAGTCGCCCACGTTGGCCCCTTGCTGGGTGGCGTGGTTGGCCAGGTCGTCTTTCGTGCGGGCGATGCCCTCATACACCCAGCCGTAGAACTGGCCGATCTCCTGCCCCACATAGGTGGCATAAGAGCCGGTGATGTAAGACTCTGTACCGAAGCCGAGCGACACCACTTTGTTCTTCAACGTGCTCAGATTGGCGCTCAATTCATACTTCAGCGCATGGTCGCGGTTGCGGTAGGTGGCCGAGAACTCGAAGCCACTGTTCTCCATGGTGGCGGCGTTCATGATGACCGTGGTGTTGGAAACACCGGCCTGCTCGGGCACAGGCACACCGTAGAGCAGGTCTTCCGAGCGGTTCTTGTACCACTCGGCAGTGAACTCCAGCCGGTTGTTGAACATGGCCAGGTCGAGGCCCACGTTGGTGGTCTTGCGCTTTTCCCACTTGATATTGTCGTTGACAAACGTCGACACGGCCGAGCCGGTGACGGGCGTGTTGCCGAAGCTGTAGGTCATATTGTTGCGCACCATGGTGGCTTGGTACTGGTATTCGCCGATGTTCTCGTTGCCCAGCACGCCATAACTGGCCCTCAACTTGAACATATTCACCACGTCGTGGCTGATGGGGAAGAACTTTTCCTTGTCGAAACGCCAGCCCAACGACACCGAGGGGAACGTGTCCCAACGCTTTTTCTTGGACAGGCGGGAGCTGCCGTCGCGGCGGATGATGGCCGAGAAGAGATACTTCTCGTCGTAGTTGTAGTTGAGACGACCGATAAAAGAGGTCAGCGTGTGCACGTATTCGTAGGACTCGGCGTCGCGCTTGGCACTGTGTTGCACCTGCAGGAAGTAGGGCTCGTACAGGTTGATGCCCCAGCCGGTAAGCAGGTCTGTGTGCTCTTCCTCATAGGTTTGGCCCAGCACGAAGTTGATATTGTGCTTGCCAATATGGCCGTCATAGGTCAGCGTGTTCTCAATGAGGGCGTCGGTATAGTCGCGGCTCGCTTTGGTAAGGCGCTCGTTGCTCTTGTCCAGATACACGCGGTTGCTCTGCGCCCAGGCCGAGATCCAGGTGCGATCCTTGGCGTGGGTCATGCTGTAAGACAGGTTGAGGCGGTAGGTCAGGCTGTGGTTCTTGCTGTCGAGCCCCGCCATTTTGAAGAGATCCACGTCTGCCGACCCCGTGCCCACGAAGCGGTCCACGCGCGTGTTGCGCTGCAACAGGTTGTTCACCAGCAGTGGATTGGAGGCCGAGATGTCGCCGTGGATGTTGTCGTAGTACACGCCGTAGCCGTAAGCGTCGTAGTTATAGCCGCTGGCCAGGCCCACGCGGTCGTCGAGCACCCACGTGGAGTTGTCATAGGCACGGATGGTGGGCTGCATGAGGAGCGTGCCGCGCAGCACGTTGGTCACGTCGCCGTAGAGGCCTTGCACGTATTCCGACGCGTTGGAGAGGCCCATGCCGTCCTGCGAGGAGTGGGAGTAGACCAGCGAGGTGCGGAACTTCACGAACTTCGTTTCCATCGTGTTGTTCACGCGTGCAGTATAGCGTTCGTAGTTGGGCCCGGCCCCTTCGAGGGTGCCTTTCTGCTTGAAGTAGTCGAGGGCAACGTTGAATGTGTTGTGGGCTCCGCCGCCGCTCAGGTTTACGTTGTGGTTCTGTCGCACGCCCGTCTTGAACACTTCGTCGAACCAATCGGTGTTGGTGTTGTCCATGAAGCGGTATCGCTGGGTCGCGGCGTCAAGGCTGTAGCCGCCGGGCAGCGGCGTGTTGGAGTTGGCCGTGGCCTGTCCGATGTACTGGCTGTACTGGTTGGCGTCCATCACGTCGTAGACTCCACGCGAGATGTTGTCCACGCCGAAATAGCCCGAATAGTCCACCTTGAGCGGCTGGTCTTTCCGTCCGTTCTTGGTGGTGATGATGATAACGCCGTTGCCTGCGCGCGAACCGTAGATGGCACCGGCGGCTGCATCTTTCAGAATCTGGATGGTAGCGATGTCGTTGGGCGAGAAGTCGCGGATGGTGGTACCCATCGGCACGCCGTCGACGACGTAGAGCGGGGCCGTGTCGCGGAACGAGGCGATGCCGCGAATGCGCACTGTCGGGTCGGCGCCCGGCTGGCCGTCAGTGGTGATCTGCACGCCCGGCACCCTGCCTTCGAGCATGGTAGAGATGTTGGAGTTGGAGGCCTTCTTCATCTCTTCGGCGTTGACAATCGAGACGGAGCCGGTGAGATCGGCCTTTTTCTGCGTTCCGTAGCCTACCACTACGACCTGGTCGAGCACGTTGTTGTCCGCCGAGAGCTCGATCTGTTCGATGATGGCACGGCCGCGTACAGCTACTTCCGCATCCTTGTAGCCCACGTAGCTCACTACGAGCGTGCCGTTGGCCGGGGCGTCGAGCTGGAACTTTCCGTCCAGGTCGGTCACGGTTCCGTCCTTGGTGCCCTTTACTTTGATGGTGGCTCCCACGAGCGGTTCGCCCTGGTCGTCCACAACCTGGCCGCTCACTTTGATGGTCGGGGCCTGTGCCACAGAGGCCATTGCGGGCGTGGCAAAGGCTGCAAAGCCGCCCATGGCGCTCATGCAGAGCATGATTGAGAATAGTTGTTTCCTCATTTGATTTGTATTTAGGTTTAAATGTAAAGGCCTGACATGCGCGCCCGGCCGTGGCCGGGCTTGGGTGTAAGGCTTTTGGCGATAGCGGTATATCCGGTGCCAAAATTAGAAAAAGGTTGATGACGATGGGTGGACAAAGCGTTCCAATGGGTGGACAAAACGCAACGGGCCGCCGTGGGCCGCTGTTTTACTTTCCGGTGTAGAGGCTGGGCGACGTGCCGTATTGCCGGGTGAAACAGCGCGTGAAGTATTTGGGGTCGTTGAATCCCACCTTGAAAGCTATCTCAGAGATGTTGCGGTTGCCCACGTTTTCCAGCAGGATGCGGCGGGCAATGTCGAGCCGGTAGTTGCGGATGAACTGGCTGGTGGGCAGCCCCGTCTCGGCGTTGAGCCGTTTGCTCAGGGCGCTGCGCCCCATGCCCATCCGCTCGCAGAGCTCCTCCACGCCGAAGTCGGGGTCGCTGTAGTGGGCTTCTATGAGGGTCATCACGCGGTCCATGAAGCTCTTGCTGGCCCGGGCGATGGCCTGTTTGTCGGCCTCCTGGGTCTTGGCCACGCTCTCCACGTAGCGGTTCTGGTTGGCCAGGATGGTCTGTATGCGGGCTTGCAGGCTCTCGGGATTGTCGCTTTCTTTCATGGCGGCCTCGATGGGGCGGTAGAGTCTCTCGGCCTCGCGGCGACGCACAATGCGGAGCCGGCGGCGGTAGAGGGCGTAGGCCGCGGCCGATGCAATGGTGATGAATGCGAGCAGGAACCACCAGGTCTTGTAGAAATAAGGGGCAACCCTCACGCGGATGCCGATGGTTTGCACGTGGCGGCTGCCGGGCGCGCCGCCGTAGGCCACCTGAAACACGTAGTCGCCGGGCGGCAGCGTGGAGTAGCGCACGCTGTGCTGGCCCGGCTGCAACCGCATCCAGGCGTCGTCGAAACCCTTCATTCGGCAGCTGTACACGTCCTCATGGCCGTAGCCATAATCGAGTGCAGAGAACTCGATGGTGAACGACTTGATGCCCTCGTGCAGGTACAGCGTGCGTGCGGTGACCATGTTTTCGTGCAGGTAGCCCGAGCCGGGCGTGACCTCTTCATTGTCTACCAGCAGCCGTGTGAAGCAGAGATGCGACTGGGTATAGGCCGGCCGGCTGAGGCCCATCAGGGCAGTGAGGCCGTCGCACGAGCCCAGATAGAGCACGCCTTGGGGCGAGAGCAGCACCGAGTTGAAGTAGAATTGGGTGGAGAGCAGACCGTCGGCCCGGGTGTAGTTGTCGAAGGTTTCGGTCTGCGGGTCGAAGTGGGCCAGGCCGTGCTCGGTGGTTATCCAGAGCCGGCCGCGGGCATCCTCGGCAATGCCTTTCACGGCGTTGCAGGGCAGTCCGTGGTCGGTGGTGTAGGCCTTGAACCGTTTTTGGCCATTCCATCGGGTACAGCGATACAGTCCGTAGCCGTTGCTGCCCAGCCAAAGGGTGCCGTCGCGCGTCTGGCAGAAAGCCTGAATCTTCTCCAGAATGCCGCTTTGCGGGTCGTCGAGCTTATAGGCAGACTGCCGGTAACGGGCGAAGCGACCGTTGCGCCGCGACCTGAGATCGATCTGCACCATGCCCTCCAGACAGCCCACGAGGAGCTGTTGGTCGCGGGTGACGAGGCTGCCGATGCAGCCCGTAATGCGTGGCCGGGCGGGCAGGGGCTGCGTGAGCCGACGCTCGGTGAAATCGTAGAAAAAGAGCCCCGTGTTGGTGCCCACCCACAGGCCGCGGTTCAGGGTGTCTACGGCCAGGGCTCCGATGAAATCGAGCGAACCGGCCGATTGTGGGCCTACGTTCAGTGGCTGGATGGCCCCGCCCTGTTGCAGGTCGGCCGTGCAGATGCCGCCGCCCCAGGTACCAATCCATAGTGTGCGCTCCCCGGCGTCGGCCGCGAGGGTGGACACGCTGTTGTGGGTGAGCGGGGAGTTGGCTGTGGTGTAGTGTACGAACGTGTTGCTCCCCGGTGCCTTGCGGTTGAGGCCACCCTCGACAGTGCCCACCCACAGCGTGCCGTCGCGCTGCACGTACATGGCGTTGACGCAGTTAGGCGAGAGCGAACCGGGCGTCTTGGGCTGGTGGGTGTAGTTCACGAGGCTGAGCAGACGGGGCGTGAGCTTGTTCACGCCGCCCGATTCGGTGCCCACCCATATCTGGCCGTTGGCGGCCAACAGGCAGTTGATGAAGTTGCTGGAGAGCTGCAGCTCGGGCGAGGTGGTGTTCCAGTGGCCCGTGGTGCGCGTCAGGGGGTGGTAGACGTCCAGTCCTTGCAGCGTGCCGATGAGCAGACGGCCGTCGGAGGTGGGGCAGAGGGCGGTGACATAGTTCTGCGACAGGCTCACCGGCCCCCTGCCTTGCACGATGTGTGTCTTGTCTGCGTCGTCGATATAGATGCCGTCATTGGTGCCCAGCCACACGTGGCCCTGGTATCGGGTCATGGCCATGATGTAGGCTTGGCCCAATGGAGCGAATGCGGCGCGCAGGTCTTTGCGATGGAATCGGCCGTTTTTCACGGTGAGTAGCTCTATCCGGCTGTCGTGCCCCAACCACACGGAGCCGTCGCCCCGGATGTCGCAAATGGCCACGTCGGGGGCGGCCACGCGGCAGGGCATAGCGGCCATCCCCACCACGGTGCCCCGACTGTCGAACGCGATGCGGTGTATATGGCTCTGTGTGACCATCCAGATGTTGCCCTGCGTGTCGCGGTACACCCGCAGCCCGCGCTGTTTCAGGGCCCGTGCCAGCTGCGATTCGAGGGCTGTCGTGGCGCACGGCGGTATCGTCTCCTTGAGGGTGTTGAGGCCGAGTATGCCCGTGTAGTCGTCGAAAGCCACCCAGAGCCGATGGAATCGGTCTTCGGCCACGTTCTTGCACGAGTGGCTGCGCATGAGCCGGCCTCGGGAATCGGAGCCGAAGTATTCGTAGCCGTAGCCGTCGTAGCGCACGAGGCCGCCGCCCCGTGTGCATATCCAGATGAAGCCGTAACTGTCTTGATGGATGTCGTCCACGAAGTTGTTGGGCAGGCCGTGGCCCATGTCGAGCAGGTCCACGTTGTAGCGTTCGTGGGTCCGGCCCGCGCTTGTGCGGCCGGCAACCGGCGTTGCCAGCACCAGCATCAGCAGCCAGCTTATCATGCCCAAGGACTTCATGGCAGGTCGAGACATTATGAATTGCAATTCCGTACAAAAATAATAAAAAAGCCCCGACCCGCCAAATCTTTTGCGGTTTACCATTGGCCGTCTCTGCCCTGCCTGTGGCCGCAGGTGCCGCCGCCCGCCTGTGGCGGCATGTGGGTGGTGCCCCTCGGCGGCGTTTCCTTGTTTGCCGGCCCGCGTTTGCGCCGTAACCGCGTTGCGTTTACGGTGTTTTCGCCGCGCGATTACGCCGTTTTCGCATTGCGATGACGGCGCGGCCGCACTGCGATTGGGGCGTGTGCACCTGGGCCCGGGCAGCCGTTGGCTATCCCACGATGCGCTTGCGGCCAAACATCAAGGGGGAAATGTGCAGGAAATCCAGTAGCCGGCAGAGGCCGAGCGAGCCGACAATGCAGACCGACAATGACGTGCAAAGAAAGAGCAGGCGCGTCGGGTCGAAAGCCAAATACGGTACGAGCGCCTTGCAACATATCGTAAAGATGGGGGAGAACAGGTACAATGCCAGGGAGTTGCGGCCCAAGAACAGGAGCGGCCGCCGCAATGCCGCAGGGACATGGGAGTAGACAGACAGCGAGGCGGAGAACACAAGGTAAACGATCAGCACGCCTCAGACAGTGGCTCTGTCGAATGCGGCGGGATGGAAAAACAGAACGGCCAAGGCAAAAAAAGACCACCACGACCTGCGAAAGACTTCCAAAAGGGAATGCGGACTCTGCCGAATCGCGACCCCTGCCAGGAAATACATGGCACAAGCCAGCGAAACAAGTCCAAGCTGCGCCAGGGCGGCGTAGGCCAGTCCCAGGATGATGAGCTGCGACGTGGCCGAGGCTTTTACCCATCTGAACACCGCGAAGCAGCACCCGCCACAGACCATCAGGGTGTGCAGATACCAGTAAGGGCCTAAGGGCTTGACGAACAGGTGATGGAACAACACGCCCCACGTCAGGTCGTCCACGTGGTCTCTTGTCGGCAGCAGGGAGGCCATGAGGACGTATCCGGCCTCCATCGTGACGTAAGGCACGGCCAGCCACAGCAGTGTCCTGCCGTAGCTGCGCGCGCTTCGGTCTGTTTTCATGAGATAGCCGGATATAATCAGGAATCCGGGCATGTGGAAAGTGTAGACAAAATTCTTGAGATAGGGATAGCCATCGCCTATATAAACAAGGTGGAAGGCTATCATGAGGAGGATAAACAGGGCCTTGAGGAAATCCAATTCCTCGATTCTTTTCTTGGCTTCTCTCCTTGGGGTCGATGAAATGTTCATGTGGTGGATGGATGTTTGCTTGGGGTTGGTGCCCATTTCAGGCTGTAAATTTACCATTTTTATTTGAATCCTCCATGCGAACAGGCAAAAACCGTGAAACGGGTAAGTTTTCCGGCAATCTGGGCATGCTCGTTATCATCCGTTTTTCATATCTTTGCAACGGTAAAAACAAATCTCGTTTATCAATCTTTCGTCCGTCCGCACAGTTCCATACAAGCGGCATACAAAGTGTATGCCCCCTGCTATTTTTGCCCAATCCATCGGCTTTTTCAGCTCTCCGGCCTTGCGGTTGCAGACTCGCGCGGTATTCCGAGGGCGAAATGCCCAGGTGCTTAGTGCAATAGCGGCTGAAATAGGACAGGGAACTGAAGTTCATGGCATCGGCAATCTGCGTCAGCGAGAGGCGGCTGTCGTTGAGGTAGTCCTTGAGAATAGGGACGGTGTAGCGGTCGATGAACGAGAAAACGTTGGTGCCCGTCGTGCGTTTCACGACTTTGGAAAGGTATTTGGGCGACACGTTCAGCTCCCGGGCATAGTATTCCACGGTGCGCTCCGTGCGGCATCGACCGGCCGCAAGCAGGCTGATGAGTTCCTTAACTACGTGGCTTCTGCGGTCGGTGCTGTGCAGGGCCTGGTTTCTGCGGGCATGGATGGCGAACAGGTCGTACATCATCAGGCGGCAGATGCTGCCGATCATCTCCTGAAAAAAGAGGTGGGAGCCGGCCTCTTTCATGCGGTCGGAGAGCAGACGGATGTCGGCCAGAAACAGTTGGGCCTCGTGGGTTGTGGCATGGACGACGGGGTCGGCGTAGAGGCTGATGCCCCCGCCGATGGCAAAACTGTTGGAGGGCAGCTGGTTGTTGAGGAATTTGTAGGGGGCGGCAAAGTACTCTACTTTCAGATTTGGACTGGCGCCCAGGTTCTTCAGTTGGTCGGGCAGGGTCAGAATCAGGATGTCGCCGGCACAAAAGTGAAAGCATTTGTCGTTGAACACGAAGCTGTCTTCGCTCTCCAGACAGAGCAAATGGGCGCAGGAGCCGTGCAGCCGTGCATGGTTGATGCTTTGAAAATCAGTGGAATAAACCAGTCTTCATTCCCAAATCCGTTCGCAAGGAGCGCATGGAGGAGAACTTCTCCCTTCTTTGACTTCTCGCTGACGGAGGCCGAGTTAAGGGAAATCAAGGCTCTCGACTTGAAGAAGAGCCAGTGGTTCGAACACCATGACCCAGAGACGGTGAAGATGTTCATGGGTTGGAAATAGATCTAATACAGTGTCTCAAGGCTACACATGAAATAGAAGGATATGAAAGCAATCAAGTATCTCACAGTACTGCTGGCCGGATTGATGATGTCTACCTCGTGCATCGCATAGAAAAAAGGTGAAACAGGGAAAGAACAAACAACGGTTTTGCCATTTATGGCCACGAGACACGAAAGGATATGAGCAAGGTCGACAAATGGCTGAGGGGCTTGGGATATTCTGTTGACAAATGAAGAAGACAATCATTACGCTCATGCTGCTGCTTGTTGCTGGCATGGCATTCGCACAAAAGAATCATAAAATGGAAACAAAATATTTGTCGGCGCGCCAGTTGCATCTGGCCACGCTGGCCAGTCTTGAGGCACAAGGAGACATGACCCGTCTGGAGACGGCCGTGGCGGAGGCTTTGGAGGCCAAGGTGACAGTCAATGAAATCAAGGAGGCTTTCTCCCAACTCTATGCCTACACGGGCTTTCCACGTTCGCTCAATGCGCTGGGCGTGTTGAGTAAGGTGCTCGAAACCCGCAAGGCTGAGGGCAAGAAAGACAACGAGGGCAAGGCCTGGGAACGCCCAAAAGAATGGGATGATGCCAAGGCTGCGCTTGCGCTGGGCGTTAAGAACCAGACGGAGCTGAGCGGACGGCCTTTCAATTATGACTTCTGCCCCCAGAATGATCACTACCTGAAGGCCCATCTCTTTGGCGACATCTTTGCGGGCAACCAGCTTTCAAACGCCGACCGCGAGATAGTGACGGTTGCCGCGTTGGCTTCGCTCAAGGGCGTCGCACCGCAGTTGGCCGCCCACAAGGCCGGTGCGGTGAACATGGGCAACAGCCGGGAGGCGGTGGACGAGCTCATGGCTTACCTGAGTGCCCAAGGCCTTTCCCAATGCGACAATGCCGCCGATGCCAATGCCGGCCCATGGCCCAAGGGCAATCCGAACACCGCGTATGCCAAGTATTTCATAGGCGAGAGCCATTTGGCAGGCATGACGCCGAAGAACTTGACGGCCGACGAGAAGACCGTGCTGCCGATGTCCAACGTTACTTTTGAGCCGGGTTGCCGCAACAACTGGCATGTCCACCATGGCGCACACCAAATTTTGATTTGCGTATCGGGCAAGGGTTGGTACCAGGAGTGGGGCAAAGCACCCATAGCCCTTCATGCAGGAGACGTGATCGACATTCCGGAGGGCGTGAAGCATTGGCATGGCGCACAGAAAGACAGCTGGTTCCAGCATATCGCCATGCACGTGAAGACCGCCGACGAGGTCAGCAACGAATGGCTGGAGGCGGTGAGCGATGAGGTTTACAACAACTTGAAATAAGGGCATGAACACTCACGAGGGTGCGTTGTTCGGGGCATGACAATGCCGGTTCATGCACGAAACATGGGCAGTGAAAGCAAACGGTGCCAGGCTACTTGTCGTTGTAGCTTGGCACCGTTTGTCTTGTTTTCTCCCTTGAGAGCAGTTTGTGTCTAAACGAATGTTAAAAGTAACACTACCCTGTAACCTTTCCTCCGGCCGCTCGTCATTCTTACAGTAACAGCAAAAAGATCTGCACAACTCAAGCAACGGCAAGATGGATTACAAGTACATCCAACAACTTCTGGAGCGCTACTGGCGCTGCGAGACGACTCTCAATGAAGAGGGCATCCTGCGGGCGTTCTTCAGTCAGGACGAGGTTCCGGCTGAACTGGGGCGTTACAAGGCTCTCTTCTGCTATGAAGAGTGCGAGAAGTCGGCCGATGTGCTGGGCGATGACTTCGACGAGAAGATACGTGCAATGATAGAAGAGCCCAAGCCGGTAAGGGCACGCGTCATCACAATGCCGCAACGCTTGAGGCCGTTGTTCAAGGCTGCGGCCGTGGTGGCCATCATCCTTACGCTGAGCAACGCCATGCAGGTGCCGTTCGGGCAGCAGAATGCCGACTCCATCAGTAGTTTCGACGGCTACGACAAGCCCGAGCTGGACAAGGGTACCTCGGTGGCCATGGGTGACAGTGCGGTGGTGGACACGATGAAGCAGAGCATGATCGAGCCAAGTGTGCCCATACGTGAAGCTGTTGTCAAATAAGAATATTTCTATGCTTTCTCTATAAAAATCATGTTTAGTAAAACAACAACGAAGCTGTGAAGCTTCATTTCTCTCAAATTTTTCATAACATACTAATGTAAGTTAAGGGACCACAACTCTGTCGCGAGTATGTGGTCCCTTATCTGTATATGGTGGATTTCGCCCTGTGCACCAAGCTATTTGCCAGCCCGTTTCAGGCGGATGGAAAGTTGGAGCAGGCTGGGCAGGAGGATACAGACGGAGAAAGCGAGGCCCATCCACATCATGCGGCTGTCGCCATGGAAGAGGTCGATGAGCTTGCCGTCGGCCATTTGGGGCATGAGATTGAACATGATGTAGGCCACCGTGTTGTTGATCCAATGAAAGACTACGCCAGGAATGATGGAGTCGGTGCGATAGTACATCCAGCCGAGCAGCAGTCCGATGAGGGTGGCATGGACAAATTGCGGCAGGTTCAGGTGTACAGCCCCGAACAGGACAGCTGAGACAAGGATGGCCAACCCATGCCGACGAGGACCCAGCAACCGCAGCAATGTGCGCAGCACGGCTCCCCGGAACACCAGTTCCTCGGCCAACGGAGCCAGGATGCCGATGGCCAGGTAGCCCGTGGGCTCGCCCATAATCTCTGCAAACATCTTCTGGGTGGCAACGGGCAAGGAGAGAGCCAGCTGGTCTTGCAGCCACTCGGAGGGCAGGATGGAGCCCAGCGAGGCAAAGACCACCCAGGCAAGGACCTGCCAGGGATGGGTGGACAGCCATGCGCGCGACAGCAAAGCCCATCGCAGGGTGGTGAAAACGGTGAGGGTGAGGACGCTGCCCAACACGGATGCGAGCACCAACTGCTTGCCCGACAGCTGAAACCCGCCAGTGGCCAGCTGGGCATAGAACCGACTCCAAGAGCCATTCTGCACCCACACATCGACCGCAGCCACGCCGACAGTAACGACATACTGTATCAAAAAGAACACGACGATGAAAAACAATACGTCGAGTATTCCGCGAACATTCTTATTCATGTGTTATGAGATTTAATCCATTTCATCGTTAAACAAGGCTTCCACCTGCTGCTCGTCGTCCTTGAGTTGCTCGATGAGCTGCGTCACATGCTCGAAGTGACGTTCGCTGCGGATGCGACGGATGAAGGAGAGTTGCAGCAGTTTGCCGTAAATGTTGTCGTGGAAGCGGAAGATAAAGGTTTCCAGTGTGCGTTGTGAACCGCCAAACGTGGGCCGTGTGCCGATGTTGGTCATGGCGGGCATGAAGGCCACAGTCTGTTCCAAACGGGCCCTGACGGCATACACACCGCCCCCGGGGACAAGCTGCCCGAATTCGGAAGTGTCGAGGTTGGCCGTGGGAAAACCGAGTTCCCGTCCTTTCTTAAAGCCGTCTACGACGCGCCCTACCACCGTAAAGGGATAGCCAAGACACTGATTGGCCATTGTGATTTCACCCTCGCGAAGAAACGACCGCACCACGGAAGAACTGACTTGCACGCCATTCAGCAGGAAAGCGGGCTGCCGAACCACCTGCATTCCCATCTGCCGACCGTATTCCACATAGTCGTCGAAGCCCTCGCTTCGGTTGTGTCCGAAGCGGTTGTCGTAGCCGGTCACCAGCCGGCGGACACCGAGACGCCCGACCAGCACCTGCTGCATGAATGCGCGGGCCGAGAGACGGGCCATGGCTTCATCGAAATGAAGCACCACCACGATGTCCACACCCGTGCGTGCCAAATGCAGCAACTTGGCATCGAACGTGGTGAGGAGCTCGGGCTGATAGTCTTGTTGGAGCACCTGACGGGGATGACGGTCGAAAGTGATGACCATCGAGCGCATTCCCTCTGCCCGTGCATCGGCTATGACCCGGCGGATGAGGTACTGATGCCCCCGGTGAACACCGTCGAAAAATCCGACGGTGGCCACGCTGGGCAGGGTTTGTGGAGCTGTGTGGGCATCCAAATAGAGCGTCTTCATGCCCGATGACGATGAACCAACCGACAGACGGCACGCCACAGCTCACCGCCGCCAAAGACAAACAGGCCCGTGAGCCCCACGATGCCGGCCCACTCACCAAAGCTCAGCGGTTGGGTGCGGAACATGCGGCCGCCAAACGTAACGATGAGCCACTGTCCTGCAAGGATAAGCAGCAGGACGAACAAAAGGCCGCGTTCGCGCAGGATATGGCGCAAGGCGCTGTGGCAGGAGCCGAGGCACTTGGCGTTGAGCAGGTTCCAGAACTGGAGCATTACAAAGGTGGTGAAGAAGAGGGTAAGCTCGTGTACGTCGATAATGCTGCCGGCCCCATGACGTTCGCACCAAATCAGGAACACAAACATCACGGCAAAGAACAAGATGCCGCAGGACAGGATGCCCCGTCCTATGGGGCGGGAGATGATAAACTCACGCTGAGAACGGGGCTTGTCGAGCATCACTTCACGGGACGGTGCGAGCGAGGCCAGGGCCATGGCGGCGAAACTGTCCATGATAAGGTTAACCCAAAGAATCTGTGTGACCGTGAGCGGCATCTCGGTGCCGATGAACGAGCCGCCGAGCACGAGCAGCAGAGCCGAGAGGTTGACTACCAATTGGAAGTAGAGAAAGCGCTGGATGTTCTTATAGAGCGAACGGCCCCACATGACTGCCGAAGCAATGGAATGGAAGCTGTCGTCGAGCAGCGTGATGTCGGAAGCTCGCTTGGCCACCGAAGTGCCCGAGCCCAGCGATAGTCCCACGTGCGCATAGTTGAGGGCCGGTGCATCGTTGGTGCCGTCGCCGGTGACGGCCACCACCTCGCCGTGTTTCTGGAGAAGCTGCACCAAACGCTGCTTGTCGGCCGGCCGGGCACGCGACATCACGCAAAGATGCTCCACGCAATCGTAGGCTTCCTTGTCGGAGAGGGCGGCAAATTCCGCCCCTGTGATGTGCCAACGCTCCCGACCCTTACCGTTCTCTTTCCCCTTACTTTCCAGACAGCTGATTTGTCGGGCTATTTCGATGGCTGTTTCCGAGGTGTCGCCCGTGACAACCTTGACCTTGATGCCTGCCCTGTGGCATTGGGCAATGGCAGCGGGGACATCCGCCCTCACAGGATCGCTGATGGCTACGACAGCCTGTCCATGATAGTCGGCATGGCTTGAGAGTTCGGCAAAGGTACCCTCGCGAAAAGCCAGAACCAGGGTGCGCATGGCTTGCCGCTGGTAGCCGGACAGTGTCCGGTCGATGTCTTGGCGTGCTTCGGTCGTAAGTCTACAGGCCCCAAGCACGGTCTCGGGAGCGCCTTTCAGAAAGGTCCAAGGCCGGCCGTCAATGCTAACGGTAGTGGCCATATACTTCTTTTCTGTGGAGAACGCGATCTGTTCTTGTACGGGATATTTGTGGCGGAGCTTGAGATAGTCGTATCCATTTTCTTTCAGCCACAGGAGCAGTGCCCCCTCTGTCGGGTTGCCGATGGGGGTGTCTCCGTCGAGTTCTGCCGTCGTGTTCACGGCAATGGCTATGGCAAGCCACTCTTGGATTCTGTCGGACTCCAAACTATCGCTATTGAGAGAGGGATAATCTTTTTCCGGATTACAGTCGGAGATAGGGGTGAGGCTTCCCACTTGCATCTTGTTTTCCGTCAGTGTTCCTGTCTTGTCGGTACAAATTACGGTTACTGCCCCCATGGTCTCGGAGGCATGGAGCTTGCGGACAAGGTTGTTGGACTTCAGCATGCGTCGCATGTTGAGTGCCAAGGCTAAGGTGACGGCCATGGGAAGTCCCTCGGGAACAGCCATCACAATCAGCGTGACAGCCATCATGAAATAGTTGAGCACCACCAGTGCCATGGCAAAATAATCCGTACCATGCCAAATGGGATTGGTCAGGATGTCGCGGACGAGAAAACACACAAAGGCAATCACGGCCACCGTGGTGCCGAAGATGGAAATGAGCTTGGCCAGCTTGGCCAGCTGCATGCTGAGCGGGGTTTTGGTATGGGTGGTTTCTGTGGCACTGGCGGCAACTCTGCCTATTTCTGTCTTGTCACCGACACGGGTCACAACAGCCTCGCCATGACCGTTCATCACCATGGTGGAACGCAGGATGAGATGGGCAGGATAGGTTGCTCCGCCATGAGCTCCCTCGTTTTGTTGTTCCCCGTTCTGCCCCTGAAAAGAGCTGGAAAAAACCGCTTTTGTTGTCAGAGGCTCCCCCGTCAGGCTCGACTCGTCAACCTGAAGATTCACGCATTCCAGCAATTCGGCATCAGCTGGAATCTCATCGCCCACGCCAACCAGGATGACATCACCCACAACAACGTCGCGGCGAGGAATCTCCACTACCCGGCCATTGCGGCGCACCTTTACGGGCTGGTCTTCGTTGATGGCTGTAAGCAGACGGAATTTGCTGGCCGCGTCACGTTCGAAATAGAACCCCACCGTCGTAGCAATCACAATGGCCAGCAGGATTCCAAAGGTCTCAACAAAGTCGTTCTCGATAAAGGCCAAGACCAATGAAACGGCTGCAGCTACCAGCAAAATCTGAATAATCGGATCCCGATATTTCTCCATGTAGAGTTTCCACATGGAAGTACGCTTGGGCGGTGTCAATACATTGTCACCATGTCTCTGCCGACTCTCCAAGACTTGGGTGTCTGTCAGGCCATGCTTCGTATCCTGCACCTCCTCGTCGGTCAAGTCCTGCCAATTATTTTGCACTTGATGATTCATAATTCTTCTATGCTTGTTGATGCACATCTTGCGCCACCAATTCTCACTATCACTTGCAAAGTTAGCTAAATTACCCATAATTGCCAATACATTCCTTTTGATTTAGCGACTTTTTGCAAAAAACATTTGGTTATTTGCCCAAATCCCCTTACCTTTGCAAAACAACTTATTGCTTTCTTTTGTACAGCAACAAGCCGGACTTGTAGCTCAGTTGGTTAGAGCAACAGACTCATAATCTGGAGGTCCCTGGTTCAAGCCCAGGCTGGTCCACATTAAAAATCAAGCACTTACGAGTTTCTCGCAAGTGCTTTTTCTTTTCTTGGTGACCTTCAGGTGACCTTTTTGAAGCAAAAGTGACCCTCCGTGCCCCCCTGAAACTTAGGGTGATTTTTTGTGAGTTCAAGAAATGTTTTCGCAAATTAGAAACGAAAACAAGCAAGTCAATCGTACCAATGTTTTTGTGTCGCCAAACATAGTTTATACATATATTTATTATATGTGTTACAGGCGTCAATCTGCCTAAAAAGAGTTAATTGCATGCTTCGTTTTGGAAGAAATTTTCTAAATTAGAAAATTATTTCGATTTTTTATTTGTATATTTGCAGCAAAACATTGCAGTATGGAACAAAAGAATTTGAATAGATTACGGGTAATTATTGCCGAAAAGAACCTAACCAACAAGTGGCTCTCTGAGCAACTTGGTGTTGGGCAGGCAACAATTTCCAAATGGGTACAGAATAATGCCCAGCCAAATCTTGAAATGCTTATCAAAATAGCAAAGGTCTTAAATGTTGACCTCAATGAACTTGTGCGTTTTGATGAAGTATCGATTAACGAAAAATAGAAATACGTTAAAATGGTTAATACTTTCAACATAAGTAATCGTAGGTATCTCGGTAATAAATATAAGTTGCTTGAGTGGATTAAACGAATTGTAGAAGAGAATTGTACAGACGTTAATTCTTTCTTTGATGTATTCTCAGGAACAGGTAGTGTGGCTTCAGCATTTCAAGATAAGCGTCTGGTTGTCTGTGATATGATGAGAAGTAATTATTATGCAGCACTCTGTTGGTTTTCACCTGAAAATATTGACAGAGAGAAACTTACTCAGCTTATGGAATACTATAATGCTTATGATACATCAAATGAGGACAATTATATGTCGCAAAACTTTTCTGACACATATTTTGACAAAAGAACATGTCAGAAAATAGGATTTATTAGAGATGACATAGAGCAACAGCTCTCCATAGGTCATGTTAATACAAGGGAACATGCTTGTGTTATTACATCATTGTTTTACGCAATGGATCGAATAAGTCATACATGTGGTCATTATGATTCGTTCATAAGAGATGGAAAATATGATGGTGTTTTGGAATTACGTATGCCAGAGAATGATTATCCACTAAATGAAGGGAATCATATTTACTGCGCAGATAGTAATGACATCGCTGGTTTAGACGAAGTTGACATTGCTTATTTAGACCCTCCATATAATAGCCGTCAGTATTGTGACGCATATCATTTATTAGAAAATGTTGCTTTATGGACTAAACCTAAAGTTTTTGGTGTGGCTAAGAAGATGGACAGGACAAAAATGAAAAGTAAGTATTGCAAGAGTATTCAAGCAGCAATTGCACTTGAAGACCTTGTAAGGAAATTGCGCTGTCGCTATATTTTGTTTAGTTATAATAATAATGGCAAGAAACTTCAATGTCGGAGTAATGCAAAACTGACAGATGAAGAGATTGTTAGAATACTTTCAATTAGAGGTGATGTCCAAGTATTTACAACTGAATACAAGGGCTTTGAGGCTGGATATGAAGCTAAAAATAAAGATAATCAGGAAAGACTTTTCTTATGCAGCGTAAACAGATAAAGAATTATACATCTTCTCCGCTGAATTATATCGGAGGTAAGGCACGTATTCTTGACCAAATGTTGCCTTTTATGCCCACTGACATTGATATATTCGTAGATTTGTTTTGTGGGGGATGCAATGTTGGTATGAATGTGTCTGCTGGCTACACCATTTATAATGACACTTCCAAACCTTTGATTAGCCTTATAAAGGCTTTGAAAAGAATGAAGAATGAAACAATCATCAAAAGAATCAATGAATTGATTGATGAGTTTGAATTTAGTCGTACCCGTGACCATAATTTCAAGTATTATGGAGGGGATGCTAACAAAGGTGTATCAGCCTATAATAGAGAAAAGTTTCTGCGTCTTAGGGATAGGTTTAATAACTACCCCCAAAAGGATAACCAATACTATATATTGTTATATACTCTAATTTTGTTCGGATTTAATAATCAGTTGCGTTTTAATGATAATGGTGAATTTAACCTACCTGTAGGTAAGCGAGATTTCAATACTGCCATTGAAGCCAAACTTGTAAAATTCTTGGATGCTTTACGACTTCAAGATTGTGAATTTCAAACAAAGGATTTTAGAAAATTTGATTTTAATGGGCTAACACAGAATAGTTTGGTTTACTGTGACCCTCCTTATTTGATTACTACTGCAACGTATAATGAGAAGGATGGTTGGAATGAACAGGACGAACGTGATTTGCTGGATATTCTTGACAATTTAAGCAGAAGAGAAATAAGATTCGCGCTTAGCAATGTCCTCCAGCATGAGGGAAAGGAAAACACACTCCTTAAAGAGTGGATAGAACTTCATAACTATAATGTTCATGAGCTTTTCATGGATTATCATTATAGCAACTACCAGAAAAAATCCAAAAAGGCAGAATCGCAAGAGGTACTTATCACAAACTATTAAAATATTTTGACTATGGCAGAATATAATAGATTTATAGGAAATTACGAACGAATACCATACAATTCATTTGTGTGGAAATTCGGAACAACATCCTTTAGGACAAGAGAATTTAATAGGATGACCGAATGGCAGCTTCAATTGTTAGATGACTTTTGGAAGAAACCAGAAAATAAGAATCAAGGTTGGGAAAAGAAATACATGGCTCCTTGGCAAAAGGATATCTATGAAATTAAAAATAGATATTACGACTGGCTCGTAGAGAATGGTTTCACAAAAGGAGATGACAAGGTGAAATATAAAGCTGCCAGAGAAAAGACCAGTGGTCTATATGATATGGGGCTTATTGATGAGAACCATAGACTGACTGATGTTGGTCGCGATCTTCTTGAACTCTCAAAAAATGAAAATGCATTCCTTCAGAAAAATCAGTTAAACATATCTAAGGACTCACAAGTTTATCTTGAACAGCTACTTAAGCTAAGTGCTGATGACGCAGGGAATACAGTACGACCATTCATCGTAGTGCTTTTCTTATTGTCAGAACTTGATTATTTAACCTATGATGAGTTTAGGTATCTTATGCCACTATGTACTTCCCAATTCAATACAGAATACATTTTGGATAGCATAAAAGAATATCGCCAAAATGGGGGGAGTATTGATGAAATTATAAAAGAATTCCTTTTGAACAAGAGTAATTATCAAGAAGGTTTGAACCGCTTTGTCACTCATCCTTTCTCTGGAGACCTCCTTCTGTCTGTTGGTATGAATCGAAAGAGTGCTGAATATGATAAGGCGTACATCCCTGTTTATCTTGAAATGTACGCTGTTTACATACAGCATGACCTTTCGAGAATTTATCCTTTATTTTTGGCAGTGAGCAAACTTACCACATCAATTAAGTGGAAGACAATGATGTTTAACACAAGCCTTACATCTGCTGTCAAAAAAGACCCTGAAGGGAGCCTTTTGCCTTTACCAGAAGAAGCCATCCAATCGGAGACTGCTTTCAAGCGTTTTTTCTACTTGACTATGCATTTAAATAAAGCAAAATCAATGCTGGAAGATTACCTTGACTTAAACAGGCGCTATTTAGGGCTGACCAATTGTTTCATTTTTGATGATGAACAGGTGAAACTTGATATAGTGCCAAAACAATTTTTCAATGCTGCAATTGAAGAATTGTATCAGCAAGCATACGAGGAGTGTGATTTGCTATTTGAAAGTTGTACTATGGATAGTATATGTCCTGCACTTACTTTTAATGAAACAAAAATTATAGAAGGTATCAATAAAGAGCTTGGTACTCATATAGATAGTATTGATGATGCATATGATGAGGTTGACAAAGTTAGATATGATCGATTCAACAAACTTGTCGATGACAAATTTACTGATGACAAGTTGTTACAATTGCTTGATAACTTTGACAACAGAACAGATGGTGAAATAAGCCAAATGGTAACAGACAACGCTGATGTACCAACTATATTTGAGTATGTTCTTGGAATTATATGGTATAAAGCAAGTGGTCGTAGGGGAAAGGTACTTGATTATTTGAAACTATCACTTGATTCAAGCCTTCTTCCTATTACCCATGCCGCAGGTGGTGAAGCTGATATAGTGTATGAATATGGTAAAACATTAGACTATCCTGAACACAATCTGCTTTTGGAAGCAACTCTTGCAGATAGCACAAACCAAAGAAGAATGGAGATGGAACCAGTATCAAGACATCTCGGTAATCATCTTCTACGGACAGGAAATAAAAACAGTTATTGTGTTTTTGCAACAAGTTTTCTTCATATCAATGTTATAGGTGATTTCAGAATGAGAAAAATGGTCATGTATTGTGACCCTCAAGATTCAAACAAGTACATTGAGGGAATGAAAATTATGCCTCTTTGCACCAATGATTTGAGATGCATAATTGAGCATCAAATTCCATACGCAAAGTTGTACAAACATTTCTGCGAAGCTTATGACTCACAAGAAATGCATCCTCAAAAGTGGTATGATGAATTTGTTTCCATTGAGAATTCTAACTTATATTATAAAATGGCAGAAAAGCCAAAAGTTGTTTCGATGTATCCTCAATACGAAGAGGAAGACAGGATGATGATGGCTGCAGAGCCTTTTGAATGCTATAAATGGAATCGGTTTAACCAAAGTATTATTGACTTCTTTGGTGGTGATAAGACCATTCTTGTTGGATGTGTTAAGAACAAGAAACAGAAAGAGTGGATTCTCTCGCATAACATATATAATATAAGATTAGGAAAAACAAAGGGCTCGATGGAAGAACATAGGGAGATGTTTAGTCGAACGTCCATCTTGGTCCTCTATGAATTTGGCAAACCAGACAAGTTGGCTGGATATACTATTGTTGATCATAGGGAAATGAACAAAGAAGAGCTGAAGGCATTAGGCTATCCTAACAAAAATCCGCGCAAGAGTTACATGACCTTCACTATCGAGGCACTTGATATGGATTTTAGTCTTCTTGTCAATCACCGTTTAATAGAAAAACTGATAGAGATAAACCCAGAAAACGAAAAGGGTACACCAGTATTTATAGAACCGTAGTATGAACAACTAGGTACACTTTATTTATGCCAACTTTCTGATGAAGAAACAGACACCGGTTGACATCCGTATGAAGTTAACAAAACAAGAATCATTAAATATATGGCAAAAGATTTAACAACATCAGCTATAGAACGCCAGAATGTTCTGAATAATAATTTGGCAATACCTCGTATCCAAAATGCTTTGGATATTGAAGCATATCATTTTGAAGGAAAGTATTATCTTACCAAACAAATGGTGGCAGATTTCTATGAGGTGGATTCACGAACCATTGACAATTATCTATCTTCACATGAGGATGAATTGAAGCACAATGGTTACTTTTTATGTAAAGGTAAGCGACTGAAAGACTTTAAGTTACAATTTGGTCACGAAAATAATTTCGTGAGCAAAATCACTCAGTTAGGTCTTTTCGACTTTCGTGCATTTTTGAACATCGGTATGCTGCTCGCTGAAAGTGAAAAAGCCAAACGTGTTCGTAGCCTTATTTTGGATATTGTCATTTCTACTATCAATGAGAAAGCTGGTGGCGGAACAAAATATATCAACTGGCGCGATAGGGATTTCCTTCCTGCAGCAATTCAGGAAGAAAATTACAGAAAGAATTTAACTGCACCGATTAATGATTATGTAGATGGGCATCCGACTTATAAATATGCTTCCATTACGGATATGATTTATAAGGCAGTTTTCCATGAAAATGCTAAACAATATAAAGAGCTACTAAAACTAGACCCAAAGGATAATGCCAAAGCAACAATGTACGCAGAGGTTCTTCGTGTTATCAGTTCTTTTGAGAATGGAGTAGGAAGTGCCATTCGTGATCTGGCTGTTAGGCTGCATAGAAAAATAAGCATACAAGAGGTTCAGACACTAATCAATGAACAGGCAGAAAGCCCTGCCATGTCACCCTTCCTATATGACGCTCGTCAGAAGATGGCTTCTTTGGACCTTGGGCTTCGTGATGTCTATCATGATGGTATTGCTGGATATTTGCGAGCAGTTTCTCCTGAAGAATTCGAGCGTTTCATCGGCGCAGATTCCGTAGATCTAGAAAAACTTCTGGATAACGATGAAAACAAACATGTTCTTGAACGTCTAAAAAAATAAAGGCAATGGAGAATTTCATTTATCTTCGTTTTGAAGATGTTCTTGGATATTACCGGGAAACCATTGAGCAAAGTGGTGGTGGAATGTCTGGCATACGAGAACAAGCAGAGATTGAGAAAGTTCTTGATTTCGTTCAAAACGATTTATACTACCCGACCTTAGAAGATAAATTGACGTACATGGTGTTTGCTTTCTGCACAGGTCATTATTTTGCGGATGGTAATAAGCGTATATCACTGGTGATAGGTGCCCATTTCCTTATCAAGAACAAAAGAGGATGGGCTGGGTTCCATTTCTTGCCATATATGGAAGCATACATCTGGCATGTAGCAGCTGGGAATATAGATAAGGAACTTCTCGCAAAAATCATTTATTCGGTCATCAATCGAGAAGAACTTGACGATGGTACCAAGCTGGAAGTTATCCATGCAATGGAAAAAAGTCCTCTGTTCTCCGAGAAAGACGATGAGTAAAACGTTATTTATGAGGCCGGCAAAGAGTGGGTCCAAATGATACCCAATGTATTACCCAAGAGAAAGGGTTTGATGATTGGATAGAGCTATGCGACCACACTTCAGGAAATTAGCCTTCATGTCTGCAACATATACCAAGGTTAGGAACTGAGTGAAGACGGAACTCGAAAGAATTTCTTTCTAGTTCGTCAAGAATGTAAACGTCAGGGAGTTATTCTATAATAGCATAGTGGTCGATTGGAAAAACCGCGCGAGTTTGCTCCCGAGGGCAAAGCGTAGAGAAATAAGAAATAGCAGAAGGGAGTGTCATAATGAAGTGCCCTCCAGAAGTATTCTTTTAATGATTTACGCATATCTTCATATACACTGTCAAAATATAATGGCCTCGCAAATGCATTAGGAACCGTTGGTTCTTTTCTGGACACATTATCTACTCAATAATACAATAAATGGTGATAGACCATAACATTGGGAGGACAATTTGTGCGTTGCCCTCCTTTTTTATATTTTCATTCCTCTTGATGGGCGGATATACCATCTTTGCTTTTCTTTTTCAATACTTTCGTACTCTGAAAAGTTGCTTGTCACATTCTGCACCTCCAGCCTTCCCTTGGTGTATTCGTTTTCAGTGAGAAATGGCCGGGAAAGTGTTATCAGCGTATCGGCCGTCCCCTGCCTGTCAGAACCCATATCAAGAAAATCATTGACGGCACAGGCTTGCTCATATGTGAATCGTCTGGCAATCGGCTTCTTGGCAAAGTCGATGACGGCTTTCAAAGCCTTGCGACATACAACATCCAACAAGTCTATTGCCTTCTGAAAAGCGGATATAAGGCTGGCTATGATGCAATTCTTCCGCGAGAGAGCCGTCTCATACGATTTCTTATCGTTTTGCGACTTCTTCAATAGCCTGTTGTAACTTTGGGTGAGTTTGTTGTATTCATCCAAACGCAACTCCGCAATCCGCCTTTCCCTTTCATAGGCCTTTTCAAGTTCAGCCGTCCGCTCTGCCACTCCCTGCGCTATCTTCTCGGGTAACAATGCCACCTGTTGCTTCATGGCGATGTTCTCCGCCTCCAATTGTGCATACTTGCCCTTTCCTGCAAGGTTGGCCAAGCCCGACAGGATGGCGCTACCGTTCTCCCGATTGGCTTTCGCCTGCTTGTCGTGGATTTCCTTATCCAACTTTTCACAGGCGAGAGCTTTCTGCTCGTTCTCCTTTGCCAGTTTTTCCGCTTGTTTCTTGCTTTCCTCCAACTCGCGCTTCTGTTTTGCCACGATATAGTCATTCCGTTCAAGATGCCGCTTGCCCGTCTCCAACTTGGAAACGCCGCGCTCCATTCCCAATGCCTCGGCCGCCATGTCCTGCACGAGGCTGATGTCCTCATTGTCCAGCTTGTAGGACTTACCCGTCTCATGGTTCATCCAGTCCCAGATGACATGGGCGTGATAGTTAGGCTTCCATGTAGATGTGTCATTCGGATCAAGACAATGCCCCTCGTCACAATGGAGGTGTATCTGTATGGCCGTAATGCCGAAACGCTGCCGACAAAGGTCGGCGAAATGACGCAACTGCTCCATGGTGGTGTCTGCCTTGCACACCACGACGCCCTCACGCAAGGGAGTACAGCCGGCTATCTTGGTTACCTTGCCCGTCTTCTTGTTGATTCGCTCCCGTTCCTTGGTCTGCATGGCCCTGCCCGTCTTTTCCTTCACCATTCTGCCAATGGCATCGTAATACTGCCGCAAGGTCATATCGCCTTGCAGTTCCGATGTCCACGATTGATTCTCAGGTATCAGGTCTTTCCTGATATAAAGCTTCTCGGCATTGATGTGGTCAAGATATGCCTTTGTCCGTTGGTTGTGTGCCTCACTTTGCCCGATATTGCAGGGCTTGATGTGTACCGATGTCATTTGTGTCATAACAAAAGGGAATTAAATGATTGTTGGTTTTTCTTTTCATAAGGTTCTTAGGGAGGCTCCCTAAGCGGAGAGTCCAGAGAGAGGGTCACGCTCTGGTCAGGGGTCTTGGGGGCAGATGCCACCGAGTGGAGGGTGCAGGGGGAGAGTCATCCCCGCCGGTTCTCCAAGGCTGGCCTTGGGCCCACAACTACGAAAGCGCAGCGGGTAGTTATAGTAGGTTATAACAAGGGCAGAGCCCTGTTCTTCCCTCCCCCCAAGTTCAAGGACTGCCACGACCTCTGATTCTGTCAATCAGGTATCGGTTAATGTCCCGATGGACAAAGCCACGGTCCACCTTGAACCTTGCCCCGAACTGCTCTTCCCAATAATCACAGCTTATATCATCAGGGAAAAGGACCACCCGCTTGCCAGCCAGTTTACTCATCATGTTATTGGTGAGATTGCAGCCTTCTCCAACCGCCAACCAGTCAACGGCCGGTTCCGCCAGCGTACCCAGCAAGGCTGTCTTTTCCTCCTGCACAATGGCGACAGGCTTGTTTGAAAGCAGATGCTCGCCAAAGAAGACCTCATCGTCCGTGTAATAGTCGAAGCAGTACCAGCTATAAAGATGTTCCACCAAGGGCTCTCTTTGCAGGATTGCCCCACTGTCCGTATCAAAGTACTGCACACTTCCTCCTACGACCTTGTTGTTCCAATTTATCCGAGGCAACACCGTGCCAAAGTGTCTGTTCACCAGTTTGGTGACGGCACCCAAATGAAATCCCATCATCAAGCGATCAATGCCCGACAACAGTTTGGAATCATAACCAGCCATCTTATCCAGATAATCCGTAAGGGAAGAATAATGGCATCCTATATCCTGTTTGGATATCTCTATCAACATCCGATCATTGGGCGCGGCCTTGCTCGCCGACATTCTCTTTAAGTCCTGATTTTCCATTTTTGCTATGCGTTTTATGCAGTTTATGCACTTATGCATATTGCATAAACTGCATAAAGTGAATAATCAACGGTTCAAGAGCCTTGACACCTTGCTTTGGGTGATACCACATTCCCTGGCTATGTCCTGCTGCTTCATGCCCTGCGAGGACAATTCCCTGACCCTTGATTTCAGTTCCTCACGCCCGTTGGTACCTGTCATTTCCAGATGGGCTACCTCCGTGTCATAGCCACGAAAGGTAAAGCAAAGATTGCCGTCCTTGTTCTTGGCCCGCTCATACAGGGCCACATTGTCGGCATCGAGCACAACTTCGCCATTGCGCCACTTGCACTGCTTCACATAGACCAGCGACTTGTCACGGCCTGACTGTCCCAGCCCAACGGCATCGTCTATCAACTGGTTGAGTTTGGCGGAGCCCTGTATGGCCGACAGGGAAAGAGGGACAGAACCAGAGAACATCTTGGGAACATGGTTGAGGACGACCAACGTCCATTTATACTTCCGTTTCAAGGCGTTCAGCAATGCCATGAGCGAGCCAGCGTCAAAGCTTTTGTCGAGCGACTGGCTGAGGGCGGTAATGTTGTCGATGAACACCACCTCCGCAAGATTCGCCACGGCTGCTTTTTCTATCCCCTTCAATACATCATCAATGAGATTGTCCCTGTCCATCTCCGCACGGAAGAAGGTAGGAGGGAAGTTCGGAACCTCGTACCGCAAGGCCAGTTGACGCAGCGTCATCTCAAAGTCGGCGTAGAGCACGCGCTTCCCCTGTGCGGCAATATCCCTTGCCACCTGCATGGCGAAGATGGTCTTGCCGATACCTGACTGTCCGAAGATGATGCAGAGATCACCTTCGAGGACAATGTTCGGATAGAGAACCAAAAGAGGCGGCAACGATTTGGCCGCTTTCAGGCAGTCGTTCATGGCCGCCACATGAAAACCACCGGCATCAACAGCTTGCTGTTCCTGCAACTGCTGAAAAGAGGAAAGGATATAATCCACCTCTGGCGGTTTGGAGATGTTCTTGCTAAGTTCTGCCATGGTCATACTACCTGCTTACAGAATCAGAAGAAAGTCCATTTGCTATCAGTGCGTCCACTTCCTGCTTGGAATACAGGTTGCGCCTTCCAATCTTATGGACATGGATGACGCCACGTTTCTCCATGCGCCACAATGTGGTATAGGTAATGTGCAGACGGGCGCACAGCTCGTCACGGGTGTAATACTCGGTGGATTCTGCCGGAGTTGGCTCTTTCAGCAGATTCTTGCCCACCATTGTTTCCAATACTTCTGCAATGGCCTCCTTGAGGTCTTCCTTTTGCAGCATAATGAAATTACCTTGCATGTCTCTTGGTTTTAAAAGTTTGCTGCAAAAGTATCATGGAATTACATGGCATTATGCCCATATAGGTACCACATGGTAACTATATGGGTATCCCTCCTATGGAACGGAATGCTTATATAGTAAGAGGAATGAATGAAAAAGCCCATGCAAGGCTGACTTACACGGGCTATGGGTTTCTTCTTTTAGCGGAATATAGATTCCACGATTTCATGGTCAATGGGCAGCTTGCCCGTCTTGTTGGTATAGGTGTTCTTGTAATTGGCCAGTCCAGAAACACCGAATAGGGTTTCAAAAGGCTTCCAATATGTTTTCTTCTTGCCGTCCTGCTCCGCTTTGGATAGTTTCAAATGTTCACAGGCACAATCAGCGAAATAGGCCAACAGGGAGTTTGTCTTTTGCCAGTGATATTCATTATCACATAACCCCAACGAAATTGCTTTGTCAAGAATCAGTCGGGCTGCTTCCGTTTGAAGTTCGGCTGGGATTTGTTTAACTTTTCTTTCTGTTACTGCGCCATCTTCGTCATCTTCCGAAATTTCAACACCAAAGAATCTGTCCCAATTATACTGTGTCTTGATTCCGTTTTGGACGCTGGCCTCAACCAATTGCTGCTGTAAATCAGAAAAGCCATTCTGTTCTATCCGTTCTTTGGCTTCATTTGCCTTGATGATAGCCTTTGAAACAAGCGTCTCATACAAATTACCATAAACAAGCCAATACCGCAGTGTTTTCCTAACCTTGTCAGGATTGGCGAAACTCATGTTTCCTTCACTCAGAAGAAATGACACGGCTGCCGCCAAGGTGTCACCAACTCGTGTGTAATTGTTAGAGAACAAGAAAGGATAGTCCTGCTGGCTCACAATATGTTCCAGCTTCAAAGATTTGGCTGTATAGGCATACAGGTGCATCACCGCTTCAAACGACTGCTTCTTCAGGTCATTGATGATGCGGTCGGCAGTTACCTTGTTGGCTTGGTACCATATCAGCAAATCTCCTTTATGTTCTGCTCTCATAATCAAGTTATAGTTTTAAGCTATCCTTATTCAACAGAAAATCGAGCAAGCCTATGGTTACGATTCCTTGTTCGTCCCGTTTAGGCTTAATATCATCTTTCACGACGATAATTTTCTTGAAGGAGTCATTGATAAATGAAAAAGAAGTCTTTTCCTGACGCTCCTTTTCAATGTTGGGCATGGCAAAAGCAGACTGGATATAGTACCTGTTGCTTCCCTCATTCACCACGAAATCAACCTCGTATTGCTTGCGGATGCTCTTCCCATCAATTTTTCGCTTAACATCTACCATGCCGACATCTACATTATAACCTCTCGTTCGCAACTCATTATAGAGAACATTCTCCATAATATGATTTTCTTCTTGTTGACGGAAATTCAAAATGGAATTTCTTACCCCCAAATCACAAAAATAATATTTGGACAAGGAGCCAATGTATTTACGTCCCTTGATATCATAACGTTCTGCTTCTTCTATCAGAAAGGAGTCTTTTAGATAGGAAATGTACTTTACTACTGTGGGATAGGACAAATCAACATTCTCTTTACTTTTAAAGGTGTTGGTCAATTTGTTCGGATTGCAAGATGAACCTATAAAAGAAGACAGCATCTTTGCTAATTCCTGAAACTCATGTTCCTTAATTTCATGCCGTTCTTTTATATCCGTCAAGTATGTCTTGCGATAAACATTATATAGGTAGTCGCTTTTCTTCTTATCACCGACTAAAGTCAACACGTGAGGTAATCCACCATAGGTATAATAGTCTTTCCATACCCCTTGCCTATCCCCGCCTACGGCTGCGTAATACTCAGAGAAAGAGAATGGATACATGTGTATTTCATCGCTTCTGTCCCGAAACTCTGTTACGATGTCATTAGAGAGGAAATGAGAATTGCTACCTGTTACATAAACATCCACATTCTCAATATGCAACAAGCTGTTTAGAACATCCATAAACTCATCTACCATCTGTATTTCATCCATAAGTATAAAATACAACTGGTTATCCCTGACTTGCTGGCGGATATATGCCAACAAAACGTCAGGATTTCTTAGCTTTTGATTGATGCGGTCATCCAAAGCAATAGAGATGATGTGATCAGCAGGTATGTTCTGTTTCATCAAATAATCACGAAAAAGAACTTGTAAAAGTGTGGACTTGCCACATCTTCGCATACCTGTGATTACTTTAATAAAACCATTTTCTCGTCCGTCAATCAGCTGCTTCAAATAGACATCTCTGGGAATTGTCATTCTCATATTTTAAGTTTTTGTCCCAAGGGGCACTTTTTTCAATGGCAAAGATACATTATTTATTTTAAAACAAAACATACGATTTGAAAAAAGTGTCACCTGTGGCATATTTTTCAAATCAACTCGTTCGTTACAAAGACGCGAGCAATTCTTTTCTATCCTTTTCGCTCATATTTTTCAATAGTTCCAAGACCATTTGCTTATCAGTAGCTTTGTTTTGTCTTTCTTCGTTCAAAAGGTACCAATTATATTCCAACATCTTATCCAAAGGATAGGCACCAATGTAGTTGGATGTTATATCTCCATTGCCACTGTGTCCCATACTATCACTGATATATTTGTACGGCACCAATCCAGAATTATTCAGATTAGTGGCGAAACTATGCCGAGCCCAAGTAGATGATGGACGCTGTTTCATACCAAGCAGTTCTGCCACCTTTGCCATGTGCTCACGAATGTAGCGGTTATATCTCTGAATTACCCACACTTCTTGTTCTGGGGTTATCCACTCACTCATAATCGGGAACACACGCTTATCAAGTTTAGGCTCGTTGCCATACTTGTCTATTATCTTTTGAAGTTCTGGGGTAATAGGAAAGATGACCTCACTGGCACTCTCGTTTCTGTCTCTCGTCTTATGACGCAGGAAGCGGAGTTGCTTACCACGAGTGGCAAAATACCAACTGTCATAAGTCAGTCGCAAGGTATCGGCCAAATTTTGCCCATCACCAAGATACATAAATAGAAATAGCCCTAAATCACGAAAGACGGCGTGTTTCTCTTTTGGAAAGAATAACTCCTTGCCTGTTTCGTCTTTGGCTTCATTTCTCTCCCAAAAGTCATAAAGCATCTTCATGGTAGGAACATCAAGGAACTCATGCTTGCGACTACACACCTTATTGTAGCCCGTGTCTTTGAACATTTCTTTGGTGCTTCCTTTAATCAAGCCACGGTCAATGCAGATATTTACAATGGTGCGGAATGTACGCAATGATATTCCAATGGATGTTGCGCTAAAGCTATTCTTCTTCATTACCTTTACCCAATCCAGAATAAAGTTATGATTTATATCACTTAAAGTCACATCTTTTCCCATATCCCGTACAAACCTCTTTAATATATCCTCACTGCACCGAGCTGTTCCTGCCTTGCCATCGTCGCGCTTGGATACAATAAAAGATTCCCAAATGGAGTAGATTGTACTATCGTCATCTTTCCTCCCTTGATGTCGTTCCCGGAGTTTTCTCAAAGAAAAGTTTCCCTCATCGATGAGTTGATTTACAAGAGTAGCCACTTTCTCCATCTGTTTTTTTAATTCCTTGCGTTCTGAGGCTTTCTTGTTTCGTGATAATTTCTCACATTCACATAGTTCTATCCAATCTGTTCCTATATATGATTTCCCTATCCGCAGAAAAACTTTCTTACCAGCATATGCTATACGAATAGCGACAGGGGCAGTTTGGGAATACCTGGAAAAGCCACTCTACTTTGACCCTTTTGGCCAAACAGGATTGCTCACCTTGGCCATAATATGATTGACCCTTTTGGCCAAAATAACATTAACCACTTAGTACAAGTGTCGTTAGAGTTTTTTTATGTAGATTTGGGAACCCGAGTCCTGGTGTAAGGGGTAATAATAAAATCTATGCAAATGAACAAGAGAATCAAGAACATTTTAAGATGTTATGCGGCAGGGATGGGTATCAAGGAAACGGCATCCACATTCCATACTTCCCGTAACACTGTCCGCAAGTATGTCCGTCTGTTCCTTTCAAGTGAGAAAAGCATCGATCAGCTTCTCTCCCTTTCC
>NZ_KI912452.1:0-67323 GCF_000518545.1 Hallella seregens ATCC 51272
CCTATTGGGGTTGCACGAGGTTCACCTCGCGCGCGTACGCGTAAGTGTTTTAGAGAGAGGTTACGCCAGTGGCTTGAGAGAGAGAGAGAGAGAGAGAGAGAGAGAGAGAGAGTAGCAAATTATTTGGAACTACCAAACAATTCGACGAAAAATTTGCAGGAAAATTTGTGGTTCCCTGCACCTCTTCTGCTCTGTTGTATCTCTTAATGGTGTACATGTTTTGCGATCAATGCGGTGCAAAGGTAGTAAATGTTTGTGAAATGGGCAAGCATTCGTTGGAATAATCAAGAAAAAAAGTCCCGAACAGAAAGCCGGCATCTCTCCCGATGAATGGCCGAACAAGGCGGAACAGGAGAGCGGGGAGCCCATATTAAAAATGCTAAATCGTTCCTTAGATTCAAAGATTTAGGCTAAATTTGCAGCTCAAACCGATATTTTCGCAAAATGAGTCTAACAAAGATAGCCGGTAAATTCTTCATTCCCCGCCAAAAAGAGCTGGAACGGCACTACACTCACCCCGAGGCCCTCCAGCAGGAAGCGTTGAAATACCTGATTGGCAAGGGACAGAATACGGAATACGGACGCAATCATCTGCTGGCCAACACGCTGAGCTACGACGACTTTGTCCAGAACGTACCGGTGAATACTTATGAGGAACTCAAGGCCGACATCGACCGCATGCGCCATGGCGCAGCCGATGTGCTGTGGCCGGGTGTGGTGAAATGGTTTGCCAAATCGTCGGGCACCACCAACGACAAGTCCAAGTTCATTCCCGTTTCGGGCGACGGACTGCAGAACATCCATTATAAAGGTGGCGAGGATGTGGTGGTTTTCTATCTGCGCAACCATCCCGAGAGCCGTCTCTTCGACGGCCGCTCGCTCATTCTGGGCGGCAGCCACTCGCCCAATTACAACCAGGAAGGCTCACTCGTGGGCGACCTGAGCGCCATCCTCATCGAGAATATCAACCCGCTGGCCAACCTGGTTCGCGTGCCGAAGAAGCACACGGCATTGCTTTCCGACTTCGAGCTCAAGCGCGACCGCATCGCCCATGAGTGCCTGAACAAGAACATTACCAACCTCTCCGGCGTGCCCTCGTGGATGCTGAGCGTGCTTGTTCGTGTCATGGAGCTGTCGGGCAAGCAGCACCTCGAAGAGGTATGGCCCAATCTGGAAGTGTTTTTCCACGGTGGCATTGCCTTTACGCCATACCGCAAACAGTACGAGCAACTCATCACCTCGCCCCGCATGAGCTACATGGAAACCTATAATGCCTCGGAGGGATTCTTCGGTATTCAGGACGACCCCGCCGACTCTTCGATGCTGCTCATGCTGGACTACGGCGTGTTCTACGAGTTCATTCCACTCGAAGAGGTGGGGCAGGAAGGTGCCAATGTGGTGCCGCTCGAAGGCGTGGAACTCGGCCGCAACTATGCCATGCTCATCACCACCTCATGCGGATTGTGGCGTTACATGATTGGCGACACCGTGAAATTCACCTCCCGCCGCCCCTACAAGTTCGTGATTACAGGCCGCACCAAGTACTTCATCAATGCTTTCGGCGAGGAGCTCATCATGGACAACGCCGAGAAAGCACTGGCCTATGCGTGCGAGCACACGGGCGCCCAGGTGAGCGAATACACGGCCGCACCGGTCTATATGGACGAGAATGCCAAGTGCCGGCACCAGTGGCTCGTCGAGTTCTCGCACCAGCCCGACACGCTGCAGCACTTTGCACGGCTGCTCGACGAGAAGTTGCAGGAAATCAATTCCGACTACGAAGCCAAGCGTTCGCACGACGTGACCCTGCAGCATCTCGAAGTGGTGGAGGCCCGTCCGGGCCTGTTCAACGACTGGCTCAAGGCCAAAGGCAAGCTGGGCGGACAGCACAAGGTGCCGCGGCTGAGCAACTCGCGCAAGAACATGGACGAGCTGCTGGAGATGAATAAAGAGTAAAAAGGTAAATGGGTAAAAGGGTAAAGAAAAGGTAAAAAGGTAAAAAAGAAAAGATAAAAAGGGTAAAAACGCAAGGAAACGATTATGGGCAAAGGCTTTAACATGATGAAATATGCGGTTTGCGGTAGAAGATTTCTACCTTTCTACCTTTTTACCCTCTTACTTTTCAGCTGCGCCAAGATGGGCAGCCCCGATGGCGGATGGTACGATGAGACCCCGCCGCGGGTGATTGGAGCGTCTCCCGAAGACAAGGCAACCAACGTGAAGCGCCGCCATATCTACATCAACTTCGACGAATTTATCAAGATAGACAACCCCACACAGAATGTGGTGGTGTCGCCGCCACAGCTCGAAGCCCCCGAAATCAAGGGGCAGGGCAAGCGCATCAGCATCGAACTGCTCGACTCGCTGAAGCCCAACACCACCTACACCATCGACTTCTCCAGCGCCATTACCGACAACAACGAGGGCAATCCGCTGGGCAATTACACCTACAGTTTCTCCACCGGCGACCACATCGACACCCTGGAAGTGTCGGGCTATGTGCTTCAGGCCGACAATCTGGAGCCTGTCAAGGGCATGCTCGTGGGCCTCTACGACGACCTCTCGGACTCTGCCTTCAAAAAGAAACCCATGCTGCGCGTGTCGAAAACCGACTCGCGCGGCCGCTTTGTCATCAAGGGCGTGGCCTCGGGCAAATACCGCATCTATGCCCTTCAGGATGCCGACGGCGACTACATGTTCGGGCAAAAGAGCGAGATGCTGGCTTTCAGCCGCGACCTCATCAAGCCCAGCTTCAAGCCCGACATCCGCCAAGACACCACGTGGATCGACTCATTGCACATCAAGAACATCGAGCGCGTGCCCTATACCCACTTTCTGCCCGACAACATTTGTCTGCGGGCGTTCAACGAAATCCTGACCGACCGCTATCTGGTCAAGAGCGAACGCAAGGAGGCCAACCATTTCACCCTCTACTACAGCTACGGCGACAGCGTGCTGCCCCAAGTCCGAGGCCTGAACTTCAACGCCGAGAATGCCTTCGTGGTGGAACCCACCGCGGGGCGCGACACCATTACTTACTGGCTGCGCAACACGGCCTTGGTGAACCAGGACACGCTGACCGTGCTGCTCACCCACCACATTACCGACACGCTGGGCGTGCTCCGGCTGCGCACCGACACCGTGCCCCTGCTCTCCAAACAGCCTTATGCCAAGCGGTTGAAAGAAGAAAAGAAACTGCTGGACGAGTGGCAAAAGAAAGAGGAGAAGAAGAAAAAGCACGGCGAACCCTACGACTCCGTCATGCCACGAGAGCCGCTGAAGCTCACGGTCACGCCCGGCGGGGAGATGGATCCCGACCAAAACGTCACCATCAGCTCGCCCATACCGCTCATGGACATCGACTCCACCCACATCCATCTCTTCTCCAAACCGGGTGCCGACACGCTGTGGTACCGCGAGCCCTGCGAGCTGATCCGGGTGAACGGAGAGACCTATCTGCTGCGGGCCGAGTGGAAACCCGACACGGAATACAGCCTGGAGGCAGACAGCGCGACGTTCTGCACCATCTACGGCCAGGTGTCCGGGCCGCTGAAACAAGGGCTCAAGGTGCGCTCCACCGATGCCTACGCCACCCTGCTGGTCACGCTCACCGGCATGGAAGGACAGCATGTCATTGCCCAACTCATGGACGGATCGGACAAAGTGGTCAAGGAAGTGTTCACCGCTTCGGGCCAAGCCGAGTTCTATTATCTCAGGGAAGGCAAGTACTATCTGCGCATGATTCTCGACGCCAACGACAACCGCCGCTGGGACACGGGCAGCTACGCCGACGACGTGCAGCCCGAGGCCGTGTACTATTATCCCGAGGAGATAGAGTGCAAGGCCAAGTGGGACGTCACCCGATCGTGGAACCCCGCCGAAACTCCGCTCTATCGCCAGAAGCCGGGCGCCATCATCCAGCAGAAAGCCGACAAGGAAAAGACCATCCAGCACCGCAATGCCGACCGCGCCCGCAAGCTGGGCATCGAGTACATTCCCACCCTCAAATAACCCCAAACCCCATATCAAAATCATGATGAACCCACTCAAGCATATCCTCACGGCATCGCTCCTGCTGCTGCTTCCCGTCGTGGCCTCGGCGCAATGCACCTTTCGCAACACGGCTTTCAAGTCGGGCGAGTTCCTGTCCTACAACCTCTACTACAACTGGAAGTTCGTTTGGGTGAAGGCCGGCACGGCCTCGTTCTCCACGGTGCAGAGCGTCTACAATGGCAAAAAGGCCTATCGCGGCAGTCTCATCACACGTGGCAGCGACAAGGTGGACCAGATGTTTGTGCTGCGCGACACGCTGCTCTGCTACAACACGCTCGACCTCACCCCGCTTTATTTCCGCAAGGGAGCCCACGAGGGCTCGCGCTACACGGTGGACGAAGTGTTCTATACCTACCCCAACGGAAAGTGTTCCATTCGCCAACACAGGCAGCACAACGACGGCTCACACACCTGGAACAAGCACACGTATGACGACTGCGTGTACGACATGATGAGCATTTTCCTGCGCGCACGCTCGTTCAACCCCACGGGATGGAGGAGCGGACACGACGTGGACTTCCCCATTTCCGACGGCGACGGCACCCAGCCCGCCCGGCTCCGCTACGAGGGCAAGACCAACATCAAGGCCGACAACGGCCACACGTACCGCTGCCTGAAGCTGGCCTACATGGAGAGCAAGGACGGCGAGGAATACAAGAAAATCGTGGATTTCTACGTCACCGACGATGCCAACCACGTGCCCGTGCGGCTGGACATGCACCTGAAGTTTGGCGCGGCCAAGGCTTTTCTTTCCAACATGAAAGGCGTGAAAGAGGCCATCACCTCGCTGGTGAAGTAATCAATTATCCTTGGGTACTACTTTTCCGCCCACAATCCGAAACTTGCGGTCAAACTCCTCGCGCGTGCGTTTCCAGCGGTTGTGGGTCCAAAGATAGGGCACTGAGTCGCGGCGGATGCTCTCTTCGAGCATCCGGAAGAAGCGGCGCGTAATCTCAAATTCGGGCAGACGGTTGGGCTCGTCGGTGATGAGCTGGAACGTGATGGTGTAATAACCGCGGCGAGGACGCTGTATATCTACATAGAACACCACGTTGTTCATCTTGCGCATGATGCGTTCGGCACCGGTAAAGACCGGCGTGTCGTGGTTCAGGAACGGCAGCCAGCAGTGTATGTTCTGCCATTTCGGGGCCTGGTCGGCAATGTATCCGCTCAGCGACATCACGCCCTCGCGCTTCCAGTTTACCAGTTGCCGCAGGATGTCCCGCTTGGGCACGGTGACGCCGATGGGCGGGCACGAGCGCAGCCGGCGGAAGAGATGGTCGAAAGCCTTGCTGTGCAACGGGTCATAAATGAAGCAGAGTCGCCGCGATTCGTCCATGTCCATGCCCACCCGGGTGAGCCATTCCCAATTGCAGTAATGGCCCAGAATGGCTGCCGTGTTGCGTCCCTGCCTGAACCACTGCTCGTGCACCTCGCCATTGGTGATGCGCAGCCGTTTCCTCATCTCGCGGTCGCTGATGCTCAACAGCTTCATGGCCTCGAAAAAATAATCGCAGAACCAGTGATAGAACCCACGTTCTATCTTGTCCAATTCCTGCTTTCCCATATCGGGGAAAGCCGAGCGCAGGTTGCCCCTCACTATCTTCCGACGGTAGCCGATAAGCCTATACATGAAGAAGTATTCCACATCCGACAGCGCATACAGCAGCCAGAAGGGCAGCAGCGAGAGTGCATAGAACAGACAGTAAACCACGTGTGTCATACGCTACGGGGGTTAATGGGTCAAGCCTGCATGTCGTGCAGCTTCTTGTAGTAGCCGTCGCAGGCCATGAGTTCGTCGTGCGTGCCCCGCTCCACAATCTCTCCTTCGTGCAGCACGCATATCTCGTCGGCGTTCTTGATGGTAGACAAGCGGTGGGCAATGGCCACGGTGGTGCGCGTCTTCATCAGCTTGAACAGTGCGTCCTGCACCAGCCGCTCGCTCTCGGTATCGAGTGCCGAGGTGGCCTCGTCGAGGATGAGGATGGGCGGATTCTTCAGAATGGCGCGGGCAATGCTCACGCGTTGCCGCTGTCCGCCCGAGAGACGGCCGCCGCGGTCGCCGATGTTGGTGTCGAATCCCTGCTCCGACTCCATGATGAAGTCGTAGGCATTGGCAATGCGTGCCGCCCGCTCCACGTCCTCGCGCGTGGCGTTTTCCACGCCGAAAGTGATGTTATTGTAGAACGTGTCGTTGAAGAGGATGGCCTCTTGGTTGACGTTTCCGATGAGCTGGCGCAGGTCGTGGATGCCCAGCTGGCGCACGTTGACGCCGTCGATGAGCACTTCTCCCTCCTGCACGTCGTAGTAGCGGGGTATCAGGTCGACGAGCGTCGACTTGCCGCCGCCGCTCTGCCCCACGAGGGCCACGGTCTTGCCCTTGGGAATGGTGAGGTTGATGTGGCGCAGCACCCAGTGTTCACCATACTTGAAACTCACGTCGCGGAACTCGATGTCGCGCTCGAAGCTGCGCAGGTGCACCGGCCGTTCGGGCTCGCGGATGGTCACCTCGGCCATCAGTATCTTGTCCACGCGCTCCATCGAGGCCAGTCCTTTGGGAATGTTGTAGCCGGCACGGGAGAAATCTTTCAGCGGGTTGATGATGCTGTAAAGGATGGTCATGTAGTAGATGAACGAGGGGCCGTCGATGCTTCGGTGGCTCAACACCAGCACGCCACCGAACCACAGCACGATGACTATCATCACCGTGCCCAGAAATTCGCTCATCGGATGTGCCATCTGCTGGCGTATGTTCACCCGCATCACGTTGTCGCGATAGGCCGAATTTACCTCGTCGAAACGCCGGTTCATCTTCTCCTCGGCACAGAAAGCCTTGATGATGCGCAGGCCGCCAAGCGTCTCTTCCACCTGGCTCATGGTGTCGCTCCACAGCGCCTGGGCCTTGATGGAGCGTGCCTTAAGCCGTCGGCCCACCAGTCCCATGAACCAGCCGAAGACGGGCACAAAGACAATGGTGAACAGGGTGAGCTGCCATGAGAACACGAGCAGGGCCGTGAAGTAGATGAGGATAAGGATGGGATTCTTGAAAAGCATGTCGAGCGACGACATGATACTGTTCTCTATCTCCTGCACGTCGCCGCTCATGCGGGCGATGATGTCGCCCTTTCGCTCCTCGGAGAAGAAGCCGAGCGAGAGCGATGTTATCTTTTGGTAGAGCTGATTGCGGATGTCGCGCACCACGCCCGTGCGTATGGGGATGATGGTGGCCGAGGAGAGGAAGTAGGCTCCGGTCTTGAGAAAGGTCATGAAAGCCAGCACCAGGCCGATGATGAGCAGGGTGGTGGTGGCCCCGACACTGCCTACAAGCTGATTCACATAGTAGTCCATGTTGTTCATCAAGGCCTCTTTCAGGTTGGCCATCGTCACGGACATGAGGTGGGTGGCCCGTGCCGTGTCGTCGGTTTGGAAGAGAATGCTCAGCATGGGGATGAGCGTGGCAAACGAAAAGATGTTCAGCACCGCCGAAAGGATGTTGAACAGCACGCTCAGTGCCAGGTATTTCTTGTAGGGCGGAATGAACCGCCGCAGCACTTTCAGGAATTCCTTCATGGCTCTGTGTTAGGGTTTCTGTGTGGCGTCGCCGGTTGCAGCCGCGGCGTCGGGCCCGTCGACCACCTCGCCAATCAGCGTGGCCGAGGTGGATCCGGTGATGCGCACCCAGACCAATTCGCCCAAATGGTGGCTGCCTTTATCGATGACCACTGCCTTGTTCTGCGGCGTGCGGCCCATGAGCTGACCGCGGCTGCGCCTGGCAAAACGCTCTATAAGCACCTCGAATACCTTGCCTTCGTCCTTCCGGTTCTGGGCTGCACTGACCTCCGTTTGCAGGCGGATGAGCTCGTTCAGCCGGTCGGTCTTCACCTCCTCGGGCACGTTGTCGGGCAGGTGGCTGGCGGCGTAGGTGCCGGGACGCTCACTGTATTTGAACATGAAGGCCGAGTCGAAGCCCACCTCGCGCACCAGGCTCAGCGTCTGTTGCTGGTCTTCCTCGGTCTCGTCGTGGTAGCCCACGAAGATGTCTGTGGTGATGCCGCAGTCGGGAATGATGCGCCGAATGGCTGCCACCTTGCCGAGATACTCCTCCCGGGTGTACTTGCGGTTCATGAGTTTCAGTATCTTACTGCTGCCGCTCTGGGCGGGAAAGTGGATGTGGTTGCACAGGTTGGGCTCGCCGGCAACGGCATGCAGGATGTCCTCGGTCATGTCTTCGGGGTTCGACGTGGTGAAGCGCACGCGCATGTCGGGCACGGCACGAGCCACCAGACGCAGCAGCTGGGCAAACGAAGTGCCGTCGGCCGGACGCTTGCCGTTGGGCAGCAGTCCGTAGCTGTTCACGTTTTGGCCCAGCAAAGTCACCTCTTTGAATCCCTTGTCGTGCAGGTCGCGCACCTCCTTGAGTATGCTTTCCACGTCGCGGCTACGCTCACGGCCGCGGGTAAAGGGCACGATACAGTAGTGGCAGAAGTTGTTGCAGCCGCGCATGATGCTCACGAAACCGCTGATGCGGTTGCCTCCAATGCGCTGGGGTATCACGTCGCGGTAGGTCTCCGTGGCCGAGAGGGTCACGTCCACGGCCGGCAGTCCGTTCTCCGCGGCGGCGATCATCTCGGGCAGGTTCAGGTACGAGTCGGGGCCGCAAACCAGGTTGGCATGGTGGTTCTTCACCAGGTCGTCCTTCACGCGCTCGGCCATGCAGCCCAAAACCCCCAGTATCGGCCCTGCCGATTTTGAATTTTGAATTCTGAATTTTGAATTCCTCAAGGCGTGCAGCGTGTCGAGCCGGTGGTAAATCTTGTTCTCGGCGTTCTCGCGTATCGAGCAGGTATTGAGGAAAATAGCGTCTGCCTCGTCCTCGTTGTCCGTGAGTTCGTAGCCCGCCATCTGCATCACGGAGGCCACAACTTCCGAGTCGGCCACGTTCATCTGGCAGCCATAGGTCTCTATGAAGAGTTTCTTGTTCATTCGCTATCAATCGTTTGGAGTGCAAAGTTACGAATAATATTTGGCTTATCGCCGGTTAGGGTCAGAAAAGGAGCGGGAAATGGGGTGGGGGAGAAACCGTGGCACGGGGCGTCCCAACGGGTATGCGGGTATTGCTGTATAGGGTGGTGGGAGTGTCCCGGCGGCCCTACGGATATTGCCGTAGGGGGTGGCGAGAATGCCACGGCGGTTTCGGGGCGTTGCGATTGCGGCGAAACGGCGATGTGATTACGGCGTGTTGGCGTTGCGATTGCGGTGTAATCGCGTTGCGATTACACCGTTATTCTTTTGCCATTAAACGCTAAAGGGAAAAAGACTGTGGGGCCGACTACACATTGCGGCGCGCCACCCACGACCACAACACATAGAAAAGCACGCCCGCCGCCAGGCCGGCCACCACGTCGATGGCATAGTGGGCACGGATGTAGACCGTGGCCACGCAGATGAGCAAGGCAAAGGGCAGCAGCCCGAAGAAGAGCCGACGGCTGCCCGTCCGCCAGGCCAGCAGCATGCACACCAGGGCGATGCCTACATGCGAACTGGGGAAAGCGGCCGTGGGCCGCTCGCCGGCGTTGTGCACATCGGCTATAAGATGATAGAAGAAACCGTCCTTATAGCCGGGCGATTCCAGCATGTCGGTGTGGGTGCGGAAGTAGTCTCCCACGGCGGGAAACACGCCGCGGGCTATCTGGTCCAGCCCCACGGCCTTATAATAATACATGGGCCCGGTGACGGGCACAAGGTCGTAGATGACGTAGAAAGCGAAAAACGAGGCCAGAATGATGAACCCCGCCCGCTCGAACTCCTTGTAACGGGCCAGGAAATAGTAGATCGTCACCGTGGCGATGATGGGGAAATAGCTGGCATAGGCCATGTCGAGCAGCTCGCTCACCACGGCCTGGGGGAAGCGCTGGGCCAGCACCAGGGCGGGCTGGAACCCGAAAAGGCTCTGCTCGACCCGCGCAAAGAAGGGGTCGAGATTGGGGAAGAGGCAGTTCAGCTGGTAGGTGTCGGCATACCACCAGCTGAGCATCGACAGCTGTACGGCCACGCGCAGGAACCGCGTGATGCGGCAGGGCACGAGCCTGTAGACCAGCCACATGCCCACCGTGACGGCCCCGATGCGTACGCGGCCCCACACCATCGCGTCGGGATGCTGCAGCTTGGTGAAAGCGAAGAGCACGATAAGCAGCGTGAAAAGCATGTAGGCCAGCACGGCCCATTCCAGTGCCATGAGCCCCTTGCGCGGGTTGCGCTCTATCTCGAAGTACTTGCCGATATGCTTCATAGCCAATGGTTTTCACGATACCAGGCCACGGCCTCCTGCACGCCACGGCGCAGGTCGTACTGCGGATGGTAGCCCAGTTCGTCGCAGGCCGGCTCGATGTTGCAGCGCCAGTTGCGTTGTTTCAGAATGTTGTACTTGTCGCTGTTCAGCGCGCTCATGCGTCCCGTGGCCCGTCCTGCGTATTCCCCGCAGAAGGTGACGGCGCGGAGCACCCACAGGGGGGCCTTGATGCGCACCCACCAAGGGCGACCCAGCGCCCGGTGCAGCTCGTCGCTGAAGGTGGAACTCTGGTAGACATTGCCGTCGGAAATGAAGTATTTGCGTCCCGACATGCCCCGGTCCAAGGCCATGAATACGGCTTGAACCAGGTCCCTGACGTAGACAAAGGTGATGTCCTGACGCTTGAAACCCACACTGAAGTCCACGTGCTGCTTGATGCTCTTGGCCATGAGGAAGTAGTCTTTCTCGCGTGGCCCGTACACGCCCGTGGGGCGCAGCACCACGTAATTGAACGCATTGCCGATGGAATCGAGGAACTGTTCTGCCTTCAGCTTGCTGCGGCCGTAGGCCGTGTTGGGGCGCGGCGTGTCGCTTTCATCGATTTCAGCATAGGGCTGCTCCTCCTTGACGGCGCCGAAAACACTCAGGCTGCTCATGTAGATAAAGCGTTTGAGCGGCATGCCCAGCTTGAGAATGGCGTTCACCAAGTGCACGGTGCCCTCGTAATTCACCCGGAAAAAGTCTTCGGCATGCAAGCATTTGGTGGCCCCGGCGGCGTGCACCACGTAGTCGAAAGCGTGTCCCGAGAGCTGCTCCATGAGCTGCTCCTCGGACGAAAAATCAAGTTCGATGAAATGAATGCGCCCATCTTGCAGATACTTGCGCGAGCTGTTTCGGCGCATGGCGGCCCAAGTCTCAAATCCTTGGGCCAGAGCTTCCTCCACAATGAAACTGCCAATGAATCCACTGGCACCGGTAATGAGAATCTTCATCAAGCGTTAACGTAATCTCCTATAGTTCACATCGCAAAGGTACCACAATTCCAACGAATTGCAAAATAATCAAAATGAAATTAGGATTCTTCAATTCTTTTTTGTTAATTTGCATGTAACAAGTATTTAAAACTACCGACAATATGGCTAAAGGAAAGAAAGGCGGCAAGCGCATGACGAAGAAACAACTCACGGAAAAACTGGTGCAGTTCTTCTCGTCGCAGCCGGGAAAGACATTGTCTTTCAAGGAAATATTCCGCATGCTGCACCTCGACACGCACCCGCTGAAGATGCTTGCCATCGACGTAATGGAGGAAATGGCGTGGGACGACTTCATAACGAAAGTCACTGAAACCTCTTACGCCCTCAACACCAAGGGGCAGGTGCAGGACGGAACCTTTATCCGCAAGACCAATGGAAAGAACTCTTTCGTGCCCGATGGCGACGACAAGCCTATCTTTGTGGCCGAGCGCAACTCCATGTCGGCCCTGACGGGCGACCGCGTGCGCGTGTCGTTCATGGCCCGACGGCAAAGGCACATCAAGGAGGCGCAGGTCATCGAGATACTCAAGCGGGCCAAGGACGTGTTTGTGGGACGGCTTCGCGTGGATCGCGACATTGCTTTCCTCGTGCCCCAGAACGACACTTTCGTGCACGATGTGCTCATTCCCAAGAAGAAGCTCAAGGGCGGAAAGACGGGCGACAAGGCCCTGGTGAGGATTGTGCAATGGCCCGATCAGGACCATCGCAACCTGATGGGCGAGGTCGTCGACGTGCTCGGGCCGAGCGGTGAGAATGATGTAGAGATGAACACCATCCTGGCACAGTATGGCCTGCCCTATAAATACCCGAAGCATGTAGAGGAGGCTGCCAACAGGATCAGTGGAGAAATCACGCCCGAGGACGAGGCCGAACGCGAGGATTTCCGCAGCGTTTGGACCTGCACCATCGACCCGGCGGACGCCAAAGACTTCGACGATGCACTCTCGATCAGGCAGCTCGACAAGGGCCTCTACCAGGTGGGCGTGCACATTGCAGACGTGTCTCACTACGTGACCGAGGGCAGCATCATCGACAAGGAGGCCGTGAAACGGGCCACATCGGTCTATCTTGTGGACCGCACCATCCCCATGTTGCCAGAGCGGCTCTGCAATTTCATCTGCTCGCTGCGCCCGGATGAGGACAAGTTGGCCTACAGCGTCGTCTTCAATCTTGACGAAGAGGCCAACATAAAGAACCATCGCATCGTGCACACCATCATCCGATCGAAACGCCGCTACGCCTATGAGGAGGCGCAGCAGGTGCTCGAAGCCAACGGCGTGGTGGACGGAACGGGCAACCCTGCCCCCGATCCCGGCAAGAAAGGATACAAGGGAGACAATGGCTGGGAGCTGTGCACGCTGGACCGGCTGGCCAAGAAACTGCGCGCACAACGGTTCAGAAACGGGTCGGTGAAGTTCGATTCCGAGGAGCTGCACTTCGACATCGACGAGAAAGGACACCCCACACGCGCTTTCTTCAAACGCTCGAAAGACGCCAACAAGCTCATCGAGGAGTTCATGCTGCTGGCCAACCGCACCGTGGCCGAGAGTATAGGGCGAAGGCCTAAAGGCAAGACCGCCAAGACTCTGCCCTACCGAATACACGACAATCCCGACCCGCAGAAGATGGAAAACCTGCGCGAATTCATCGTGAAATTCGGTTACAAGGTGAAGACCGACGGCACACGCAGCGCCATGGCACGGAGCATCAACAAGCTCATGGACGACTGCGAGGGCAAGCGCGAGCAGAAACTCATCCAGGCCGTGGCTCTCAGAGCCATGATGAAGGCCAAGTACAGCGTGCACAACATCGGGCACTTCGGACTGGCTTTCGACTACTACACGCACTTCACTTCGCCCATTCGCCGCTATCCCGACATGATGGTTCACCGACTGCTAACCAAATATGCACAGGGCGGACGCTCGGCAAACGAGAAGCATTGCGAGGAACTTTGCGAGCATTGCTCGGAAATGGAGCAGATTGCACAGAACGCAGAGCGCGACTCCATCAAGTACAAGATGGTGGAATACATGGCCGACAAGCTCGGAAACGAGTACGATGCCCACATCAGCGGCATCACAAGCTACGGCATCTATGCCGAAATCGACGAGAATCACTGCGAAGGAATGGTGCCGATGCGCGACCTGGACGACGACTATTACGACTTCGACGAGAGGAATTTCCTGCTTCGAGGCCGTCGCCATCACCACAAATACCAACTGGGAGATGCCGTCCGCATCAAGGTGGCCAGGGCCAATTTGGAGAAGCGGCAACTTGATTTCACACTGGCTGCAAAGTAGAAAGAAAAAACAAGTCCCCACCTCTCCCAATGGGAGATGGGGACTTCTGCTAACCTAAAAACCAATCTTTTACTTACCTCAATACTGACTAACTACCTAATGAAAAACCTAAAAATCTAATCTTAAACCTAAAAACTAAAAACCTATATGAAACAATCTACTAACCTTAAACCTATTGAATGAGTGCCAATCGGATGTCTTCTCGCGAAGACTTTGCTTCCTTTTGACGATGCAAAGGTAGGAAGATTGGCCGCAGCACGCAACTTTTTCGCTGTGATAATCGTAAAATCATGCCTTTTATTGACCTAAATCAACAACTTGTGCACGTACACAACAGTTTAATAAGGCTTTCTTAGCTTTGCCGGGAGGCGGTCAAAGCTGGCCGGCCTCTACCTGAAGCACGATCCTTTCGGTGAGGCGGTCCACGCCGTCAGGGTCGTATTGCTTTTTCAGGCTGGCCCCAAACACCCACGCAAAGGCCTGGTAGAAACCGGCGCGAATGGGCCCAAGAAATCCCTTGATGAGCTCATAGCTGGAGCTGTTGCACTCGCGATAGATCAGTCGGATGAGTAATTTGCCCTGGCTGTAGGTCAGTTTCTTCATGCGTGGCGTGTATTCTTTCTTGATGCTGGCCTCTACAGTCTTCATGTGGGCGTCGCGTGCCTTCTTGTTGGGCAGGGTCTCGAGGTAGTCGCCGGTCTCTATAATGATGCGGTTCACCTCCTTGGCGATGGGCAAAACCTTCTTGATGTTGTAGACCAGACGGTTGTAAGCGGCCCGTTGCCGCGCGTCCTTGAACACCGGCTGCGAGAAAACCCAGACGTTGTTCAGCTCTACATACTGTATGGAATCCCTGCCCTGTAGCACCTTTCCCACTTTGACCATGGGCACAAACGTGGGGCTGTCCATATCCACCTCCATGTCTTCGGGATTGATATGGCCGGGACGGTCGCTCTGGGCCTTGGCGCAAAGGGACATGGCCAGCGACAGCAGGATGACGGGCAACATCTTCATTACAGCTGCAAAAATACAATCTATTTGGCCAATGACAAAGCAAAACCGTTTAAAAAATCTGTATTTTTCCTTGCCGTTTTCGGCAGAAACCATTAATTTTGAGCATCTATCTACATTCCTGAACCAACTGATGTGAAGCAAATACTCGCCATCATCTGCATGCTGTGGACGGCACTGCCCACACCGCTCCACGCCCAACAACGGGAGACGTGGGCGGAATACTTCAGCCGCACGGGGCAGCTGGAGGATGCCGAATCGGCCCATTGGGAACAAACCTACGACGAACTCTGCGAACTGCGGGCCCACAAGCTGGACATCAACCGCTGTTCGCGCGAAGACCTGCAGCGGCTGCCGTTCCTCTCCGACCGGCAAATCATGGACCTGATGGAGTATCGCGACCGGGCCGGACGCCTGGAGTCGCCCCTCGAACTGCGCATGATTCCCAGCATGGACAGGCAGGATGCCGACATGCTGGAGCAATTTATCTTCTTCGGGGCAGAGGCTTCGGCCGACACACTGCCCTCCTGGCGCCATATCATAAGGTATGGCCGGCACCAGCTCACCACGCTCGTCAAGATTCCGTTTTACCGTCGCGACGGCGACCGAAACGGCTATCTGGGCTATCCCTACAAGCACTGGCTGCGCTATGCTTTCAGTGCCGGGCCCCGTGTCAAGGCGGGATTCGTGGCCGCGCAGGATGCCGGCGAACCCTTTTTTGCCGGGAAAAACGCCGCGGGTTACGACTATTACACCTTATATATTATGGTAAGGGACGCCGGCCGGCTGCGCAATCTCGTTCTGGGCCGATACCGGTTGCGGTTCGGCATGGGCCTGGTGATGAACAACTCCTTCGGCCTGGGCAAGCTCAACACACTGGCCATGCTGGGGCGAACGACCAATGCCGTCTTTGCCCACAGCAGCCGATCGGAGGCCAACTACCTGCAAGGGGCGGCTGCGACCTACCGCATTGCGCGGGGCTTGGAGCTCACAACCTTTGCGTCCTGGCGCAAGGTGGACGCCACGCTCAACGCCGATTCCACCTCGATAGCCACCCTGCTTACGTCGGGCTACCACCGAACGGCCCGAGAATTACGGCGTAAACGCAACGCGTCTACGGCGTTATGGGGCGGCCATTTCGGCGTAAACGCCGGGCGATTTCGGCTTGGAACTACGGCGATTTACGCCTCTTTCGACCGAGAGCTGCGCCCCGACGTCTCCCGGCGCTACCGCCAATGGCATCCCGCCGGCCGCCGTTTCTGGAACGTCGGCATGGACTATGGCTATGTCTCCGGCCGCCTCACCATCGCCGGCGAGACGGCCACGGGCACGCGAAATGCCGTGGCCACGCTCAACACCGTGAGCTACCGGCTGTGCAGCAACCTCTCGTTCATGGCCCTTCAGCGGTACTATCCTTACCAATACTATCCGCTCTACGGCCAGAGTTTCAGCGACGGCGGGGCGGTGAACAACGAGAGCGGCGTCTATCTGGGCGGCGTGTGGATGCCCGCGGCAGGCGTGAATGTGCTGTTCTATACGGATGCGGCCTACTTTGCCTGGCCCAGATACCGGGCCTCGCAATCGTCGCACAGCTGGGACAATCTGGTGCAGGTTACGCGCGACCGCGGCTCCTGGAGCCTGCTGGCACGCTACCGGCTGCGCATGCGCGAGCAGGACAACCCCGGCCATTCGGCCCTGACCTACAAGCGGGAACACCGCGGCCGACTCGCCGCCACCTATGCCTCGCACCACTGGACGGCCAAAACACAGGCCGACCTGGCCTGTTGCCATTTCGCGCAAAACAGTCTGGGCTGTATGATTACCGAGAATCTGGGCTACGTTCACCGCCGCTTCCGGCTGCATGCCACCGTGGGCTACTTCCACACCGACGACTACAACTCGCGCCTCTACACCTACGAGCCGGGCATGCTCCATGAGTTTTCGTTCCCGTCGTTCTGGGGTCACGGCATCCGCTACGCCCTCACGGCCCGGGCCGAACTGGGCCGCCATGCCCTCGTGCTGGCCAAAATAGCCACCACAGACTATTTTGACCGCTCCCAAATAGGCAGCGGCCTGCAAACCATCCGGGCCAGCAGCATGACCGATATGGAGCTGCAGCTCCGGCTTCAACTATAATCAGGAAAACTCCTTATCCCTCCATGCCCGGCTTTTTCACGCCAAACGCCGTCGTGACGGCATGCCATCGGCGCGTTTGGCGGCGTATTTCCATGTTGCGTTCCAAGGCTTCGCGGTTCACGTAGGGGCGGCTGTGGTCCAGATGCAACACAATGGCACTATAGCGAATTTGCCTTCCGCGCAGACCGAGATTCACCAGCCGCTCGCCCATCTCGCGGTCCTCGCCCCCGTATTGCATGCGTTCGTCGAAGCCGTTCACCCGCAGAATGTCCTCGCGCCACGCGCTCGAATTCATGCCGTTCCAGGTGGCGCGCGTCGGGGTGAGGAGGTTCATCCAAGTCCATCCCATCAGTTTGGTGCACTTGAAACTCCAGTGCACGCCCTGCTCTTTGAGCCAACCATAGCTGAAGGCGCGCCCACAGGCCACGTCGTCGCGCGCTATCGCCTTGCTCACGGCCATGGGCAGCTTGAAATACCCACCGCTCAGGAAGCGGCCCCGGCGGGCCAGCCGCTCGTGCATGGCTATGAAGTCGCGCCGCGGAATACAGTCCTGGTCGGTAAAAATCAGGTAGTCGGCGGTGGCCGCTTTCAAGGCCTCGTTCAGTATTTTGGTCTTGCGAAACCCCTTGTCCTCGTGCCACACGTGGCGGATGGGCAGCCTGTCGCCATAGCGACGAAGCAGTGCCGCCGTCGCCTCGGTGGAGCCGTCGTCGGCAATAATCAGCTCGTCGGCCATGCGTTCCTGGCAGAGATAGCCCCACAAAGTCTTCTCCAACCACTCGGGATTGTTGTAGGTCGAGATGACAACAGCCATTGTCATGGGTCGGTCTGTGCGTTGGTCCATCGCGTCTGCATGCTTAAAGGTTGTGGTTGCAAAGATAGTTCATTTTCCTTAAACCGCCACCCCTGCAACCCAATAACGCTGCAAATCATGTTCAATAAACCTGTGGATAAGTGTGTGGATAACTCCATGGATAACTATGCTCATAACTTTCGGGTTATCCACAGCGGCAGCTCCCGCCACCGTCGGGCGTGGAAATCCATAGGTTTATACAGTGGCAGACTGTCCATTATCCACAGTTTTCCACGCCCAAAAATTATCCACGTGATGCTTATCCACCGTTTTCCATCGGTGTGGATAAGTCCGTAAACCTTTCAATGCGAGCCAAAAGATATACCGCCGGCCATGGACAAACGCCGTGCGAACGTGGATAAGCAAACGGCCAAGGCTTTGGCCGGTGATTTATCCACTTATCCACGGCATATCATATTCTTCTTTTCTCTTTTTTAAAAAAGAAGAAAGGAAAGAAGAATATAATAAGGTGTGGATAGCTTGGTGGGATTATCTGACGATGGCTATTTTGCAGACAACGCCTTTCTCGCCCTCGGCGGTGGCCACTTCGACCATGTAGACGCCGCTGGCCACCCGGCGGCCGTCGCGGTCGAGACCGTACCAGCGGCATTGTCCGCCGCTGGCACGGCCTTCATAGACGAGGGTGCCGTTGCTGTTTACAATCTTCACGTCGGCGCGCTCGTCCAGTCCGGTGATGGTGATGGCGCCCATATAGTCGGGCCGCACGGGGTTGGGATAGGCGTAAACGCTGGCTTTGGTCATGCCGTCGGCGGCCGTCGGGGCGTTGCTCATATAGGAGCAGAGCCCCTTGCCGGTGCCTATATACACCTCGCCTGTGGCTTCATTGAGGGCAATTGACTCAATGTTGTTAGAGAGGAGCATGCTGTTTTCGCGGGTGAAGTGCTGTATCTGCATCAGGTTGTTGCTGCTGATGAGGTACACTCCGTTGCTGTTTGTGCCAAACCATTTGCGGTTGGCCTGGTCCACTACCATGCAGGAGATGTCCACTTTGTCGAGCAGATAGTCGGCGTAGTTGGTGCCGTCGTTGCGCGGCACCTTGACCTGAGTGAAGACAGGACTGGCTGCCGTGATCTGGTTGGGCGGCAGAAGCAGCGGCCCCACATTGGTGCACACCCAGATGTTGCCCTCCCGGTCTTCGGCGATGCAGCGCACGTAGCTCACGTTTACCGTGGTTCCGTCTTCGTTGACAAAGCTCGTCAGGCACTTCAGCGCGTCGTTGCCGGGCTGGTAGCAGATGGCCTGGGGCGCGCCCGAATGGTTGTTTGGAATCCAGAGCAGGCCCCGACTGTCGATGATGGGGGTGTTGAGGCGGCCCAGCGAGTAGCCGTTGTGCATGAGTTCCGGCTTGTGCAGGTTCTCCCACTGGCCGTCGTGGGAGTATTTCAGCAGGGAAGTGGTGGCGCTGAGACTGTTGAGCACCCAGAGGTTGGCGCCGGCATCGAACTTGATGCCCTGCACAATGTTGTATTCTTTATTGGTGGCACTCACAGTGGCAGCGCCGCGCAGCGGGCTGTTGTCGGGCGTGTATTCTCCGACAAACGCGCCGTTACGGAACTCGTAGAGGCCCGTCCGACCCGATGCAAACACGTGGTTGGCGTCTCGGGGATCCACGTCTACCGAGCCCATGTCCAGGTAGGCGTGGCCCGTTTTGGCCTCCAGCCCGTCTTCATAGATGGTCCATTTGTCGCCGTCGAGCACCTGCACGCAGCCCGGCCGGAAGAGATCGTCGTCGGGTGGATAGCCTCCTCCCACGGTGTAGAGCTTCCCGTCGTAGAAGCGCGAGAAGCCAAAGTAGTTGTATTTGGGGCCGCCGGGGCTGAGCGTTTTCACCAAGGCCAGCAGGTCGGCATCCATTGTTTTGGGGCGTGCGGTGAAGTTGCCCACGCGCGTCCAGTTGGTTTTGTCGAGCAGGTTGGACGTGAGCAGACCGCGGTAGAGGCCGTTGGTGTGGCTGGCTGCATAGAGGAAATTGCCCTCCACATAGCTGTAGTCCACGGTGAATCCCAGCTGATAGGTATCGCTGATTTCGGCTTGGGCCACGTTGAGCTTCAGAATGCCGAAGCCCGTCGAGAGGTAGGCCGTGGTGCCGGTCACGTCTATACTGTTCACCGTTTTGTTCACGGCCAGCGACTTGCTCATGTAGTCGGCCATGTTGGTGACCGTTCCTTGGGGCGAGAGCAGGTCGATGTTGTAGTTGTCGTAGACGATGACCAGTCTGCGTGCAGCCTGGCACCAGGCTATGTGACTGATGCCGCTGTCGTTGAGTCCGGTGGTCTTATCGAAGGTTTGGAGGCTCTGGTCGCTGCGGTTGTAGGCATAGAGGCCGCCCGACGCCAGCACGTAAAGCTGGTTTTCGCTTGCCTTTTCAATCTCGGTGGGCTCGTAATAGCTTAGGTAATTCTTCCATTTGCCGGTCTGTGCCACGGTCGCAACCGGGAAAGCGGAGAGCAGGAAAAGGGAGAAAAGGAGGGAAAGGGCGGACAGGCTGTGGGGTAGGAGAAGCCGTGGGGCGGGAATATGGCTGTGGTGTTGCATGTTTGTATGGATGAAATGGTTCATCCATACAAACGCCAAAACCGTGAAACTATTGCGCCATAAGGCGTTGGCTTTTCCTAAGAGAACGCAACGGGCTACCCGTTCAGTAGGTGTTCGGCGAGCTTGCGGACGGCCAGAGCCCGGTGGCTGATACGGTTTTTGACCTCCTCGCCCAGCTGGGCAAAGCTGCGGTCGTAGCCTTCGGGGATGAAGAGCGGGTCGTAGCCGAATCCCTCGCTGCCCTGCTTCTCGGTGCCGATGCGCCCGCGCACCTCGCCCTCGAACTGGTATTCGCGGCTGCAAAACGGGTTGTCGCCCTCCATGACAATGAGGGAAATGACCGTGCGGAAACGGGCCTTGCGGTTGTCTTGGCCCGTCATTTCGCGCAGCAACTTGGCCATATTGGCCTCGCTGTCGTGGTCGGTGCCTTCGGCATAGCGAGCCGAATGCACGCCCGGTGCCCCGCCGAGGACCTCGACTTCCAGCCCCGTATCGTCGGCAAAACAACTGATGTGGTAGTGGTCGAACACGTATTTCGCCTTCTGGTGTGCGTTCTCCTCGAGCGTTCGGCCCGTCTCCGGGATGTCCTCGTGGCAGCCAATCTGGGCCAGCGACACGATGTCGAACTTGGGTCCGAGTATCTCTCGGATCTCGCGCAGCTTGTGCTCGTTGTTTGTTGCAAATACGATTTTCATGCGATGAATGGTCTTCTCTGGTGTTTTCCTATGCTTCCTGCGCCCCTTGGTTCTCCTTGTCCTTGGGCAGGCGCACCTTGATTTTGTCGAATCCCTCGCCATATACGCCGATGACCGAGCTCTGGCTCACGAAGGCGTTGGGGTCGATGAGCTTGATAAGACGGAAGATACTGGTGCTTTCCCGCTTCTTGGCGAGGATACAAAGCACTTTCATCTCCTGCCCGGTGTACCATCCGTGGCCGTCGAGGATGGTCACGCCATGGTCCATTTCGGTGCCGATGGCATTGGCAATCTCCTGGTATTTCTTGGAGAATATCATGAACTGCACCGACTCCCGTCGGGCATTCATCACGTAGTCGAGCATGAAATTCTCGATCACCATGGTGCATAGGCCGAACACTACCTTGTGAATGCGACCCAGTCCGTCGCCAAATTGTGGTATGAAAAGACAACTGCCGATGATGCAAAGATCCACCAAAATGAGCACCTGGCCCAGTGAAAGGTTGTAGAATTTGTTCACCGAGGCCGCGATAATGTCGGTCCCTCCCGTGGAGCCATTGTTCATAAACACGATGGCCAACGACGTTCCCGTCATGATACAACCTATGACCAGCGACATGAAGTCTTGCCCCTCGCCCAGTATTTTCACGTAGTGACCGCTCTGATCCACCGGCATCAGCTTCTGCGACAACCATAAAATGAAGGAAAGAGCAAAGATGGCATAGATGGTTTTCATGAGGAATTTGAGGCCCAATATCTTCAAAGCCAGCACCAGAAGAACCACATTAATGACAAAGTAGCTGTACTCAATGGGGATGCTGGAGGCGTAGAAGATGATGGCCGAAATGCCTGTCACGCCACCCGTCACTATCTCGTAGGGCAGCAGAAAGGTGGTCCAGGCAAAGGCATAGAGCATGAGACCAAGCGTGATAAACACGTAGTCCTTGGCCTCATTGAATATAATCTGATGGTTAATCGTCATACCTGATGGAGCTATGAGGTTGTGGAATAGAGGGGTTGTCTCCTGAATGACTATTTCACCACGATGTTGATGATCTTCTTCGGTACCACGATGACCTTGACAATCTGCCGTCCGTCGAGGAACTTGGTGCTGCGCTCGTCGGCCAGCGTAGCCTGTTCAATGTCGGCATTGGCGGCCGAAGCGGGGAACATCTTCTGGTAGCGGGCCTTGCCGTTGAAGCTCACGGTCATCTGAATTTCGCTTTCCACCAGATAGCTCTCGTCACACTCGGGCCACCGCGCGTCGCAAACGGTGCCCTCCTGACCCAGCTGCTGCCACAGTTCCTCGGCGATGTGGGGGGTGAAGGGCGCGATGAGCGTCACGAGAGTTTGCAGGATTTCGCGGCTGTGGCACTTCTGCTGGCCCAACTCGTTCACGCAAATCATGAAAGCTGAAATGCTTGTATTGTAGGAGAAAGCCTCGATGTCGGCCGTCACTTTCTTGATGAGCTTGTGGAGACTCTTCAGGCTTTCCCTGCCGGGATCCGCGTCGTCCACGAGGAATTGTCCGCTGCGGTTGTCCCAAAATAGGCTCCAAAACTTCTTGAGGAAGCGGAAACAGCCATCGATTCCGTTGGTGTCCCAAGGCTTGGAAGCCTCTACTGGGCCGAGGAACATCTCGTACAGGCGCAGCGTATCGGCGCCATAGTCGTGCACGATGTCGTCCGGATTCACCACGTTGTACATCGATTTCGACATCTTTTCAATGGCCCAGCCGCAGACATACTTGCCGTCTTCGAGGATGAACTCGGCGTGCTCGTATTCCGGGCTCCACTTCCTGAACTCGTCAACATTGAGTACATCGTTCTTCACCAGGCCCACCCACACGTGGATGGGCGTCACATCCTTGTAGCCTTCACGCAGGTTATGGCTCACGAACACCGGCTTGTCGCTGGTGCTCAACTCGTTCACACGGTACACAAAATTGCTTCGCCCCTGGATCATTCCCTGGTTAATGAGCTTCTGAAAAGGCTCTTCTTCGCAGCTCACGCCTTGGTCGAACAGGAACTTATTCCAGAACCGACTGTAGATGAGGTGGCCTGTGGCGTGCTCCGTTCCACCCACATAAAGATCCACGTTGCGCCAGTATTCACCGGCCGACTGGCACAGCAACGCCTGGTCATCATGCGGGTCCATGTAGCGCAAGTAGTAGGCGCTCGACCCTGCAAAGCCCGGCATAGTATAGAGGTCTATGGGAAACACGGTGGTCTGATCAATGCGTGCATTCTCCACGACTTTACGGGCCACGGTGTCCCAGGCCCACTTCTCGGCCCGTCCCAAAGGTGGCTCTCCGGTCTCGGTGGGCTTGTACTCCTTGATTTCGGGCAGCTCGACGGGCAGACAATCTTCGGGAATCATGCGGGGAATGCCGTTGTCATAGTACACGGGGAACGGTTCGCCCCAGTAGCGTTGACGCGAGAAAATGGCGTCGCGGATGCGGAAGTTCACCTTCACACGACCGATTCCTTTCTCTGTAACAAACCGCTTGGTGGCCTCAATGGCCTCTTTCACGGTGAGCCCGTTCAGCGAGAATCCGTCAAGGCTCTGCTTGCCCTCGGCGGGCGAATTGACCACGATGCCTTCCTTGGCATCGAAACTTTCCTCCTCCACGTCGGCCCCCTCGATGAGCGGAATGATGGGCAAGCCGAAGTGTTTGGCAAAGGCATGGTCGCGGCTGTCGTGGGCAGGCACGGCCATGATGGCCCCCGTTCCGTAGCCGGCAAGCACATATTCGGAGATCCAGATGGGGATGGGCTCGCCCGTCAACGGGTTGATGGCATACGAACCGGAGAACACTCCGGTCACCTTTCGGTCGGACATGCGGTCCAGTTCGGTGCGCTTCTTCACGTAGTCCAGATACTCGTTCACCTCGGTCTGCTGGCCGGGGGTGGTCACTTGAGCCACATATTCGCTCTCGGGAGCCAGTACCATGAACGTCACTCCAAACATAGTGTCGGCGCGAGTAGTGAAGATTGTAATTTTGAATTTTGAATTTTGAATTTTGAATTCCACCTCCGCACCCTCCGAACGGCCTATCCAATTCTTCTGCGTCTCGGTGATGGAGTCGCTCCACTGCACGGTGTCCAGACCGTCGAGCAGCCGTTGGGCGTAGGCCGACACGCGCAGGCACCACTGGCTCATCTTCTTCTGCACCACGGGAAAACCGCCGCGCACGCTCACGCCCTCCACCACTTCGTCGTTGGCCAGCACGGTGCCCAGCCCGGCACACCAGTTTACCATCGTCTCGCCCTTGTAGGCAATGCGGTAGTTCATCAGCGTGCAGCTTTGCTCTGCCTCGTCCATTGCCAGCCACTCTTCGGCCGTGAAGTTCACGGATTCGTCGCTCTGGGCGGCATGCACACCCGCTGTTCCGTGCTCCTCAAAGTGTCTGACGAGCTCGTCTATGGGCTGTGCCTTGTTCAGTTCAGTGTCGAAATAGGAATCGAACATGCACTCAAAGGCCCACTGTGTCCAGTGATAATAGGCCGGGTCGCAGGTGCGCACCTCGCGGTTCCAGTCGAAAGAGAAGCCTATCTTGTCCAGCTGCTCGCGGTAGTGGTTGATGTTCTGCTCGGTGGTAATGGCCGGGTGCTGTCCCGTCTTGATGGCGTATTGCTCGGCCGGCAAGCCGTAGGCATCGTAGCCCATGGGGTTGAGCACATTGAATCCCTGCTGGCGTTTGTAGCGTGCATAGATGTCGCTTGCGATGTATCCGAGCGGGTGGCCCACATGCAGGCCGGCGCCGGAGGGGTAGGGAAACATATTGAGCACATAGAACTTGGGCCGTTCCGGGTCTTCCGTCACCTTGTAGGTCTTCTGGTCTACCCATCGCTTTTGCCATTTCTTTTCAATTTCTCTGAAATTGTATTCCATATTGTCGGTTGATTATTCGTTTGGTCGCGGTATTATAAAAGATGTATGCAAAGTTACATGAAAAAGGAGAAAGCACAAAGCGAAAGCCGGAAAAATGCGTGCCGCCACGCCGTCATCGTGTCGCGAAAAACGCCTCGTCACCCGATGATTACGCCGCAAACGCCCGGCGATTACGCCGTTATCGCGTTGCGTTTACGGCGTTATTGCAGCGCGATTGCGGGTTCATCTGCAAGGCGTTAAGTATCAGGATATAACAAAGATGCAGCATATTCATCCTTGTTGTTCCTCTCTGGTTTATAAAAATATATCCTAAAATGAAATGAATGTGCGGGAAATCGTTTAACTTTGCAATCGTGGGTGAATGATGATTCTATTGCAACCCTTGTGTCATTAACAATTTCTTGAATTACATTTTGATATGGAAAGAGAACTTCGTAAATGGTGGACGTACATTCTAAAAACGGCCGAACAGCATGCTTTTATGAAGATTGGTTTGGCGTCTGCTGCCTGTTTTGTCATCTTCCAATTTGGAAAGGATGTGGGCGAAGCGTTTTATTATATCCTGCATGGATGAATGAAATGAAGTGGAATGTATTCCATTCCGTTTCGTTGGCTACTTCTTTCGGATAAGGGTAAGGCCGTCGCGCAGGGGCAGGATGACTTGCTGCACGCGGGAGTCACGGGCAATGTGGTCGTTGAATCGGCGTATGCCCTGCGTCTGCGGGTCGTGGTCGTAGGCCGAATCCACCACGTGGCCGTCCCAAAGCGTGTTGTCGGCCAGAATGAGGCTACCGCGATTCATCAGTGGCAACAGGGCTTCGTAGGTCTCCACATAGTGGCGTTTGTCACCGTCGACAAAGGCCATGTCGAACTTTACACCCAGTTTCGGGGCTTCGGTGCAGGCATCGCCAATGCGGAAGTCGATGAAGCGGGCCACGGACGAACCCTCGATCCACGGCCGCGTGAAGTCTTCCATCTCGTCGTTAATCTCGAAAGTGAACAGCTTGGGGCCCTCTTCCGTGCCGTTTGCAGTGGGGGAGGAGTCGGCAATCCCAGGCGATGTTGCAGAATTTGAATGGTTTTGTTGAATTTGGAAAGGCCGGTTCTCCCGGTCAATTTCCTGCAATCCCTCGGCCATGCAGATGGCCGAGTAGCCCGAGAAAGTGCCCACCTCCAGGATATAGCGCGGCCGTTGCAGCATGACGAGCATCTTGAGCAGCCGGCCCTGCAGGTGTCCGCTGGCCATTCTACCGTGGATGGTGTGGATGTTGGTGGCGCGGTAGAGGCGGTAGAGATAGTCGCCCTCGGGTTCGCTGTGCGCCAAAATATAATTTATTAATTCAAAATTCATAATTCAAAATTCAAAATTGGAGCAGGAAATGTTCTTTTCTCTCATCATTTCAAAGTCGTTGTCGATTCTTTTCAAAGCCATTGTCGAATCCCTGCAAGGGGCAGTGCGGGCCAACTTCATGGTAGGCACAAACGCTCACAGGCAGCAGTCGGGCTTGTCGGCTCCCGCGCAGCCAATTTTGAATTTTGAATTATGAATTGCTAACTCCTTCTATCGCCAACTCGTAGCCCTTGAGTCCGAATCCGCAGATAACGCCCTTGCAACCGGCCGAAATCATGGAGTGGTGGCGGAACTCCTCGCGCTGGTGCACGTTGGAGATGTGCACTTCGATGACCGGGCAACGCAGCGAGCGGATGCAGTCGAGCAGGGCCACAGAGGTGTGGGTGTAGGCCCCGGCATTGAGCACGATGCCGTCGAAGGTGAACCCCACCTCCTGCATTTTGTTGATGAGCTCACCCTCGACATTGCTTTGATAATAGTGGAGCTCCAGCTCGGGGAATCGGCTGCGCAGGACGGGCAGATAGTCGTCGAACGAACAAGTGCCGTAGATGCCCGGCTCGCGCACTCCCAGCAAGTTGAGATTGGGGCCGTTAAGAATCAGAATCTTCTTCATTTTTGTTTTGCTATTTGGAGGGTTTCTGCTAACTTTGCAGCGAAGACGCAAGCCGACAAGGGCGTCGTCGCTCCTGCAAAGTTAAGCCAAAACGGAGAAAAGGCAAAGCAAATGAGCAGATTTTATTTGCGGCGATACCGGCCCGCGTCTCTGTACAACCCATGAAAACAGCCCATAACCATCCCGTGGACGACATGGTTCGCCGCTATGTGCGCTACCTGAAGCTGGAGCGCAACTACGCCGATAACACGCTGGAGGCCTATCGTCACGACCTGACCCATCTGCTCGGCTATCTCGGCACGCAACGGCTGGGACCGCTCGAAGTGAAGCTGGAACACCTGCAACATTTTGCCGCCACGCTTCACGAGCGCGGCATCGGGGCCAAGTCGCAGGCACGCATCCTCAGCGGCGTGCGGGCTTTCTACCGCTATCTGGTGCTCGACGGCTACCTGGAGGTGGACCCCACGGAGCTGCTGGAGTCGCCCCACCTGCCTCGCCACCTGCCCGAATATCTCACTACGGCCGAGGTGGATGCACTGGAAGACAGTATCGACCTTTCGACCAACGAGGGCCATCGCAACCGTGCCATCATCGAGGTTTTGTTCTCCTGCGGGCTGCGTGTGTCCGAACTCACGCACCTGCGCCTCTCTTGTCTCTATGCCGAGGAGCGGTTCATCCGCGTGCTGGGCAAGGGCAACAAGGAGCGGTTGGTGCCCATTTCCGACCGTGCCCTGCACGAGCTCGACCTCTGGTTTGACGACCGCCGCAAGATGAACATCCAGCCGGGCGAGGAAGACTACGTGTTTCTGAACCGGCGCGGCCACCATCTCACGCGCGTGATGATACTCATCATGATTAAGCGTCAGGCCGAACTGGCCGGCATTCACAAGACCATTTCGCCCCATACGCTGCGCCACTCGTTTGCCACGGCCCTGCTGCGGGGTGGCGCCGACCTGCGCGTCATCCAGGCCCTGCTGGGCCATGCCGACATCGGTACCACCGAAATCTACACCCACATGGACGACGAGTCGCTGCGGCAGGAGATTCTGCAGCACCATCCGCGCAACATTGCGCGCGGCTGCAAGTGAGCCGACGGCCGGCGGGACGGGCCACACGGAAAACAAATGTTCAATCAAAAATAATCGTAACAACAAATGAAAAAGAATCTATGTATCGGAACCGGTGCACTGACGGCCGGTCTGCTGCTGTCGGCCCTCACGGCCGCCGCACAACCCCAACCCAAGACTTGGAGCATCACGCCGAAAGTGGGCGTTGCCGTGTCGAGCGTGACCGGCCACCCCGGGGCCACGGTCGGGATGGTGTATGCGCGTCCTGCGGACGTGCCGAACCCGGGCGGAGCGCCCATTCAAGTGACAAGCAGCTACGGCACGGACAGGACGACGGAGCGGCTGGGACTGGTTGTCGGCGCCGAGGCGCAGTATCAGTTCAGCCCCAAGTGGGGGCTCACGCTGGGAGCTCTGTACAGCCGTCAGGGCGTCAACTTCAAGGGTTTCGACACTTACGACAGTGACCTCAAGGCCACGGTGTCGGTTCATGGGCTGAGCCTCGCGCTGGACTATGTGTCGGTGCCGGTGTTGGCCAACTTCTATATTTATAAAGGTCTGGCCGTGAAAGCCGGCGTGCAGCCCGCTTTCTGCGTAGACAAGAAGCAGAAAGGCAAGCTCACCCTCACCGGCAACACACCCGATGGGATGTATGTTGCGGGCACCGAGAAGCCAAGCATATTGAGCCTCGACGTGTCGATACCCATGGGCTTGTCCTACGAAGTGAGCCATGTGGTGATAGATCTGCGCTACAATCTCGGCGTGACCAACATAGCCGGCGGCGACTGGGTACCGTCGAAACCCACGTTCCGCAACAGCAGCTTCGCGCTGACCGTAGGCTATCGAATCGGGCTGTAGCCTTTGGCCCTTTCGAGGAAAAGGCGTAACTTTGCCCGCTCATTATTAATATGGTACTTAATCAACATCGTTTTATGAGAATCAGAAACCTCATTGCGGGTGTGCTGTTACTACTGGCCGGCACCGTGCAGGCCCAGATGCCCGACATGACGCTGCCCGTGGACAAGGAGGTGCGCATGGGCAAGCTGTCCAACGGCCTCACTTATTTCATTCGCTATAACAACTGGCCCGAGCACCGTGCCAACTTCTACATTGCGCAGAAAGTGGGCTCCCTCCAGGAGGAAGAGAGCCAGCGCGGCCTGGCCCACTTCCTGGAACACATGGCCTTCAACGGGTCGGCCCACTTCAAGGGCAACAACCTCATCGAGTGGTGCCGCACCCACGGCATCGAGTTCGGCGCCGATCTGAACGCCTACACCAGCATAGACCAGACGGTGTACAACATCGACAACGTGCCCACCCAGCGGCAGTCCACGCTCGACTCGTGTCTGCTCATCCTGAGCGACTGGTCGTCGGCCCTCACGCTGGAGCAGGAAGAGATAGAGAAAGAGCGCGGCGTGATTCACGAGGAGTGGCGGCTGCGCACGTCGGCCCAGAGCCGCATGCTCGAGCGCAACCTGCCCAAGCTCTATCCCGGCTCGAAGTACGGATTGCGCTATCCCATCGGCCTGATGTCGGTGGTGGACAATTTTAAGCGCAAGGAGCTGGTGGACTATTACCACAAATGGTACCATCCCTCGCACCAGGGCATCATCGTCGTGGGCGATGTGGACGTGGACCACGTGGAAGCACAGATTAAAGCCCTCTTTGGCGGCTTTAAAAACCCCGACAACGAGGCTGCCCTCGTGTCCGAACCCGTGCCCGACAATGCCGAGCCCATCGTCATCATCGACAAGGACAAGGAGTTTCAGCAGTCGGTGGTGAGCCTGATGATGAAGCACGAGAGCTTCCCCGACAGCCTGAAACAACAGCTGCCTTATCTGGTGCAGAACTATGTGAAGAATGCCGCTCTCGACATGCTCAACCAGCGATTCGTGGAGGCAGCGCAGAAAGCCGACTGCCCCTTTGTGGGTGCCCAGACCAGCGACGGCAACTATATCTTTGCCAAAACCAAGGACGCTTTCAGCCTCGACGTCTCGCCCAAGGACATGAGCCAGACGGCGGCCGCCCTGAAAGCCGCCTACATGGTGGTGCGCCAGGCTGCCGACCATGGCTTCACGGCTACCGAGTACAAGCGTTACCAGAGCAGCACGCTGAGCTCGCTCGACAAGATGTACTCCAACAAGGACAAGCGCTACACGCAGCAGTTCTACGGCGAGATACTGGGCTACTTCCTCAACAACGAGCCCATGCCGGGCATCGACTACAGCTATCAGACCATGAAGCAGCTGGTGCCCGCCATCCCCTTGGAGGCCGTGAACCAGGTGCTGCCCCAGTTGGTGAGCAAGAGCGACACCAATCTGGTGATACTGAACTTCAACAATGAGGCCGAGGGTGCCGTCTATCCCACGGCCGAACAGCTGCTCGCCGCCGTGCACGAGGCCCGCACCGCCCAGGTGGGGGCCTATGTGGACAACGTGAAGGACGAGCCGCTGATGACCACGCTGCCCACCGCCGGCAAAATCAAGAAAGAGCAGAAGAGCAAGAAGTTCGACTATGACATCCTGACCCTGAGCAACGGAGTGACCGTGCTGCTGAAGAAGACCGACTACAAGAAAGACCAAGTGATGCTCACCGGCTTGGGCGGCAGTGGCGCGTCCAACTACGGACGGGCCGACTTTGCCAACCTGCAGGCTTTCAACCAGGTGATCGATGCCAGCGGTCTGGGCAACTTCTCGAGCACCGAGCTGAGCAAGGCCCTGGCCGGAAAGATTGCAAACGCCAGCTTGACCATGGGCGAACGCCGCATGAGCGTGAGCGGAAGCTCCACACCCAAGGACGTGGAGACCATGCTACAACTGACCTATCTCTACTTCACCAACATCAAGAAGGATGAGGACTCCTACAACAACGTCATCCAGCAGTACATGGTTGGTCTCAAAAACCGTGAGCTGAACCCCGACATTGCTTTCCAGGACTCGCTCTCTGCAACCCTCTATGAGCACAACTGGCGCAATGCACCCATGCTGCTCGACGATGTGAAGAACATCAGTTACGACCGTATCCTCCAGATGGCCAAGGAGCGCACGGCTAACGCCAACGGCTGGCTGTTCGAGATTATCGGCAATTTTGACGAGGCCACCATCCGTCCGCTCGTCTGCCAGTATCTGGGAGCCCTGCCCTCCAAAGGCAAAAATGCCGTGGGCACGCGCAGCTCGCGGCTCACCGAGAAGAGCGTGGACAACACGTTTTACCGCAAGATGGAGACGCCCAAGGCCAACTCCATCGTGGTGTGGCTGAACCACAAGATACCCTATTCGCTCGAAAATTCCATCAAGGCCGACGTGGCCGGGCAGGTGCTCTCCATGGTCTATCTGCGCGAAATCCGCGAGGAGGCCAGCGCTGCCTACTCCTGCGGTGCGCAGGGCGGCATGAGCGTGGCCGACGATGGATTCCACATCGGACAGATTCTGGCCTACTGCCCCATGAAGCCCGAGAAGAAAGACATTGCACTGAAGATTATCGACGAGGAAATCAACAACCTGGCCGAGAAGTGCGACGCCGAAATGGTGGACAAGATTCAGAAGCTGATGCTCAAGCAGATCGACGACAACAGCAAGACCAACGGCTACTGGAGCGGCGTGGTGATGAACAACTACATGATGGGCCTCGACTCCTACACCGAGTACAAGTACATCGTGGAGAGCATCACGCCGGCGGCTATCTCTCAGTTTGTAAAGGACTATCTTGCCGGTGCCAACAAGGTAAGCGTGGTGATGCTGCCGCAGGAGTAGGCGTCGCCGTCGGGCCGTTTCGGTGCGTGGACAGTCTGCCGCCGACTGTTTCGATGCGCGGACAACTTGCCACCAACCGTTTCGATGTGCGGACAATTTGCCTCCGGCATGTCTTAATAGCAGTGAACCCCAAAAGCCAGACCATGGCTTTTGGGGTTCATCGTTCCCAAGGCCTTGGAACGCCATTTTTTCTCTGTTTTATCGTTTCCCACTCTTGGGAACGCCATTTTTTCTTCATTTTATCGTTTCCCACTCTTGGGAACGCCATTTTTTCTTCATTTTATCGTTTCCCACTCTTGGGAACGCCATTTTTTCATCGGTTTATCGTTTCCCACCCTTGGGAACGCCATTTTTTCATTGGTTCGTCTTTTCCCAAACCTGGGAAATGGGGTTTGGTTGTCGAATGGAATGAGGGTATTGCCGTAGGGGCCGGCACAGAGGCCGGCCCCTACATTTGGAACAATAAACAAGCATTCTTGGCAAAAACCGATGGATTTCATCCTTTTGCTTTGCACGTTCCCTTTTTCTTCGTAACTTTGTAACCCAAAGCCTACGGGCGGCTGCATCCTCCTGCGCTTTATCCCCTCAGAAATAAATAAGCATTACATTGGCCCGGCATGCAGGCCGGCCTCATTTATTCTCAACATCTTATGTCATATTTATTTTCGTCAGAATCTGTGTCTGAGGGACATCCCGACAAGGTGGCCGACCAAGTCTCAGACGCCATACTCGATCAGTTTCTTGCCTACGACAGCAAGTCGCACTGCGCCGTGGAGTCGTTCGTCACCACCGGCCAGGTGGTCATCATGGGCGAGGTGCGCTCCAGTGCCTACATTGATTTGCAGACCATGGCCCGCCGCGCCATCAAGCACATTGGCTACAGCAAGGCCGAATACCAGTTCGACTACAACTCGTGCGGTGTTCTGACCGCCATTCATGAGCAGAGTGACGACATAGACCGCGGCGTGTCGCGTGAGGAAGAGGACAACCAGGGTGCCGGAGACCAAGGCATGATGTTCGGCTATGCCAGCAACGAGACCGACAACTACATGCCCGCCACGCTCGACCTGGCACATCTTATTATGTACACACTGGCACAGATTCGCAAGGAGGGCCGCCAGATGACCTATCTGCGTCCCGACTCCAAGAGCCAGGTAACCATAGAATACGGCGAGAACAACGAGCCGCTGCGCATCGACACCATCGTGGTGTCGACCCAGCACGATCCCTTTATTCAGCCCGAGGACGACACGCGCGAGGCACAGCTACGGGCCGACGAGGCCATGCTGGCCCAGATTCGTCAGGATGTGGTCGGCATCCTCATGCCGCGTGTGATGGCCGAGGCCGGCGACAAGTTGCGGACACTGTTCAACGATGAAATCAAGTATCTGGTGAACCCTACGGGCAAATTTGTCATTGGCGGCCCCCACGGCGATACCGGTCTCACGGGTCGTAAGATCATTGTCGATACGTATGGCGGGCGCGGTGCCCACGGCGGCGGTGCTTTCTCGGGCAAGGATCCCTCCAAAGTGGATCGTTCGGCTGCCTATGCCGCCCGATACATTGCTAAAAACATGGTGGCTGCCGGTGTGGCCGACGAGATACTGGTACAGCTGGCCTATGCCATCGGCGTGGCCGAACCCGTGAGCATCTACGTGAACACCTACGGTCGCAGCCACGTGGACTGCACCGATGCCGAGATTGCCCGGCAGATAGGCCGGCTTTTCGACCTGCGTCCGAAAGCCATCGAACGCACGCTGAAGCTGCGCCAGCCCATGTATTTCGAGACGGCCGCCTACGGACACATGGGCCGCAAGAACCAGGTGGTGAAGAAGATTTTTACCAGTCTTTACCATGAGAAAGAGGAGATGGACGTGGAGCTCTTTACCTGGGAGAAGCTCGACCAAGTGGAGCGAATCCGCAAGGCCTTTGGGCTCTGATAGCCTATGATGCAGCAAGATTCCATCCAACATGCGGATATAGAAACGCTGGAAGCCTCGTCACAAGAGGCCTCCAGCGTTCGTCATGATGGCTACCACTCGCCCCGCGAGATTATAAGCTGGCTGCCCCGCACGGCAACGCCCTGGCAGCAGGACTCGGCCATCAGGGCCAATTACAAGTTCCCGGAGGTGGACTGGACCAAAGCCCACAACCCCATGTGCACGCCGCAGACCCGTGCCGACGCGCCCTCGGGCTTCTCGCTCGATAAACCCATGTACCATGGCCGTTCGCTGGTACAACCCGATTCTATCTATCGCCCCGAGTATGCCGTCTATCGGCAAGGCGTGGCTGGCGACCCCGTTCCCTACACCATCGGCGGCGACAATCTCATTACATCCATCCTGTTGGGCTGTTTTGTCTTTGCCACGGTGGCCGTCGCCAAGTCGGGCAACTTCCTGCAACGGCAGTTCAAAAACTTCTTCCGCACCCAGCGTGAGGGCACCACCGTGATTACAGAAACAAGCAGCGAACTGCGGTTTCAGCTCTTCCTCGTGTTGCAGACGTGTCTGCTCTTTGCCCTGATCTTCTTCTTTCGTACCAATACCTTTGGCGATGAGTCGTTCACCATTCCACAATACCTCATCATCGGTACCTATACCGGCATCATGGCTGTCTACTTTTTGCTGAAAGCCCTACTCTATGCGGTGGTGGACTGGGTGTTTTTTGAAAAGAAAAAAAACGAACAATGGATGAAGTCTGCACTCTTTCTTGCCTCCACCGAGGGCTTGGCTCTTTTCCCCGTTGTGATGCTGCTGGCCTACTTTGGATTCTCCATTGAGGGCACGGTTGTCTACACGATGTTTGTCATCATTCTGGTAAAGCTTCTGGCTTTTTACAAGACCTTTATTATCTTTTTCAGAAAGAGCGGTGTTTTTCTGCAAAGTTTTTTGTACTTTTGTGCACTTGAATTGATGCCACTCGGTGCCTTGTGGGGAGCTCTGGTGCTGACGGACAGTTATTTGAAAATTAATTTTTAATACAAGATGATTAAGAAGATCATGATATCTCAGCCCAAGCCGGCCAGTGAGAAATCTCCTTATTACGACATCGAGAAAGAATATGGCGTGGAACTTATTTTTCGTCCCTTTATCAAGGTCGAAGGCCTCACGGCAAAAGAGTTTCGGCAGCAGAAAGTGAGCATTCTCTCACACACGGCCATCGTCTTCACCTCGCGTCATGCCATCGACTACTTTTTCATGTTGGCCAAAGAGCTCCGTCTGAACATTCCCGAGGACATGAGGTATTTCTGTGTGACAGAGACCATCTCGCTTTATATCCAGAAATACGTGCAATACCGCAAGCGCAAGGTGTTCTTCGGCACTACGGGTAAGATAGATGATCTGATTCCTCTGATGATGAAGCACAAGCTCGAGAAGTACCTGGTGCCGCTGAGCAGTGTGCACAACGACGACATTAAGGACAAGCTCGATGCCAAGGGGCTGACGCATACCGAATGTGTGATGTACCGCACGCTGAGCAATGAGTTCAGCGATGAGGAGATCAAGCACTTTGACTATGACATGCTGATTTTCTCGACGCCCACAGGCGTGAACTATCTCACCAAGGCTTTTCCCGACATGCAGGGGAACCAGCTCAAGCTGGGTGCCTTTGGCCCGGCTACGGGCAAGGCCATTGCCGATGCCGGATTTACCCCAGCCTTGGTAGCAGGAACCAAGGAGTATCCCTCAATGGTGAGTGCACTGAAAGACTTTCTCGAAAAAGAGAACGGAAAACAATAACCCACGCATGCCGGCAGGACAGTCCAGACTCACCAAGGAGGAGCGGATGTGCAGCAAGAAGCTGATAGAAGTCCTCTTCAAGGGCGGCCAGAGCCGCTCGATGTCGGCTTTTCCTTTGAGAGTGGTCTATATGTTGCTGGCAGAGGGCGGAACAGCTGACGACGGGATTTTGTCAGAGATGCTGGTGAGCGTGCCCAAGCGTTGTTTCAAGCGGGCCGTGAAGCGCAACCATGTGAAGCGTCAGGTGCGCGAGGCCTATCGCCGGCACAAGACATTGGTGGGACAGCCTGCGGCGATTGCTTTTGTGTGGCTTGACAACAAGCTGCATGCCAGTGAAGAAGTAGAACGGAAAGTGGTTAACCTGCTGCGCCGGGTGGGTGAGCGGATTCAGCAGGAGGCAAAGGTATGATGCAGCTGGTGCGTGTCGTGTTGCGAGGACTGGCGTGGTTGCTGGTGTTGCCCATCGTATTCTACCAGAAGTTCATCACGCCCTTTACGCCATCGTCGTGCCGCTTTACGCCGAGTTGTTCGGAATATGCCCGTCAGGCCCTGCTCAAGCATGGGCCGGTAAAAGGGCTTTTGCTGGCCGTGTGGCGTGTTTTGAGGTGTAATCCATGGGGTGGAAGCGGCTATGACCCGGTTCCGTAAGTTGTCCTCTCGGGAGGCGCCCCGCATTTGATATATTTACCATGGCCCCTTGGGCTTAAAACCAATTGGAATGAAAAACTTTGTTGAAGAACTGAAATGGCGAGGCATGCTGGCCCAAATCATGCCGGGTACGGAAGAATACCTCATGAAAAACATGGTGTCGGCCTATCTGGGCACTGACCCCACAGCCGATTCTCTTCATATTGGCCACCTCTGTGGCATTATGATGCTGCGCCATCTGCAGTGTTGCGGCCACAAGCCCTATCTGCTCGTGGGTGGTGCCACGGGCATGATTGGCGATCCTTCGGGCAAGAGCCAGGAGCGTAACCTGCTCGATCCGGAAACACTCTACCACAATCAGGAGGCTATCAAGAAGCAGGTTGCCAAGTTCCTCGACTTCGACAGCACCGATCCCAACAGGGCTGAACTGGTGAACAATTACGACTGGATGAAGGACTTCACATTTCTCGACTTCGCGCGCACCGTGGGCAAGCACATCACCGTGAACTACATGATGGCCAAGGACAGCGTGCAGAAGCGGCTCAACGGCGAGGCTCGGGACGGCCTTTCGTTCACGGAGTTCACCTATCAGCTGCTTCAGGGCTACGACTTCCTCTATCAATATCAGCACTATGGTGTGCGTCTGCAACTGGGCGGCAACGACCAGTGGGGCAACATGACTACCGGTACGGAGCTCATTCGCCGCACATTGGGCAACGAGGCAGAAGCCTACTGCCTTACTTGTCCGCTCATCACCAAGGCCGACGGCAAGAAGTTTGGCAAGACCGAAAGCGGCAATGTGTGGCTCGATCGCAACCGCACCACTCCCTACGCTTTCTATCAGTTCTGGCTCAACGTGAGCGACGACGATGCCGAACGATACATTAAGATATTCACAGACTTGGACAAAAAGACTATCGATGCCCTCGTAGCTGAACACAGTCAGGATCCGGGTCGCCGTGTATTGCAGAAGCGCTTGGCCGAGGAGGTGACCGTGATGGTACACTCGCAGGAAGACCTCGACATGGCCATTGCCGCCTCAAACATTCTCTTCGGCAAGGCTACTAAGGAACAGTTGGCCCAGCTCAACGAGGCTACGCTCAACGATGTGTTCAAGGATGTGCCCCATTACGAGCTGTCGCAGAGCGAGCTTGGCGGCAAGGCCATTGATCTGTTCTGTCAGGATGGCTGGGACATTTTCCCCAGCAAGGGCGAGATGCGCAAGATGGTAAAGGGTGGCGGCGTGAGCCTGAACAAGGAGAAACTTGCTGAGTTCGACCGCCCGGTCACTGCCGACGACCTCATTGACGGCAAATATCTGCTCGTGCAGCGCGGCAAGAAAAACTATTATCTCATCACAATAAAATAAATTTCAGCCAGGGAAATATAATTGAAGCAGCGACACATTCCTCGTGCATGGACTGCAAAGCATTTTTAACGCTCCGTTGTTTGCTGCTTCAAACAGATTCCCTATATTTGCAACCATAGAATCAATGCTTCAAACAAATGCAATAAACGCAATGGAATCTATGAACAAACTGAAACTTTCTGTGGCCGTATTGGCCAGTGTTGCTTTGGTGGCCGGATGTTGGTTGCTGGGCAGAGGGCTCACTCATTTCCGTCAGGACGCGTCGACCATTACCGTAACGGGCATGGCCGAAAAGGAAATTACGAGCGACCTCATCGTGTGGAACATTACTGTGACCGGCGAAGCCGGTACGCGCAGCGGCGCTTTTGCCGAGTTTGAGCGGTCGGTGGCCACCGTGCGCAAGTATCTGCGGCAGAACGGTATTGCCGACAGCTCGATCAGTTCGGGCAGTGCCGACATTACCAAACTCACCAAGAGCCAATACGACAGTAGCCAGCAACGCTATTTCTCGATAGACAATGGCTTCTCTGTTTCGCAAACTCTCTCTGTCAGCTCCTCGCAGCTGGCCACGGTGGAACAGGTGTATCAGAAAATCTCAGAGCTCTACGGACGCGGCATCGACTTCAGCAGCAGCTCTCCGCTCTACTACTACACGCGGCTCAACGACCTGAAGATGGAGATGCTCCATGCCGCCGGCGCCAATGCCTTGGAGCGTGCCAAAACCATTGCCGAGGGTTGTGACGCCCATGTGGGCAACCTCAAGTCGTCGGCCATGGGTGTCTTCCAGATTGTGGGCAAGAACAGCAACGAGGATTACAGCTGGGGCGGCACATTCAATACAGACAGCAAGGAGAAAGTGGCCAGCATTACTGTCAAGGCCGTCTACAAGGCTGACTAATTTTGTTGTGGCCCTAAAAAATCAATGGCAAAAAGTTTGGCTTTTCCCCCGAAAAGCATTATCTTTGCATGCCAGATTGTCCTATGGTGTAATGGCTAGCACTAGAGTTTTTGGTTCTCTCAGTCGTGGTTCGAGTCCGCGTAGGACAACATGAAGAGACGCCAAGCAGTTGATTTCTCAACGCTTGGCGTCTTTTCGTATCTTCCAATTTAAATGGATTTTCTATTTTTCCTTTATCAGAACAACACTTGTTGCCGGTATTTTACAGTAAAGATGGTTTCCTGCTTCCACTTCATCTACGGGGGCGAGTAGCTTGTCGTCATAGGGTAGCTTGTCGGCCATATAGCGGAATACGCTGAACTTATTGCTCTGGTTATGGTATTTGTTGGTCAGGTCGATGGTATAAGATGTGTTGTCTGGATTAGCGAAGACGTACACCCACCTGCCGTCTACATTTCTAAAGGCAGTGGCAGCCATCTTTCCTTGATTGATGGAGATAGGGTGAATATCGGCTCCTGGACGGATGTGTTGGGTAAGGAGACCATAAGCATAATATTGCGGACGTGGCTGATAGTCGTATTTCAATTTGTAGTAATAGGGTTCATTGCGATAAACATCCTTGACATAGCGCCACATACCAAGCTGTTGCATGGAGGCATAGCTGTCATGGGCGCTGTACCACTCGTCGAAAAGTTGCCAGTAGCTGCATCCGCAAGCTCCGTAGTTCAAGAAGTTGAGCACAAGACGGTCGATGAGTATGCCTCGCCGGTAATAGTCTATATCGGCTTGTCGGGCAGACAACATTGTTCGGTTGCTGCCAAACTCTCCGACAAAGTGCATCTTGCCAGCAGCTTTGGCTAAATCTACATTTCGTTTTTCCCAGGCTCCTATTTCTTCGTTGGAGCTTTCATAGCCAAATCGATAACAGTGGGAATTGAACATGCCCGCAACATCTTTCACATTCTCGCATGCCTTTGCCAGAAAGTCAATGTCATCGTGGATATTGTCGCTCAGGTTGAGTGAAATCTTATCTTTGATGCCCAATCGTTCCAACTGGTCGGCTATCTTATGGCAGATGATCGAGTAGTTGGCAGCTGTCATGTACTGGAAGTGTCCATAGTAGAAGTTAGGTTCGTTGATGGGGGTGAGCATCTTTACGCAGGTATAATGCTTGGTGTCGATAAGATATTTGGCTAAAATGGCGCAGTTCTCTGCCCACTCATCATAATCTTTGGGCACAAATAGCCAGTTCCCTGTTTGTCCTCCAGCCATCCAAGATCCTACAGATGCACCCCAGAAGACGATAGTGACTTCTGCATTAATCTCCTGGGCAAGATCAAGCTCTTTACATAGAGCTCGCATCTCTTTTGTATCAAAGTTCAGCGCATTCCAGTCGATGGTATAGGGATCGCTGTTGTCATTAGTTGGCTCGAACCATTGAGACATGACCCATACCCTGAAATTGTGGGGCTTCATTTGTTTGACACGGGGGACTATAACGTTGTCCCAGTCTTCTGTCTTGGCGCCGTCATTTTTGGCGAGGCATGCTGTTAGAAAATGTGGATCGAACTCTACTCCGATACCCTGCAAGGATACACCAGTCGGATTACCAACAGACAATTGCAGGGGTTGGTCCTCGGGTTGATGAGTAACAGGTCTGATGCAGAATCCGAGATCTCTTGTGTTTTCTTGGATAGTATATTCTCCTTTTTTAAATCCTAAGAATCGTGCATTCCTTGCTTGTGTTCCGGGATTGGCTGACCAATAGAAGCCGCAGGTGCCAATGTTGTCATGCGTAGTGCCATCGTAATAGTTACCGTTTGCAGGCAGAAAGATGCTATTACCATTGGTTCCGGTTACAGTGTACCCAGGAATGTTGTTATAACTGTTCCAGGTCCACGTGCAGTGGTCAATGAGTTCTTGTAGCTGTTGGATAGTGGGGATGGCCCACTGGCCTCCTAAATTCTCTGTGGCAGCATCATGACTGGTTGATGAAATATTGTTGCCGATGGCAGTATAGGTGCCATTGGAATAATAAAGATAATTTTGTTGGGTAAAGCTTGCTTTTTGTATGGGTTCTCCCCAAGCAAAGAAGTCACCATATTCCTCTGGATAAGTGGAACCGAGATTGCAATTGGACCATAAAGTCCCGCTGGGAAGCCCAAGGTCTATGCTTTTGAGACGTTCTTCACCGAAAGTGATATTCGAGATAGAAGTGATGGGAATGGCTTTCATTCCGCCACTCTTTTGCCTGACCACCATTTGGGTCTGTGCGAAAATAGGTGTGGCAGATAGGAAAGTGATTAACCCAATATAGAAACGTTTCATCATAATCATAATATATTATTGTACAGGCCGGATGGGTAGACCCATATATCTGTATTCATAATCGATAGTCTTTTTTCCGTTGCGTATTTCTAAAGTGAAAGATTCCTGATCGCTCCGATCGGCCAGAGATGAGGCCCAATAGTATCCCGATATTCCTTTATCTTCATGTTCGAGATTGATGCGCTTACCGGCAGCTGGTAGAAATATGCTCTTCCCGTTGGGCCCTGTAACGGTGTATCCCTCAATGCCATTTGTGATAGTCCATGTCCAAGCACATTCCTTTATGAGTTCTTCCATTTGTGTTTTGGTTGGAATCTTCCACGGCTTTCCTAAATTTGAGGTCGCCCCGTCATATTTTGATGCAGAAATATCTTCCAAAATATCTTCGTAAGGGTAAGTGCCATGTACGGTATCATAGAGTTTGTATTGCACAAGATTATAGATGCTTTTGTCAGTAAGTTCGCCCCAGGCAAAGAAGTTTCCGGCATCTTCGGGATGTAGCCCTCCCACATTACAGGATCCCCATTGCGTTCCGCTGGGTAATCCGAGACTGACAGCTTCAAGTCCACCCTCATCGAATTCTACAATTCCCACTTCGTTGAGTGAATAAGTGAAAGTGTTGCCGTCAATATCCCTAATAATCATTTTGTTTTGAGCCTGTATGTTCTTGATGGCCAATAGCATGGTTATGAGGATGATATAGCGTTTCATGGACGAACCAATTTAATAGTTGATAATCCTGCTTTTACGATAAACAACCTTTGAGAGGAGGGAAATCGAAAGCATAGGGAGCCATTGTTATCTGTTCGGTGAGTTGCGACAATTTTTCCGTCGAGGGAGTAGACATAAATAGGGGTAGATGGTTCGAAGCCTTGGATGCTGATGCCATCCGGTGTTGCAGTGATGGTACCATGCGGCAAGTTGTTCTGGTGTGCAGCTGCAATACCATTTGCTGTATGGTCGAAAGTAATTCTATCCAGATTGGTTACGGGATATGCGATGGTTATATTTTCCGTTTGGAGTAGGAGTGTATCTCCTTGATATATGATTTTTGGTTTGGCAGACAAAGCATAGGACACGGTTCCTCCTGTCTTCTGCCAGATCATGATATGAGTTTCTTCACCCATAACGGAGGCAGCAGCTCCTATACACAGCCATACGATGACGATAATCCGTAAGGGCCATGGTTGCGTGCAATGTCTGTGTTTGATGATCTTCATGGTGTATTTTAATTTGAAATGTCCCCACCGGAATAGTATGAATAGCTATCCCGTGTGGGACATTTTAGGTATGACGCAGAGTCTCTTGAAGATTCAGCGATGGACTATAATGCTTTTATTTGCAAACCTTTTTTCCATTGATGATATAAACACCGTGCTGTAATCCGTCAAGAGCCTTATGCTGCTTTACGGCAGTTCTTATCAACATGCCTTGAAGATTATAGACGTTTACTTTAATATCAGACTGCTGCATCTCTACACCGGCAAGATTCTCATCGAGCACTTTGCCATCTATGGCGCATGCGAGTGTTTCCGGCATATTGGATTCTGTGATGGCAAGATAGGCTGTATTGGCTTTTGCTTCCAATTCTCCATTGCTCTTGACAAAGTTTTTGCCGTCAAAAATATATGCTCCAGCTGGTATGACTTTCTTGGTGTATGTACCTTGGTAAGTGGCTGTGCCCTCTGTCACGGCGCCCACCGTCCCCTCTCCATTAATCAGACGGTTTCCCATCGTGCTATTGTAGCCCGATGCCGGCAACACAAGATAAGGAGTTCCACACACTATTCCATTGCCTATTTCCAAGGTTTCAAACTGAGCCACTCCGTCTTTAATGCCTTTAAATACAGCCACTTTACTCACAATATCCAAAAGATTGCAATGTCCATCCTCTTGGTTGATGGTAAAGGGTACGCAAATGGGTCTCCATACGTCTTCCTCGAAAGAGGTTTTCAACGAGGCAAATACATTGTATTGGCCCAGAGGAACGGGATTTGTGTCCGCTTCTTCATCAAAAATAAATCCGGGTATACCGGGCCGTACGCTCAGACCATAGGCACGCTCCATGGGTATAATCTCAATTTTGTCTTTGTTGAAATGTACGCAATAAGCCTCTTTGGTATTCTGTTCGTTTCGTGTAGTAGTCCAGTAATATCCGTCGGTACCGGCATGAATGGCCTTTCTTCCATCTTTATAACCAGCTGCGGGAAGAACGATAGTCGTTCCACTGGGTCCTGTGACATAGTACACTTTGTCATCGTCAGACCATTTCCATGTGCAGTTGTCAATCAGTTCCTGCCATTGAACCATGGTTAGCGACTTAATCCATGTTTCTCCGTAGCACATGGCAACATCCCAACAATTGGGTGCGCTGTACCAGCCTGCAATATCCGTTGTGTTGATGGTTTCATACATATTACCGTATGAAGCCGCATTGTAACTACCTTGAACGTGGATGTTTCCCCATTGGTAGTAGTTGCCATATTCCATACTTGATGTTGTGCCGATGTTGTGGTCACACCATCGTGTGTTCGACAAAACGCCCATGTAATTGGCGTTGTTGTTTACGTATTCATTGATGTCGTCTTCTACAGCCCAGAGGCTGAGCGAGGTCATCACTGCCATTGCAAAGGTAAATAGTTTCTTCATACTGCTTATTTTTAGAAGTTAGTAATATTCATTTTCAGATGAGAATGTAGTTCTTTCGTTCACTTTTAAAAAAGTAATCTTGTGGTGTATTATAGAGATAGCATGCTTTTTGTGCTTCTCTTTCTACTCTTCATCTTGTAATGGAACACCCCATCGCCATGGGTCTTTTCTATTGTTTTCCAACAAACAGCGTGTAATTGTGTTGCTTTAACGGTTAAACCGCAGCTTTTTGCAATGATAGATAAAAAAGCAATATGATGCAACACTTTGGCCATTAAATGGTGAAAAATTAAATATAATTAATATATAGACATGTATTTTAGCGTTGCTATTATAATAATGTGTATCTGAAAGCCCATCATTGTTTTTGTCTTGTCTTCATCAATGCAGAGTTGACAAGTCCGTAAATGTATAATTTAATGGTTTGATTATTAGTGTTTTATAATGTGTATTGGATAGAAAAAGGGATATATTTAAGAAAGTTCGGCAAAGAATAGCTTAATTAATGTTAAGAGAAATACCAACTTTGGTATGGAAAACCTATCTTTGCGGTGATTAACCGTTTAAGTAATTCAAATATTAAACGCTGATGAAACAATTAAGATTAATAATCATTGCAGTGTCGTTGATGACGGCATTGATTGGGGAATGCAAGACGCATAAGGCTCTGTTTGTAATTATAGATGGTATTCCAGCAGACTGCGTGGAACGCCTTCAGCCTCCAACCATTATGGATATTGCCGGTCACGGTCATTATAGCCGCGCACTGTGCGGAGGTGAAATCAGCATGTATTCGCAGACACCAACCATATCGGCCATTGGCTATACGAATATTTTAACGGGAACTTGGATGAACAAGCATAATGTCCAGGGCAATGAAAACATCCATATCAATTATAATTATTGGAACATCTTTCGTATCGCCAAGGCGCAAAAACGTCCGGTGAAGACAGCCATCTATACGGGATGGACAGACAATCGTACAATATTGTTGGGGGCGGGAAAGCCAGAAGCCGGAAATTTGCAGGTGGATTATGTGTACGATGGTTATGACCTTGATACCATCAGATTCCCTCACAAGCCAGACGAACTGCACGTATTTGACATAGACTGCCAAGTTTCGGCAGATGCTGCCAAAAGCATTCGTACCGAGTCACCAGACTTAAGTTGGCTCTATCTCTGGTATACGGATGATGCTTTCCATAGTCATGGAAGCGGTTCTTACTCTGATACCTATGTGATGAAGACGGACAGTTTGCTGGCGCAAGTATGGGAAGCCGTTCAATACAGGGAAAATAACTTCAACGAAGAGTGGCTGGTCATCGTTACGACAGACCATGGACGCTACGTGGATGGCTTTGGACACGGCGGCCAGACGGTTCGTGAACGCACGGTGTGGGTGTCGACTAATCTGAAAGAAGTCAATCCCCATTTCAAGGAGTCGTCGCTCAGCCATGTCGACATCAACCCAACCATTTGCAAGTGGATGGGCTTCGGCATGCCTGAATCTGTGGCGTATGAGCAGGATGGAATGTCGTTTTATGGCAAGCAGGGCATTACCAACCTTTATGCTACAAAGTATGACGATCAGGTGGTGCTGACTTGGGAATGTCATGAACCCTCAGAGATGGCCACAATCTATGCAGTTCCTACAAATCATTTTGCAACGGGTGGACATGATGAATGGCAGAAAGTCGGGACGGTGAAAGCGGCGGCCCAATCATTTGCTGTGGACATGAGTCAACTTGCGAAGTCGAAACTTTATAAATTTGTCGTGGTTACACCGAGTGCCCATCTGACGCGATGGTGGAACATATTTTGAGATCTTGTCATGGGAATATCCCTCGATAGATCTTTGTTAATCGTTGCATCTGTCCGAGTTAATATAATAAAGGTAACATGAAAGCATCTTTAAAAGATATAGCAGAGGCCTTAAATGTATCGAAGACCACCGTGTCTTGGGTATTGGGAGGAAAAGGTGACGAGCGAGGAATCAGCACAGCCATGCAAGACAAGGTGTGTGCCATGGCCAAGAAAATGAACTATCAACCCAATTTGATAGCGCGAAGTCTGAATACGGGGTTGACGAGTACCATAGGATTGATTATTCCTGATATTACGGACTCTTTCTATTCTGAGGTGGCCAGCTCTATAGAGAAAAGTGCAGAACGGGCAGGTTTCTACGTGATGATTGGTAATTCTGAATCCAATCCGGAGCGCGAGCGCCACCTTATTCAGATGTTCAAGGCCAAGCAGGTGGATGGCATCGTCCTGGCACCGACCAAGATTTCGCGAGTGGAAATAGACCGACTGATGGAGGAGCACTTCCCATTTGTACTCTTCGACCGCTATTATCCGGAGGTCAAGACCAACTATGTGATTGTGGACAACGGGGACAGCAGCTATCGGCTTGTCAAGAATATGGTGGGCCGTGGATGCCGAAAGGTAGCCATTATCACCACCAACTCGCATCTTCGGACAATGAACATGCGCCGTGAGGGCTATAGCAATGCCCTGCTCGAATCGGGAATAGAGCTGGATACCAACCTGTATGGAGAGGTGGGTTTCAATGATTACCAAAAGGGAATCTATCCGGTGCTCGACCGTATTCTGGAGCAAGTTCCCGATGTTGACGGCTTCTTCTTCACCACTCACATCCTGTGTTTGGCGGCATTCAAGTATTTCCATGATCGTCATGTCAGTTATGCCAGCTACGAATTCTCGTGTATTCATGGCATGCCGGCCTTTCAGTGCATCGCCCCGTCCATGCAGATTGCCCGCATGCCCGTGGAGCAGATTGCAGAGGAATCGGTCAATATATTGGTCAAGAACATAGAATTCCGGCAGACCCATGGTGATGCGGAGTTCCCTATTCATGAGGTGAGTCTCAAGTGCACCTATTATTAATAGCAATACTTTAGTTCCCATCAAATCCCCCGGCTTATGTATCAAGAGATGAAAAGGATGCGGCACTTATATCGGATGCTCCTGCTGCTTGGTTGTGTCCTGCATACAAACGGGTTGATGAACGCCCAGTCCATTTCGCGCATGCGTTGTGAATATTCTGTTCGACCGATTTGCATAGATGCGTCTTCGCCACGTTTGACATGGAATTTCCAAGCTAATGGGGACTTTCGGCAGCGTAGCTATCGCATTCTTGTTGGTACGGATGCCACAAAACTTGCCGAAAAGGTTCCGGCAGGACTGGTGTGGGATTCGGGTATTGTCACGTCTTCTCTATCCCGGGCGGTCTATCGTGGAAAAGACTTGCAGCCGTTCACGCGCTATTATTGGCGTGTCATTGCTTGGGATCAGCGTGGGCGGCAAATCGATTCGCCGGTAGAAAGCTTTGAGACTGCCTTGATGCGAACGTCCGATTGGCGTGCACTCTGGATCACAGATGGTCGTCATCGGGACTTTGAGCCGGCCCCAATGTTTCGGAAGTCGTTCCAAGTGGATGGCGTGCATGTCAGGCAAGCCCGATTCTATTGCAGTGCGGCGGCCTATGGGTGTTTTAAGATCAATGGAAGTCCTGTTTCGCAAGACTTGTTGAATCCCGGATATACCCATTATGACAAGCGTAACCTTTACAGTGTCTACGACGTTGGCTCCTTGCTTCGGCAAGGTACCAATGTCATCAGTGCCGTGCTTGGCAATGGTTTCTATAACGAGATAGGCAAGGTGGCTACATGGGGATTTGAGTCGGCCCGCTGGCGCAATCGCGCCCGTATGACCTGCATGCTCCGCATGGAGATGGAAGACGGGACGGTCAGGGAAATCCTTTCGGACGGGAGTTGGAGGACGGCAGTAGGCCCTTATCTGGTCAACAACATCTATGCCGGCGACAAATATGATTCGCGTCTGGAAAAGAAAGGCTGGGAATTGGCCGGCTATGACGACAGTGGCTGGCAAGAGGCCATGGTAGTCAGTGCCCCCTCGCCTTTGCTTGCAGCCCAGAAAATGCCGGCCATACGGGTATCGGAGGAGTTGGGTGCCCAAGGGTTCCGGTCGCAGGGCGATACGCTTTTCATCTATGATTTTGGCAAGAACATTTCGGGTTTCTGCAAATTGCGCATCCAGGGCAATTCGGGAACGCAGGTCCGGCTCCAGCATGGCGAAATCAAACTGCCCAACAACCGACTGGAGGTGGGGAATATAGCCTGCTATTATTCTCCGATGGAAGACAAGGAATTCCAGACTGATACCTATATGCTCAACGGCGAGCTGCAAGAGCTTTCGCCCCAGTTTTGTTATCACGGCTTCCAGTATGTAGAGGTCAGGACCTCGCAGCCTGTACATCTGACCAAGGAAAGTCTGCGTGCCGAGTTCTTCCATACCGCTCTCGAGCCTGTGGGAATGTTTGAGTGTTCGGACGAGTTGTTCAACAAGTTGTCGGCAGCCACCCACGTGTCCTATCTCTCCAATCTGCAGAGCATTCCCACGGATTGTCCTCAGCGCGAGAAGAATGGCTGGACGGCCGACGCTCACATGAGCATGGACTTGGCCCTGCTCAACTATGACGGAATCCTGTTGTATGAGAAGTGGCTGGACGATTTTCTGGACAATCAGAACGATTCGGGCCGCATCTCCGGCATCATTCCCTCTGCCCAATGGGGATATGACGACTGGATTGGCCCTGTATGGGATGCCGCCATGTTCGGCATTCCCATGACGCTCTATTATTATTATGGTGACACGCGCCCGATAGAGAAGATGTGGCCGGCGTGCGTGAAGTATCTGAACTACCTGAAAGGTCGGGAAAATGCAGAGAAGACGGTGACTTATGGCATCGGCGACTGGGTGTACTACAAGACCCAGACACCAACCGATTATACGACCACCTGCTACTATTACTTTGACAACCGGCTGATGGCAGAATTTGCCCGATTGTTGGGAAAGGACGGAACGGCCTATGAACAGAAAGCGCAATATCTCAGACAACTGATTCAGTGCAAATACTTCGATCGTGAAAAGGCACTCTTTTCCAACGGTTCACAGGCAGCGCAGGGCGTGGCTCTCTATCTGGGGCTGGTGCCCAAGGAGTATGAACAGCGGGTGGCCGACAATCTCAGCCAGATGATTGCAGCCAACGGCGGGGCTCTTGACTGCGGCATGCTGGGCAGCAAGACCATTCTTCGCATGCTCTGCAAGTATGGTTATGCCGACCAGGCTTTCCAGATTGCCAACCGCACGGAGGCGCCCTCATGGGGCAACTGGATCAAGCGCGGGCTGACCTCACTGGCCGAGACGTGGAATCTCTCGCCAACCTTTAAGGACGCCTCGCTCAATCATGTCTTTTTAGGCGATATTCATGCGTGGATGTATCAGTATCTGGCCGGCATCAATTATGATGAGGCCCAGCCTGGTTTCAAGCATATCCTCTTGCAGCCCTATTTCGTGAAAGGACTCGACTGGGCCAGGGGATCGTATCGTTCACCGATGGGCATGGTTAAATCGGAGTGGGTGCGCAGGCACGGACGCATCGTGCTCGATGTGGAAATCCCTGCCAACACGTCTGCCACGCTCTCGGTTGATGGGAAGAAGCAGGAATTGCAAAGCGGACATCATCATTTTGTGTACGAGGAAACTAAAAATAAACATTAGACCATAGGCGATTATGCGACTGTCAGGATTATTGTTTCTGTGGCTGTTATTGGCTTTTCCGAAGACTGTAACAGAGGCTTGCGGACAGGTCATTACACTGAACGGAGAGTGGCAGCTTTCTTATTGGAAGCAGCCGGCGGCCCCCGTACGCTCGCCGGAGGGCATGCAGCGCATGGCTGCCAAGAGCATCCCGGCCACTGTGCCGGGCAATGTGGAGCTGGATCTTCTGCGGGCTGGTCTCATCAAGGATCCGATGATTGGCAACCACGTGAACGAGCTGCGCCAGTGGGAGGGCTATGAATGGTGCTTTAATCGCCGTTTCATTACGCCGCAATTGCGCGGCGATCAACGCGTAAACCTTTCGCTTTTAGGCGTAGATTGTCTGGCCGATATATGGTTAAACAGCCGCCATATAGGCTCCGTCGCAAACATGATGATAGAGCATGCTTTCGACATTACGGATGTGCTGAATCGGGATGGAACGGACAACACGCTGCAAATCATTATCCGTTCGGCCACCCTGGAGGGTCAGAACCGCCTGCTCGGCACGTTCAGCATTGGCGGTTTTGCGTCAGAAGAGTCGGCCTATATCCGCAAGGCTCCCCACACTTTTGGGTGGGACATCCTGCCTCGTCTGGTCAGTGCCGGTCTGTGGAGGAATGTAGAGCTCCGCGTGGTTCAGCCCGTCCGTTTTCGTAATGTTCATTATTATGTCAGCCAGATAGACACGGCATCCCGCCATGTACAGCTCTTCGCCGACGTGCAGGTGGCTATGCCCATGGAGCAGTTCGACCATGTCAGGGCCCGTCTCAGCTTGAGCCGTCATGGCAAGGTGGCCTATACGCTGGAGCAACCGGTTGTAACGCCGGCTTTCCGCTGCCAGTGGAGTCTCGAACATGCCGATTTGTGGTGGCCTCGCGGCCATGGAGAGCCTGCCCTTTACGATGTGAAGGCCGAGCTCGTCGATGAGAAAGGCCGGGTGCTGGCCTCCGACCGTCAACGGCTGGGGCTTCGCACCGTCTGCCTGGACCTGAACGACATGCACTCGGACAGCAGTCCCGGCCGCTTCAGATTCTTTGTCAACGATGAGCCTGTCTTTATCCACGGAACCAATTGGGTGCCTCTGGACGCTCTCCACAGCCGCGACACGATGCACGTGGACAAGATGATGGACATGGTGGCCGACCTGAACATCAATATGATACGCTGTTGGGGCGGGAATGTGTACGAAGACCATCATTTCTTTGACCGTTGCGACGAGCTTGGTGTTCTGGTGTGGCAGGACTTCGCCATGGGCTGTAACTTCTATCCCCAGCGCGACGATTTTGCACGTGCCGTCGAAGAAGAGGTGCAGAGCGTGGTGGTCAAGTTGCGCAATCACCCGTCGTTGGCCCTCTGGTCTGGCAACAACGAGAACGACATGATAGCCTATCAGACGTTGCGCAACTTTCATTTCGACCCCAATAGGGACAGGATAAGCCGTGAGGTGATACCAAGGGTGCTTTATGAATTTGACCTCACCCGTCCCTACCTGCCCAGCTCCCCTTATTATAGCGAGGCCGTCTATCGTCACGGCGGCGGCGACAGTCTGTTGCCGGAGAATCATTTGTGGGGGCCTCGGGGCTACTATAAGGATGCGTTTTATAGGAATGCGACGGCTGTGTTCTGTAGCGAGATAGGTTATCATGGCTGTCCTTGTGTGGAAAGTCTGCAGCAGATGTTCTCCAAAGATTGCGTATATCCTTGGACTCATGACTTTGAATGGAACGACGAATGGGTGACGAAGTCTGTGCGGCGGTTCCCTGTCTGGGGCAAGACTTATGACCGGAACAACCTGATGCTCAATCAGATTCGCTGTGTCTTCGGCGACGTGCCGCGAAAGCTGGACGACTTTGTCTATGCCTCTCAAAGTGTGCAGGCCGAGGCGATGAAATACTTCCTGGAGATGTGGCGGGGCCGTAAGTTCGATGACAAGAGCGGCATCATCTGGTGGAACCTGAAAGACGGGTGGCCTCTTCTGTCGGATGCCATCGTCGATTATTACTTCCGGAAGAAGCGTGCCTATGACTATCTGCGCCACGCCGAGCGTGATATATGCTTGTTTGTCAATGATGCAGCTTCCGGTTCCCTGTCTCTGATGGCGGTCAATGATACGCGCAGCGAGGTTCGGGGAGAAGTTACTGTCAGCGATGTGGAAAGTGGAAAGCATGTATTTCAGGGCCGCTTCCATATCCCTCGAAACGGAAAAGCTCTTGTGACTACATTGCCCGAACCTCATGGGCAGGGTGTGTATCTCATTCGATATGCCGTTGGCGGTCGCACATATGGCAACCATTTCCTCTATGGCAAACCGCCTTACGTGTTAAGCGACTATCGCAGATGGATGGAGAAGAGCCGTTTGTACGGCCAGTGATTCGCAACATATTATTTCATTCAAATACTCAATGCGTATGAAAGAGAACCTGATCGGAATAGACATTGGCGGTACCAAGTGTGCCGTGTCTTATGGTCGTTGGGAAGCGGATGAGCTTGTTGTTGTCGACAAGATCCGATTTGCGACGACCGAAGTCAATGAGACCATCGGGCGGATTTGCCAAAGTGTGTCTCGGATGCTTGATAAATATCAGTTGAATCGGGAGAATACAAGAGGCATCGGCATCTCTTGCGGCGGGCCGTTGTCGAGTCAGAAAGGGATCATCATGTCGCCCCCCAACCTGATAGGGTGGGATAACGTCTCTATTGTGAAGACAATAGAAGAACTGACCCACATTCCCACGCATCTGCAGAACGATGCCAATGCTTGCGCTTTGGCCGAGTTCCGCTTTGGTGCCGGCCGTGGTTCCCGCAACATGGTGTTCCTTACGCTTGGCACCGGCTTGGGGGCTGGTATCATCATTGATGGAAAATTGTACAGTGGCACCAACGACAATGCCGGTGAAGTGGGGCACATTCGCTTGGCCGATTTTGGCCCGGTGGGCTACGGCAAGAAAGGTTCGTTCGAGGGATTTACCAGTGGGGGCGGCATTGCACAGATTGCATGCTCTCTGATTATGGAGCAATGGCAGCAGGGAAATAGAGTCCCTTGGTGTGAGTATGGCGGTCTGGACAAGGTGACCACGCGGCTTGTTGCCGAGCAGGCCACCAAGGGCGATGCCGTGGCCAGGCATGCTTTCGATATTGCTGCGGAGTATCTTGGTCGTGGATTGGCCATTCTCATAGACACCTTGAATCCCGAGGTCATCGTTATTGGCAGCATTTTTACCCGTTGTGAGCATCTGCTCCGGCCCCGAATGCAGCAGGTTATCGATCGGGAGGCTTTGTCGTGCTCCCGTCAGGTGTGTGTAGTGAAACGCGCTGCCTTGGACGAACAGATCGGAGATTACGCCGCTTTGTCCGTGGCACTTGTTTAACCGTTTAAGCGTATGGCGATGAATGAATTGATAAAGAGCAGTTTGACTGAAGCCCACGAGGAACTGAAAGCCTTTATGTTGTGCGATTCCAATATTGCCGCAATAGGCGAGGCGGGGCATGTAATGGCTTGCACTCTGAAGAGTGGGCACAAGGTGATTAGTTGTGGCAACGGTGGATCGCTCTGCGATGCCACTCATTTTGCAGAAGAGCTGACGGGGCGTTACCGCCATGGTCGCCGTTCCTTGCCGGCGGTTGCTATCAACGACCCTGCTTATATGACCTGTGTAGGCAACGATTTCTCGTTTAATGATATTTTCGCCCGCTATGTTGAGGGGATAGGCGAGGAGGGTGATACATTGTTGGCCATCAGTACAAGCGGCAATTCTGAGAATGTGCTTCGGGCCGCACAGGCTGCCCATCGTAAGAAAATGAAGGTCGTGGGGCTCACCTCTACCGGCGGGAATCGGCTGACCTCCCTATCCGATGTTTCCATCTGTGCGCCTAAATCGGCCTATTCGGACCGCATTCAGGAAATCCATATCAAGGTCATCCACATACTCATACAACTTATAGAGGCAGAATTAGAAATAGCGGAACAGTAAAAAGGAGGAAGAGATGAAGACAGTCGAAAACCATTCAAGTTCAATGATGAGAATCCTCCCGGTTATGTTTGGATTCTTCATCATGGGTTTTGTCGATATTATCGGCATGGCCAATAACTATATTAAGCACGACTTTGCAGACCTGACAGATTCCATAGCCAACCTGATTTCCCTGTCCTGCTTTATCTGGTTCTTCTTGTGTGCCATTCCCACGGGCATGCTGATGAACAGGATTGGTCGGAAGAAGACGGTTGCGCTGAGCTTCTGTGTCACGGCCTTGGCCATGCTTGTTCCGCTGGCCGACTATAGTTTTGGCATGATGCTCGTCACATTTTCACTGGTGGGAATTGGCAATACCATTCTTCAGGTGGCACTCAATCCATTGGTTACGAATGTCGTCACGCCGAAGCAGCTGACGGGTACACTGACTTTGGGCCAGTTCATCAAAGCTGTGAGTTCTTTCCTTGGCCCCATCATCGTGGCTTGGGCAGTGGGTACGGCGTATGGATGGAAAATGATATTTCTATTTTATGCAGCCACTTCTTTGCTGGCCTTTGTGTGGCTTTGGGCAACCCCCATTCCCGAATCAGAGCCGTCTGCGCAGCCCAACGTCTCTTTTTTGATGACGCTCTCGCTGTTGAAAGACCCTTATATCTTGGCTTTTTTCTTGGGCATAGTTGTCCTTGTTGGCGTGGATGTCAGTATCAATCTCACGTTTCCCAAGCTCATGATGGAGCGTTGCGGCCTTCCGCTGAGCGAAGCCGGCATGGGCAACAGCGTCTATTTCTTTGCGCGCACGGTGGGTGCATTTGTCGGTGGACTCTTTCTGCTGCGAATGTCCGAGGTAAAATTCTATGTCTTTAGCATTTGGTTGGCATTGGTCGGCTTGCTGATGCTGGCTGTTTGCCAACCTATTGGGTTGGTATATCTGAGTATCGTTGTCTTTGGTCTCGGCTATGCCAACCTGTTCTCTATTATCTTCTCTCTTTCGATGAAGCGTTTGCCAAGCAGGGCCAACGAAGTGTCTGCATTGTTGATTGTCGGTCTTGTGGGTGGCGGCATACTGCCGCCGATACTGGGTCTGTGCACAGACAGCTTTGGGTCGCAGCTGGTCGCTGTCATCTTTTTGATTTGTATGTGGGGGTATATGTTCTGGCTGACGAGGCGTGTGAAAAGCGTAAGTCCTCTGTAAAGACGCTGAGGGCAGAGATGTGTACCGTGTGTTAATTTAATACTTGTGAATTATGAATGTAAGATGTTTGGTAATGATACCTTGTATGGCGGCTTTGTCAAGTGGCAGTGCTTATGCCAGTCATACAGGAAGTGGGATTCCCGATGCTGTTCGGAATGCGATAAGTGTAGCACATATTGCCCCTCAACAGCAAGGAAGACAGTCCCAAGGACGGGTGATTGACGAACAGGGCAACCCGATTATTGGTGCCACGGTCACTCAAAAAGGCACGACCAACCGCACCGTAACAGATACTGATGGCTATTTCACGCTGCAGGTGCCTCTGGGTGCAGCTTTGGTCATTTCCTATGTAGGATATGATGTCCAGGAGGTGAAGTCGGGCCGGCATATCAATGTCGTGCTGAAAGAAAGCGACAACCTGCTCAATGAGGTGGTGGCCGTGGGTTATGGCGTGCAGAAAGTTGGGACGGTGACGGGCTCGGTATCCCAAATTAAGTCGGATAAGATAACGGTGGCGCCCATTGGCAACGTGACCAACGCTTTGGGAGGACAACTCCCTGGTCTGATCACGAAGCAGGAATCCGGCATCCCGGGCCAGGACGATGCAGCCTTGTATATCCGTAATTTCAATGCTCCGCTCATTATTATAGATGGTGTTGAGGCTTCTCTCTCTGCGCTCGACCCCAATCAGATAGAAAGTATTTCCATTCTGAAAGACGGTGCGGCCTCTATTTATGGTGCCCGAGCCGGTAACGGCGTGATTCTGGTCACCACCAAACGGGGTGTGGCTGGCAAGATGAGGGTCGAAGCCAATGCGAGTTTCTCTTGGCAAGGCTCGTCCCATGTCATCAAACCGGCCACGTCGGCCCAGCGGGCCCAGTATCTGAACGATGTTTGGATTTATGGCGGCAACGACCCCTCGGGTGCACCATACACCGACGAAGAAATCGAGTTGTTCAAGAAAGGAACGGATCCCAACTACCTGAACACCGACTGGTTTGCTGCGAGCGTCCGCTCCTTGGCTCCCATGCAGAACCATAATGTCAGTCTGTCGGGCGGTACAGACAAACTGAAATATTTCAGCTATTTCGGCTATGGCCGGCAGGAGACCCTGCTTAAGACCAATGGCGGCCGCTACGAGCACATGAATATCATGACCAATGTCGACGTAGAGATCGCCCCGCGGCTCACTGCTTCTGTGGATCTTAAGTATTACAAGCAGCAGCGACTCTACCCGGCCGCCTGTGATGGAATGTCTACTCCCGATAACTTCTGGCGTGACATGATCTATGCCGCCGACCCGCAGTATCCGCTTTCACTGCCCGACAAGACCAAACTGGCCTACGCCGGCATCACCTACGGCAGTCCGATTTATGGCACGAATATCGAACTCAGTGGCTATCAGAACCTGAAAAAGAATATTACGGCCGTTCATGGTGGCCTGAAATATGAGTCCAAGTTCGTGCCTGGATTGGATGCCCGCGGCTATGTAACCTATACACACACCGAGGATGGCAGTAAAGTATTCAAGAAGCAACAGTCTTTTTATACCTATAATGCAGAGACTGGAGAGTATACTTTCTCGCGCAAGTCCCAGGATCCGATGCGGATGAGCATGAGCAATTCCGACGACAATCACACCAACATGCAGCTGTCGCTGAATTACAACCGTACGTTCAAGGAAGCCCATACCATCAATGTGCAGGCCATATACGAGTACGACCTCTTCCGCAACACCGGTTTTAACGGCAGTCGCGAGGGTTTCAAGTCTTATGTGCTGAACGAATTTTTTGCCGGCGACCCTTCCACGTCGAACATTGCCTCGGGTTCTGCATCGGTTGGTCGCGTCAGTTGGATTGGCCGCCTGAACTACAATTACAAAGATTGCTATCTGTTCGAGGGCATTCTCCGTGCAGATGCTTCTTCGCGCTACGCCAAGGGCAGTCGCTGGGGCTATTTCCCCAGTGTGTCTGTGGGCTGGAATGTGGCCAACGAGCCTTTCATGAAGCCGCTCAAGATGGTCGATTTGCTGAAAGTTCGCCTGAGTTATGGAGCTTCGGGCGACGACGGCATTGCCAACTTTGCTTTCCTTACCGGATACTTCTACGACAATTCTTATACGTTTGGCAACAGCTTGACCTCCGGTCTTCTGGCCACGGGCCTCCCCAATCCCAATCTCACTTGGGAGAAGATGGCCATCACCAACTTGGGCATCGACTATGGATTGTGGAATCGTAAGCTCTATGGCAGCTTCGACATGTTCCGTCGTCACCGCACGGGAATCCCCGGCCAGCGCTCATCTTCGGTTCCTTCTACCTTTGGTGCCAACCTCCCGGTGGAGAATCTCAACAGCATCAATACCGACGGATTTGAGTTCAGCATGGGCACGGCAGGGAGCATAAGCGGCTTCAGCTACGATGTCAGCGCCAACATATCGTATGCTCGGGCCAAGTGGGCCAAGTACGATCAGGCCAAGTTCACCGACCCCGACCAGGACCGTCTCTATCGTCTGGAGGGCAATTACACCGACCGCCGCTTCGGCTATGTGTTCGACGGGCTCTTCACTTCCCAAGAAGAAATCGACAATTGGGACTGCACCTATGACATCCTCAACAACGACAACAAGACCCTGCGCCCCGGCGATGCCAAGTACAAGGACCTCAATGGCGACCATGTCATCAACTGGCGCGACCAGAAAGAGATAGGCAAGGGCACCACGCCCCACTGGATGTATGGCATCAATTTCAAGTTCTCGTACAAGGGTTTCGACCTTCAGGGCCTGTTCCAAGGCGCATGGGGATATACGACCTACGTGGTACTCGACGGTTGTGAGACGGAATTGAAATACAAGAGCATGTGGCGTGAGGACAATAACGACCCGCGGGCATACACCCCGCGTCCGGGCGGCATTGCATCGGTAAACTGGCTCTATTCCGATTATCGCAACCACAACACCTCCTACCTGCGGCTGCGCGACGTGGCATTAGGCTATTCGCTTCCCAAGTCGGTGGTCATGGGATGGGGCTTGGAGCGCGTGAGATTCTATGTGGCAGGTACCAATGTGTTCACGTTGAGCAATCTCAACAAATATGGTGTCGACCCCGAGATGTCCGAAGGGCATTATGCAGGCATTGGCTATCCGCAGCAGTACACGTTCAGCTTCGGCGTGAACCTGAGTTTTTAAGACTGTAGCAGCAGAAAAGACAACTTCAAACTTTAGAATTATGAAAACGAAGATACATTTAGCCCTCCTGGCTTTCACCATGGCATCTTTTGCTTCATGCACCGACGTGCTGGACCAGATTCCCTCCGATCGTTATACCGACGCTGTTGTCTGGAACGACGAAACCTTGATTCTTCAGCATTTGGCCCAGCTCTATGCCTATACGCCGGTCATGGTGCAAGACTGTCCGGCCTCGGCTTCCACATGGAATGGGGCCACCCTCAACCGCGATGACAACAGCTGGGGAGTGTGGATGGGCCAGAGCGAGCAGATAGAGGGCTCGACCCGTTCCTTGGAAATGGCAGACGAGTGCAAGTACAATTTTGGTGCCCAAACCGATTTCAACCAGCTCAAACGGTATGGCTATCAAGTGAATGACACCTATTTCCAGTGGTGGGGAAATGCCTATTACCAGATTCGCAACCTCAACAATTTCATGGACCAGATGGATAAGTCGACCTTGCAAAACAAGGAGGAACTGAAGGGCGAGGCTCGCTTCTTGCGCGCATTCTGCTATTTTGCCATGGTCAAGCGCTACGGCGGCGTGCCTCTGGTAACTGCTGTACAGGCCATCGATGCCGATTCCACGGTGCTCTATCTTGCCCGTAGTTCGGAAAAGCAGTGCTACGATTTCATCATTGACGAGTGCGAGCAGGCTGCTCGGGTGCTTCCTGCCCGGCAAGAGACCGGGCGGGCAAGCAAATGGGCCGCCTATGCTTTGGAGAGCAGAGCATCCCTCTTTGCTGGCAGTATTGCCCAATGGGGCCAACAGCAACTCGACGGATTGCTGGGATTTGCGCCGGCAGATGCCAACAAGTATTACCGGATATGCGTGGATGCTTGCAACAAGATTATGGAGAGTGGCAACTTCTCACTCTACAATCAGGATGCCGATAAGGTCACCAATTATCGGAACATTTTCTTGAAGAAAGACAATTCCGAGTCTATCATGGCATGGCGTCACACCGGTCCCAGCTGGATGGCAGGCGGCACCGGTCTCTGGTCTTGGGACATGTGCGAATGTCCTCGACCCAACGTGTGGGGCGTGGGCAATTACCATTGCCCCTACCTCGACTTCGTAGAATTGTTCGAGTGTGTCGATGGCACGCCGGGCAAACTCGAGTTCGATCCCAACAAGAGCTACACGATGGCCGAACTCTTTGGCAACCGCGACCCACGCTTGGCAGCCAACGTCTGGACCAACGGCACACCGTGGCCCAACGGCGTGGGCGGCGTGTGCTTCGGACAAGACCATGTAGACATGCACCGGGGCATCATGAAACCCAATGGTGTTGTGGAGAGCAGCCGCTTCGGATCGTACAAGGGCATCGGTGCCATTGGCGACCAGCTGGCGCGTGTGGTCGAGTACAGTTTGCTGAATACGGGTTTCGGGGTACGTAAGTATCTGGACGATGATGCCGATGTTCAGAGCTGGTTCTGCACCTCAACCACCGATTATCAAATCTTCCGCTATGCCGAGATTCTGCTCAATCAGGCCGAGGCTGCCTTTGAATTGGGAGACAATGCCGTGGCTTTGCGCAATGTGAACCAGATTCGCAGCCGGGCCGGCATCGTACAACTGGCGGGTATCACACGCGACCAGCTGCGCCACGAGCGCACCATTGAGCTTTGTTTCGAGAACCATCGTTACTGGGATTTGCGCCGGTGGCGCACGGCCGAACAGGTATTGTCCACTTCGCATCAGGGACTTACCTATATTCTCGACCCGTCTTCGCTGCTGGATGCCAAGGACAAAATCATTCCGGGGGCCACGCCTAAGTTCTATCTCCGCGTGGTCGAGTACATAGACGGAGCCAACGAAACACCCGTCTTCCCTGCCAAGAACTATTATTGGCCGGTGGGCAATGCCCGCATCGCCCAGAATCCGAATCTTGTCGAAAATCCGGGTTATGCCAACTAATGCGAAGTACAGGCAATGGACAAAGTCAGAAAAATAAAAACGATATGGCGGTTTCTCCTGGTGGTGGGGCTTTGTATGTCCACCATCGGGGAGGCCTTGGCGCAGAACAGCTTCAAGCTGGGCCGCCGCGTGCCAGACGTTGAGAGATGGATCAAGAGTGCCTTTGCCCGTGGCAGGGTGCCGCCATTCTCGTTCGTCTACGACGGCCAATCCTCGGCCTCGTTCATCAGGTCGTGGACTTATCAGGCCGTGGCGCACGGCCGTACAGCCCCCGGTCAAGTGGCCTACACATTCACTTACACCCATCCTCAAGACGGTCTCCGGGTGAGCTGCGACGTCACCGGCTATCCAGATTATGGTAGCGTGGACTGGATATTGCGCGTAGAGAACACGGGCACCACCGACTCCCGGCCCCTGCAGCAGGTACAGGCCATCGACCTGTCCCTGCGCTATGGCCGCCCGGGCCGCTTCCTCATGAATTACCTGGAGGGCAACCAGATCAGCCCGGCAGACTTTCAACCCCGGCAGATCACACTGCCTACGGGCCAGCCCGTCGGCATGTCGCCCGAGGGAGGACGCTCCAGCCAGGGCAAGTACACCCCATTCTTCTGCATCACTTCCCCGCAGGGTGGTGGTGTCGTGCTGAGCATTGGGTGGACTGGCAACTGGCTGGCCGAGGTCTGCGCACAGAGTGATCGCGAGGTCAGCTTGGTGGCGGGGCAGAAGCGAATCAGCCTCTACCTCCATCCCTCCGAGCAGATTCGCACCCCCCGCATCAACCTGATGTTCTGGGAGGGACAGGACTATCTGGATGGCACCAACCAGTTTCGCCGGCTGGTGCTGGCTCACAACAGCCGCCGTGTAGACGGGCAAGTGGCCTGGTATCCGTTCTCCACGGGGTTCAATTATCACGAGCCCCAGCCCATGCAGGAGTATTCCTGCCTCACCCGGCAGTATGCCATTGCCATGGTGAAGCGCAACTATCGCTTCGGCATCCGCCCGGAGGTGTTCTGGCTCGATGCGGGCTGGCATCAGGACGCCGGCGATTATCAGTATGGGCGCAACTGGGCCAACACCACGGGCAACTGGACGGTCGACACCACACGCTTCGGTCATACGCTCCGGCCCATAGCCGACGAGATTCACCGCCATGGGGCCAAGTTCATGGTGTGGTTCGAGCCCGAGCGTGTGGTGGACGGCACGCAGTGGGCCGTCGAGCACTTCGACTGGATGCTGCGCCACCCCAAAGGGGGCGATTGGCTGCTCTTCAACCTGGCCAACCGCGAGGCCTGCGACTGGCTGTGCCGGTATTATGGCGACATGATAGCCCGGAACGGCATCGACTACTACCGGCAGGACTGCAACATCGAGCCCGAAAAATACTGGGAGGCTAACGACGAGCCGGGTCGCGAGGGCCTCACCGAGATTCGCTACATCGAGGGGCTTTATCGCTTTTGGGACTATCTGTTGCAGCGTTTCCCACAGTTGCTGATAGACAATTGCGCCAGCGGCGGTCGCCGGATAGACTGGGAAACCATGGGCCGGAGCGCCCCGCTCTGGCAGAGCGACTACTATCACTATTATGCCACCGAGGGCCTCCAGACGCAAAACTACGGGCTCAACCTCTTCGTGCCGTTCCATGGCACGGGTGTCGTTACGGCCGACGCCTATGCGGCTCGCTCCAGCTACAGCTCGGCCATGGTGTGTCATTGGAAGCTGACAACCAAGCAAACCAACCTGGAAACCGTGCATCGCTGCATCGACGAATACCAGTCGGTCAGACCTTATTATATAGAGGACTATTACCCGCTGACGGGCAGCAACACGGCTACGGACGCCAACAGCTGGATGGCCTATCAGCTCCACCGCCGGTCAGACGGCACGGGCATCGTCGTGGCTTTCCGTCGCCCCGAGTGCCAGGACAGCACCACCGTGGTTCGGCTGCGGGGTCTGCGCGAGGGCGGCAGCTACGAGCTGGTCAACGCCGACACCGGGGAGACCACCGTTTGCACCGGCCGCTCGCTGTCCGACGGGCTGGTGCTCCGTTTGGGCACCCCGCGCTCTTCGCTGCTGTTCCGATATAAAGAGGTGGGGCAGCAAAGTTCATTCTAAACAGTTTGGCACGTTATGAAGACTATCCGTTTATACCGATTTCTGGCATGCTGCTTCTGTCTGGTCATGCCGTTTTTGCTGAAAGCGCAGACGGCCATCGACTTCCGGGGCGAGAGGATGGACGTGGGGCGGTGGGCGGCAACGCATTTTGCCCGTCATGGCGAGCATCCCTTCTCGTTCACCTACGGAGGGCGCGCCTCGGCCACATTCCTCAAGGGCTGGTCCTATACGGTCAGCCGGCGCATGTCTCCATTGTCCGATGTGACCAATACGGTCTACACCTACACCGCCCCCGACCGCTCGTTGCGGGTGGACTGCGACGTCAAGCTGTACCGTCGGCAGCAGACCGTCATGTGGACGTTGCGGTTCACCAATATCGGCCAACGCCCGTCGCAGCCCATAGCCCAGGTGAAAACCACCGACCTGTCGCTGCAAAACCGCGGGCGGCAGCCGTTCACCGTCCACTATGCCAAGGGCAGCAATGCCGACCCCGACGACTTCGCGCCGCGCCAGACCGTGCTGTCGGGCGATGCCGGGCTCTCGCTGCGGCCGGTAGGCGGCCGGTCGAGCCAGGGCAACTTCCCGTTTTTCAACCTCGACACCGGCCGTGGCCAAGGCGTGATTGCCGCCATTGGGTGGACCGGTACATGGATGGCCGACTTCCGTTCCACGGCTCCCGGTCGCATGTCCATGGTGACGGGCATTGAGCGTCTGAACACTTGGCTGAAGCCGGGCGAGAGCATCCGGTCGTCGAGTGCATGCCTGTTGTTCTGGCAAGGAGAAAACCATGTAGACGGCCAGAACCAGTGGCGGCGCTTCGTGCTGTCCTGTCTCACGCCGCGTGTGGACGGGCGTCCGGTCTGTTATCCGCTGACCACGAGCTTCAATTATGGCGACCCCTATCCCTGCAATGAGTACACCTGTCTGGACGAGGACTATGCCATCGCCCTGGTGCAACGGTACAAGCAGTTCAACTTGGCTCCCAAAGTGTTCTGGCTCGACGCCGGATGGTATGCCGAGTCGGCCCGCGTCAAGGAGGGCTGCAACTGGTACAACACGGTGGGCAACTGGACGGTCGACCGCGACCGGTTCCCCAACGGGCTCAAGCCCGTGAGCGATGCCGTGCATGCCATCGGCTCGGAACTGATGGTATGGTTCGAGCCCGAGCGCATCTTCAAGGGCTCGCAGTGGAGCAAGGAGCTGCCCAAGGCATGGCTGATCGATGGTGGGCCGCAGACCGAGTCGTATCTCTTCAACCTCTGCGACACGGCGGCCGTGGCCTGGCTGAGCCGCTACATCAACCGGTTCATGGACGAAAACGGGATAGACCACTACCGCCAGGACTACAACATAGAGCCGGCGGGGTTCTGGGCTGCCAACGACGAGCCGGGCCGTGAAGGTGTCACCGAGAACCACTATATGGAGGGACTCTATGCCTATTGGGACAATATTCTGAAGCACCATCCCCATGGTTTCATCGACAACTGTGCCGGGGGCGGCCGCCGGCTCGACCTCGAGACCATACAACGGAGCGCTCCGCTCTGGCGCACGGACTATCGCTACGGCGAGCCCGTGGGCTACCAAACCCACACTTTCGGCCTTGCCCTGTGGCTGCCGCAGACGGGCACGGGTGTCATGGGCAGCGACAAGTTCTCGTCGCGGTCCAGTCTGAGCACCACCGTGGTCTACGACTGGAAGATTACGGAGCCGGAGTTCAACCTGACGGAAGTGCGCCAACTCATGGACGAATACGAGGAGCTGCGCCCCTACTACTTCGAGGACTATTATCCGCTCACCGGTACAGACCGCGTCCTGGGCGACAGCATCTGGCTGGCCTACGAGCTCAACCGGCCGTCGGGGCAGGACGGTGTGGTGGTGGCTTTCCGCCGGGCCAGTGCCCCGGACAGCAGCTGCACGGTGCGGCTGCGCGGTCTCGACCCCCGGCTCACCTACACCCTGACCGACCGCGACTCCCGCCGCAGCTTCACGCAGACCGGTGCACAGCTGGCCCGTGGGCTGAGGCTTGTGCTGCCGCAGCCGCGCTCCAGCCTCATTCTGACCTATACGGCCAATCCCGCGGCCCGTCCTGCGCAGCTGGCCGTGGCCGATCCCAACCCTCAAAAGGTGGTGGGCATGGGTGTGGAATTCGACCCGCACTTCCTCTCGCAGAACGTCACCCGCAGTGAAGGCTGCCGGGCCGAAGACTGGGACAGCGTCATCTGTCGGCGCGTGGCCGAAATGCAGGTGCAGCGTTTTCGCGTCATGGTGCTGCCGTCGTGGTACGAACCGCAGAACGACGATGCCGATGCCCACCACATCCGTGCCGCCGGCTTCACCTGGGAGAGCCGTGAGATGCAGTCGCTCTATGCCGAGCTGGACCTGGCGCAGCGGCTGGGCATACAGGTCAACCTCACGGTGTGGGGGGCCGAGCGCAACCATTTTCTCGCGCAGGGCAACGACGGCGACTGGGTGGTGGCATCCACCAATCTGGAGGAGTGGGCCGAGAACATCTCGGCCTTGGTGCAGCATCTGCTGCACGACAGGCACTACAGCTGCATTCGGGAGATAACGCCCGTGAACGAGCCCGACTGGGCTTTCATCCATAACGGCCGGAAGTCTACGCCCGATCCCTATATCCGGATGTGCCGGGTGCTCGACGCCCGCTTTCGTCAGGACGGCATTCGCGACAAGGTGGACTTCTGTCTGGCCGACAATTCCGACGGCGGCATGGGCACCCACAAGTATCTGCAGGCCTGCACCCGCGGGCTGGCCGACGTGGCCGACGGGTTCAACAGTCACACTTACATCTTTGGCTACGACACGCCCAACTCCGTCATCTACCATTGGGAGTGGGAAAATTGCCAGCTGGCTGGCCGTGCGGGCAAGCCGCATTTCGTCGGCGAGTTTGGCGGAAACCAGTGCGTAGGCTCCACGCGCCAGCGCGACATCAACCTCTACGAACGGGGCGTGCTGCTGGTCCGCATCGCCATCAACTGCCTGCAGGCCGGGGCGTCGGGGTTGAGTTACTGGAGTCTGCTCGACCAGTACTACGGTCGGCAGAGCGACTACAACGCCATGCAGCAGCTGGGATTGTGGAAGAGTGTCTGGAAGGCTTACGAGGGCGACTCCCTCTATCAGGGCCTGCACACCGACTATGAAGTGCGTCCGCAATACTACGCCTACTCGCTGCTCACGCGCTTTGTCCGCAGTGGCGCCGAGGTGTACCCCATTCCGACCAACGACGAGTTCTATGCCGGCATGGCCTTGAAAAACACAGACGGCCGCTGGACCTACGTGTTTGCCAACGCCCATGCCACCCCACGGCACATCCGGCTGTCCAACCGCCGGGCTCCGAAAGGCACGTTCGAGGTCTACCGCTACGTGCAGCAGGAGCTGCCCACAGACGGCCGACAGATTCAAGCTGCCGCGCAGCGACTGCGCGGCCAGACCGAGCTGGACTATGTGTTACCGGCCAGTTCGGTTGTAGTTTTCTATCAGACGACATTTTGATTGTTCATGGTAAGTCTGATACCGTGGCGGATAGGTCAAATGGCGATTTGGCATATCCGCCTTTTTTGATGGTGTATTTATAAGAGATTTCAGGCTGTTATAGGCTGCTATATGCTGCATGGATAAGATAACTGCGGCGTATTCGTGGGATGTTTGCGGCGTTATCGCGGTGCGTTTACGGCGTAGACGTCGGGCGATTCCACCGTATTTATTTTACGATCACGGCGTTTTTGTTTCGTGATGGCATTGTTTTCATTTTGCCGTTTCTCGGTTTTGGCCGGCCCAGTGGTGGAATACGGGCTGTGGGGCATTGGCGTAACGGCAAGTCATCGGGGGATGAAACGGAAACCTCCCCTCCCGGTTGAGGGGGAGGGGAGGCGGAGAGGATGGCTCCGGGGCCAAGCCCGACAAGGGCGGTGGCCGGCGGGAACCGGGGCGCGTATCGGGACTTACCGCTGGATGTGCTTGCGGCCGTTCCTGATGACCACGCCTCGATAGCTCTTGCCCACGCGCTGTCCGGACAGGTTGTAGGCGGGGCCGTCGGTGCGGTCACGGTCGAGCTGGCTGATGCCGTCGGTGGTGGTCGATACAGACATCGGGGCCGTCTGCTCCGTGTTGCCCACCCAGTCTACGGCGAGGGCATAGAAACTGTAGTCGGCCTTGTCGCCCTTCGGAACAGGATAGGCGAACCGCCCGTTGTTGCTGATGCCGGCGAGGTTGTAGTCGCCGCCGTTCCTGGACACGTAGTAGTAGTAACTGCTGGTGCCCGAGGCGGCGTCGGCGGCCGTGCAGTTCACGCTGATGGCCGTGTCGCCGTCGGCAAACGTGGCCGCGCCCATGGTCGTCACGGGAGCCGTGAGATCGAGTGTGTTGACATAAGTATTGGTTTCGATTGGTTGGTTCTTGTCGAAGATGATGGTCGCCTTGTTGGCAATGCGCGTGCCGTCGGCGAGTCCCGGCTTGAGGTTGACCGAGAAGCTGACGTAGCCCTCGCCCTCGGGAGCCTTCACGTTGGGCGGCAGCTCGATGCCCTTGATGTCCCACACGAGCTTGTTGCCCTCGCGCGTCATGGACCAGTTGTAGCCCTGGTCGTGTGAAGTGGGCCCAAAGCTGACGCTGTTCACGTCGAACACGTTCTCGTCGAGCTCGTCGAACACCCGAACGCGCCAGGCCGGTGCGCCGGCCTCGGCCTTGTTCTCGAAGAGGATGCGGTAGTCCACGGTGCGCGTGTCGGCGATGTAGTGCTCTTCGCCGCTACCGGCCGGGCCCACCATCTCGTTGGGGTCGAAGGAGGCCACGATGTCGGTGCAGCCCACCTGGCCGGCCGTTACCTTCATGTTGGACTTGGGATTGATGAGTCCCGTCTCCACGGCACACCAGTATTCCCAGCGCAGCCGTATGGTGCTGGCAAAGGTGCTCAGCGTCTCGAGCAGGCCGCCGACCGTGGCAATGGGCTTCAGCACGGGCACCTTGTCCATGGTTTCGGTGATGATGGTCTTGGTGACGTTGCGTGCGGAGAAGTCGGGTTTGAAGCCCTTGCGCTCGGTGATGTAGTAGTTGGAGGGGAGGCCCTTGGCGCGGGCGAGCTCTCGTTTCTGGTCGTCGGGCAGGGCAAGCTCCTCGGCGATGAACTCCTTGGCGGCGTCGCTGGTGATGGCTTTGGTCACGGCATAGCTGAGTGCGCATACGCCCAAGGCCACCGTGGTGCCCACAATGCGCTGTGGCTTGGCATAGGAAATGTCGCCCACGCCCTCGGCCACGATGGTGAAGCCGCACTGTTCGTAGGGAGCAAGGCTGGGAATCCAGAATGCGGCCACGGGCGATCCGTCGTACATGATGCTGTCCATGGGCATGTAGATGCGGCGTCCGTTGTCGTAGATGTAGGCGCCGAGCAGTTTCACGTCGTTGTTGGCCACGGCGCAGAGCATGAAGTTGCCGGTTGGTTCGCCCGTGACGTTCTTGGCCGTGACTTGATATTCGGTGGGCACGCCCTTGCGCACGGCGTTGCGTCCGGTGAAGGTGACGCGGATGGGCGAGCCCTTCTCGGCCTGATGCACGCCGTTGCAGATGAGGTAGCCGCCTTGTCCGGAGCTGCGCGGCACGCATACGTAGTAGTTGGCCTGAGCGTCGTCGGCCGTGAAGTTGAGCACGCCGGCGCTGCGTTCAAAGCGCTGCGAGGCTATTTGGACCATCTGCTCGCTGCCGGCCGCTTGCTTCAGCACGCGTACCACACCGATGTTGAGCGCGTAAAGGTGGAGGGTGTCCACGCCAATCTCCACATAGCCCACGGCATCCTGGGGCTTGCGGATGACGTACCAGTCTTCCGTGTCTTTCTTGCGGATGCCGTAACCCAGCGTGGCCTGCAGCGGTTTGCCCGGTTCGAGCACGCGGGCGTGCTGCCAGTCGTCGGCGTCTTCTGCGCCCTCGTCATAGGGATTCTTCTCAAACTGGCAGTTCAGCGTGTAGCCGCCGTAGCCGTCGTAGCGGTTGATGTCGAAATAATAGGTGCCTGCGG
>NZ_KI912452.1:68728-174029 GCF_000518545.1 Hallella seregens ATCC 51272
GGTCTGTGCCGCTGCCGAAATGTCGAGGTCGCCGTCGTCGGTCAGGGTCACTTTGTACCAGTCTTGGGTGTCGCCGTCGGCTCCCAACTGTCCGCGAACGGCGGTTCCAGTCTCGATGGCCTGTGCCTGTTTCCAGGTGTTGTCGGGCACGGCATCCTGCCCCCAAGCGTGTGTTGCGCCCAGGAGCACGGCGGCCATGAGGGCCGCTCGTAGGTTGTGCGTAGCGTTTTTCATCTTGTTTCGGTTTATAGGATTACATATGTTTAAGTTTACAAAAATAGGGCAGGAAGTGCCGTAAAAGCGTCGCAATTTCGGAATTTTAGTGTCGCAATTTTAGAAAAATGCTTTTAAGGGGGCCCTAAAAAGCAAAAAAGCCCAATCTTTGGACGGGATTGGGCTTTTGGACAACAGGGGAAAGGGCACAGTCATGGGAGGTCGCGGCGCGGCGCCCGGTAGGTATTGCGAACCTTTGGGAGCTGCAACAGCAGGGCGGCATGGCGCCGGGCGTTGGGGCGGGCGGCGGCGGACAGTGGGCCAGGGGCCGGCCGGCCGCCGAGGAACAGCAACGGCAAGGTGTGCATGGATGACAGGATGACAAATGAAAAGACCATCCCTGCAGCCCAGGGCTGCAGGGATGGTCTTTGGATGAAAGGGCTGGTCGGACCCAGCCGGCGGGGTGTTTACCCGCCGAGGCTTAGGCCTGGGCCGTTGCAAGAGCTGCTTCGTCGCCGTCCGGGACGCGTCGGTCCTGAATCTTGCGACCCATCACGAGGTAGGCAATGGGCGAGGCAATGAAGATGGAACTCAGTGTGCCGGACACCACGCCCATCGTCATGGCAAAGGCAAACGGCTGGATGCTCTTGCCGCCGAGGAAGAGGATGCAGAGCAATACTATCAGCGTCGAGAACGAAGTATTGATGGTACGGGCCAGCGTTTGGTTGATGGAGTTGTTGAAAAGGGTCTGAATGTCCTGTTTGGGATGCAGTCGCAGGTTCTCGCGGATGCGGTCGAACACCACCACTTTATCGTTGATGGAGTAGCCGATGACCGTCAGCACGGCACCGATGAATGTCTGATCCACCTCCAACGAGAAAGGCACGAGGCCTTGCAGCAGCGAGAAAAGGCCAATCACGGTGAGGGCGTCGAGGGCCAGAGCCACCGTGGAACCCACCGAGAAAGCCACGTTGCGGAAGCGCAGCAGGATGTAGAGGAAGATGGCCACTAAGGCGATGAGCACACTGATGATGGCTCCATAGGTCACGTCGCGGGCCACGGACGGGCCCACCTTGGACGAGCTGATGATGGATCCGCCCTGACGAATGTCGGGGTTCTTGAAGGCTTCGACGCTCTTCTGGCTCACCAGGCCGGCACCCTTGAGACCCTTGAACAGCAGGTTCTCTGCCTCGTCGTCGACGGTGGGGCTGCTCGACTCAATCTTGTAGTTGGTCGAAATGCGGATGGTCTTGTTGTCGGTACCCAGCGAGAGGGCACTGCTGGTGCAGCCGGGGAACGTCTTGGCGAGCACGTCGCGCACCTGCTCGGGTTGCGTGGGCTGCTCAAAGGCGATGACATAGTTGCGTCCACCCGTGAAGTCGATGCTCTGGGCCAAGCCGCGTACAAGGAAGCTGGCGCCGAAAACCACGACGGCAGCAATGGCAATCGTGAATGTTTTCTTGTACATTGACATGAATTTCACGTTCGTGCCCTGCATCATGTTCTTGGAAATGGCGGTCCAATACTTCAGGTTGAGCCACTTGTCCTTGCTCAGTTTGTACTCATAGACCAGACGGGTGAGGTAGACGGCACTGAAGAACGAGCAGACAATACCGATGATCCAGGTGGTGGCGAAGCCGCGGATGGGGCCTGTACCGAAGACGTAGAGGATGACACCGGTGATGATGCTGGTGAGGTTGGAGTCGAAAATGGCCGAGAAAGCATTGCTGTAACCTGCGCTTACGGCCTGCTTCATGCCCTTGCCGGCACGCAGCTCTTCCTTGATGCGCTCATAGATCAGCACGTTGGCGTCGACCGCCGTACCGAGCGACAGCACCATACCAGCTATACCCGACATGGTGAGGGCGGCCTGGAACGAGGTGAGAATGCCGAGCGTGAAGAATACGTTGATGAGCAGGGCGCTCACGGCAATGAGGCCGGGGATGATATTGTACATGGCAAGCATGTAGACAATCAGCAGTACGAAGGCAATAATGAACGACACAATGCCCTGCTGAATGGACTGCGCACCGAGCGTGGGACCCACTACTTCTTCCTGCACAATGTGGGCGGGAGCAGGCATGCGGCCCGACTTGAGAGTGTTGGCCAAGTCTTTAGTGTCCTCGATGGTGAAGTTGCCGGAGATGGAAGACTGGCCGCCATCGATCTCTCCATTCACGCGGGGGGCGGAGTAAACCACGCCGTCGAGCACGATGGCAATGGCTTTACCCACGTTGGCTTTGGTGAGTTCGGCCCAGCGTCGGGCCCCTTCCGAGTTCATGGTCATGCTTACTTCGGGCTGGCCTGAAAGGTTGTTGAACTGGTCTTTGGCGTCTGTAACCACGTCGCCCTCCAGCGGAGCGCGGCCGCTGGTGGTGGTCACTTTCAGGGCATGGAGCTCAAAAATGTTCTTGGCAGAGATGCCGTCGGCAGCCTTGGCACTCCAAAGGAGCCGCATGTCGGCGGGCAATACTTGTTTGGCCACGTCGCTGTAGATGAGCTTGTTGATGGCAGCGGTGTCGCGGACGCTGGCATATCCCACCAGGCTCAGGCTCTGTCCGCCGGTGGTTTGCAGCATGGCAAGCAGCGGATGCAGCTTCTTGGCCTGGGCGAGCTGGTCGTCGGGAGTGGTCTTCACTGCGGTCTTTTTGGTATCGTTCTTCAGCTGGAACTTGGGCTTGGCTGCCTGTACGGCAGGTTTCTGAGCCTTGGCCTTGGTGCTGTCCTTGGTGGCAACGGTGTCCTGGTCGGCGTTGGCCAGGCGGCTGTCAAGCTGTTGAAGATAGGGTATGGCCTCGGCGGCGTTGTAGGTTTCCCAGAATTCCAGGTTGGCACTGCCCTGCAACAGCTTGCGCATGCGCTCGGGTTCTTTGATGCCCGGCATCTCCACCATGATGCGGCCTTCGGCTCCCTGCACCTTCTGGATGTTGGGCTGAACCACGCCGAACTGGTCAATACGGGTGCGTACCACGTTGAACGAGTTGTCGATGGCGGCGCTCACTTCTGAGCGGAGCACCTTTTCCACCTCGCTGTCCGAGCTGGTCGGCGAGACCTTGCCCTGTAGCTGCTGGGTGGCAAACACCTCGGCCAAGCGGTGGCCAGGGGCATTTTTATGATAAGCGTTGATGAAGAGCGAGATGAAATTTCCCTGTGTAGCCTCCTGCTCCTGCCGGGCTTCGTTCATCGATTTCACAAAAGCGGGGTCGGTTTTGTGGTCGGCCAGTGTCTCCACAACATCGGGAACGGAGATCTCGAGAATGACGTTCATGCCGCCTTTCAGGTCAAGGCCCAGTCCAATCTGCGTTTCGAGGCACTTCTGGTAGCTGTAGATTCCCAGATACTTTACAGAGTCCTTGTAGTCCTGCTGGGCAATGGGATCCTTCAGTTTGTCGGCTTGTTCGTCATAGTATCGCGTGGCGAACGAGAAAGACAAATAGAAGATGCTTGCAAGCGTCAGTAGGACTGCGGTTACAATTACAATTCCTTTGTTTTGCATTTTGTTGGTTATTTATTGTTTTCTATGGTTTCACTATATTCTGCAAAGGTACTCATTTTTCCACGTTCGACGCAAAATATCCACCTTTTTATTACACAAAGGCTTTCGTTTTTAGCGTTTCGCGCGCTTTTCGAGCCAGCAGATGATGGGATAATGGTCGGAAGTTTTGATTTTGTTGTCCACGTGGCAGCCATAGGGTTTGAAGTGGCTGGAGCAGAAAATATGGTCTATACGCACCAGAAACCCGTTGTAGTGGTAGCTGATTCCTGGGCCGTTGCCCGTGGCTACATAGCAGTCGGTCAGTCCGTCGGCTATGGTTCGGCGGGCGTAGGAGATGGGGCCGTCGTTGAAGTCGCCGCATACAATCATGGGCAGGTTGCGGTGGAGGTCGATGTAGCGCGCCACGGCCTCGGCCTCGGGAGCCCGCGTGGCGGTGGCCTTGCCCAGTTTGTGGATGAGCAGCCTTGAGGTTTGCTCGGCAGTGTCGGCGTTCAGCGTGCCCTTGAGCAGACTCCTGAAACGGCCTTTTTCCTTGTTGGTCAACCCCGTGGTTTCCAGATGATTGTTGATGACGACCACCGTGTCCCGACCCATGCGCAACTTGAAAGCCGCACTCAGGTTGCCCTCCGATGCGTAGATGATGTGCTCCTTGCCCACGATGGGGTACTTGCTGAAGATGCTGATGCAGTCGCCTTTGTCGCGCATGGCCGTGTCGCGGTACTGATAGATGGGGTTGAGCATGGAGTCTATCTGCTGCTGTCCCACTTCGTTGGCTCCCGACTCCTGCAGGCAAACAATGTCGGCATCCTGATCGCGCAGGTATTCCAGAATGGGGTTGGGGTCCGATTCGCTGTCTTCCCACCCGGCAAAAAGCCACACGTTGTACGATATAACCTTGATGGCTCCCTTGGGAGGCTTACGGTTCACGTTGACAGGCGTGTAGCGGCGCACGGGCCCGTAGCACAAGATGAAACCCAAGAATGGAATCCACGCCCCCTTGGGCTTGAAGAGAAGCCAGAAGACAAGGAAAGCCGTGTTGAAGAGGAGGAACAGCGGAAACGCCAGTCCGGCATTGCTCAGAGTGGGAAACGACACGGGGTTGAGCAGGTCGGAGTGACCCACCATCAGCATGATAAGCACGGTGGCCACGTTGGCGCCGCCCATCATTTGCAGGGTGACCGTCTTGAGTTTGCGAATCATTTCTTGCTCTGGTCAAAGAGCGTTTGTTTCTCCTCGCGGGTCAGACTGTCGTAGCCGCTCTTGCGAATCTTGTCCAAAATGCGGTCGGTCTCTTCCTGTGTGGCTTTCTTTCGGGAATTGTAGTCCCAGTCGGCATTGCCCGTGGACTGCCTGTGGGCATGGCCGCCGACCGACCGGCGGCTACCCTCGGACGTGCTGCCCTTCCTGCGGCCGGCGGCATGCTGCTCCCAACGCGAGCGCAACTGGTCGAAGAAGCCCGTGCCGCCCATGCCCACGCCCTGGCTGCCCGGATGCCGTTGCCAGTAGCGGATGAGGAAGAAACCGAAGACCATGCCGCCCAAATGGGCCAGATGGGCCACCTTGCCGCCTGGCATGGCCAGGCCCAGCGTCAGTTCAACGGCAATGGAACCAATGACCATCCACTTGGCTTTGATGGGGACAGGGATGGGGATGATGAACATTTTCTCGTTGGGAAACATCATTCCAAAGGCCAGCAGCAGTGCGTAGAGCGCCCCCGAGGCTCCCACGGTGGTGAGGCCGTTGAGCTGTGAAGCCAGCTGGTGCATCACGCTGAAGGCTTCGCCGATACCCAGTGGTTGCTGGCCGTAGAGCATGTAATACACCCAGCCGAACTGGGCCACCTCTTGCAGAATGCCGGCTCCGACACCGCAGAAGATGTAATAAAAAATAAATCTTCTGCTGCCCCAGGTGTGCTCCACCACGGTGCCAAACATCCACAACATGAACATATTGAAGATGAGATGCTCCCATCCGGCGTGCATGAACATGTAGCTGACGAGCTGGAACACGTGGAAGTCGGAGGCCATGAAGAAGTGTAACCCGAAGAGGTCGTTCAGGTCAACGCTACCTTGCTGTCTGGTGGCCAGTGTGCCCACAAAGGCCAGAATATTGATGATGAGCAGATTCTTGGTGATGGTTGGAATCCTTGGCATGATGTCGAAATTGTGTCGTGAAACGTTTATGATGGGTGCAAAAATACGAAAAAACTCGGTTAATCAGCTATGAAACAACCGTTTTAGGAGTTTTTTTGATATGTCGCGGCTTTTTTTTCAGCATTTTGTTTGGAATCTAAAAGGAATCCCCTATATTTGTTGCCAGAAAAGAACGAAGTGTCATGATATTATTCACTTAATACATAGAAGTTATGAACAAAACAGATTTAGTAAAGAAGATTGCTGACGCTGCAGGTTTGAGCGCGGCCGATGCCAAGAAGGCCCTCGACGCTACAACCGTTGCCATCAAGGATGCACTGGTGGCAGGAGAGAAAGTTCAGCTCGTAGGTTTCGGCACATTTGCCGTCAAGGAGCGTCCCGCCCGCCAGGGTGTGAATCCCGCTACGGGCGACAAGATTCAGATTGCGGCCAAGAAAGTGGTGAAGTTTAACCCGGGAGCTGAATTTGAAGAGGCAGTTAACAAATAATGTCAATATAATTACCATATAAAAGGGCCCGTGCGAAGCACGGGCCCTTTTATGTTTCAGCTGTCCGAAACACTACTTCGGCTGCTTGCCGATGTAGGCCAGAATGCCGCCGTCCACATAGAGCACATGACCGTTTACGGCGTCAGAGGCATGCGAAGCGAGGAACACAGCGGGGCCGCCCAGCTCCGAAGGCTCGAGCCATCGGCCGGCCGGAGTCTTGGCGCAGATGAAGCTGTCGAACGGGTGGCGACTGCCGTCGGCCTGGCGTTCGCGCAGCGGAGCCGTCTGCGGCGTGGCGATATAGCCCGGCCCGATGCCGTTGCACTGGATGTTGTACTCGCCATATTCCGAGCAGATGTTGCGGGTGAGCATCTTCAAACCGCCCTTGGCGGCGGCATAGGCCGACACTGTTTCACGGCCCAGCTCGGACATCATGGAGCAGATATTGATGATTTTGCCCTCCCTGCGCTCCATCATTTCAGGCAGCACGGCCGAGGAAACGATGAACGGGCCAACGAGGTCAATGTCGATCACCTGCTGGAACTCTTCGCGCTTCATCTCGTGCATGGGGATGCGTTTGATGATGCCGGCGTTGTTCACGAGGATGTCGATGTGGCCCACTTCCTGGTGAATGCGCTCCACCAGAGCCTTTACATCGTTTTCCTTGGTCACGTCGCACACGTAGCCCGTCACGTTCTCGATGCCGGCTTCCTTGTAGGCAGCCAGGCCGCGGTCCACGAGTTCCTGCTTCACGTCGTTGAAGATGATGTGGTTGATGCCGGCTGCAGCAAAGGCCTTGGCAATGTTGAATCCGATGCCATAGGAGGCACCGGTGATCCAGGCGTTCTTGCCTGACAGTGAGAAAATGTTTAAACTGTCCATTTTGTTATTGTTGATAAGGTTGAAATGAATGTCTTGCGACGGTTGCTTCCGCGCGTGCCGCATGGGCGGACAGCGGGGAACCGTAGTTTGTTTCCTGCCCCGCCGGTGGGGCCGTTGCGTTGCAAAGATAGCCAATTATTTTGGAATCGCGCGCATCTGCCTGTGATTCTTGCCCGCCGAAACCTTAATTTAATCAAACGCCGTCCCGTCAGCACACCAGTTTGTAGCCGATGCCGCGCACGTTGAGGATGCGGATTCCTGGGTCGGCGGCCAGCCGATGGCGCAGCTTGGTGATGAAAACCTGCAGGCTGCGGGCGTTGAAAAAGCTGTCGTCGCCCCACAGTTGTTGCAGGATGTGGCGCGTCTCCACCACCTGTCCACTCCGTTCGGCCAGCATGCGCAGCACGCCCGTCTCGCGGTGCGACAGCTCCTTGACGCCGCCGTCGTGGCAGAGTTGTTGGGTCAGCGTGTTCAGCCGGTAGCGTCCGATCACCATTTCCTGCCCGGGAGCGGGCGGTGCTGTGGCAGCCATGCGCTGTCCCCGCATGGCCAAGGCACGGATGCGCACCATGAGTTCCTGCATGCCGAAAGGCTTCTTCAGGTAGTCGTCGGCCCCCAGACCGAAGCCCTCGACGACATCGCTCACCGCCGAACGGGCCGAGAGGAACAGCACGGGCGTCGTCGTGTCGGTCTGCCTCATCCGCCTTACCATCTCGAATCCATCCATGTGTGGCATCATGACGTCGGCCACCAGCACGTCGGGCATCTGCTCGGCCATGCGTCGCAGTCCCTCCTCGCCGTCGGCAGCCAGGCGGATGCAGAAGCCCTGGGCCTCCAGTGTGTCCTTGATAATCATGGCCAGTGTGGGCTCGTCCTCCACCAGCAGTACGTTGATTTCATTCATAAAACGTCAGTTTAAAGGTTGTGCCGCGGCCGGGCGCACTCTCCACGCTCACCTCTCCGCCAAACTTCTCCATCATGCTGCGCACGTAGTAGAGCCCCAGTCCGTAGCCCTTCACGTTGTGCCGGTTTCCCTGCGGCACGCGGTAGAACTTGTCAAAGACGTAGGGCAGGTGCCCGGCGTCTATGCCGATGCCCTGGTCATGCACGGTTATCGTGGCGCCGCCGCCGTTGCCGGGCCGTGCCGTCACCACGATGCGGGCCCGTCCCTCGCTGTATTTCACGGCATTGTCGAGCAGGTTTCCGATGACGTTGGCCAGATGTGCGCGGTCGGCCCGCACGGTGACGCCCGGCGTTGCGTGCGTCTCGATGTCCACAGGCTTGCCCGCCTTGAGCTTCTGCTCCCTGACGAGCGGCGGCAACAACGCGCCAATGTCCACCGGTTCCATTGTGAGCTGCATGGTCTTGCGCCGCTCCATGCTCATCGAGAGTATCTGTTCCACGAGCCCACCGAGCCGCTGCAGCTGTTGCTGGCTGATGGCGAGATAGCGCCGCATACGGGCCGGGTCGCTGGCTGCATCGAAGTTGAGCAGTGCGTCGTTGGCCGCATAGGCCACGGCGATGGGCGTCTTCAGCTCGTGAGTCATGTTGTTGGTGAAGTCGGTCTTCATCTCGTCGAGCGTGCGCAGCTGCATCAGCGTGCGCACCAGATACCAGAACACGAGGGCCAGCACGAGCAGTATCACACCCGACGTGGCCAGAATGCCGGCCATCTGGCGCAGCACTCGCGGCCGGTAGGGCGGCAGGAACACCACGTAGCTCTGGCTCTTAGTGGCATCCATTTCAAAGCGGATGGTGTCGGCCCAGGTCTCATTGGCAGGGCCGAAGACGGCCAGCGTGTCGGTGATGACACGGGGTTTGCCGCGGTAAACGGTGTAGTGGTGGAGGTGGAGCAGCCGGTGGCTGGAGGCAATGCCCAGCGAGTCGAGGCGACGGGTGAGCAGACTGTCGAAGTAGGCGGCGTCGTTGGGCTGCATCGGGTCCAGGCCCGAGTGGATGCCTTGCTGCATGTAAAGGCCAAACTGCATCATGTTGTGCGCGTCACGGAGCATGGTGGAGAACTTGAGATAGGGCAGCACAGCCATGACGCCGGCCCCGCCCATCTGGATCGTCTTCACGTCGCTCGACACGGTGGACCGTCCCGAATGGCTGTCCACGTGGATGCTCACGTCCGTCCGTTCGTGCTCTGCGTCCTTGCGTTGGCGCAGCACTTGGATGCGGTGTATCATCTCGTCGTAGTCGGCCACGCGCACGGCCTCGCGCGCGTCGCTGCGTGCACGGGCCTCCATGCTGTGGTAGAGGTCGAGCAGCCAGTAGCCCTGATAGCCAAGGATGGCGGTCAGCACCACCATCACCAGCACCACAATGTATTTCATTGGGAGTCTCATCGTTGCAAATTTACGGTTTTTAGACGTAACCCGACGCAAACGATAAGACTAAATAACACTCGCATTAAGCCTGTATAAGCCGTGGCGGACAGCCGTTTGTCGGTTTTTTGCTACCTTTGCCGCAGCTTAAAACATGACAGAAATGAAACAGATGATTCTCTCGGCCGCCCTGCTTGCGGTGGCCGCCAACGTTTGGGGGCAGCAATCCGACTCGCTGCGCATGGACAGTGTGGTGCGTAGTCTGCCAGAGGTGATGGTGCGGGGCGAGCGCCCGGTGGTGCGCGTCGACGGCTCGCGGCTGGTCTACGACATGCCCCGGCTGGTGGAGAAGCGCGCGGTGGACGATGCCTACGCCGCCCTGCAACTGTTGCCCGGCGTGGCCGAGACGGACGGAAGGCTCACGCTGGGCTCCCAGCCCGTCACGCTTGTCATCGACGGAAAGGTCTCCACGCTCGATGCCGCGCAGGTGGCTCAACTGCTTCGCGCGCTGCCGGCCAGCCGTGTGGCCCGTGCCGAAGTGATGTACACGGCACCGGCCCGCATGCAGGTACGCGGGGCCGTCATCAACGTGGTGCTGCGCCAGGCCGCCGCCGGGGAGCCGCTGCAAGGCGAGGCCAACCTGGCCTGGAACCAGAAACACGAGGCCCGGTTCGGCGAGCGCGCCACCTTATTATATAGTAACGGCCCGCTGTCGGTCGATGCGATGTACAAGCACAGCCATGGCAACGTCTACACGCGCACCGACGAAACGTCGCACCACACGCTGGCCGACGGCTCCGTGCACGACATGGACACCCACCAGCAGATGCGTGGCGACGGCCCCACCCACGACTACAGGCTGGGCGTGGACTGGCGGCCGGCCGCGGGCCATCTGCTCAGTCTGGTCTACACCGGCCAGTACGACCGGGACCGCACCCGCCAGACCATCTCGGGCAATGTGGACGGCCGCACGCAGATAGACGGCCACACGTGGCTACACAACCTGCGCACCGACTATGCGGCACCCTTTGGACTGCGGCTCGGGGCCGACCTCACGTGGTATCGCAACCCCGAGACACAGACCCTCGCCAGCACGCTGCCCACCGGGTCGCTGCGCTATGTGGTGGACAACAGCCAGCGCATCTTCCGCTCCAAGTTCTTTCTGTCGCAGGAGCATCGGCTGGGCCGTGGCTGGTCGCTGAACTATGGCGCCATCTATATGGGCAGCAGCAACCGCAGCCGCCAGCTGTATGCCGAGACGATGCAGACCGCCGGACCCCGCCCCGCCTCGTCGGAAACGCATCAGCAAGAGGACGACCTGAACCTCTATGCGGGCTTCAGCAAGACCTTCGTCGGGCATCTGTCGATGGAGGCTTCTGCCGCTGCATCTTATTACCATTCGGTGGCCTGGCACCGGTGGAACCTCTTCCCCACACTCACGCTCACGTGGGCTCCCAAGGCGGGAAACATGGTGCAGCTGGGGTTAAGCTGCGATCGCCGCTACCCGGACTATTGGACTCTCACCAATTTCACCACCTACAGCAACGGCGGCTACAATGAGGTGACGGGCAATCCGGGCCTCCGACCCACGTCCAAATACCGGTTGCAGCTGGTCGGACTGCTGCATGGCAAGTATCAGTTGGTGGCTTGGTTCCACCACACCGACGACTATTTCACGCAGACTCCCTACCAGCGTCGCGACCGTCTCACCGTGAGCTATCAGTATCAGAACTTCGACTTCCAGCAGCAGGCGGGCTTCCAAGCCTCGGCGCCGGTGCGGCCCTGGCGGTGGCTCGACGTGCGGGCCACGCTCATTGGAGTGTGGATGCGCGACAAGAACTCGGCTTTCTACGACATACCTTTCGACCGCAGGATGGCCTACGTCATGGCGCGACTCAACAACACAGTTACCCTCTCCACGCGGCCGGACATCACGCTTTCGGCCGATGGCATGATTCGGTCGCGTGCCATCCAGGCCACCTACGACCTGCCGGGATCGGGCACTGTGGATCTCAGCGTGCGGTGGCGGTGGTGGAACAAGCGGGCGGTGGTGCGACTGTTCTGCACCGATTTGTTCGAGACGGGCGGCATCAATCCGCGCATTGACTACCGCGGGCAGCAGCTGCGCATGGCTTTTGCACGATACCGTGAGGTGGGGCTGTCGTTCACCTACCGGTTTGGCGGATATACGGAGAAAAAGCGAGAGGAGGTCGATACCAGCCGGTTTGGACAGTGAGTGCAATTCAAAATTCAGAATTCAAAATTCAAAATTATTCCTGCCATACCGTAAGCATTGCTCAATTCAAAATTCAGAATTCAAAATTCAAAATGGGCGACGGGGGTTAATCTGCCATTCGCCACTCGTCATTACTGGCACTGTTTGTTAGGCTATTATAGGACAAATAGGATGATATAGGAGGTGCTTGTAGGGGCCGGCCTCTATGCCGGCCCGCCAATCACCGGCTATGTAGAAACATGTTGTTATGTTGTTCTGTCTAAAATTCACCGCGCGAGCCATGTGTTTTATCTATTGTTCTGTCTAAAACCCATTGCGCGAGCCATGTGTTTGATTTGTTGTTCTGTCTAAAACCCACCGCGCGAGCTATATGTCCAGTCTGTTGTTCTGTCTAAAAACCCCATGTTTCAGTCTGAAATACACGGTTGTTTTGTCTAAAAAACTCGCGGTTGCTTCTGTCTAAAAACGGGGATGGCACGATGAAACACCGGGTCTCGCGTTGCGAAACCGCTTGTTTCATCGTGCCATCACGGCGTAATCGTGCTGCGTTCAGCCCTTTTTCGTGGGCCCGTCACGGCGTAAACGACGGCCGATAAGGCCGTAATCGCGGCGGGGGCTACGGTTGCCCGTCGGTCGACGGCGGCGCAGCACGCTCAATGATTCTTTGAAATCGCTGTCGATCAGCGGCTTAGAGCCACTCCGACTTCCACAGTCCGTGCAGGTTGCAATACTCTCGGGCGTAGGCCTTCGGCGCGTCGGTCTTGAACTCTGCCACTGGTTTGTCGTTAGGAGTGAGGTATTTGCGCAGCACCTCCGTCTCGGTAACCAGCTCAATCCACTGGATGGAGTGAGCCTCGGTCATGGGATGTTCCACAGAGCCCACGGTCACACGGTAGCCGCCCTCCACTCTTTCCAGCACGGGAACGTGCTTCTCGGTGGCTGCGTCGGTGGAGTTCTCGTTCATCAGTTTCCACTCTCCGGCCAGCTCGCCATCGTCTGCATTCAACACTTCGACCAGGCTGCCTGTGGCAGCATGCTTGTAAATTTCGTTTGTTTTCATTCTTGTTACAATCTTGTTCTAATGGTTCATGATGTTCAATTGCAAAGTTAAGACATTAATTTGAAAGGCGCAAGGCTTCTGGTGTAATAATTACAAAAAAGAAGAAAACCCCTCTCCTGCATGCGGTTGCCGTGGCCCGGGGGCATCAAAAATTGCATAAAAGGCCGGCCGGCCGCACAGATTCTCGATTATAATCGCTAACTTTGCAATACCAAACACAGAAAAAAGATGGAACAGAATTTGCTGATTTACAATACGCTCAGCCGGAGCAAAGAGCTCTTCAAGCCGCTGCACGCCCCCCATGTGGGCATGTATGTGTGCGGCCCCACCGTCTATGGCGACCCGCATCTGGGCCACGCCCGTCCGGCCATCACGTTCGATGTGCTCTTCCGCTACCTCAGACACTTGGGCTACAAGGTGCGCTACGTGCGCAATATCACCGATGTGGGCCACCTGGAGCACGATGCCGATGAGGGCGACGACAAGATAGAGAAGAAGGCTCGGCTGGAACAACTGGAGCCCATGGAGATAGCCCAGCACTACGCCAACCGCTACCACAAGGCCATGGAACGGCTGGGCGTGCTGCCCCCCAGCATAGAGCCGCGGGCCACCGGCCACATCATCGAGCAGGAAGAGCTGGTGAAACAGATTCTGGCCAACGGCTACGCCTACGAGAGCAACGGCTCCATCTACTTCGACGTGGAGCGGTACGACCGCGACCATAAGTACGGCATCCTCTCGGGTCGAAACCTTACCGACATCATCAACAACAGTCGCGAGCTGGCCGGCACGGGCGAGAAACGCAACCAAGCCGACTTTGCCCTGTGGAAGAAGGCCCAGCCCGGGCACATCATGCGCTGGCCCAGCCCCTGGGGTGCAGGCTTTCCCGGCTGGCACTGCGAGTGCACGGCCATGGGCCGCAAGTACCTGGGCGACCACTTCGACATCCATGGCGGCGGCATGGACCTGGTGTTCCCGCACCACGAGTGCGAGATTGCACAGGCCGTGGCCAGCCAGGGCGACCAGATGGTGCGCTACTGGATGCACAATAATATGATTACCATCAACGGCCAAAAGATGGGCAAATCGCTCGGCAACTTCATCACGCTGGAGCAGTTTTTCCAGGGCAGCCATCCGTCGTTGGAGCAGGCCTACACGCCCATGACTATCCGTTTCTTCATCCTCTCGGCCCACTATCGCGGCACGGTCGACTTCTCCAACGATGCCCTCAAGGCCGCGCAGAAAGGCTACGAGCGGCTCATGAACGGCCTGTCCGACCTGGAACGCATCCAGCCCGCCAAGGGCTCGCAGCCCGAGGTGGCCCGGTTTGTGGGTGCCCTGCGCCAGCGACTCTACGACGCGATGAACGACGACTTGCAGACACCGCTGGTCATCAGTGGGCTTTTCGAGGCTTGTCACCTCATCAACACGCTCATCGACCACAAGGCCAAAATATCGGCCGACGACCTGCAAGCCCTTTCCGACACGATGCACACCTTTGCTTTCGACCTGCTGGGGCTGAGCAACGAGAAAGGACAGACGGGCGAAGCCCGCGAGGAGGCCTACGGCAAGGTGGTGGAGATGGTGCTCCGGCTGCGACAGCAGGCCAAGGAAGCCAAGGACTGGGCCACGAGCGACCAGATTCGCGACGCCCTCGCCGAGGCCGGCTTCGAGGTGAAAGACACCAAGGACGGTGCCACCTGGAAGCTCAACAGGTAAAAAAATTGCTCCCCCATAAGCCGTGCTTATGGGGGAGCAATACGTTTATTCTTACTTCACAACAAACTTTTTTCCGTTGCAAATGTAGATGCCGTGGGGTAGACGGGCGAGTGAGGCTTGGCCCCCGGAGGCCGCTACGCGCTGGCCCTGCAGGTTGTAGACGGCACTTTCGGTACGGGCATCGTGTGCATTTGGCCTTGTGTTGCTGATGCCGGTGAAGTCGTGTCCGATGCGTTCGGCGGCGTTGAGGGCTGCCACGTCGTCGGCCGAGAGCACGCGGTCGAACACCATCAGGTCGTCGAACCAGGCATCGCAGGAGCCCCAGAACGAGCCATAGCCCAGATACATGTCGGGGCACGACTTCACGAAGTCGACCACTTCGGAGAAGCTGAACTGCCCCATCTGCGTGATGCCGGTGCCCCCTTGCGAGCCCTTGACCGTGTTGAAAGGCTTGGGCGAGCCGTCGACGTAGAGCTTCGGCCCCTCGGCACGCGAGAGGGTGAGCGTCACCAGCGACCAGCTACCCACGCCGATGTGGCCCGTGGCAACGTCGGGATAGTTCAGGTCGGTCCAGTTGCCGGCATTGTTGTTGTAGCCCAAATAGGCGTTGCCCGTGAGGTAGAGGCGCGCGCCGCTTGCGGCATTGTAGAAAGCAAAAAGGGCATCCCAGAGGTTGTCGTCGACCCGCTTGGTGAGGAACGACACGCTGAAGCCCTCGGCAAGGGCCGCTCCCTGAAGCGCGTTGGGCATCTGCACGTAGCTCTCGCTGCCGTTGGCCCCGAACGCCGTATGCACGGCTTGGCTGCTACGGTCGGGGGCGGTGGCGAGCGTGGGCAGGGCCGTCGCGCCGTTACGCTTGAGTTGCGCCGCCTGTGTTGTGTTGAAAGCGTTGGCCGCCGGCTGCTGGCTGAAAGGATAATAGGCCTTGGCCCCCGTCCAGTAGTCGGCCGTGGAGCGCACCACCGTCACGCTGATGGTGTCGCAGTATTGGGCATCGCCGGCCGTGAGCGTCATGTAGAGATCCACGGGTTGCTCGTCGGCCGTCATGGCGTCGGCATGGTATTCGCCCGTGCCCGAGAGGATGTCGGGGCGCGACGACTGCCATTCCACCTTGGTGTCGCCGGCAAAGCTCGTCAGGTCGAGGCTGTAGCTCACGCGGTCGCCATCGTTCACGGGTACCTTGCCGCCGACCACCAGCGCGGCCAGCTGTGAGCTGCCGTGCAGCTTGTAGCCCCAGAGGGCCACGCCGCGATTGCTTACCCCCGAGAATGCGACGGCCTTGAGGGCGTAGGGTTCCAGCTGCTGCTCCACCACGACACCCTGATAGGTGTAGCCCCCGACAGTGATGTTGATGTAGGACGTGCCGTCGACGAGCTCCCACGAACCCGTGTAGGCTCCGGTCACAGTGCCGTCGGCATTCAGCGAGAGCGTCTCGGGGCGCACCACCTCACGGTTGGCATAGTCCATCTTCTGCTTGTGCAGCAGCACCTGATAGGTGCCGGCCACCTCGGCGGCCGGGAAGCGTTGGTGTGTGGCGATGGAGTCGTCGGTCACTGTCTCGCCATTGAACTCGAAGGGCGCGGCGGCCAGCCAGCCGCTCTGCGTGGTGAAGAGCTGGTGCACGCGCACCTGATGGCCCTCGCTGCCATCGTTGAAACGAGTGTGGTAGACCAGGAAAGAGCGGCCCTTGTCGTCGGTGATGGCCGAGTTGTGACCCTGCGACAGCTCGCCCGCCTTGCCGGTAGCCATGTAGCCCCAGTCGGCATAGGCCCCGAGAATCTTCTCGCCCCGCACGCTGCTGGCCTTGAGGCCGTAGTTCATTTGGTAGTTGGAGAAGATGGCGCTGGTGCCGCGCGGGTCGGTATAGGGGCCGTCGGGGTTCTTCGAGCGAAACACCTCCATCTCGTAACCACCCTTGGAATCGAGCCCGCCGTAGGTCATGAAGAGGTAGTAGTAGTCGCCGATGTGCTGCACGTAAGAGGCTTCGCCCGAGACGTAGAAGCCGCCGGCTATCTTCTTTCCGAAGTAAGGGTCGGAGGTATAGTTGCTGCCACTGCCCGTGAGCGGGTAAGTGACGTCGTAGTCGCGCAGTCCCGTCGTCTCGTCGAGCTGCAGGGCAAAGATGCCGCCCGACCATGAGCCGTAGGTCATCCAGAGTTTGCCCTGCTCGTCGTAGAATACGCAAGGGTCTATGTTGTTGGGCCAGGTGGTGCCCCATTGGCTGCCCTTGTTGTAGCGTGCGGGCAGCGACGACTGTGCGCCGAGCACAATCTCCAGGTCGGTCTTGTGGTAGTCGTTGGTGTTGGTGCCGTTGAATCCCGAGACAACCACCGGAGCCTGGTACACGTAGGGCCCCTCAATCTTGTCGGCCGTGAGCAGTACAATGCTCGATGCCCACTTGTCGCCGTTGATGCTCAGATACTGGCACCACTTCTTCATCACCTTATTATATATAATGTCCGGAGCCCACAGGTTGCCGTCGATGCCGTAGTTTGTGGAGGTTTGTGCAGCCCATTCCCTGGCATTGAAAGCCGGCAACGTGTGGGCTACGCCGCCCTTGGTCACGGTCTTCACCTGTGGGGTGTCGAAGGCAAACTGGCTGGTCAGCTGTTGTATGGCCCCCGAGGCACTGACGCGTCCCCAGGGAATGGCGGGCGAGATGGCCGTCCAGTGGTACAGATCGCGCGTCTTGGCCTGGGCGCGGTGCGACCCGAAGATGTAGTATTGCTGGCTTGCTTCGTCCCATACCACCGAGGGATCGTGCACGCTGACACGCGTGGGCGCATGCCGGGTGTAGAGGCGTTGCAAGTCGGTTCGGGAGAGTTGGCTTTGGGCCGACAGCGGCGCCCAGGGCAGGGCAGCCAGCAGAAACAGGAGGGCAGATAGTTTTTTCATATAGTGTTGTTGTGTTATCTTGGGATTGCGACGGCTGTATGGCCTTGCTTGCAAAGTTAAAACAAAAAATCAAAATAACAGTACGGCAGACACTTTTTTTGCCCGTCATTGCACCATGTGCCGCCGGCCACTGAAAGTTGAAGCAAAAAAGCCAAATATCCGAGGCCGGAACGATGGAAAAGGCCTATCTTTGCAATGAAAGCTAAACGTATGAAACTGGATGACATGAAACGGAAGAAGATGCAACCGTATGTGGCGAACCTGCTTGGCGCAGCCCTGCTTTGGTGGGCCGCTCTGCCCCTGACAGCGCAGAATGGCTATGGACGACTCACCGTGGAGGGCCGCCAAAGCCCCATGGGACTTGACGAACCGCAGCCCCGCATGGGGTGGCAAATCAGGTCGGACAAGAAAAACGTGGTGCAAAAGGCCTACCGGTTGCTCGTGGCTACGAGCAGGGAGAAGCTGGAGGCCGACGAGGGTGACGTGTGGGATACGCACACCGTGCAGTCCGACCGCTCGCAAAACGTGGTCTATGCAGGCCCTGCCCTGCACCCCAATACCACCTATTACTGGAAAGTGAAGGCCAAGACCAACAAGGGACGGGCCCGTTGGAGCCCCGTGGCGCAGTGGAGTACGGGGCTCATGGGCGACGCCAATTGGACGGGCCGGTGGATAGGCACCGACTCGTTGCTGGCCCACGACAGCTGCCAGAAGCATAGCCGCGCCACGGGACGATACTTTCGTCGGGAGTTTGAGACCCGTGGAGACGTGCGGCGTGCCACGGTCCACGTGTCGGGGCTGGGCTACTATGCATTCTGGCTGAACGGCCGCCGCGTGAACCGCAACCGGCTCTCGCCGGTGCCCACCGACTATGCCAAGAGCGTGGCCTACGACAGCTACGACGTCACTTCACTGCTTGGCCGCAGCAATGCCATCGGGGCTGTGGTGGCCCCGGGCTACTATTTCGCCCCGCGACAAAGTAGTGGAACCGATATGCGCCCCACTTATGGTCTGCCCCGGTTGCGCCTTGACCTCATCATAGAATATGCCGACGGCCGCGCCGACACCGTTGCCACCGGCCCCTCGTGGCGGATGAATGCCGACGGCCCGCTGCGCTGGAGCAACCTTTACGACGGTGAGACGTATGACAGTCGGCTGGACTTTGCCGGCTGGACACAGCCCGGCTTCGACGACAGCCGCTGGGCCGTCGCCCCATGCTGCCAGGCTCCTGGGGGCACCATGCGCGGCAGTCTCACCGAGCCGGTGACAGTGTACGAGACGGACAGCCCCGTGAGTCTGCGCAAGATGGGCCGTCGCTATCTCATCGACTTTGGCACCAATGGGGCCGGAGTGGTGAGTCTGCGCGTGCACGCCGCCAAGGGAGACACCGTGCGTGTGCACCATGCCGAACTGCTGGAACCGGGCGATTCGACGCTCTACACGGACAATCTGCGCTCGGCTCAGGCCACGGCATGGTATGTGGCCGACGGCAAAGCGCGCAGGTGGCAGCCGGAGTTCACCTGGTTTGGATTCCGCTATGCCGAGGTGACGGGGGTGGAACGGCTGGAGCCTGAAGACGTGGAGCGACTGCTGATTTCCGACAATCTGTCAAGAATGGGCAACAGCATTCGGTTCGTGGGGGCCGACACGCTGAACCTTGTCATGGAGGCAGCTTACCGCGGCATACGCAGCAACTACAAGGGAATGCCCATGGACTGCCCGCAACGCGACGAGCGCATGCCATGGACGGGCGACCGCACCATGGGCTGTCTGGGGGAAAGCTATGTGCTCGACGTGCGTCCGCTCTATGCCAAGTGGCTGGACGACATGGCCGACAGCCAGTTGCCCAATGGAGCCCTCTCTGACGTGATGCCGGCTTACTGGCGGCTTTACAACACCAATATGACCTGGCCGGCCGTGTTGCCCTTTGCCTGTGAGATGATACGACGGCAGTATGGCGACGACCGCATGGTGGCCCGGCATTACGGACATGTCGACCGCTGGCTGCGCCATGTGCGCAACTATAGGTGGAAAGACGGGCTCATCACCTATGATCGCTATGGCGACTGGTGTGTGCCGCCGGAGTCGGCCGAGCTGATACACAGCAAGGATCCGGCCCGACAGACCGACGGCAAGCTCATTTCGTCGTGCTACTATGCCTACCTGTGCCGGCTGATGGCGGGCTATGCCGTCACGCAGGGCAAGGAGACCGACCACAACTATTACATGCAGGAGGCCGACACCACGTGCCGTGCGCTCAACGCTGCTTATCTGCACAACGGCACTTATGCCAACGGCACGGTGACGGCCAACCTGCTGCCGCTGGCCATGAGACTGGTGCCGGCCGACCAGGAAGCGGCCGTGAGAGACGCGTTGCTGCGTACCATTGAGGAGCGGAACCATGGCATGCAGAGTTGCGGCGTGGTGGGAATACAGTGGCTCATGCGCTATCTGGCCGGTATAGGGCGGGGCGACTTGGCCTGGCGCATGGCTACCAGCACGGCTTATCCCAGCTGGGGCTATATGGTGAGTCGTGGGGCTACCACCATCTGGGAACTATGGAATGGCGATACGGCCAACCCGTCGATGAACAGCGGCAACCACGTAATGCTGCTGGGCGACCTGCTGCCGTGGGCCTATGAGCAGATGGGCGGGCTACGGAGCAGCGACACCGACCCGGGATTCCACCGCACGGTCATGGCTCCCGACTTTTCCGTTGAGGCCTGTGCGGGTGTAGAGGCCTCGCACGAGAGTCCTTATGGAACGGTGCGCAGCAACTGGCATCGTGAGGGGAATGGTATCGTGTGGACGGTTACTGTGCCGCCCAACACGACGGCCGAACTCCATCTGCCTGGTAGGAAGACGCGCATCGTGGGGTCGGGAGTGTACCGAATGAGAAAGGAAATGGAAAAATGAAAACAAGAAAAATGAAAGGATGCCCGCCTTGAGATAGAATGAACAGGGAGAAAACGGGGTGTTGATGCGGGGGCCGGTCTTTATGCCGGCCCCCGCATTTGGAATAAACCTCCCGATGGATGAATGCAAAAAAAGGCTTGATGCTGCTACCGAAGCTGGCGACGGCTCAATGCCTTGACGGGATACCACACGGCAAGCCAGCTGGCTACGATGACGGTGAGGAAGACGAGGAACACGTCGAGATAGTGCACACTGACGGGATAGGCATTGACCACGAAAGTGTCGTCGGCCTCGCCCATGCGCACAAAACCGTACTCTTGCTGGAGCCAGCAGAGCAGCAGTCCCAGCAAGATGCCCACAACGGCACCAATGGCACTAATCATACGGCCCTCAAAAAGGAAGATGCCCGTAATCTGGTGGTCGGTGGCTCCGAGATTGCGCAGGGTGTGCACATCGTCTTTCTTGTCGATGATGAGCATCGAGACCGACCCAATGATGTTGAGACAGGCCACCACGAGGATGAACGTGAGGAAGATATAGGCCATGAGTTTCTCGATTTGCATAATCTTGAACGTGTCGGCTTGTTGCTCGAAACGGTCGAGCACGCGATAACGCGAGCCTGCCAGTTGCTGCATCCGGGATTTCACGGCCTCGAAATCCGAGCCCGGTTTGAGTCGCAGTTCCAGGGCAGACACCATGCCCTGCTGCCCGAAGAGGTTACGGGCGAACCCAAGACTGGTGATGAGATAACGTCTGTCGTACTTGCTCTGATTCACGGAGAAGACCACTCCCGAGGCGATGAGCGAGTCGGTGACGAAGCTACTCTCTGGGTCGGAGAAATCGAACTGTCCCTCGCGCTGCGGCGCATAGATGTGCATATAGCCTTTCCACTGCGTGCCGGTGCCCAGCGTCTGGGCCAGACGCAACCCAGGCGTTCCGTATTGCAGGTTGGCCGTGTGCAGCTGGAACTGTCCGTCACCATAGAGAATCTCGGTGATGTGGGTGAGGTCGGCAAAGTTGTCGTCCACTCCTTTCACGGTCACCATGGCCTGTCTGCCGTTGTAGACGGCTAAGGCCATGTCTTCCACGGTCTCCGTAGCTACCTCCACTTGGGGCAGTTGGCGTATCTGGGTGAGTATCGGATCATCGGCAGGAGCCGTCTTTCCACTCACGGGCATCACCTTGAGTTGCGGGTCAAAGTTGGTGAAGAAGCTCGCCACCAAATCGTGAAATCCGTTGAACACCGAGAGTACAATGACCAGTGCCGTCGTTGCCACAGCCACGCCGATGACCGAAATCAGCGAGATGATGTTGATGGCATGCGTCTTCTTTTTGGAGAAGAGATAGCGATGGGCAATGAAGAGGGAGAAAGGGGAGACCGAAGAATGGTTGAGATTCTGCTTCATGGTTGCCGGGAGGTTACTTCTTCAGCAGCTCGTCGATGCGATCGATATAGTCGAGGCTGTCGTCGATGAAGAAGCGCAGCTCGGGAATGATACGCAGCTGGTTGCGCACGCGTCGGCCCAGCTCGTAGCGGATGCTCTTTTCGTTGGCTGTGATGTTCTGCAGCAACTGCTCTCCTTGTTCGGAGGGAAAGATGCTGAGATAGGCCGAGCAGATGCTCAAGTCGGGGCTGATGCGCACACGAGTGACGCTGATGAGCACGCCGTGCATCTGGCGTGTCTGGGCCTGGAAAATCTCGGCCAGCTCCTTTTGGAGCAGACGTGATATTTTGTTCTGTCTGGTTTCTTGCATAATTTTTAATTTGAAATCATGAATTTCTAACTATAAACGTTTGGCTTCCAACCTTTTTCCGCTCATTCCCGGTTACCCAGCTCAATGTGCTCCACGTCGATTTTCTCGCGGAGGAACACAGAGGCCGACTCTTTGAAGCGTTGGGGACTTTCTGTGGTGAAGTATCGGACGGAATGTCCTTTACTGAGCCGGCTCTCCATGTCGGCATGCCGGTGAAGATAGTTTTTCAGGCTGTCGGCCACATATTCGCCTTGGGGGACGAGACGGATGCCATCGTGCACGTATTTCAGAATCTTGGGCATGAGCAAAGGAAAATGGGTGCAGCCCAGGATAATGGTGTCTATGTCGGGATCTTTGACCATGAGCTGGTCGAGGCGTTTCTTGACAAAATAGTCGGCCCCGGGCGAGTCGGCTTCGTTGTATTCTACAAGGGGCACCCAGAAAGGACAGGCTTGTCCGGTGACCTGGATGTCGGGCCAGAGCTTGGCTATCTCCAAGGCATAGCTATGACTCCTGACTGTACCTTCGGTGGCCAATAGACCCACATGGTTGTTGCGGGTGAGTTTGCCAATGACTTCGGCTGTGGGTCGGATGATGCCCAGCACGCGACGGGAGGGATCCCAGTGGGGCAAGTCGTTCTGCTGGATGGAGCGCAGGGCTTTGGCCGAGGCGGTGTTGCAACCCAGAATGACCAGCCGGCATCCCATCTCGAAGAGTTTCCTCACGGCCTGCCGCGTGAATTCATAGACCACATCGAACGAGCGGGGGCCATAGGGAGCACGGGCATTGTCGCCCAGATAGACGTAGTCGTATTGTGGCAGCAGCTGACGGATGCCATGGAGAATGGTAAGTCCGCCGTATCCGGAGTCGAAGACCCCGATGGATGTGCCCTCGCTGGGAGGCAAAATGGAAAGTGAAGAGGAATCCATAAGCAGACGCGGATGGGTGTGAGGCTTACTTGGTCTCGGCCTTGACAGCCTCAGAGATGTCGATTCCCCAAGCAGTGTTGACATAGGGGACGGCATCATTATCGGTGTTGAGTACGAAAGCAAGTCCTTTTTCGCGCCCCACTTTCTGGATGGCCAAGGCAAGACGGTCGCGCAATGGCTTGTAGGCTTCTTCCTCTGCCTGGTGCATCAGTCGCCGGGCTTCCTGCTTGAAAGCCATGTTCTTCTCCATGAGGTCTTGCAGTTCGGCTTGTCGCTTTTGCAGGATGGAGGGGGCAAAGTTGTGCTGCCCGTCGAGGAACAGCTCGTATTTCTGATTGAACTCTTCCTCCACGCGCTTCATCTCTTCATCGTACTTGGTGCGCAAGGCATTGAGATTGTGCTGGGCGATGGTGTATGTGGGCATGGCATGGAGAGCGGCTTGATAACTGAGATAGCCAAAGTGCAGGGTGGCACCGGCAGTGGGGAGTATCTGCTGGGGCTGCTGGATGGGCTCGGCTGTGGTCTGGGCCGGTGTGGTTTGGGTGGCCATGACAAGTAACAGGAGGAGGGAAGTATGTTTCATTGCGATATGTTCTGATTCGTGATTTGGAGATTCACGGGGGTGGAGCAGACTTGGTGAGGGAGTGGCAGGGAGCCCGTAAGGCGACAAAGAAGTTAAGACAGGATGCACGTGCCGATGGTTGGCACGGGCAACGGGTCTTAACTTCTCCTGTCTCTGACGGTCTTCCGTTTGGGAGACCTGTGATGAAATGGGGGTTACTTCATCTTGCTGAGCTCAGACTGCACTTTGGAGGTCACGTCCTCTACGTTGGATCCTGTGTAGACAGCAGCACCTTCTTCAAAGATATAGGTGAAGCCACCGGCGTTGCCCACGTTGGTGATGGCATTGCGCACCTTGGCCACGACGGGCTGCATCTTCTCCTGCTGGGCCTTTTGCAGGGCCTGCTGGTTGTCCTGATAGGTCTGCTGAATCTTCTGATAGAGTTGCTGAAGTTCCTGCTCTTTCTGTTTCTGAGCGGTGGCATTCATGGTGCTTTTGCCCTTGTCGTAGGCATCGCTCTGACGCTGCAGCTCGTCCTGCATGCTCTTCAAGTCGTTTTCATACTGCTTGGCCGTGGCCTCAAGTTCACCATTGATCTTGGAAATCTCGGGCAGGGACTGCATGATGGTCTGGGTGTTCACCTTGCCGAACTTCTGGGCAAAAGTGGCCAAGGGGGCCATCAGCATCATCATTAAAAATAGTTTTTTCATTTCTTTTCTTATGTTTTAATTATGGTTTGTACTTTATTGTCGATGTTGTGATGGCTTCCTTGCCATTCTTTCATCTTGTCACTTTGTGTCTTTTCGTCCTTGGGGCTTATTTGCCATAGCCCAGTTTCTCAAGCACCTCGTTGGAAATGTCTATCCTGGGTGAGCCAAAGATGATGGCTGTGTCAGAGGCACGGTCGAGCACAAGGCTGTAGCCGCGGAGGTCGGAAATCTCTTTGACTGCATTGTATACCTCTTCTTGAATAGGGGTCATGAGACTTTCACGCTTTTTGAAGAGTTCGCCTTCGGGACCGAAATACTTTTTCTTCAGGTCGGCAGCCTCTTTTTCCTTGGTCATGATTTGCTCCTGCTTAGTCTTTTTTTGCTCTTGAGACAGGAACACCACCTCGTTCTGGTAGTTTTTGTACATGGTGGCAGCCTCGGTATTGAGGGCCTCTACCTCGGCCTGCCACTTTTTGGACACCTGATTGAGTTGCTCGTTGGCACGCTCATAGGCTGGGATGTTCTTCATCACATACTCCATGTCGACCAGCGCAAACTTCTGGGCACTGACAGCAAATGGTGTGACAGTAAAAACGGCAATCAGCAGAAAGGTTCTGACCCATGCTGTTGTTTTGAAATGACGTATGGTTTTCATTGCTTATCCTCTCCTTTTAATTTTTCTCTTATTGAACTTATCTTTTCCTCAATGCTTAGAACTCCTGTCCGAGTACAAAGTGGAACTGGCTGCCGCCCTTGGTGCCAAACACCTTGTCGAAGCCGTAGGCCCAGTCGATACCCATGAGTCCGACCATAGGCAGGAAGATGCGAACACCTACGCCGGCCGAGCGTTTCATGTTGAAAGGATTGAAGTTCTTGGTCTCGGTCCAGGCATTACCGCCTTCGAGGAACGTCAGGCCGTAGATGGTGGTGTTGCCCAACATGAACGGGTAACGGAGTTCCAGCGAGAAGCGGTCGTAGGCGTAACCCTCGTAGCCGTAGGGGGTGAGCGATCCATTCTCGTAACCACGCAGGCCAATGGTTTCCTCGGCATAGCTCGTGGAGTAGCCGCTCATGCCGTCGCCACCCATATAATAGGTCTCGAAAGGCGACTTCTTGTTCTTGTTGTAGCTACCGAGCAAGCCCATCTCGATACGTGTCATCAGCACGAAGCACTTCTGTGCACTGCCGAGAGCGGTAAAGGTACGTGACTTGAACTTCCACTTGTGGTACTCAATCCACTTGTATTTCTCTTGCTGTTCACGGTTGTAGGAAGCCGATCTGGGATTGGTGGCGAGGTTCTTATAGTCCTTGCCGTCCCAGGCCGACCATGGCGGAGTGATGGTGACACTGGCCGAGAACTCAGAGCCGCGATGCGGGAAAAGCTGGTTGTCGGTGGACGAACGGTCGAGCGAGATGCTGAGATTCAGATTGTTGGAGTTACCTGTAGTGAGCAGGAAATAACGCCAGTTTTTCAGCATGTAGCGCGTGTAGGACAGTTGCAGCGAGAGTGTGAAGTAATCGTCGGGCCACCGCAGACGCTTGCCCCATCCCAGACTGGCACCGATGAGCTGCACATATTTGTCGGGGTCGTAATAGTTCTCGTAGTTGGAGTAGTTGTAGCCATAGCTGCTTGACCCAAGCATATAGTTATAGTAACTGTTCCGCCAAGCCGAGTTGTAGTAGTTGCTTGACACGTCGGTCTGCTTGGAGTAGAACATGCTGAACGAGAACTGAATGGGGCGCTTGCCGCCAAACCATTGCGTGGAATAGCTTCCGTTGTAGCTCTGATAGTATTTTCCGTTGGTCTGCACACCGAGCGAGAGCTTCTCGCCGTCGCCCACAGGCATGATGCCCCGATGCTCTTTATTCTTGTTGAAGAGGTTGGCCATGGAGAAGTTGTTGAGCGTGAGGCCTACCCGGCCGATGACACCTGTCTGTCCCCATCCGAGTGAGAATTCCACTTGGTCGTTGGACTTCTGCTCTAAGTTCCAGTTCACGTCTACCGTGCCATTCTCATAGTTGGGTTTTATATCGGGTGCAACTTTCTCTGGATCGAAGTGCCCCATGGAAGCCAGCTCGCGCGCCGAACGCATGAGAGCCTCTTTGGAGAAGAGGTCGCCTGGTTTGGTACGGAGCTCACGGCGCACGACATTCTCGTAGAGACGGTCGTTTCCGTTGATGCGCACATGGCTGAGGTGAGCCTGTGGCCCCTCCACGACACGCATTTCCAGGTCGATGGAGTCGCCCACGATGTTCACTTCTGTAGGCGTGATACTGGAGAATACGTAGCCGTTGTTGTAGTAGAGATTGCCCACGGCATCGTCATCCTCGGAGAGGCGCTTATTCATGAGCTTCTGGTTGTAGACATCACCGGCCCTCATGGTGAGCAGACCGGAGAGATAATCGGAGTTGTACACCGTATTGCCCACCCAATGCAGGTTGCGGATGTAGTATTTCTGCCCTTCGGCTACCTTGACAAATACATTGACGTGCTTGGGGTCGTTGTTCCACACACTGTCTTCCAAGATGGCTGCATCGCGGTATCCCAGCTCGTTGTATTTCTCAATGAGTTTTTCCTTGTCTTCTTTCCAGCGCTCGGGTGTGTACTTTTTGGATTTCAGGAACGACGAGAGCTTGCCAGCTTCGTGGGTTTTGGCAAAGGCCCCTTTAGAGAAGAGACCGCCCTTTATTTTAGCGTCGCTGAGCTTCTCGTTGCCCTCGATGATGATGTTGCGAATCTTCATCTTCTGCTTCTTGTCGATGATGACGTCCAGAATCACCTGGTTCTTGGCGGTCACGTCATCGCGCTGGCGTATCTCGATGTCGGCGTTCTTGAATCCCTTGTCATCGAAGTATTTCTTGGCCAGAATCTTGGCACGGTCAATCATGTTGGGCGTAATTTGTCCGCCTTTCATCATGCCCAGTTTCTGTTCCATGTCCTCGCGTTCACTCTTTTTGAGTCCGGTATAGTTGATTTCAGAGACGCGTGGGCGCGGCTTCAGCGCAATATGCAGGTATACCTTGTTGCCCACGAGCGAGTCTGCGGCGATTTGCACGTCGGAGAAGAGCCCATGTTTCCAGTAACGCTTCACAGCATCGGTAATCTCGTTGCCCGGCAACGAAATATGCTGGCCTATGGCCAACCCGGAGATACCGGTCAGCGTGTAGTCTTCATAACCGTCCATGCCTGAGACATTGAACCCCGCGATGACGACATCGCGCGGCGTTCCGGCATAGGTGATGTCCGGGTGGATAATCTTGTCCTGTGCTTCAGCTCCCATGCAGCAGGCCATGGCCACGAGGGTTGCAAATATCTTATTCTTGTTATGGTGCATCGTATGTTGGTTTGGGTTACCCTGTTACCTTTGCTCTTTTAGCTTTTGTTCCTTTCACCTTATTATATATATGCTTCTCCTTCTACCTGTGCTTCGGTCTTGCCGAATCTTCGTTGGCGATTCTGATAGCTGGCGATGGCCTGATGGAGGTCGCCCTCGTCGAAGTCGGGCCAGTAGGTATCACAGAAGTAGAGTTCAGAATAGGCAATCTGCCAAAGCAGGTAGTTGGATATGCGCAGCTCACCGCCGGTACGGATGAGCAGGTCGGGGTCTGGCATAAAATGGGTTTCCAGATGCTGGCTGATGGTGTCTTCGGTAATGTCGTTGACGGCCAGTGTACCCTCTTTCACTTCGGTGGCAATGTGTTGGGCGGCGCGTGTCAATTCCCATCGTGAGCTGTAGCTCAATGCCACAACCATTGTCATGGCTGTATTGTAGGCTGTGCGCTCCATCATACCCTTGATTTTTTCTTGCACGTTGCTGGGCAGACGGTCCATCTCGCCCACCATGCGGAACCTTACATTGTTCTTATGGAAGAGTTCTTCCTCCAGAAACTCGATGATGAGTCCCATAATAGCGGCAATCTCTGATTCGGGCCTACTCCAGTTCTCGGTAGAAAAAGTGTAGAGGGTGAGATACTTCACACCCAGACGTGTACATTCGGAGGTGATGCGCTTGACGGTCTCTACACCTGCCTGATGGCCATAGCTGCGGTCTTTTCCACGTTCCATGGCCCATCGTCCATTGCCATCCATGATGATGGCAACGTGCTGTGGAATTCTTGTTCTGTCGAGTTCTGTCATATCGCTTGTCGCTTTATTCCTTATTACATGTCCTGCACTTCGCCATGAGGCTGTAGCTGAGTGTCACTTGCAATGCCGTGTAGCAGTCGGTGTTCTTGAAGAGGCCGCTGCTCTTGATATAGTAGGGATCTTTCACTCCGTCGAGTTCATCGCTCTGTGCCCAGTGGATGGCCCACTCCAGTCCGAGGTTAGCCCGGTCGCCCATCTTGTATTTCAGGCCGATGCCTACAGGCACATTGAGTGCAAACTTTCCTTTGGCTCTCGTATCGGCGTAGGTGCCGCCCAATCCGGCAAAGACAAACGGCGTGAGGCGTTTGGCCCCGCGATAGTCGCGGCCGGTGCCGTAGGGCCAGAAGTTATATTCGTATGTCAGGCACACGTCGTAGAGTCCGTTCTTGAACGTGTAGGGAGTCCTGGCGTAGTCGGGATAATAGGTTTGCACGTCGGCCGACGAGCCTTTCATGGTGCCATAACTCACATTCATGCGCAGTCCCATGTAGGGATTGAATACATAGCGGGCCAGGAGCGTAGCCATGGGCTGCAGGTTTTTGGTGATGTTGCCGTTGAAGTCGCCCAGATACCCGTTGATACCCACACCGCCTCCTATCTCCATGCGGTATTCTGGGTCGTCCTGTGCCTTGGTCGAAATGGCAGCAACCGTCAGCACGGCTATGAGTGTCAGCAGCTTCCTCATCCCTTGTTGCCTGATACCTGTTGTGTGCGGTTATTCGGTGAAAGCTTTCTGTTCAGTGGCCCAGCTCAGGCGGGCGAGGCGTCCGCTCCAGATTTGATTTTCGCCATTCTTGGACAGATGGATGTAGTTGCCACCGTCTGCGGTCATGGTGAACGCAGCGGCCGACTTGACGAAGCTGGCGGGCAGGGCATAGGCTGTGGTCTTGACCCAGGTGAGTCCTTCGTCATTGCTGAAATAGAACGATGTGAAGTCACCGCCAATGGCCAGTATGCCGCCGTCGTAGCCGATGGCCTGGAGATTGGCTAAGGCCGGGAGTTTTTTGCGGTTGTATTCGTCGGCTGGATAGAAAGCCCAAGGCTGGTTTTGAGAGCCGCTGGCATTTTCTTCCACCTTGCGCCATATCTTGGTTTCGCCGTTTCTGGTTCCCACAATCACCAGATCGTTGGTGTGAGCATTGGTTTTCGAGGCCTTGCAAACGAAGTTAAGGTTGTCTGTGGGCAGGTTGGCGGTCTCGTCGTCCAAGCTGTCGGTGGTCCATGTGGCACCGTTGTCGGCCGAACTGGAGATGCCGACAGCCGTCAGAGCGTAGAGGCGGACATCACTGGCACCGATGATTTGCGTCAGCTCGGCATTGGAACTTACTTGTTTCCAACTCTCACCATCGGCAGACTGCATCACCTTGCCTCCCTCGTCGAGCACGTAGAGCATGCCATCCTTGGCTATGGCACTCTGGTAGGCTGCTGCCGAAAAGGTCGTGGTAAGCTGTGTATAGGTGGTTCCCGTTTGCTTGAGTACCACAGTCTTTCCTGATTTCACACCAAAGATGTAGGTCTGCTTGTTGCTGACAATCAGCTTGCGTCCCTCCACACCGTCGAGTGCATCAATGGCATGCCGGTTCCAACTCATCTCCTGGCCGGTCTGTTGGTGCACGTTCAGCTTGACTGTGTATTCCCGCCAAGCTGTGCCCCGGAGGCTGTAAACACGTACACGCAGAGGCGAAGAGAAGTCGAGAGAGTCGGTACTGGCATAGTAGGTCAGGCTGTCCTTTCCTTCTTTGTCCCTGAGATTCAGGACAATGGTTCCGCTGTTTTTGGTTGTGATGGAGCACACCACCTTGGAGGCGTCCGTGCCATAGCGCAGCGAGTCGGGGTTGTAAATCAGTTGTTTCTGGTGGTCAATATAGAAAGTATAGGTGCTGGCACTGTAGTTGGAAGTGTATATGCTGTCGGTCACACCGTCAGAAGCTGTGGTGTGGAGATGCCGTTTTACCGTGGTCAGAGAGAATGCTGTCACGGCCGTATCGTCATAGTAGGTTATGTCTTCGTCATTATTGTTGCTCAGGCACGAGGTCATTGAGACCGTGGCTGAGGCTATCATGGCCCATGACAATAACTTCTTGATCATTGCGCGCAATTTAGTTGATTTAGCTGCAAAATTACTTAGAAATATCCAAAATTGCGCCACTTTTGAGGCTTTATTATGTAAAATATTGGTTTATAGCGTGTTTTTTAAGGTTGTTTAGAAGTTTGCCTCAACAAGGCAAACAAAAAAGGCAATACGATCACTCGCACTGCCTCTTTGTAAGAATAATGTTAACGGATGCTGGTATGTACCAAAGCAATAATACTAAGAGCGGTCATCAACATGACCAATACCAGCATCACGACTGATTCAAAATCTAATAACATAATCCTAATCTTTACCTTAAAAATCTATCAAACTACTAACCTAATGAAACTTTATGTGAATCTTCTCACGAAGACTGTGCAAAGTTACGTCAAGTTTTTGACGAAACCAAATATATTTGCACATTTTTATTATTTTAAGCAGCCTTTTTGATTTAGGTCAATCTAAAAAGCCCGCCTCCATCGGAGGCGGGCTTGATGATTTGTGATTCCGTGAATCGGATGCTTAGAGCTGAGGACCGGCAGCCACGAGAGCCTTGCCGGCTTCGTTGCCCTCGTACTTCTTGAAGTTCTTGATGAAGCGGGCGGCCAGATCCTTGGCTTTCTCCTCCCACTGAGCAGCGTCAGCGTAGGTGTCGCGGGGATCGAGGATGTTGGTGGCTACGCCCTCGAGCTTTGTGGGAACGGTGAAGTTGAAGTAAGGAATCTGCTTGGTCGGGGCAGCGTCGATGCTGTGGTTCAGGATGGCGTCGATGATGCCGCGGGTGTCGCGGATAGAGATACGCTTGCCTGTTCCGTTCCAGCCAGTGTTCACGAGATAGGCCTTGGCGCCGCTCTTCTCCATCTTCTTCACAAGCTCCTCAGCATACTTTGTGGGATGCAACTCCAAGAAAGCCTGGCCGAAGCAAGCCGAGAATGTGGGCGTGGGCTCGGTGATGCCGCGCTCTGTACCGGCCAGCTTGGCGGTGAAGCCAGAGAGGAAGTAGTACTTCGTCTGCTCTGCGTTCAGGATAGATACGGGAGGCAGCACGCCGAAAGCGTCGGCACTCAGGAAGATCACCTGCTTGGCGGCGGGACCCTGAGAGGTGGGACGCTGGATGTTCTTGATGTGATAGATGGGATAGCTTACGCGGGTGTTCTCGGTCACGCTCTTGTCTGCGAAGTCAATTTTGCCGTTCTTGTCAACGGTAACGTTCTCCAGCAGAGCGTCGCGGGTGATGGCGCCGTAGATGTCGGGCTCAGCCTCTTTGTCGAGGTTGATCACCTTGGCATAGCAGCCACCCTCGTAGTTGAACACGCCCTCGTCGTCCCAACCGTGCTCGTCGTCGCCGATGAGCTTGCGCTTCGGATCGGTGGACAGCGTGGTCTTGCCCGTGCCGGACAGGCCGAAGAAGATGGCGGTGTTCTCACCGTTCATGTCAGTGTTGGCAGAGCAGTGCATGGAAGCCATGCCTTTCAGCGGGAGGAAGTAGTTCATCATCGAGAACATACCTTTCTTCATTTCGCCGCCATACCATGTGTTGACGATAACCTGCTCCTTGCTGGTTACGTTGAACACAACGGCAGTCTCAGAGTTCAGGCCGAGTTCCTTGTAGTTCTCCACCTTGGCCTTGGAGGCGTTGTAGACGATGAAATCGGGCTCCTGCTCGAAGTCGGCCTCGCTCTGAGGACGGATGAACATGTTGGTCACGAAGTGAGCCTGCCATGCCACCTCCATGATGAAGCGCACTTTCATGCGGGTGTCCTTGTGCGTGCCGCAGAAACCGTCGACCACGAACAGACGCTTGTTTGACAGTTCCTTCTTGGCGATTTCCTTCACGGCGGCCCAAGCCTCCTTGGTGGCCCTGTGGTTGTCGTTCTTGTACTCCTCGGAAGTCCACCATACGGTGTCGTGAGAGTTCTCATCGTCAACGATGAACTTGTCCTTAGGAGAACGGCCGGTGTAGATACCAGTCATGACATTGATGGCGCCGAGCTCAGTTTCCTGGCCCACCTCGAAACCTTCAAGGCCTTCCTTGGTCTCCTCGTTAAATAACACCTCGTAAGTAGGATTGTAGAGAACCTCTTTGGTTCCCGTGATGCCGTACTTTTCCAGTACGCTCTTGTCAAACTTTGCCATTTTCTAATTCAATGTATTAAGTTGTGAATAAATGCTTTTTACCCTTTGTCGGACTGGAGTTACATGGCTCCAAACTATCCTTATACGCCCACAAAGTTACGTAAATTGTGATGAACGGCCAACTTTCATTTTGTAAAAATACGGCCTCTCTGTCCTTTTTAGGTTAAAGAATACAAAAACAGAGACGCCCTTTTTGGATTTGCTATTTAGACTTTGCAAAAATTCGGCACTCCCATACCGGGGTAGGGCAGGGCCCGTGCCGCAGTCGTGATTTCCCGATCAAGGCGCGATGCCGGGATGGTTCAACTTTTCCGGGATTTGTCTTTCCCATCCCAGAGAAAACGAGTATCTTTGCACGAATTTAACAAAAAGCCATTCTGCAAATATGAAAATCATCAACCTGAGCGAGCACAACTCCATCATCAATCAGTATATGGCGGAGATACGTGACAGGGAGTATCAGAAAAACCGGTTGCTTTTCCGCAACAACATTACGCGCATAGGTGAGTTCGAGGCCTTTGAAATCTCGAAGACGCTCGACTATGAGCCGCAGGACATCGAGACCCCGCTGGGCTTTTCCCAGGTGAACGTGCCCACCGATAAGATAGTGCTGGCCACCATCTTCCGTGCCGGACTGCCTTTCCACAATGGCTTCCTCAATGTGTTCGACCATGCCGGCAATGCGTTTGTCAGCGCCTATCGCGAGTACAAGGACGAGGAACACACCAAGGTGGGCATTCATGTGGAGTATCTGGCCACACCGAGCATCGACGGCAAGAACCTGATTATCGCCGACCCGATGCTGGCCACCGGCGGCAGTATGGAGCTGGGATACAGGGCATTCCTCACCAAGGGCACGCCCAAGCGCATCCATGTGGCCTGTGTCATCGCCACGCCCGAGGGCATCGCTCACATCCAGAAAACGTTCCCCGAGGACAAGACCACCATCTGGTGTGCCGCCATCGACCCGGGCATGAACGACCACAAGTACATCGTGCCGGGCTTCGGCGATGCCGGCGACCTGTGCTACGGCGGCAAACTGTAGGCCGGACCCCTTGTTGCCCCCTATGGTTTAACCTGTCCTCCCTCCACGCTGCGGCCCTGTGCGACACCCGAAAACCGGGATGCGCCGGGCCGCGGCGTGGAGGGAGTTTTTCTTGTCGGGAAGTGAAGCCTGGACTTTACTCCACTTCCCAAATATCGTTGGTCTCGAGCAGCTCGGTGAAGTTGTGGTAGGCTTTCTGTTGGCTTACCTCTTCAATTTGCCGGTTCACGGCCTCGTCGTAGGTCGGCGCCTGCACGTCACGGATGACGCCAAGGGCCACCGGGAAGCCGTGTTCGTTGTCCATCATGGCCAGTTTGAGCTGTAGCGTCTTGTCCTCGCAGTGGCTGTCGTGAATCAGGATGTCGTCCATCGTGTATCCGTCCTTGCCGATTTCGACCACTTTCAGGCCGAAACCCTCCTGCACCAGTCCGTACCTGTCGTCCTCGCCAAACACCAGCGGCTTGCCGTCTTCCACGTAGATGGCATTCTGCCGGCGCCCCTCCTTGCTGTAAATAGACTCGTGGGTGCCGTTGTTGAAGATGACGCAGTTCTGCATAATCTCGCACACGGAGGCCCCCTTGTGCCGTTGGGCGGCCTTGAGCACCTCGATGGTGCCCGTGGAGTCGGTGGCCACGGCGCGGGCAAAGAAGCGGCCGCGGGCACCGAAACAGAGTTCGGCCGGGCGGAACGGGTCTTCCACCGTGCCGTAAGGACTCGATTTCGACACGAAGCCGCGGGGCGATGTGGGGGAGTACTGGCCCTTGGTGAGGCCGTAGATACGGTTGTTGAGCAGGATGATATTGATGTCCACGTTGCGGCGTATGGCGTGAATGAAGTGGTTTCCGCCGATGGCCAGCCCGTCGCCGTCGCCGCTGATCTGCCACACGGTGAGCTCCGGGTTGGTCACTTTCACGCCCGTGGCGATGGCGGCGGCCCGGCCGTGGATGGTCTGCATGGCGTAGGCATTGACGTAGTAGGGCAGTCGGCTGGAGCATCCGATGCCCGAGATGACGGCCGTCATGTGCTGTGGAATGCCTATCTCGGCCATGGCCTTGTGCAGCGAGGCCAGGAAAAAGTGGTCGCCGCATCCGGGACACCACCGTGGCAGTCCTTTCTTGAAATCTTGCGCTGTAAGTGTTTCCATAAATGTTTTCTTGTCTTGAGGGGCGGGCTGTGGGCCCTGCCGGTTAGTCGTTGATGATTTTCTCGAAGCTGGCCACGAGGTCCTCCACGTTGAAAGGCTGGCCTTTCACCTCATTATATTGGTAGGGCACGAAGCCGTTGATCTTCATGCGCAGGTACCCGGCAAACTGTCCCAGGTTTTGTTCGGCCACCACCACCTTGGGGTATCGGCGCATCACGGCCTCGGTATTGGCCGGTAGCGGATTGATGTACTCAAAGGGAGCGCATGCCGTTTTGTAGCCTTTGGCACGCAGTGCCTGCATGGCGGAGTAGAGGTGTCCGTAGGTGCTGCCGAAGCCAACGATGAGCAACTGTGCGTCGTCAACGTCGCCGAGCACCTCCACGTCGGGCACTTCGATGCGGGCCACTTTCTCTGCCCGCAGGTGGTCCATGCGGTCGTGGTTCTCGGGCTCGGTCGAGATGGCTCCCGTGGCCCCGTCTTTCTCCAGTCCGCCCAGGATGTGGGCGTAGCCCTCCTGGCCGGGCACGGCCCAGTATCGGGCGGCTGTTTGCTTGTCGCGGCGGTAGGGCGTGTAGAGCCCTCGCATCTCCGGGCCGGCGTAATGGGGCTGTATGTCGGGCAGTTTGTTGATGTCGGGCAGCCGCCATGCCGCCGATCCGTTGGCGATAAAAGCGTCTGTAAGCAGGATGACGGGCGTGAGATGCTCCAGCGCCATCTTGGCTGCCGTGTAGGCTGCCTCGAAGCAATTGGTGGGGCTGGTGGCGGCAATCACGGGGATGGGCGACTCGCCGTTGCGCCCGTAGAGGGCCTGCAGCAGGTCGGTTTGCTCGCTCTTGGTGGGCAGACCGGTCGACGGACCGCCGCGCTGCACATTGACGATGACCAGCGGCAACTCGTCGATGACAGCCAGATTGATGGCTTCCGACTTGAGGCAGATGCCGGGCCCCGAGGTCGACGTGGCGGCCAGCGCACCGGCAAAGGCCGCCCCGATGGCACTGGCGCAGCCGGCAATCTCGTCTTCGCACTGCACGGTGGTCACGCCCAACGACTTGTGTTTGGACAGCTCGTGCAGGATGTCGGTGGCCGGCGTGATGGGGTAGGAGCCCAGAAAGAGGCGCAGCCCCGCTTTCTCGGCGGCGGCCATCAGGCCGTAGGCCGTGGCCTTGTTGCCCGTGATGTCCATGTAGCGGCCCGTCTCCTTGTGCCTGGAGTCGATGCGATAAGTGTTGGGCACCGAGGCGTGGGTGTTGGCCCCGTAGTGGTATCCGGTCTCCACCACCCTCATGTTGCACTCGGCCAGTCCCGGCTTCTTGCCGAACTTGGCCTTCAGAAAGTTGTCCACCAGCCGCAGGTCGCGGTTGAAGAGCCAGCACACCAGCCCCAGGGCGAACATGTTGCGGCACTTCAGGATGGACTTGTTGTCCATTCCACTGTCGGCCAGACACTCGCGCACCATCGTCGTGATGGGGCAGGCGATGAGGCGATCGGTGTCGAGTCCCATCTCCTCGAAGTAGTATTCGCTGTTGATTTCGGCCTTTTTCAGGTCGGTCTGCCTGAAGCAATCGGTGTCGATGATGATGCAGGCCTGCGGCTTGGCATACTTGTATTGCGTCTTCAGCGCGGCGGCATTCATGGCCACCAACACGTCGCACTTGTCGCCCGGAGTATAGACACGGCCCTCGCCGATGTGTACCTGGTAGCCCGATACGCCCGTGAGCGAACCCTGCGGAGCCCGGATGTCGGCCGGATAGTCGGGGAACGTGGAGATGCCGTTGCCCACGGTAGCCGATATGGTTGAGAAAATGTTGCCGGCCAATTGCATGCCGTCGCCGGAATCGCCGGAGAACCGCACGACGACGTCCTCGAGTTCTTTCACCTCTAATTCTTCTGCCATCATGTTTTCTGCGCTTTTAGTTTTTGGTTTTATTTTGGGATCAAAGATAGTAAACTTTGGGCAACGCGCAAATAAAAAAGCGTATTTATATTTATCTTTCTCCCGATTTTCTTCGGTATGCAAGTTGCGGCCCCTTGTGACAGAACGGCTGCAAACGGCTGCGGGCGGGGCCTCGTGGGGGGCGGTTGGCCGGGTTGCGGTTCCATGACGTGGACGCCATCTTGTGGACATGCTACGTTTTTGGCTGAATGATTATGCCGTAAACGCCGTGCGATTACGGCGTAGCAGCCGCGCGTTTGCGGCGCAATCGTCGTGCGATTACGCCGTTGTTCAGACAGGAAAACGGGGAATTTCAGATAGAAAGAAAGAGTTGTTCAGACAGAAAAGATGGTATTTTTAGACAGAACAACATAACAACATGTTTCTGAATAGCCGGTGATTGGCGGGCCGGCACAAAGGCCGGCCCCTACGAGCATCCCCTATATCATCCTATTTGTCCTATAATCGCCTAACAAACAATGCCAGTAACGATGAGTGGCGAATGGCAGCTTAACTCCCGTCGGCCATTTTGAATTTTGAATTCTGAATTTTGAATTGGGCATTAATACTTGAACGAGCTTCCCCCCAGAAACTCGCGCAACAGGCTGGTGGGCGGGATGTCGCGGTTGGGAATGGGGCTCAGGTATTGCAGGAACTTGCGCAGTCGGTAGGCCTCGGAGTGCTCCTCGCAGTTCTCGGGCACCAGTTCCAGCAGGGGTTCGGCCTGCTGCCGGATGACGGCCAGTTCGAAGAGCATGGCCGAGTTGAACATGGCGTCGGCGTTTTCTTGGTAGGGAAAGATCCACTTGTTCTCGCCGGCGCGCACCGACGGCCAGCGGCGGATGGTCTCGCGGGCGTTCACTCCTCGGTATTTGTAGTCGCGGATGATGCGGCGCAACAGCCTGTTGTCGGTGGTAGGAATGTAGTTATGGTCGTCGAGCAGGATGGTGGTGAGGGCCGAAACATAGACGCGGAACTTCTGTGTCTCGGGTATCTGCGCCGTGAGCTCCGGGTTGAGGGCGTGGATGCCCTCGACCACGAGCACGTTGTTGTCGGCCATGCGCAGCCGCCGGCCGCCGCTTTCGCTCATGCCCGTTTGGAAATTGTACTTGGGCAATTGCACCTCCTCGCCACGAAAGAGGGCGTTGAACTGCGCGTTGAGCAGGGGCAGGTTGAGGGCGTAGAGGCTCTCGTAGTCGAACTCGCCGTGGGCGTCGAGCGGCGTGTGGGCGCGGTCCACGAAGTAGTCGTCGAGCGAAATCTGCAGCGGTTTGAGGCCGTTGGCCAGCAGTTGGATGCTGAGCCGCTTGCACGCCGTGGTCTTGCCCGATGACGAAGGGCCGGCCAGCAGCACCAGCCTCACGTCCTTGCGGCTGGCTATCTCGTCGGCAATCTGCGATATTTTCTTCTCTTGCAGGGCCTCCGACACGTTGATGAGGTCGGTGGCCCGCCCGGCATTCACCATCTCGTTGAAGTCTCCCACGGTGCGGATGCCCATGATGCGTTGCCACCGGTGGTGCTCCTTGAAGATCTCGAACATCTTTTCCTGATGGACGAACTGGGGCAGCACGCCCGGCGTCTTCAGGTCGGGGATGCGCAGCAACAGGCCGTCGTAGAACGGCTCCAGCCCGAAGAGATAGAGCTGCGAGGTGTTGGTGAGCAGGGCTCCGTAGTAGTAATCCACGTAGTCGTCTATCCGATAATAAGTGGTGTAGATGGTGCCGATGCTGCGCAGCAGCTTCACTTTGGCCTCGTCGCCCTTGTCCTCGAACATGCGTATGGCCTCCTCGGTGGGTACTTGGTGGCGGGTGATGGGCATGCGGGCGTCGACAATCTGCTGCATGCGCCCCCTGATGCGGTCCACGTCGGCCTGTTCCACGCTGCGGCCTATCTGCAAATCCACGTAGTATCCGTTGCTCACCGGGATGTCGATGTTGACCCGGCTCTTGGGGTAGAGGTCGTGCACGGCCTTGCAGAGCACAAAGAAAAGCGTGCGCGAATAGTTGCGCGAGCCCGACCCGGAGGTCATGTCGAGAAACTCCACGTCCTTGTTGTGGTAGAGTCGATAGTGCATTCCCTCCACCTTATTATTGACTTTGGCGCAGATGGGACCGTGGTTCATTTTGAGATTTAACGTTTGGTAAACATCAGAAAGTGAGCTGCCAATGTCTGCTTTTAATGTTTTTTTATTATTTTTGCAACGGATTTGTATCATTTGTTTCATTTCGAGGCTGCGGCGTTGATGTGACAACGCACGCAGTCAAAGTTAGAAATTATTTTGCAATCCGCCAATACGATGACACGACAAATAAACTAAATTTATGTCGATTTGGATTTTGTTTAGGCTGATCGGCTCGCTCGCGCTCCTCATGTTCGGCATGAAGTCGATGAGTGACAGCCTCCAAAAGATGGCCGGCCCCCAGTTGCGGCATGTGCTTGGAGCAATGACCACCAACCGTTTCACCGGCATTCTCACCGGGACGTTCATCACCGCAGCCGTCCAGTCGTCCACCGCCACCACGGTGATGACCGTTAGCTTTGTCAACGCCGGTCTGCTTACGCTGGCCCAGGCCATCTCGGTCATCATGGGAGCGAACATCGGAACCACGCTCACGGCCTGGATCATGTCGGCCGGGTTCGCGTTCAACATCACCGATTTTGTGTGGCCCGCCTTCTTCGTCGGCATCATTCTCATCTACTCCAAGCGGCGCAAAATCATCGGTGACTTCCTTTTTGGCGTGAGCTTCATGCTCCTGGGCCTGGGCACCCTGCGGCAAACCGGCATCGACATGGACCTCGCACACGACGCCCCCGTGTTGGCTTTCTTCTCCTCTTTCGACCCCGACAGCTTCGTCACCACCATTGTTTTCCTCCTCATTGGCAGCGTGCTCACCATGTGTGTGCAGAGCTCTGCCGCCATCATGGCCATCACGATGATACTCTGTTCCACGGGCGTGCTGCCCATTTATCAGGGCATTGCGCTGGTCATGGGCGAGAACATCGGCACCACTGTCACCTCCAATCTGGCCGCCCTCACAGCCAATACGCAGGCGCGGCGGGCGGCTTTCGCCCACATGGTGTTCAATGTTTTTGGCGTGGTGTGGGTGCTTGCGGTGTTCCATCCTTTCATCAACATGATATGCAGCTGGGTGGGCTTCGACGTGACGATGGCCAAAACCGACCCCGGCTTCTTGGCCAATGCCGCCCGGCTGAGCTTTGTGCTGGCCGCCTTCCACACCACGTTCAACGTTACCAACACGCTCATTCTGGTGTGGCTGGTGCCCCAGATGGAGAGGTTGGTGTCGTGGGTCATCAAGCCCAAGGCCCACAAGGATGAGGATGACTTCCGTCTGCGCTTCATCCAGACCGGTATCATGAAGACCCCCGAGCTCTCCGTGCTTGAGGCGCAAAAGGAGATACAGAGCTTCGCCGAGCGCATACAGCGCATGTTCGGCATGGTGCGCGAACTGCTGGGCGAGCGCGATACCGACAAGTTTGTGAAGCTATACACCCGCATTGAGAAGTATGAGGGCATCGCAGACAATATGGAAGTCGAGATCGCCAACTACCTGGACAACGTGTCCAACGCCCATCTGAGCGACGAGACCAAGGAGAAAGTGCGGGCCATGTTGCGTGAAATCTCCGAGATAGAGAGCATCGGCGACAGCTGTTTCAACCTGGCCCGCACCATCAAGCGCCGGGTGAACAGCAAGGAAGACTTCACCGACAGGCAGTATGAACACATTCATCAGATGTTTGAACTGACCGACGACGCCCTGAGCCAGATGAACCTGATGTTCCAAGGACACCGTGCCGACCTCGACGCCAACCGTTCGTTCAACATCGAGAACGAAATCAACAACTACCGTGACCAGCTGCGCACGCAGAACATCACCGACGTGAACAGCCACACTTATACCTATACCATCGGCACCATGTACATGGACGTCATTCAGGAATGCGAGAAACTCGGCGACTATGTGGTCAATGTCGTCGAGGCCCGCATGCGTGTAAGGCAGTCGGAGGCATAGGTCTGGTTGCAGTGAATTTCTATTATTATATCACATTAATCCAACCATTCGTTTTATGAGTGAAAGTTACTGGGTCGTTTTTTTGCAGATTCTCGGATCGCTGGCCCTCCTGATTTACGGCATGAAAGTGATGAGCGAAGCCTTGCAGAAGATGGCCGGCGCGCAGTTGCGACACATTCTTGGCGCGATGACCACCAACCGTTTCACCGGCCTTGCCACTGGTGCTTTCATCACCTGCGCCGTGCAGTCGTCTTCGGCCACCACGGTGATGACGGTGAGTTTCGTCAATGCCGGTCTGCTCACGCTGGCCCAGGCCATCTCCGTCATCATGGGTGCCAACATCGGAACCACGCTCACAGCTTGGATCATGTCGCTGGGCTACAACGTCGACCTCACGATGGCCGTCTTCCCGGCTTTCTTTGTCGGCATCATCCTCATCTATACCAAGAAGAGCCGCTACGTGGGCGACTTCCTCTTTGGCATCGCCTTTCTCTTCTTCTCGCTGGTGTTGCTCAGCAACGCCGGCAAGGCGCTCGACCTGGAGCACAACCCTGCCGCCATCAGCTTCTTCTCGTCGTTCGACACGGGCAGCCACCTCACCATCCTGATTTTCCTGCTCATCGGCACCGTCATCACCTGCGTCGTGCAGAGCTCGGCCGCCGTCATGGCCATCACCATCCTGCTCTGCTCCACGGGCGTGCTGCCCATCTATCTGGGCGTTGCACTGGTCATGGGCGAGAACATCGGCACCACCGCCACGGCCAATCTGGCGGCCCTCGGGGCCAACACCCAGGCCCGCCGCGCCGCCTTTGCCCATCTGCTGTTCAACGTGTTCGGCGTGGTGTGGGTCATGTTGTTGTTCTATCCTTTTGTGGGCATGGTGTGCCGGCTCGTGGGCTACGACCCCGATGCCACCACTTACACTGTGGCACAGCGGGCCGCCCTGCTGCCCATCGTGCTGGCTGCGTTCCATACTTGTTTCAATGTAACCAACACGGCGGTGCTCATTTGGTTCATTCCGCAGATGGAAAAAGTGGTCTGCGCCATCATCAAGGGCAAGGAGAAGAGCGAGGACGACGACTTCCGTCTGCGCTTTATCCAGACCGGAATCATGAAGACCCCCGAGCTCTCGGTGTTCGAGGCCCAGAAAGAGGTACAGAGTTTCGGTGAGCGCATGCAGCGCATGTTCGGTATGGTGTGCGAGCTGCTCGACGAGAAAGACAAGTCGAAAGCCGAAAAACTGGCCGCCCGCATCGAGAAATATGAGAGCATTGCCGACAACATGGAGATTGAAATTGCCAAATACCTCGATTCCGTGAGCAATGCACACTTGAGCGACGAGACCAAAGGCAAGATACGTTCCATGCTTCGCCAGATCACCGAGATAGAGAGCATCGGCGACGCCTGCAACAACATGGCCCACACGCTGGTGCGCAAAGGCGCCTACAAGGACGACTTCACGGCCAAGCTCTACGAGCAGGTGCGGCAGATGTTCAACCTCACCGACATGGCGCTTTCACAGATGGTGGTGTTGCTTACAGGCCATAAAGACGAGCTGGACGTTGACCGATCGTTTGCCATTGAGAACGAAATCAACCGGCTGCGCAACCAGCTGCGTCAGCAGAACATCAACGATATTGACAACCACGAGTACAGCTACGCCATGGGTACGCTCTATATGGACCTCATTCAGGAGTGCGAGAAGCTGGGCGACTATGTGGTGAACGTGGTCGAGGCACGCATGGGCGTGCGTCAGGCCGGATAGTCAAGACCTATTGTCAGAGAGAAAACAGACTGTGACTTATGATTTGGAATGAGACGATGGAGTGCATGGACCGCGGCCAGCTGCGCGAAATCCAGAGCCGACGACTGCGGAAAATGGTGGATTATGTCTACCACAACACCCCCTTTTACCGCAAGAAGTTCCAGGAAACGGGGCTTCTTCCCGAGGACATTCGCGACATCGACGACATAGCGAAACTGCCTTTCACCGACAAGCTCGACCTGCGCGACAACTACCCCTTCGGGTTTGCCGCCGTGCCGATGAGCCAGATTGTGCGCATCCATGCCTCGTCGGGCACCACGGGCAAGCCCGTCGTGGCCCTTTACACACGCAACGATCTGGCCCAGTGGACGGAGTCGCTCTCGCGGGCCTTCACCTCATTCGGTGCCGACCGCAATGACATTTTCCAGATTTCCTACGGCTACGGCCTCTTCACTGGCGGCCTCGGGGCTCACTCGGGAGCCACCAATATCGGGGCCAGCGTTATTCCCATCTCCTCCGGCAACACGCAGAAACAGATCACGCTGATGCACGATTTTGGGGCCACGGCCCTCTGCTGCACACCCTCGTATGCCATGTTTCTGGGCGAGGCCATGAAGGAATCGCCTTGGGACAAGGACGATTTCAAGCTGCGCATCGGGGCTTTCGGCGCCGAGCCGTGGACGGAGAGCATGCGCCGGAAACTGCAGGACGCACTGGGCATCAAGGCTTACGACATCTACGGACTGAGCGAGATTGCAGGCCCCGGCGTGGGCTACGAGTGTGAGTGCCAGCACGGCACCCACCTGAACGAGGACTACTACTATCCCGAAATCGTGGATCCCGAGACGGGCCAGGCCCTGCCCGAGGGCACGGTGGGCGAGCTCTGTTTCACCCATCTCACCAAGGAGGGCATGCCGCTGCTGCGCTATCGCACCCACGACCTCACGGCGTTGCACTACGAGAAGTGTGCCTGCGGCCGCACCTTTGTGCGCATGGACCGCATCCTGGGACGCTGCGACGACATGCTTATCATCCGTGGCGTCAACGTGTTCCCCACGCAAATCGAGGCCGTCATCCTGAGCCTGACGGAGTTTGAACCCCATTATCTGCTCACCGTCGACCGCGATAACAACACCGATACCACCGAACTCCGGGTCGAGGTGAAAGAGGAATACTTCAGCGACGAGATGGGGCAGATGGTGCGGTTGCAGAAGAAACTCGAGAACGAACTGCGCAGCGTCATCGGCCTGGGCTTCAAAGTGAGACTCGTAGAACCCAAGAGCATCGAGCGAAGCACGGGCAAGGCGCGGCGCGTCATCGACAACAGAAAGATGTGATAATTCAAAATTCAGAATTCAAAATTCAAAATTTCCCAATACCGCTTCTCATCTTTCCCCATCCCAACATCGAGCTTTTTAGTCCCAGCTTTAGGATTTCCCAATCCCAACGATGAGATTTTTTAATCCGAAAGAAGAGGCATTTACATTTAAAATTCACGTTATGCTGGCAAAACAACTGTCTATATTTCTGGAGAACAAGTCGGGCCGTCTCACCGAAGTGACCGAGGTGCTGGGCCGTGCGGGGGTGAACCTCTCGGCCATGAGCATTGCCGACAACAGCGATTTCGGCATTCTGCGCTGCATTGTGTCCGAGCCGGACAAGGCCTACACCGTGCTCAAGGAGGCCGGATTCACGGTGAAGATAACCGACGTCATCGGGCTCACGGTGCCCAACACGCCCGGTGCGCTTGCCATCATCCTGCAATATCTGTCGGCCGCCGGCGTGTTCATCGAGTACCTCTACTCCTTTTCCAACGGCGACGGAGCCAACGTTATCATTCGTCCGAGCGACCTCGCGGCTTGCGAGCGCATCCTCTTGGAGAAGCGGGTAGACCTCATTGCCGCCAGCGACCTCTACCGCATGTAAGGCTGTGGCTGCAGGCAAGAGGGCCGAGGACGCACGTCCGAGGCTGCCCGCCCTGCGCCGAGTGCGGCCGATGCACTCCCAGAATGGCTGGTGTGGCCTTTTGCCACACTGGGCAGGAGCCCTGCGAAGTGGTGCCTGAAGCCCTTGACTGCGGACAAGGGCACGGCGGTAGGGGAGGAGAAACCGTATTGCCGCCGAGCCTTGTCGGCTGTCCGGCAGGTGTCATGACTTCTTTTTCAGAAGGCGATAGCCAATGAATCCACCCATGATGGAGGCGGCAAAGATGCCGACTTTGGCCTGAATGTAGTTGTCTGGATTGTCGAAAGCCAGCATGGTGACAAACATGGACATGGTGAATCCGATGGAGGTAAGGAAGCCCACTCCCGTGACGGTGCGCCAGCTCATGGAGCGGGAACGCTTGCCCAGCCCCGTCTTTTCGGTGAGCCACACCGTCAGGACGATGCCCAGTGGCTTGCCCAACAGCAGTCCGCACAGCACTCCCGGTGCCACGTGGTTTGTGTTCAGCACGTGAATATTCATGTCCACAAACGACACTCCCGTGTTTGCAAGGGCAAAGACGGGCATGATAACGAAGAAAACCAAGGGGTGCAGGCTGTGCTCCAGACGCTGGAGCGGAGGCATGGCCTGCACGGAGTCGGCCTTGACGTGGGAGAGAATCTCAAGCTGTTCGGGCTCAAGCGTTCTCACGTCGTTGGGCCCTGACTGCTCAAATTGCCGCGTGAGCTTTTTCATGCGGGCTATGAATGCAGCCTCGGGGATGCGGGAGTCGGCAGGGATGACCATGGCTGCCAGAACGGCGGAGATGGTGGCATGGATGCCCGACATGAGGAAAGCCACCCAGACACCGCCTATTCCCAGAAGGCCGTAGAACCACACATTCTTCACCCCCAAGCCGGTTGCCGACGAACATGACGAGGAGGAAAGACAGCCCCACAACAAGGTTGCCGACCGAGATGTGCGAGGTGTAGAACAAGGCAATGACCACCACCGACCCCAAATCGTCCACGATGGCGAGCGTGGTGAGAAACACTTTCGCAGAGATGGGAACGCGGTTGCCCAGCATGTAGAGCACGGCCAGGGCAAACGCAATGTCGGTCGCCATGGGGATTTCCCAGCCGTGGGCCACGGGCGTTCCGAGGTTGAACAGCAGGTAGATGCCCGCAGACAGCAGCATGCCCATGACGGCAGCCGCCACCGGGAGGGTGACTTTGCGCAGGTCGCGCAGCTCGCCGCCGATGAACTCACGCTTCAGCTCGAGTCCCATGACGAAGAAAAACATCGACATCAAGCCGTTGTTGAACCAGTGTTCGATGCTGAAATTCAGAAAGGGCTGCCCGTCGAAGACAAAGCCGAAGTGGTGTTCCAGCAATTGCGCGTACTCCTCGTGCAGGGGAGAATAGGTCAGTATCAGGGCCAGCGCGACGAATAGGGCCAGTACGATTCCGCTCGACTTCTCCCGTTGCAAAAACTGTAACGTCGGGATAATCATGCGGTTTTCTATATTCTTTTGGTATTGTTGTTTCAGCATCTTGTTGCAAATCATTGAGCTTCCTATTCTTTCAGGGTGTCGAAAAACCGCATCCTTTGGTCAAGGCCCCTGTCTTTTCCATGGCCCAAGTCTGGTCGCCGTGGTGGTCTTTATGCTGTAAAATGGGTTGCATGATTCTTCTATAAGCATAAATGCCATACGATAAAGATTGTGGAAAAAGGTGAAAAACGGGGCGGCGTCAGTCGATTTGTACTGCGTTTGACAATTTTTCATGCTTTCTCGCCGCCTTTTCGGCCCGCGTTTGCAGCAGATTTGTTTTCAGAATATTGTTATTTTTCGGGAAATGTCGTATTTTTGCGGCAAATGAATCATGATATGGAACAGAACGAAAAAACACTGTGGCAGGTGGTGAAGGGATATTTCAACGCCCTGCCCGACAAGGAGAACGAGGAAGAGACGATAGCCCAAATCGACAGCGGCGTGGCTTTCCACGGGGCCAATCTCTGGGTGCTGGTGTTTGCCATCTTCATTGCTTCGCTGGGTCTCAACGTCAATTCCACGGCCGTCATCATCGGCGCCATGCTCATTTCGCCGCTCATGGGCCCCATCATCGGCATGGGCTTGGCCGTGGGCGTCAGCGATTTGGAGTTGCTCAAACGGTCTATCAAGAGCTATTTGGTGGCTACACTCATCAGCGTACTCACGGCCACGCTCTACTTTCTCATCACTCCGCTCACCGAGGCGCAGTCGGAATTGCTGGCCCGCACCTCGCCCACGCTCTACGATGTACTGATTGCTCTCTGCGGCGGCGCTGCCGGCATTTTGGCCCTTTCAACCAAGGGCAAGGGCAATGTCATCCCCGGCGTGGCTATCGCCACGGCGCTCATGCCTCCCCTCTGCACGGCGGGCTATGGGCTGGCCGTGGGCCGTCCGGCCTATTTCTTCGGGGCGTTCTATCTGTTTTTCATCAACACCGTGTTCATTGCACTGGCCACTTTCGTGGGTGTGCGCATGCTGAGGTTCCGGCACAAGACGTTTGTCGACCCCGCCAAACTGGCCAAGGTGAACCGCTATATCGTCGGCATCGTGGTGCTGACGATGCTTCCCGCCACCTACATGACGGTGCAAATCATCCGCCAAAGCGTTCGCGAGAACGACACGCGGAAGTTTGTCAGGAACGAACTTTCATTCAAGGGCACGCAGATTATCTCGCAGAACCGCGACGAGAAGACCAAGACCTTGAACGTGGTTGCCGTGGGCCGGGTCATCACCCCCGAGGCCATCGCCCAGGCCCGCGGTCTGATGGACGAGTACCGGCTGGGTGGCTATCGGCTCAACGTCATCCAGGGGTCGCAGTCGGACAGTCTGTTGCTCAGCCGCGTGCTCAGCAATGCCACGACCGGCACGCAGGTGAGCAAGCAGAAATTGCTGGAGCAAGCCGAGCAAATTCATGCGCTGGAGACGCAGCTGGGCGACTATACGCAGTATGCCCATCTGGGCCTCGTGATCCGGGGAGAGCTTCGGGCGGTGTGCCCGGCGGCGGGAAGCGTCAGTCTGTCCCTGGTTACGGAGGCGCGTACCGACACCGCAGCCACCCGGCAGTATGTGCTGGCTGTGGTGGGGTGCCCGCGCGGACTAAACGCCACCGACCGCCGCCGGCTGCATGACTGGCTGCAGGAGCGCACCAAGGCCGACAGTCTGCGGCTGCTGGTCGCCCAGTAGCCGCGGGCGCATGGGCTGGCCGTCCTTTGCCCTCTCTCCGCGTTCCCTGCGCCCCTGCGCGAGCCCTCGCAAAACTTTCACACCGCAATCGCGCCGCGATGATACCGTTTTCGCGTGCCGACAACACCGCAATCGCGTTGCGATTGCACCGTTCTCGTGCGGCCTTCACGGCGCAATCGCGGAGCCCCTGCAACGCAAAGGGGGAGGCAAGCGTCGTTGCAGCCGCTTGCCTCCCCTTTTTAGCTTGGGCCCCAAGGCCCTCCTACTTGTTGAAAAGCTCGGCGAGTTTCTCCTGAAGTGCCTCCTCTCGCAGGTCCTTGGCCACGATGCGACCCTCGCTGTCCACGAGCACGTTGGCCGGAATGGCGCGCACGTTGTAGGCGGCGGCCCCGGCGCTCTCCCAGCCTTTCAGGTCGCTCATCTGCGGCCAAGGCATGCGCAGCTGCTTGATGGCCTTGAGCCAGGCGGCCCGATTGTTGTCGAGCGACACGCCGACGACCTCGAAACCTTTCTTGTGATACTTGGCGTAGGCCTTCGCCACATTGGGCATTTCGGCGCGGCAGGGGCCGCACCAGCTGGCCCAGAAGTCGATGAGCGTGTAGCGGTTGCGGCCTACATAGTCGGACACTTTCACCGTCCGGCCGTCGGTTCCGCCCATGGCGATGTCGGTGTAGGGCTGTCCCACGGCCGTGGCCGCCGTGGCGGCGCGTGCGGCCATCAGCTCCTTGTAGACCGGATATTGCGGCTGCCGCTCGCCCATGAGCTTGAGCAGGGCCTCCTGTTCGTCGGTCGTCATGTCACCTTGATAGAAGCCGTAGAGCATGTCGCTCAGGGCCGAAGGCATGTGGTCGACGATGTATTGGCGGTGGAACAGCCGCTGCTGCGCCTGCAGCGAATCGAGCTGCGCCTGGGCTTGGCGGCGTGCAGCCTCGTCCTGCGTGGAGTCCTGCATGATGGCCCAGGGGTCATTCTGCCGTGCGGATAGGGTGCTGTCCTCGCGCTCGAACGCGTCCCAGAGCTGCTGGTTGGGGCCGCCCTCGACCATGTTGCGGGTGTTGTCGGCATAGACCTGCATGCGGGCGCGTCCCGGTTCGAGGATGAACGAGGCCATGCCTTTGGCTTCGCCTTGGTGGATGGGCACGATGTAGCGCAGCCGTGCACCCTCGGTGTTGCCCATGAAACAGAACTCACCGCCGAGCACCACGGCCGTGTCTTCGGGCACCATGGAGAAGAAACCCTGCATGGAACAGATGAACACCGAGTCGCCGTCGGCCGTGCTGTCGGCCGTTCCGGTGATGCAGTAGCGGCCTTGCCGCTCCAGGAGCATGCGCTCCACGTTGGCGGGACTGTCTGGCGAGCCCACCACGCGGCCGTCGGGGGCCACGAGCAGATAGTAGGGCACGCCGTTGCCAATCTGCAGTTTGTCCGTCAGGTCGCGGTAACCGGCGGCTGTGGTGCAGTATTGCGGCCACGGTTCGGGATGTTTCTCCATGGCCTTGCGCCACGCCTCGTCCTTGGTGTCGATGGAAATGCCCAGCACGTTCAGGCTGTCGGCATGGCGTTCGCTCAACGTCTTCACCTCGGGCATGGCGTAAAGACAGATGCCGCACCAGCTGGCCCAGAAGTCGAGCAGCGTGTATTTGCCGTTGCGGGGCACGGCATCGGTGAGTTGCAGGGTGCGGCTGTCGGTGGTTTTCAGCTCCAGCGAGGCCAGCGGCGAGCCGATGGTGGTGCGTCGGGCGGCGGCGAGGCGCGTCTGGTATTGCCGGAATCCCTCGGGGTCGATGGTGTTGGGCTGGAGTGTTTGTGCCAGGTGGGCCACCTGCGCGTCGGTCAGGTTATAGGCGCGCTGCAGCAGCGTGTTGGCCAGCCACACCGCCACGGGCGACTGCGGCCGGCGGTCTATAAAGGCCCACACGGAGTCGCCGCGCGCGCCTCCCATGCGCTGCAGCTCGGCAAAGTCGGCCTGTACGGAGCCGCCCGTCACCGTGAGGTCGGGCGAAACGTTGTACGTGTCGTTGCCCACATACACGTCCGTATAGGTCCACTTGATGGAATCAGTGGGCCACTTGTGCTTCTCCACCAGCCGCAGGTTGTTGGTGGTCAGCATGCCCACGTAGGGACGGTCCACTCGTCCCTTCAGTTTGAAGCGTCCGTTCTTTACCGTGCCGTGGGCCAGTTCTACGGAAAAGCTCGTATCGGTGGTGCACGAAAGCCCCACCTCGGTACCGTCGGGCATGGCTACACGCCCGTTGACGACGAAGCCCTCTTTCTGGGCGCCCGCCGTGAGCGCGCACCCGAGAAGAGCCGTCAGGATGATTTTTTTCTTCATATTACTTCTTGCGATAGGCCACCTTGCGGCCGTCGAACACGTAGATGCCCGTCTCTTTCATGGCTTCCACCTTGCGGCCGTCGAGGGTATAGATGCCGCGGCGCACGGCTTTCTTCTTGTCTGCGGCGAGGGCAGAGATGGCGTTGGGCACGTCGGCGCCCTTGCTCAGATAGATCATGGCGGGAGCTGCATCGAGCTTCACGGGGTCTATCTGCTTGCTGCCGTCCCACACCGAGTCGGGCAGGGCCATGTAAACCGTCCGAGGCTGGAGCACGGTGCCGGCCGGAGCCAGCTTCAGCACGCGGTTCTTGACATCGAGAGTGTAGTAGCTGTGCAGCTTGTCGAGCGTGTCCACGTTCACCTCCGTGGCGGCCCAGCGGTTCAGGCTGGTGGGGTCTACGTTCGGCGTTGCGGCTGGCCGGCGCACCAGTGTGGCCTCGCCCTTGCCGTAGACAAAGAAAGGATTGGCGGCCGGAATGTTGAATCCGCCGGTGCTTGGGTTGGTGCAGTTGTCGTTTCCGTCTACGCTTTTGAGGCGCATGCTGTCGGCCTTGAAAGCCCAGGTCTCCACGTTGGTGGGGATGCTCACGTCGGTTGCGTCGCCGGGATAGTACATGAGGAGACGTCCCTCGCCGAAGTCGATGGTCTCGGCATCGTCCGAAGTGAAGTGGGCCACGTAGCGGGCGGTGTCGGTTACCGCCACCTGCATCGTGGCATCGGTGGACACGGTCTGGCCGTTGAGCGTCCAGCGGTCAAACTTGGTGTTGGCAAAGTCGGCGCTTGGCGTGGCGGTCAGCGTCACGTTGTCGCCGATGTTGTTGCACACGGGGCTCACCTTGACGGTGCCCAACTCGTCTTGTCCGTTGGCGGCCCGGGCCACCACGTGGGTGAAGAGGGCGCGGAACGCGCCGTTGGGATCCAGTGGCATCAGGCCGGCCACCGTGGCCGAGTCGCTGCCTCCCTGGCCGCTCGGGTCGTCGGTCACTGTGTTGTTCACGGTGAGGTAGCCGGGATTGGCGGTGGTTGCGATGGAGTCGTTGAACACGGGCTGGTCGTTTTCATCGAACTTGGCCTGGCTGAAGCCGGCCAGAATCCAGCCCTCGGCGGGCTTGGCAAAGCCGTAGACGGAACCCATCGTGCTGACAAACTTCGTCTCCGACTGGGCTCCCCACTGTATCTGGTCGGCGGCAACCTGGTTGTCCTGCGACAGATACACCTCGCCGGCACCCGTGGGCCAGGCGGTCAGCTGGCCGTAGTAGGCATACCAGGTGGAGCCGGCCTGGGCCTGAAGAGCCGTGGCCGCAAAAGCCACGAGCAGCATGATTGCTTTGTGTAAAGTAGAAAACCTTTTCATAAGCGTTCTTTTTTGAGGGTTGATAATATGGTTAATGTTTTCGTTTGCGGTACAGCAGCCCGGCGGCGGCCCCTGTGCAGAGCAGCCCGGCGAGCAGCAGCGCGCATGCCGCGGGGGTGAACCATCCGGGCTCCTGCCGTGGGCCGGCGGGCAGCAGAGCCGCCGGACGGCCGGTGATGAGGGGGCGGCTGTGCCCCGTGCTGTCGGTCAGCGTGGCGTGTTGCCAGGCCTCGGCGAGCAGGGCGGGGGTCATTTTGTCCTCGGGCTGGCCGGTCTTGTCGCCGCGTCCCAGCAGCAGAATGTCCCAGACGAGGCGTGCCCACGGGGCGTTTTGCGAGATGTGGTGCAACACGTCGCGGTAGGTTCCGTTCAGGATGGGGGAGAGATGGTGGTAGGTCAGACGGTTGTTGGCCAGCGATTTCTCCACCATATAGATGCACATCGAGGCACAGTTCACGGCCGGATAGTCGTAGTCCCAGTGCGCCCCTGCGGCCACTTCCTGGTCCAGATTGCGCCAGAGCGTCTGCTTCTCCACGGGGTTCAGGTTGAGCCGGTAGGCCTTGACGCCGCGCCGTTCGGCCCGGTATTGCCGGAGAAACAGCGGTGTGGGGGCGGCCGCGAACCCGGCCTTGGCCCGGTGGAACAGCAGGCTGAGCGTGGCGCCGAGGTCGGTATCCATCTCGAACGTGAAGCTGTAGTCCAGCCCTTTGCTGGGGCATTCCAGCCGCAGGGCGGCGTGGCCGAAGGCCGAGTAGACCTCTCGGCCGGGCTCCACCACGAGCAGACTGGCCCGGATGAAGCCGGGCTCCAAGGCCTCGCGGGCCAGACGCGCACTGTCGGCAGCCGTCGGCGGCGGTGTCCCGACGGCTCCCCGGGCGTGCAGCGACGGTAGCCAGAGCAGGGCCACGAGCAGGAATGGCAGTCGCAGTCTACTGGGCATCGCGCACGTATCTCACGCTCATCTGGTAGCCGTCGGGCTCGGTGCTCTCGCGGCAAACCTCGTTGCGGCCGTAGAACAGCTTGCGGAAGAAGTAGAACTCGCCCTCCTTGCCCGTGTCTTTGGTGGCTGTCCAGTAGTAGGCCATCTCGCCCATGTGTCGCCAGCCCGGCATGCTCATGATGGTGTGGGCCGTGTAATAGCCGCCGAGCAGCAGGTTCAGGGCGCAGGTGTCGCCTTTCATGGTGAGCATGTTGTGGGCAATGCGCCCGCGCCATTCGCGTTGCCGGGTGTCGCTTGGGCTCATGCCCAACTGCTGTTCCAGCTGTTGCCAGTCCTCGTCGGTGGGCAGCCGCCAGCCCTCCGGACAGGCGGCCTGGGCCCCTTTCAGGGTGTAGAGGCGGCCGTAGAGGGTCAGATGCTTGGTGCTTCGGGGGTTCTTCTCGTAGTCTTCGGTATCGAGATACACGGTGCTTTCACTGCCGGCGTCGTACCGGTAGTTGTCGGTCATCCAGTCCTGGCGGCCATACCGCACCCAGCCGTAGGTCTGCCCGTCGCGCGTGTCGGTGTAGCTGCCGGCCGCTGCGGGCTGCACTTTGGCGGGTGTGGCGTCGTCGTCGTTGCCGCAGGCCGTGAGAAAGGTCAGGCCTAAAACCGCGAGCAGCAGTGCGCTGCATGTATAAATCCTGTTCATCGTCTTGTCTTTTGAATCTTGGTGGATGGTTGCTCGGGACGCGTCAGGCCACGTAGCCCAGCGCGGCCAGCACCTGGCGCACGATGGCAAACTTGGCCATCACCACCGAATACCTGCCGTAAGTGTTGGCCAGCCAGGCGTCGTCGTAGAGAATGGCCGAAGTGATGAAGGCCGAAAGATCGGAATCTTGCGAGGGGAACGAGCCCGGTGTGCCGCCCGAACTGATGAAGCCCAGCTGGGCAAGCTCGTCTGCAGAGCCCTTGATGCCGGCGCTGGTGTAGGTGCGGTTGTAGTAATTGGCGCTGTGGGCATAGAACGCACGGAAGGCGTTGGTGTTGTTCTTGGCGGCCTGTGCCACCAGCGTGTTGAGCACGCGACCGGCAAAATTCTTCTTCTGCGCCTCGGTGCGGGGACGCTGCAACAGGTAGTTGGCGGCCACGGCCACGCACCGTTCGTTGGCCACGGCATAGGGTGTGGTGGTCACTTTGTTGCTCGTCGTCACGGAAATGCGGTTGCACAGGAAGAACGAGTAGGGCTTGAGGCGCTTCGTGGCATGGGGCAGGATGTAGTCTTTGACGAACTGCGCCATCTCGGTCTGCTCTTTCTCGGTGGTGAGATACGTGAAGCTGTAGACCGAAGAGGAGTTGGAAGAGCTGCCGATGTCGTAGGCCAGGTCGATGGTTTCCGTGAAGTAGCGGGGCTGTCCGGTGATGTCTGTGCCCTGGTACACGCGCTGCAACGTGTCGTTGAACAGCAGGTAGCTGCCTGTTTCACCGAAGAATCGGCGGCGCAGGGCGGCCGTGGAGCTCTGGTCGCTGTCGGCCGGCTGGAACAGCAGCGAGGGGTTGTCATAGCTGATTGCCGGCGTGTCCTCGCTGCCGCAAGCGGCAAGAACCGTGGCGGCAACCGCCAGCAGGGAGAGGAGGTATGCTTGGGTCTTCATGCGTTGATATGCTTGTGAGGGGGTTAATACACTTTGACGGTGGTATAAGTACGCCACTGATTGCCGTTGCCGGGCATGCCGACGTTGAACTCCAGTACCTCGGTGGGCATGGGAAGCGTCCATGAAGCATCGTCCTCGGTGAGCACGAAGCGGCGCGTTTCGGTGGGTTCCTGCGAGGTATGGTTCTTATAATAGGTGTAGTCGTGGGTGATGGCGATGCGGCTTGGCTGCACGCTGCATACGCGGTAACGGCGCAGGTCGAACCAGCGTTGGCCCTCGAGCACGAACTCGCGGCGGCGCTCCTTGCGGACAAGAGCCACCAAATCGGCATCCGACACGCCGTCGAGCGATAGCTCGGGAGCCCCGGCCTTGTAGCGGGCGGCCATCTGTTGCAGCAGGGCGGCCCGGGCCTCGGCGCTGTGTCCCAGGCAGGCCTCGGCCTCGGCAAGGTTCAGATACGCTTCCGATGACCGTAGCCAGAAGAGCGACGAAATGGGCGACTTGTCGCGTTCAAGGCCGGCATAGTAGGCCTTGTAGTAGTACTCCTTGTCTGTTATGTCCAAATCCGTGTTCTTGTTGCCTACGGCACGCTTGGTGAGCCCGTGGAAAGTGCCCAAGTTCCAGAACCATTGGGCGCGGCGTTGGTCGTTGGCACTGTAGGTGTTGTACTGGTCGTCGGACACCGTGAGGCCCAGAGCACCCGACAAGAGCAGGCAGGGAACGTCGTCGCCGCCCATGGAGAAGATGTTCTCGGGATTGGTTTTCGTCATGAAAGCGACTGAGTTGCCGTTGAGGTTCATCAGGGTGGGGTGCTCGGCAATGGCCTTACGGGCATACTCGACGGCCTTGTCCCAGTTCTGCATGTACAGGTAGACGCGGCTCCGCAGCAGGTGCACGGCCACGGAGTCGGCCCGATAGATGCTCTTCTTGGGTGCGGTGTACTGCGACAGGCGGGTGTCGGCTTCCTGCAGGTCGGCCAGCACCTGGTCGTAGGTTTCCTGCACGCTGTTGCGGCCGAATATCCTGTTTTCCACCTCGGGCGTGGTCTTGAGCGTCACGCCCAAGTCGGTGGCGGCGGTGGAAGGACGGTAAGGTTGGCCGTAGATATTGACGAGCCAGAAGTAGTAGAAGGCGCGCAGGAAGTAGGCTTCGCCCGTTACCTTGAGGTAGCCCTGCCGCTCGTCCTCGGTCGTCTGGGGCAGTTTCTCGGCCTTGGCAAGGATGTTGTTGGCCACGTTGATGGCGTTGTACACCTTAGTCCACTCGGTGTTCTCGGCATAGGCATCGGTGTAGGTCTCGTTCTGCCCCGACCGCTGCTGCCACGTGTAGTAGCCGAAGATGTAGTAATGGGGCTCGTAAGCGGCGGTAGTGCCTTGGGTATTGACCTCGTGCACCTCGTCGCCGACGAGATGCAGGAACGTGCCGTAGTTCACGGCACCCACATATTCGTATTGTTCGCTCGGCTTCACGGGCATGTAGCAGCTGCCCACGAGCAGCTCGTTCATGTCTTGCCAGGAGCGCACGTAGTCTTGGTCTTGCGAGGTGGCCTCCAGAAAGTCGCCACAACCGGAGAGCAGCAGCGTGAGGGCGGCCAGGCTGCCGCCGGCCACGCTACGGCCGATATGCTTGAAAAAATGGTTCATCATTGCTGCCATGTTTAGAAGTTGATGTTGACGCTCAGCGTGTAACTGGGCGTGTCGGAGAGCTGCACCTGCGAGAATCCGCCCTGTGTGGGCGTCTGTCCGCGCAGGGCTCTGTCGCACCAGGTCTTGAGATTGTAGCCTGTCAGCGTCAGGGCCAGCCGGTCGAGCTTGAGCCGTGCCAGCTGTTTGGCCGTGAACTCATAGGTGAGCGAGAGGGTGGAGAGCTTCACATAGTCGGCGCTTACCACGCGGGCTGAGCTGTAGTCGTACATGGTGTAGTAGTTGCCCGTGGTGACGGGGCCCGTTTTCCAGACGGTGTTTCGGTTGTCGCCCCAGTGGTTGGCATAGTAAAAGTTGAAGTTGATATTGCCGCTGCCCATGATGGCGGGGATGTTGGTGGCGGCCTCGTCGCCGGGTTTCATCCATCGGTTCATCAGGTCGCGGTTCACGTTTTGCTCCGAACTGTAGGCGGTGCTGCCTTGTGCACCGGTGAATCCGTCGAACAGACGGAAGAGGCGTGTGCTGGCTCCGAAGTTGTAAAGCAGCGTGGCGCTGAGCCTCCACTGCTTGTAGGTGACGGTGTTGGAGATGCTTCCCGTGAGGTCGGGCTCGCGCTTGCCCGAGGGCGTGAGCAGGGTGGTGTAGAGGTCGTACTTGCTCGATTGCGAGAACTCCCGCTGGCGGTCCTCCAGGTCTTCAAAGATGGGGCCGCCGTCTACAGGGCTCAGCCCGAGGAACTTGTACGACCAGAACGTGCCCACGGGCTGGTCGTCGACCACGGCTGTACCGTTAAGAAAGTTGCCCAACTCGTACTCTTCGGCGCCCGGCGCCGACTTGATCTTGTTGTACATCTTGCTCAGACTGCCCGAGAATATCCAGTAGAAGTTACGCATCTTCACGGGCGTGGCGGTGAGGGTGAAGTTGAATCCGCTGTTGGTCACGGTGCCGCCGTTGATGACATAGGAGGTGTAACCGTTGATGTCGGATATGGTTTTGTTCATGAAAGCGTCGGTGGTCTTCTTGTAATAGTACTCTGCTTCGAGCTGCAGCCGGTTGTCGAGGAGCGACGCTTCCAGGCCCACGTTGGTGCTGTGGGTCTTTTCCCAGTCGAGGTCGGGGTTGGCAAAGGCGACCACTGTCGAGGTCATCTCGTTATAATAAGCGTCCATTTGTCCCTTGCGGATGATGAGTTCGGAGGTCTGTCCGTCGAGCATATTGCCCTGTTCGCCGTAGCTTGCCTTGAGGTTCAGGGCGTTGAGCCACTTGGGTTTCAGGCCGAGGATGCTGATGAGGTTGGCGTTGCCCGATACCGACCAGATGGGCAGCAGGTTCTCGTTGCTGCGCGAACCGAACTTGTTGGAGCCGTCGAAGCGTCCGTTCACATTGGCCGTGAAGAGGTCGCGGAAGCTGTAACTCAGCGTGGCATAGGCCGAAAGGATGTTGCTTCGCGTGTCGGTGATGGTGGGTGTGTTGGTCTGCATCCAGTTCCAATAGGCGGTGTAGCTGGTGGGTATGTTGGTGGCAAACGAGCGTCCGCGGTCGGCGTAGTAGCCGCGTTGAGTGTAGGAATCGCCCGTGTAGTGGCTGCCGCTGGCCTCGAAACCGAGGGCCACGTTGACGTTGTGCTGCATCAGCGGCCCGAAGTATTTGTTGTAGTTGCCCTGCAGGCGCGTGGTCCAGCCCACGGTTTTGTTGGTTTGTTGGCCGAACTGTCCGCCGTAGGGCAGGTTGCTGTCCGTGGGAATCTCCTCGCCGTACTCGGCCCGTCGCAGCGAGCCTACGTAGTGGCTCTGCTCGCCCCACCAGTTCTCGATGGTGGCGTTCTGCACGTTGGCCGACACGACGGCATTGAAAAACAGCTCGTCCAGCGGCTGGTAGCGCAGGTTGAGCGTGGTGGTCACGGCACCGGTGTTCTGGCGTATGGAGCTGTTGTCGAGCTCGTTGAGCACGTTGAAGCGCAGGTATCCGTTGTATGTGCCCTGCCCCTCCCGCTGGTAGTAGTAGTAGCTGCCGTCAGCGTTGTAGGCGGGGATGGTGCGGCTGGTGTGGTACGCATAGTCGATGGGGTTCACCTCCGTCTGGTTGTATTTGCGCTTGTTCAGATAGCCGTTGATGTTCATTTCGAACTTGAACTTCGAGCTCAGGTCCAGATCCACCTTGGCCATGGCCGTGTAGCGGTCGTTCATATTGTTGTCGATCACGTCGTCCGAGCTGGTGTAGCCCACGGAAGTGTAGTAGCGTGCTTTCTCCGAACCGCCCGAGACACTCACGCTGTGGTCGTGCGAGAAGGAGTTGTGGGTCAGGATGTCGAACCAGTCGGTGTTACGCGTTTCCATCTGCTGCACGCGCCGCTCGAACTCCTCCTGCGTGATGAGGCCCGAGTAAAGCTGGCTCAACGCCTCCTCGTAGCCCACCTTGGCCATGCCCGAGGGGTAGACGTAGTGTTGTGCGGCGAGGTACTGCGAGAACTGCACGCGCTCCGAGGAGTTCATCAGGTTGATCTTGCTGTCGGTGTAATAGGGCCGCTTGCGCAGGGTGAACTGTCCGGTGTAGCTCACGATGGCCTTGCCCTCGCGGCCGCTCTTGGTGGTCACCACGATGACGCCGTTGGCCGCGCGCGTGCCGTAGAGGGCCGTGGCGGCGGCGTCCTTGAGCACGTCGATGCGCTTGATGTCCTGCGGATTGATGCCGGCGATGGCGTTTCCGATGCGGTTAATGTAGTCGGGGTCGTTGAGCACGTCGGACGTGAGCTCCACGGGGTCGGTGATGATGATGCCGTCTACCACCCAGAGGGGCTCGCGGTTGCCCACGAGTGTCGAGGTGCCGCGGATGCGAATCTTGCTTGTAGCGTTGATCTCGCCCGAGCCGGTGAAGGAGATGAGGTCGGGAATCTTGCCCTCAAGCATCTTTGAAATGTCGCTCACGCCGCCTATTTCGAGCTCGCTCATGTCCTTGGACGTGACCGACGAGGTGAGGTTGCGGCGGTCGAGCTGCTGGTAGCCGGTGATGACTACACCCTCCAGCGTCTCGCTGGCATCCTCCATGGCGACGAGGCATGCGTCCTTGTAGTTGCCCGACCAATGGGCTGGTTTCATGCCGATATAGGTGATGTCCACGGTGATGCGGTCGCTCTTGGCGCGGAGACTGAACTTTCCGTCCACGTCGGTCACCGTGGTTTCGTTGTGGGTCTTGTCTTTCACGATGGCGCCGGTCAGTGGCTCTCCCTTGTCGTCCACCACGATGCCCTCCAGCCTCCGTTCGGGCTCGTTCTGGGTTTGGGCGATGGCGGGGACGGTGAGAAGAAGCGCGAGGAGAAACGTGATGGCGGCGGCCATACGTCCTATAGAACTTTTTTGCATATCAAAAAAACCAAACTTGTATTTCTAACACTTATCGAAACGCGCTGCAAAGTTATGCAATCTATTTCAAATAAACATGAAATAGGTTGAAAAGATGATAAATTTTAACCCTGGACGGGCCGTAAACGTAGAGTTGAACAGAATGGGATGGGGTCTCCGGAACGCCGCCGCGGGTGCGCAATGGGGTAGCTTCGGGTGTACGACGGGGCCGCGGCGGCGTTGCGGCTGCGGCGCAGGGGGCCTGCGTTTGCGCCGTAACGGCGTGGCGTTTGCGGTGAAATCGCGTGGCGTTTGCGCCGTGATCGCGATGCGTTTACGGCGCGATGGCCGGGCCTGAAAAGCATGGCGGCTGTGTGAACCGGTGAAGTTCACACAGCCGCGAAAGGAAGAACGGGGACGGGCCGCGGCGTGACGGGCCGGCGGCCGGCGGGTCAGGCCACGGCCTCGGCCATCTCGCCGAGCTTGCGCCAGATGTTGAGGAAAGTCTGGTGGTCCACCTTTTTCTCGCATTTCACCACGATGCCGGCATCGCGCAGCACGTCGAAGGCTTGCTGTGAAATGATGTCGGCATAGACCTCGGCCACGCCGCCGTCCACCATCATGCGGGCGGCGGAACGGCCTACGGCCTTGACGGCCAGCTTGGCGTCGAGGAAGAGCTCGGGCTCTTCGTTGATAAGGTTGTAGAGACGGCGCACTCCGTGACCATTGAAAGTGCGGATATTGCCCTCGTGTAAAATCACAAGCGAGCACTGTTCAATATGTAGGGTGTCGATCAATTCCTGCATCATAGGTCTGTAATTTTATGGGTTTCCTATGCGGCAAATATAGCGATTATTTCCCTAAACGGTGTCATGTAAAGCGAAAAATGCCGTCATCGCGTCAAGTTGGGCGGATATAGCCGTGCAGCGCATCGACATATTGCGCGAAAGCGTCGCGTCCCTGGGGGGTCATGCGGCAGAGCGTGCAGGGCCGCCGGCCGCGGAATGTCTTCTCCACGTCGATGTATCCGGCCTTGGCCAGCTTGTCTATCTGGATGCTTAGATTGCCTGCCGTGGCCCCCGTCTGCGTGCGCAGGTAGGGGAAGTCGGCCTCCGTGACGTCCAGAAGTATCGACATGACGGCCAGTCGCAGCTCGCTGTGGAGCAGGGGATTGAGGGGTTGAAACATGGCGATTGGGATTTAGACACGGGTTTTCCATTGGAGATAGAGGCCGGGAACGATGAGCCCCGCCACGGCCATGCCGGCGATGAGCAGCATCTCGGACGCGCCGCTGATGTAGCAATCGGCGATGAGACAGAAGATGCCGAGCAGTATGCCGCAGAAGGCGATCAGCCGTTTGTTCAGCAGAAAGCCCGACACGGCGGTGGCCATGCCCATGAGCAGGGCCAGCGTGCCGGCGAATGGCACGGAGCGAACGGGCTGTGCCACGCTGGAGGCCAGCGTGCCGGCGGCAAACAAGCCCAAGGCGAAGAAGCAGAAAGTGAGCCACGTCTTGCCCAGCATGACGGGCACGAAGCCGGTGGCGTGGACGGTGGAGCGGCGGTCGAGCAGGTAGTTGAGCCCGAAGCCCACGGCCGTCATGGCCAGCCACAGCAGGTTCCACACGGGGCCGCCGCAGTGTTGCCACAGGTGGCCCACCACGAGGGCGGTGACGAAAACAAGGCTGCCCCAGAGCAAAAGGGGCTTGCCCATCTGGCGGGAGAGCGTCTGGCGGCTCTCTTCGATGTGTTTGCGGATGAGCTCGAGACTGCGCTCGGCGGTCATTTCAGGATGTTGGGTGTTCATAATGGCATGGTGTTGATGGGTGAGTAATCTGGTTCTCGTGCATGTGCCACGAGGTTCTCGGACCTCGGCCGACGGGATCTGCGCCCGCGTTGACCCTTGAACACTGCAAATATAAACAAGTTTATAATATAAACCAAACGTTTTGCCGAAAATCTTTCACGGGAAGCTCATTTTTAACAAATGGGGGGCAGATGGAACGAAAACTGCGTCGCGGCATGGCAAAGGCCATGCCGCGACGCAGGGACGGGGGAGTGGGGAAAGCCCGGGGGCGGTTATTTCTTGTTGCCGAAGTCGGCCGGAATCTCGCCCCACAGCTTGGTTTCCCATTTAATAATAGGTGTGGTGACGGTGTGGGTGCGGAGCCATTGCTCGGCGCGGGCAATGATTTGGTAGAGCGGTTCGGTCGTGGCATTGCGCTCCAGCTTGGTCTTGCACTGCTTCTTGCGCACCCAGAGGATGGCGTTGTACGAGTCGGAATAGATCGCCTTGTCGGTGACGCCGCGCCTCTCCAATAGGGCCAACGCATGTACAATGGCCAGAAATTCGCCGATGTTGTTGGTGCCGTGCATGGGCCCGAAGTGGAACACGCGCTCGCCCGTCTGCAGGTCGACGCACTGGTATTCCATGGGTCCCGGATTGCCGGAACAGGCTGCATCGACGGCCCAGCCCCCGGCACCCCTCTCCGCCCCCCCTCCAAAGGGAGGGGCTCCGGACGGCCCCGGCACCCCCTTCGTGCCCCCCTTGGCGTGCGGCGGGCATGGGGATGCGCCCTGACCGTCCCCGGATGCGGTGCGGTTGTTGGGCTGGGGGTATGAGGTTTTCATGTTCTTGCTGATGTCTTTGGTTTGCCGTCGCTGCATTTACATACGTTCGGGCACCTCGATGCCCAGCAGGTCCATGCCGTTTTTGATGGTCTTGGCCACGTTCTGGGCCAGCACCAGACGCGTGGTTTTCTCCCTGTCGGTGTCGGCGCTCAGGATGCTGTAGTCGTGGTAGAACTGGTTGAAGTCCTTCGTTAGCTCGTAGCAGTAGTTGGCAATGCCGGCCGGATTGTAGTTCTCGCCGGCGTCGCGCACGGCCGTCTTGAACTCGTCCATCTTCTGGATGAGCTTCACCTCCTTGTCGTTGAGCGGTGCGTCAGCGGGTAGGGAGGCGGGGATGGCGATGCCCTCGGCCGCGGCCTTGCGCATGATGGAGCGGATGCGGGCGTGCGTGTACTGGATGAAAGGCCCCGTGTTGCCGTTGAAGTCGATCGACTCTTCAGGGTTGAAGAGCATGTTCTTGCGGGCGTCCACCTTGAGAATGAAGTATTTCAGGGCGCCCATGCCCACGATGCGCGCAATGTCCTGCCGCTCGTCCTCGGTCATGTCCTTGAACTTGCCCAGCTCTTCGCTCATGCGTCGCGCGTCGTCGACCATGGTGGCGATGAGGTCGTCGGCGTCGACTACGGTGCCCTCACGGCTCTTCATCTTGCCGTTGGGCAGTTCCACCATGCCGTAGGAGAAGTGCACCAAGTCCTTGCCCCACTTGAATCCGAGGCGGTCGAGCAGGATGGAGAGCACCTGGAAGTGGTAGTTCTGCTCGTTGCCGACCACATAAATCATCTTGTCGATGGGGAAATCGCGGAACCGCAGGTCGGCCGTGCCGATGTCCTGCGTCATGTAAACACTCGTGCCGTCGGAGCGCAACAGCAGCTTTTGGTCGAGTCCTTCGTCGGTGAGGTCGGCCCACACGCTGTTGTCTTCCTTTCTGAAGAAGAGCCCTTTGGCGAGTCCTTCCTCCACTTTCTTCTTGCCTTCGAGGTAGGTGTCCGACTCATAATAGATCTTGTCGAAGCCCACGCCCAGTGCCTTGTAGGTCTCGTCGAAGCCGGCGTAGACCCAACTGTTCATCTTTTGCCACAGTGCCCGCACCTCGGGGTCGCCCTGTTCCCACTTCACGAGCAGCTGCTGTGCCTTATGTAACAGGCTTCTCGGTATTTGTTTCCTTATTCTTTTTTTTATCTCTGTTTGTAAAATGTGAATAGTTTTCTCTTTTTTGCCACTTTTTAGTAAGTCTTTCCACAAATCATAGCTATCTAACTCATCCATTATTTTTTTCATACCATAGGCATAGTCAACGTCAAACCTATAGTTTTCATCTTTTTTCTTTGCTTTAATAATGGCCCAAATACTTTTCAATATCTTTTTATATAGAGTATGACTTAGTTTATACTTATAAATTTCAGGTGTGTAACCTATATTCCAATTTCTACCAAAATGAGCCTCTTGCTTTTTTAATTTTTTATCAAAAAGAACGTAGTAGTCGCCGATAAGGTGGTCGCCCTTCTTGCCGGTAGACTCCGGAGTCTCGCCGTTGCCCCATTTGAGCCAGGCCAGCATCGACTTGCAGATGTGGATGCCGCGGTCGTTTACGATGTTGGTTTTCACCACGCGGTTGCCGTTGGCCTCCATGATGCGCGCGAGGCTCCAGCCCAAAAGGTTGTTGCGCACGTGGCCGAGGTGGAGCGGCTTGTTGGTGTTGGGCGATGAATATTCCACCATCACGAGCTTGCTCTCGGGGCCGACGGGCCGCTTGCCGTAGTCGGCATCGGCATGAATGTCGTTGAGCAGGCCCACCCAGGCCTCGGTGGTGACGACCAGATTGAGGAATCCTTTCACCACGTTGAACGCGGCCACGGCCGGGCAGTCGCGCTGCAGGGCCTCGCCAATTTCGCGTGCCGTGTCTTCGGGCTTCTTGTGCGAGATTTTCAGAAAGGGGAAAACCACCAGTGTAAGATTGCCTTCAAAGGTTGCCTTTGTCTTTTGCAGTTGCACCATGCTCTGGTTCACGTCCTGTCCATAAAGCTCCCGAACGGCCTTGATGACCGCGGAGCCGATTTCCTTTTCAATATTCATCGTTGCCGTGTAATGTTGTTGTAATCCGAATGTTGCGTGCAAAGTTACGAAAAAGAAGAGACAAATGGGGCTGCCGCGACGGTTTTTTGGCGCAATCGTTGCGCGCTTAGCCCGTTTTTGTTTAATTTTGTAGGCACAACAACGACTATGGATTCGACAAGCAAAAGGGGCAAGCCGCTGTCGCGCACTGTCCGCGACTATGCCGTTATCACCGTGGGCATGCTGATCGGTGTGGTGGGTTTCAACCTGTTTCTGCTGCCCAATCAGATCACCACGGGCGGTACCATGGGCATCGCTTCGATTGTTTATTGGGGCACGGGCATTCCGGCACAGCACGTCTATTTCGTGCTCAACGCCGTGCTGCTGGCCGGTGCCCTGCGTGTGTTGGGCTGGCATTTCTGCGCCAAAACCATCTGGGCCGTCGTAGTGTTCACCGTGGGCTCCACCCTGCTGCAGCTCTGGGTGGGCCCGGAATGGCACCTGCTGGCCGACCAAAAGTTCATGGCTTGCATCGTGGGCGGCGTGTTCCTCGGCACCAGTATAGGCCTGGGTCTCTCGGCCGGGGGTAGTACGGGCGGATCCGACGTAGTGGCGGCCATGGTGCACAAGTACCGCGACGTATCGTTGGGCCACGCCATTCTCTTCTTCGACCTGGCCGTCATCACGTCGAGTTACGTGGTGCTACGCGACTGGGAGAAAGTGATCTACGGCTACGTGTTGCTGTTCATCGTGTCGTTCTGCGTGGACTATGTGGTCAACTCGCTGCGGCGCAGCGTGCAGTTCTTCATCGTCTCCGACCGTTATCAAGAGATTGGAGAGGCCATCAACAAGATTGCCGACCGCGGCTGCTCCACGCTCAACGGCAACGGTTTTTATTCCAAAAAAGACATCAAGGTGCTCTTCTGCATTGCCAAGAAGAGCGAGTCGGCCTTTATTTTCGACCTCATCGACGAGATCGACCCCGACGCTTTCGTGGCCCAGAGCGACGTCATCGGCGTTTATGGGCGCGGGTTTGACCGCGTGAAGGGGCACAAGAAGATCAGCCTCAACGAAATCAACGAGAAGCTGGGCAACACTCCTTGAACTTCTTTCCACGGTTCATCCCGTATTAATTCAAAATTCAGAATTCAAAATTCAAAGTTTTGCATCGTGATGGTTGGGCGACGGCTGTGTGGCAGTTTGCCTACGGCTGCGTTTCGGTTGCGTTACGGCTGGGCCACGGTGGCGGCCTTCTGCCGGCGGCTCAGGTGGCGGTAGAGCAACCAAAAGGCCGGCATGAGGAACGCGTCGGCGGCCACCCAGGCCACCGGGTCGCCCAGGCACACGCCCGTAAAGGCCAGTGCCGGCACCAGCCAGAGGCTCACGCCGCAGCGCGCCAGCATCTCCATCACGCCCGAGAGCATGGACAGATTGCTGTAGCCCAGCCCCTGAATGCTGTAGCGCAGGATGGTGAGCAGCCCCAGGGCAGGGTAGAAATAGTTGGCCACGCGCATGAAGAGGGCCGCGTTGTCGATGACGGTCTGCTCGCCGCCATCGACAAAAAGCATCATCATCTCGTCGGCAAAGGGATAGATGACCAGCACGGTGAGCACGAAATAGCCCAGCATGATGCGGATGGCCGACCGCACGCCCAGCCTGATGCGCGGCAGGGCGTGGGCCCCGATGTTCTGTCCGCAGTAGGTGGCCATGGCCACGCCGATGTTCTCGAACACGCAGGTGAAGAGGTATTTGATGCGCATGGCCGCCGTGAACGAGGCCACGTAGACCGTGCCCAGGGCGTTGTTGGCGCTCTGCAACATCATGATGCCGATGCCGGTGATGCTGAATTGCAGTCCCATGGGCACGCCGTTGTTGAGCAGGATGCTGATTTTCTTGTTGTCGAAACGCCGCTCCTCGCCCCGGGGCAGCAGCATTTGCAGGCTGCGCCGGATGTAGATCCAGCAGAGCAGGGCCGAGAAACCCTGTGACAGCAGCGTGGCCACGCCGGCCCCCGGCACGCCCAGCCCGAGGCCCAGAATGAGTGCCACGTCGAGCAGGATGTTGAGCAGCGACGAAAAAATGAGGAAGAAGAACGGCTGGCGGGAGTTGCCCAGAGCGCGGATGAAGCCGGCCTGCAGGTTGTAGGCCATGGTGAAGGGGATGGCCACGAACTGTAGGAAGAGGAAGATCCACGCGTCGGTCATGATGTCGGCAGGTGTGTTGACCAGTGCCAGAATCCGGCTGCACAGGGCGCAGGTGAGCAGCGTGATGACCACAGACTGCACTGCTGCGATGCGCAGCGCGTTGGCTACGTAGGCCCGCATCTTGGTGTAGTCCTTGGCTCCGAACGCTTGGGCGATGGGGATGGCATAGCCCGCGCACGAGCCGTTGCAGAAGCCCATCACCAGAAACATCACCGACGACGACGCGCCCACGGCGGCCAAGGCCTGCACGCCTATCCAGCGGCCCACGATAGCAGCGTCTGCAATCAGATACAACTGCTGCAGAATGTAGCCCAGTATCAGGGGCAAGGCAAAGCGCAGGATGTCCATTGTGGGCGAGCCCACGGTCATGTCGTTGGTGTTGCTCATGGTCGGGAGCGGGGTTCAGAGGTGGGCAATGATGCTCGGCACGGCGTGGCCGAGCTGCCCCAGAATCATGTCCATCTTTTGTCGGCGGCCGATGGAGTACTCCGAGCCGTGGGTGTCGAGGAAGTCGAACAGGCGGTAAGCCTTCTCGAGCAGCACGTGGCGCAGGGGCGGCTGCTTGGTGTTTCCCTCGGCATACCACAGTTCGGCCAGCATCTCCAGCCGTCCCTGCTGCCGGTCGGGCTCCCATTGCTCGCGGGCGTAGGCTATGGCTTCTTCGGGTGTGAGGTTGCGCAGGTCGTCGTAATCGCCCACATATTGGCGGTAGAGGTCGCGCAGCTCGTCGTCGGTGCGACGGCCCTCGTCTTTCTCGAGAAAGCGTTGCAGGGCTGCCATGAACTCCTCGATGAGCCGGATAAAATAGTCGCGTTGTAGCATAATCAGGGTTTGTCGGTGATGAATTTCGGGGCAAAGGTAGCAATGAAATCGGAGAAACGCAGTGCTTTGCTCCGATTATTTTCCTTGGTAGCCGGATAAAATAAACGCCGTGGTTGCTCGTTGTGAGTGCAAGGAACACTTAGAACAGACGTCAACCATGGGCAACCCTACAACCGACATCGCCGTCGTGGGCGGCGGTGCAGCCGGATTTTTTGCCGCCATTGCCGCCCGGCGCGCCAATGCCGCGGCCCGCGTCACCCTCTTCGAGCGGGCCGCCAAGGTGCTGGCCAAGGTCGAAGTGACGGGCGGCGGCCGCTGCAACCTGACCAACAGCTTTGCCGGCATCACCGACCTGAGCCAGGCTTACCCCCGCGGGCACAAGCTGATGAAGCGGCTATTCAAGACTTTCGACCACGAGGACACCTGCCGCTGGTTTGAGGAAAACGGCGTGCCGCTGGTGACGCAGCCCGACGAATGCGTCTTCCCCCGGGCGCAGGACGCGCATGCCGTCATGGACTGCCTCATGCGGCAGGCCGCCCGCCTCGGGGTGACCGTCTGCTGCCACAGCTGCCTCACTGACATGCAGTCCATGCCCGACGGCCGTCTGGAGTTGTTTTTCCAGAACGGCACGCGCCGCGTTTTCCACCGCGTCATCGTCACGACGGGCGGTTCGCCCCATGCCCGCGGCCTGTACTATCTGAAGTGCATGGGGCACAGGGTGGAGTCGCCCGTGCCGTCGCTTTTCACCTTTAATATATGCGACCGCAGCTTCCGCGACCTCATGGGGACGGTGGTCGACCCTGTCGAGGTCTCCATCCCCGGCACCAAGCTGCGCGCCCGTGGTGCCCTGCTTGTGACCCACTGGGGTGCGAGCGGCCCGGCCATCCTGAAACTCTCGTCGTATGCGGCCCGCTGGCTGGCCGAACATGACTATCGGGCGCCGCTGGCCGTATGCTGGACCGCCCGGCTCGTCCGGCAGGAGGTCGAAGAGACGTTGGCCGGAATCGTGGCCGCCAACCCGCGCAAGCAGCTGGGTTCGCTGCGGCCTTTCGGGCTGCCGTCGCGCCTTTGGCTTTATCTCATAGGCAAAATGGGTCTTGAGCCCACGAAGCCGTGGGGCGAGACGGGGAGGAAAACGCTCAACCGCATGCTGGAAATGCTCGTGAACGACCAGTACACCATAGCCGGCAAGGGCAGCTACCGCGACGAGTTTGTGACCTGCGGCGGCGTGAGCCTCAAGAGCATCGACCCCAATACGCTGCAGAGCCGCGTGTGCCCTGGCCTGTATTTTGCCGGCGAGGTGCTCGACGTCGATGCCATCACGGGCGGCTTCAATCTGCAGGCTGCCTGGACCACGGGCTATGTGGCCGGGCAGATGGCGGCTGGCATCAAGCCCTGACAGGCTTGTAAATAAGGGGTATCAAGTAACCTTTTCTTTTTATTCTCTTGCAAATCTCAAAACAAAGGGCTATATTTGCAATGTGAACAAATAAACGGGAGGATGGCAATGAATACGAATAACACCACAATGGACAGCTTTTTCTTGGAAATACCCAGGGCCGATAGTTCATTATTGAAATCACTTGTTAAGCGCATGGGGTGGACGGTACATAAGACTACAGCCAAGAAAACTGCCTACGAACAGGCGCTTGACGACAAGGAGCATGGCCGTATCAAGGAATATGCCAATGCAGATGAGCTGTTTGCCAAATTGAATATCTGATGGCATATAGACTCTTGACCACGCACCAGTTTGAGAAAGACCTCAAACGGTGCAAGAAACGCGGACTGCCCATGGACAAACTCAAGGAGGTTATCAATGAGCTTGTTGCCAAAGGTAAAGTGTCTGCCGGTTTCAAACCTCACTTGCTTCATGGTAATAGGGGTGGGCAGTGGGAATGCCACATACAGCCTGACTGGTTGTTGATATGGGAACAAAACGATACAGAGCTGACCTTACTCATGCTGAATACAGGAACACATGCTGATTTGTTTGGCAAAACAAAAAGATAACATCAAATGAGCAATCATTTGATGTTTTTTTAATAACAGTCCCCTGGCTCCCCGCGTTCACTCCATGGTGCAGCGCAGGGGCCGGGTGATGGCTTCGAGCGTCTCCTGTGCACGCAGCTGCCATGCTGCGAACGTGCGCACATCGGCAGAACTCCATGCCGACCCGAAGTAATAGACAAATCGGGACTGCGGCCGGTAGGTGGCGATGCCCACGGCATTGCCCGCAATGTCGTCGGCCTCGTACGATGCCATCAGCCGCGTCTTCACGGCAGTGTCGGGGAAGAGCACACCCACGTAGACCCGGCACCCCAGCTTGTCGGGGCGGTCGGTGGGGTCGGCATAGAGCACGGCATGCGGCGTGAGCGTGAGCGACTGCGTGTCAGCCGTGTGCACCACCACTCCGGCGGCGAGCGGCATGGGCTGCGTGAGCCTCTCGTACCACAGCTCGCAGCGGTTGAAGTTGGAGCCGCGGTCGAGCGAAATCACGCGGTGTTCGGTAACGCCCACATCGCCGCCCACGGTCTTCGGCTCAAACGTCAGCTCCAGCGTGAAGCGCAGAGGACCATTGTCGAGAATGCGGTACCGGCGGTAACAATAAGGGAAGAGCAACCTGTCGTCCTGCACCAGGGCCGGTGCACCGCAGCCCAGAGACGGCCCCACGGCATAGGCATCGAGGCCGTCGCCGTGGTCAAGATGGAATGAGGCAAGGCGGTAGACCGAGTCGGCAAGGTGCTGCGTCCCGTCTATCTTCTTGCATTCGTTGCGGTAATCGAAGCCGAATCGGTCCATGAGGTACCGGTGTTCCAGTATGGGGGTGGGCACGCATTTGGTCCACACGTCAATGCCGTAGGCTTTCTCGCCCGCCCGTTGCAGCGAAGGCCCGTAGACGCGGTATGCCCCACGGTCGTTCTCCCATGCGATGTCTTCCGCGCGGTTGGGGAAGTAGTTGCCGCCCACCCATGCGGATACGGGTGCCGTGGGGCTGCCCTCCTTGACGGTGAGCGAGGTGGTGGTGCCGGGTCTCACCGACACGTAGACCAGAAACTTGCCGTCGTGGGTCAGCTGGCAGGGCACATCCTGCCCGAAAGCATTCAGCACGCGCAGCCGGGTCTCCCTGTTGACTCCCATCTTCTGCCGTAGGGCGGCAGCATCGATTTCGGCCACCTCTTCGCGCTGGTCGGAAGACGGGGAGGTGAAACGCAGGGTCACGTCCCGGGCGTTTGCCGCCATGGCCAAAGCCAGACAGAGGGAAAACAAAAGATTTTTTTTCATAAATAGGTCTTCGTTAGTGTTGTTTCATGAATGGTTTTCCCGGCCGCCGGCATCTATCGGCGACGGGCTGTTCCCAGCTTCGGGCTGATGGCCCTTGCGGTAAGCCGATGGCGACACTTTGTAATACTCCTTGAAACACTTGCAGAAGTATCGCCCCGTGCTGAATCCGCAGTCCAGCGCCACGGCTTCCACGCTCTTGCCCTGCTCGCTGTGCAGCATGGCGGCTGCCTTGCGGAGCCTCATGTTGAGCAGAAAACTCTTGGGAGTCTGGCCCGTCAGGCTCTTCCACTTGGTGAAGAGCGATGTGCGCGAGAGCCCCACCTCCTGTGCAAAGACGTCGACATTGAAGTCGGAGTCGGTGATGTGGTCGTCGATCACCCGCATGGCCTTGTCCACAAGCTGTTTGTCCAAGGGGTTGGTGGCCAGCAGGTCGGCCTGTGTGTGCGGGTGTTCGCTGAATTTGCGCTGCAGCATGCGGCGGGTATTGACGAGATTGTTGCAGCGCGAGATGAGAATGTCGGTGTTGAAAGGTTTGGTGATATAGTCGTCGGCTCCCGTGCGTAGGCCCTCCAGTGCCTGCTCGGTGGCCGTTTGGGCCGTGAGTAGCACCACGGGGATGTGGCAGATGCTGAAGTCGGCCTTGATGGCTCGGCACAGCTCTATGCCTGTCATGCGCGGCATGAGCACGTCGGTTATTACGATGTCGGCCTCTGCGCTGTGCAGGTCGTCGAGTGCCTCCACGCCGTCGATGGCTGTGGTGATACGGTAGAATGGAGCGAAGACCCGGGCCAGCATGCTGCGCAGGTCGTCATTGTCTTCCACGATGAGGATGGCGGGGCGTTGTTCCTTGCCGTCGGCAAGTGGGGCCTCACCGGCCGTCCTGCTGTTGTTGGGCAGGGCCGGGGCGGGTTTCCATTGGGCGGCGGCTCCTCTGTCGGGATGCGTCGCGACGGGGCCAACGGCAGTGTGAGGAGCGTCTTCGGCCGCCAGCGTGACGATGAAGCGGGAGCCCTTGCCCTCCTCGCTTTCCACCCTTATCGTGCCTTGGTGCAGTTCCACGATGCCCTTGGTCAGTGCCAAGCCGATGCCTGTACCAAGTCCCGAGGAGATGGAGTCTGAGCGATCGGCCTGATAGAAGCGGTCGAATATCCGGTCGATGTCTTTGGCCGGTATGCCCTCGCCGGTGTCGGCCACGGTCAGGGTCGCCGCAGGCTTGCCGTCGAGAGGCTTGTCGGGCACATGGCAATGCAGGCCCACGGTCACCGTTCCTCCCTGCGGGGTGTGCTTCAGGGCGTTGGCCATGAGGTTGTTGAGGACTTTCTGCATCTGTGTGGCATCAAAGGCACAGAAGATGTCTGCCTTGTCGTGCTCGAAGTACATGGAGATGCCTTTGCTCTGCGCATACTCCCTGAAGAGCAGGAATGTCTCGTCGACAAACGAGGTGAAGTTGGCCGTCTTGAGGTGCACCTGCATTTTGCCCTGTTCCTGCTTGCGGAAGTCGATCATCTCGGAAATGAGCGAGCGCAGCTGGATGCTTCCCTTATAGATGTCGAGCAGACGGGCGTAGACCTCCGGCGGGAAATTGCGGGAGCCGAGCAGCATCTCGCTGTAGCCGATGATGAGCGTGAGCGGGGTGCGTATCTCGTGGGAAATGTTGGTGAAGAAGCGCAGCTTGGACTCGTTCATGACCACGATGTCCCGGGCATGCTGCCGTTCATAGCTCAGCGAGGCGTTCAGTTTGACGCGCTCGCGGTACTCCCTGGCCATATAGACAATGGCACTGATGAGCAGGAGCGTCCATATCAGCTTGGCCCACCACGAGGCATACCATGGCGGCAATACCTGAATGTTGAGCTGGGATTCGGGAATGTCGGGGCGCAGCGAGCGCAGTTCCAAGGTGTAATGGCCGGGTTTGAGGTTGAAGTTGAGCAGGGTCTGGCCGAGCTGCACCGCCGTCCACTTGGCCGATGAGCCGACAAGGCGGTATTGCAATTCGTCGTGATTGCTCTTGAGATAGTTGGAGGTGGCTATCTCGATGGCAAAGGAAGACTGGTCGCTGCTGAGTTTCAGTGTCTTGGTAAACTCCAGGGTGGCATCCAGTATGCCGGTGCTGTCGAGTGGCTGCACGGGCTTCCCGTCCAGATAGAGGTTGGCAAACTTGAGTCTGTAAGGGGCTATGGGCTTGTGGAGCGCTTTCTCAGAGAACGAGAGCATGCCCTGAACGCCGCCGAGCCATACCGTGCCCTGCGGCCCCACGTAAAGCCCGTTCTCGTTGATGGTGGCCAGTGGGAAGCCGTTGACGCGTCCGTAGTTGCGGCAGGTGCGTGCGTGGATGTCGAGCACGCTGAAGCCCTCGTTGGTGATGAGCAGCAGGTTGCGGGCATTGAGTGTCGAGGCATGCACGCCATAGACACAGTTGCTGGCAAGGTGGGCATTCTGGGCATCGAAGTTCTCGAAACGGGATTCCTGCGCATGCCACAGGTCGAGTCCGCCCCCTGCCGTAGACACCCAGATGCGTCCGCGTGGGTCAACGTAAATGTTGTTCACGTGGTTGTTACTCAGCGTCCGCCGGTCGGACGGATGGTGACGGTAGCAAATGAGCCGCTTGTGCCTGGGCGAGAAGCAGAACACGCCGGCCCGCTCGGTGCCTATCCACAGCTGGCCTTTGCCGTCGACGGCCACGCTGGAGACAAGCTGGATGAGCCGCCCGAGCCGTGTGTCGGCAAAAAGCCGGCGGCAGGAGCCCGTGTGGGGATCGAAAAGGCATACTCCCTGCTGTGTTGCCAGGACGAGCCGGTGGCCCCACGGGCGGATGTCGCGCACGATGTCGGAGGGCAGTGACGACGGGTCGCCCGGCCGGTGACGAAACACGGTGACCCGGTGGGTGTGGATGTCCATGCGGTCGAGGCCACCCAGATGGGTGCCTATCCACAGGCACTTGCGCCAGCGGTCATACCACAGAGCCTTGAGATTGTTCTGTGAGAGTCCGGATTCTCCGAAGCGGAACCATTGGAAGCGTCCTGTCTGGTGGTCGAGCATGTCCAGCCCACCGCCCTCGGTGCATATCCAGAGATGCCCCTCGTCGTCTTCAGTCATGCGGCCCACGATGGGGCTGGAGAGCCCTTTGGTGCTTTCGTCCGACGTGCGGTAGAGCTGGTAAATGTTGTAGCTGGCATTGAAATAGTTGACGCCGCCGAAGTAAGTACCCACCCAAACGGTGCCCTGACGGTCGCATACCAAAGACCATACCGAGGCATTGCTCAGGCTTCCCTCCTTGCCGTCGGTCGTGAGCACGCGTGTCTGTTGTGTCTGTGGGTTGTAAACGCTCAGCCCTCGGAATGTGCCTATCCAGATGTTGCCTTGGTGGTCTTCGCAGAAAGTGCGTACAAAGTTGGAGGGAATGCTGCTTCCGGGGCTTCTCGAATTGTGCACGCGTCCCTGCGGCCCCACATGGTAGTAGCCCTCTTCCCATGTTCCTATCCATACGCCCCGGTGGGAATCCTCGAAAAACGAAGTCACGCGCCCCTGCCCTATGCGGCGCAAGGGTGGGGTGGGGCGTACCGCACTCACGTGGGGCGGGAACACGAGGGCTCCGACATCTGTGCCTACCCACATTCGCCCCCGACTGTCGAAAAAGAGGTCGGTGGCTGTGCGTCCTTTGTCCAGCATGCGGCACAGGGTGCGTTTGGTAAGGCTGTCGTCGAACCGGTAGATTCTGTTGCCTACGGCCACATATAGATTTTTGTGGAATGCGATGGCACTGACGTCATCGGAGACTATAGTGCGGAAACGGCGTGTGCGCAGGTTCATACACGCCACCCCCTCTGTGCAGAGCAGGAAGAGCCGTCCGCGGCCGTCGCCAGTGATGCGTTCAATGCTGTTGGACGGGAGGCTGTAGGGATGGTCTTTCTCTTTCTTGAAAACAGAGATACGGTTGCCATTGAAGTGATTCAGCCCCTCGCGGGTTGCAATCCAGAGCTCGTCGTTCTCGTCCATATAGAGACTGTTCACGGTGATCTGCGAAAGTCCGCCCTCTGGCGTGAGGTATGAGAAAGAGATGCCGGGAGCTGCACCGGCATGGCTCTCCATGCCAAGGAGGAGCCACAATATAATAAGGTGTAGATATCTGATGGGTGTCATATAGGATTCGATACTCGCAAAATTATAAAAAATATGGTGAAAGGCCACACGAATACGGTACTTTTGTACGTTTTTGGACATATTTTGAACAGAATTAGCCCCTCGTATTTTATAGAGTGCGTACCTTTGTGGCAATCGTAAACAATCTCTAACTTATTGTAAATCCAGCCATGCAAAAACTGAAGAAAGCGATTAGCATCCGCATCCTGATGATGATAGTCATGATGGCATGCGTATCTTTTGTCCCCGCGCTGGCACAGGTGAACGTCAGTGGTGTGGTGAAAGATGCCAACGACGAGCCCATGCCCGGCGTGAGCATCAAAGTGAAAGGCTCTGCCACTGTCGGTACGGTGACCGACCTGGACGGTGCGTTCAGGCTCTCTGTGCCCAGCAGGAACTCGGTGTTGGTGTTCTCTTTCTTGGGCTACTCCAATCTTGAGCAGAAAGTTGTTACCGGCAAGCCGATGAACGTGAAGATGTCGGAAGATGACAAACTTCTGGACGAAGTGGTCGTTGTGGGTTATCAAGAAGTGCGCAAGCGCGACCTCACCGGATCGGTGTCCAAGGCCAACATGAACGACCTGCTGAGTACACCCATAGGTTCGTTTACCGAAACGCTTGGCGGCCGCATTGCCGGTGTGAACGTCAACTCGGGCGAGGGCATGCCCGGAACACAGACGAACATCGTCATTCGTGGAAACAACTCGCTGACACAAGACAATACGCCGCTCTACGTGATCGACGGATTCCCGATAGAGGATCCCTCGGTGGGCAGTAGCGTCAATCCATCGGATATTGCCTCCATTGATATTCTGAAAGACGCTTCGGCCACTGCCATCTATGGTGCACGCGGAGCAAACGGTGTGGTCATCATCACAACGAAGAGCGGTTCGGAGGGAAAGCCCAAGGTGACGTATGATGGAAGCGTGGGCTTCCAGAACGTGTCCAAGAAGATGGAAATGATGGACGCTTATGAATTTGTGAAGCTGCAGCAAGAGATTTATCCCTCGATCATGTCGAGCACCTACATGCGGGAGGACCAGGGCAAGACGTACACGCTGGACGATTACAGGAATTGTCCGCAGTACGACTGGCAGGACATGATCTTCCGTACAGCAGCCGTGCAGAATCATAATGTAAGCATGAACGGCGGCAGCAAGACCGTGAGGTACAATAGCTCGCTCTCCTATTATGACCAGGACGGTGTGGTGCTTAATTCCAACTTCGAGAGACTCCAAGGCCGCCTGGGCATTACTGTGAATCAGAAGAAATGGAAAGTATATGCCAACGTCAACTATTCACGGATGGTGCAGACAGGCGCGTCTCCCTCTCAGCAGAGCTACAGTGGGATGAACAATCTTTTCTATTCCGTCTGGGGCTATCGGCCTGTGACCTATCCCGGCATCCCCCTGAAAACACTGGTGGATAATGGTTATGACGAGGATGTGAACTGGAACAATGACTACCGCTTCAATCCCATCATGTCGCTGAACAACGAGTATCGCAAGCGTTACTCTACCTACATCCAGTTCAACGGCTATGTGCAGTATGAGTTCATGAAAGGGCTGCGGCTGAAAGTTTCGGGGGGCTATACGACCGAAAACCGCCGCTATGATACGTTCAACAATTCCAAGACCCGCTATGGCGGTCCAAAGTCCAATGACAAGGTGAACGCCCAGCGTTACCATTCGGAGCGCATGACGTGGCTCAACGAGAACACGATGACCTATCAGGCCAATGTCAAGCGCCGCCACTACTTCAATGCCCTCCTGGGCTTCTCGCTCCAGAACTCGGACTTTATCGACGACTCATTCAGCACCATTCAGATTCCCAACGAGAGTCTTGGCATGGCAGGCATGAGCAACGGACAGCCCAGCACGACCAAGTCGGGGCAGTCATCTTGGTCCATGATGTCGTTCTTCGGCCGCTTCAACTATAATTTCAGGTCCAAGTACTATGCCACGGCCACATTCCGCGCCGACGGCAGCTCCAAGTTCAGCGGCAAGAACCGCTTTGGTTACTTCCCCTCCGGTTCCGTAGCCTGGAATTTTACGGAGGAAAGATTCATGAAACCTGCCAAGAGCTGGCTCAGCAATGGCAAGGTGCGCCTTTCGTGGGGTCTCACAGGAAACAACCGTGTGGGCGAGTACGACACGTACGGACTCATGGAAATGCTCAAGGAGCGTCGTGGAGACTATGTTTCTTCCGGTTCCATCCCTTCGGGTGTCTTCCCTCTTGATGGAAGCCTAACCCGCGTGGGTATGGTTCCTACTTCTGTGCCCAACAAAGACCTGAAGTGGGAGACGACCGAACAGTGGAACCTGGGATTCGATTTGGGCTTCCTCAACGAGCGCGTCAATCTCACGGTAGACCTCTATCATAAGGTGACACGCGACCTTCTTCTGATGTCCACGCTCCCGATGTCGTCGGGCTTTATCAGCGCGATGAAGAATGTGGGCAAGGTGCGCAACCAGGGTTTGGAGATTACGATCAATACGTTGAATGTGAAAAGCAAGACCTTTGAGTGGCATTCCAACTTCAATATTGCCATGAATAAGAATAAGGTGATGGAGCTCTCCGAGGATCAAACCGCCATGCTCTCCACGGCCTACTTTGATCAGAAGTATAACTCCCAGCCATCGTATATAGCCAAGAAGGGCTATCCGATGGGCATGATGTATGGCTATCTTTACGAAGGAACATACAAGTATGACGACTTTAACAAGGTGGGCGACTCGTACACCCTCAAGAGCAACGTGCCTCATTTTGCATCAGAAAACAACACGCAGCCAGGTATGCCCAAGTATAAGGATCTGAATGGTGACGGCATAATCGACGACAACGACAAAACCATGATAGGTCGCGGTCTGCCTATCCACACAGGCGGTTTCACCAATGACCTGCGCTATAAGAACGTGGATCTGAGCATCTTCTTCCAATGGTCCTACGGCAACGATGTACTCAATGCCAACCGTCTGATCTTTGAAAGTTCCAACAATATCTCGCGTGAGCTCAACCAGTTTGCCAGTTATGCCAATCGCTGGACTCCCGAGAACCCGACAAGCAATATCCCACGTGCCACGAGCTCGGCTTCCAACCGCGTATTTTCCTCTCGTGTCATAGAGGATGGTTCGTTTCTTCGGTTGAAGACCATCACTTTGGGCTACTCCCTCCCGGCCCGTATGCTTCGTAAGGCCGGTATCGACAAGGTACGTTTCTATGTGGCTGCCCAGAATCTCTTTACCATTAGCAACTATAGCGGCTACGATCCGGAAGTGTCTATCCGTGACGGTGCACTCACCCCGGGGCTCGACTTCTCAGCCTATCCGCGCTCACGCAGTTTCAGCTTCGGCGTGAACCTGGGGTTCTAAGCAGAATGGGATAAACAATACGGATATTGACAACAAAGCAACAGCAAAATGAAAACGACAAAAGCTATCATACCCGCCGTGGCCATGACCCTGCTCGTGGCTGGCTGCAACTTCCTGGACAAGGCTCCCACCATGGTCACTACTGGAAGCTACTATACAACAGAGAGTGATGCCGAGTCGGCACTTAATGGCGTATATGCCATTCTCACCCAGTCTTCGTTCTATGGAGCAGACTATTTTTATCTCACTGGAGGCGACGATTTGGAGTTCTATGGGGGTCAGGGGCGTTCGCCCGCCGACCGTGGACTCTGCTGTAATAACGCCACCACCAGCGATCCGGCTGTCACAGGATATTGGTACAGTCTCTACTCCGGCATCAACCGTGCCAACATGCTGCTTGAAAATATAGATCACATCTCTGATATTGGCACTGCCAACAAGAAGCAATGGACGGCTGAGGCCCGCTTTCTGCGAGCGTTCTATTATTTCAATCTCGTGCAAGGATGGGGCGATGTGCCTTTTACCACGTCGTCCACCAAGACCGTGAAAGGGCTGAGCATTCCACGTACCGACAAGGAAACCATCTATGACTTTATCGTCAAGGAGATGGACGAAAGCGCAAATGATCTGCTCTCGGCCTCTACGCTGAACTATCGTCCGGGCCGTGTGTCGAAATCGGCAGCTTGGGGAATATTGGCGCGTGTGCTAATGTTTCGCGCCGGAGAGCATTATCGTGACGGAAAGTCTGCCGACAACAGTGAGATTCTGAAATATTTCCGGCAGGCTGGCGAGTATGCACAGAAGGTCATGGGAGAGAACCACGGTCTGGCCACACACTATTGGGATTACTTCATCGACCTTTGCAAGAGCCAGTATAACAGCAAGGGCAACGAGAGCATCTGGGAGGCAGAGTTTGCCGGCAACTATACCACCGACACCCGCAATGAGGGGCGCGTGGGCAACATTATAGGTATTCAGGGCCCCGACCTTTCGTCTACGACACTTACTGGACAGGCTGATCCAGGCTATGGCTACTCTTTCTTCTGGAGCACCCCCAAACTCTATGAGCTCTATGAGAAGAATGCCGACATCAATCGTATGAACTGGAACATCGCTCCTTTCACCTATACACAGTCTGTAGCCGGCAAGGGCGTGGACGGTCGTGTCTTTGAGAAAGGCAAGCTCGCCGAGGTGCAGCAGCAGTATTGGGACGAGTCTTATCAGTATGGGCTCACTACTCCCAAGGACAAAAAAGGCGACCGCGAGAAAGAAAAGACCGATGATGACAAGGGATTGAGCTGTGGCAAGTACCGCCGAGAGTATGAGGCCGACAAGAAAAGCAAGAACTTCACGGCTATCAATTTCCCGATTTTGCGCTATGCCGATGTGCTGCTCATGGTAGCCGAGTGCGAGAACGAGACCCACGATGTGCCCACCTCTCTGGCTTATCAATGTATCAATGCCGTGCGCCGCCGTGCTGGAATAGCAGAATTGTCGGGGCTCGACAAAGCAGCTTTCCGGCAGGCAGTGAAAGACGAGCGCGCCATGGAACTCTGTTTCGAGATGATCCGGCACTTTGACCTCATTCGCTGGGGTGAGTTTAAGGAACGTATGAACGAGCTGGCACCACGCGCCCAGGCCGGTACCAGCTGGAAACTTGGGCCATCTAATGTCTATACCTATTTTCAGGTGTCGGACACTTACAATTATTTCCCTATTCCAGCAAACGAAATTGCTGTGAACAAGAGCATCACCAAGAATAATCCGGGCTGGTAAACTCTGGTCAGCCCATAACCAATGACCATCAAAATGAAAACAATCAATATACTGGCTGCCGCCCTGTTCCTTGCCGGTCTTACAGCATGTGAGGGCGAATTGCAGGAGAGTGTAGCCCTGAACGTTGTGCCCCAGGTTGCCGATGGCATCTCTATGGACAAGGACACCCTTGTTGTTCGGACGGGGGTACCTGTCACTTTCAACATGACCGGCAATCCGGACTTTATCACTTTCTACAGCGGAGAGCCCGGACACAAGTACGATTTCAGAGAGCGCACCCAGGTTGCACCGGAGGACATTCTCTCGTCTTCACTCATCTTTTCTGTCGGTGAACAGTATGGCAACGCACAGACTGGCAAGAATCTGATAGCCATGTTCGTGTCCGACTCGTTCGACGGCCTGTCGAAAAAAGACTTCGAGGCAGATTCTGTCAAGGTGGAGACGCATAAGTGGACTCCTTTGGTAGAGCAGGATCAATTGCCCCAAGCTCCAGGCAAGGCGCAAGCCTACACCGTGGACATGATGCCGTATCTCGGCAGACAGATTACTTTCTCTATCAGGTATCGGGGGACAGACAACAGTGCTGCTCAACCTCGCGTCAACTTCTCGGGTATGAAAATCGAGAACAAGATGAAAGATGGAACCACGACGATATTGTATGCCAGCGATTTCGGCCTCACTGCCCTCAACATGCTTCACAAGCATCTCTTGGCAGACCAGAAAGGACTCTCCGGCAATCGCGCCTATGGAACGGTGACCAACAACGTCAGTGGAGTATGGAATATCAAGGATGCCGGCAAGGGCAACTTCTATATCCATAGCAGTCAGTCCAAGGCGGCACTGAAGTACGCATGGCTTGTCACCAATCCCATCACGGTGAATGCTTGTTCGCCTGATGCGGGCTACAATATCAAGAATACGACCTCTGCGCTTTCTACCTATACCCATACTTATTCCAAAGCAGGGCTTTATAAGGCTACATTCCTCGCAGTCAATGGCAACTACAAGCGTGTGGAGCAGGTAATCAAGGAGGTTTATGTCAGGGTGAAGTAAACGAAAAACATCTGCAAAATGAAAGATAAACTCTTGTTTCTTGTCTGTCTGCTCTTCTGTGGCTCAATGGCGTATGCTCAAATTGTCGATGACGATCGCATGTTTTCTTTTGAGCGTGCTGCCAAGCAGGAGATGTCTTTCCTGCACGATGCAACGGGTAGGCTGTCTGTTTCTGATGCCCACTTCAAGAATGGTTCGCACAGTCTCTGTTGGGACTATCAGGGGCAGGGTGTGCTGAGTCTCAAAAAAAAACTTCGCTTTGAGGCTAAGGATGCAACGGGCCGTGACAACTACCTCTCAGCTTTCATCGTGTGGGTCTACAACGAGAAACCTCAGGCCGACAGTATCGTCTTCCGATTTCTCAAGGACGGTAGAACATGTTGCTCTTTTCCAATGTATGTCAACTTTAAGGGTTGGCGTGGTGTGTGGGTATGCTATGAGCGCGACATGCAAGGACACCCCGTCGAGGGCATGAACGAAATGCGCATTCAGGCTCCGTCGATCAAGGGCCGTATCTTCTTTGACCATCTCATCACGGCCGTCAAGGTGGACGCGCGTCAGCAGACGCCCGATTGCCAAGTGCCTTTTGTCAACAAGAAGAATACGAACCACTGGTTGCAGGTCTACAACAATTCCATGCTGAAACCTGACATCGCTCTCACTCCGCTAACCGCCCAGGAGCGTCAGGAGATGAAAGCCATCGAAGGACGTTACCGTGACCTCATCTTTGCTCCGGGCAAACTTTATAATAAGGTGAAGCAGGAACTCCATAGCGACTTTGCCAAGTACGACATCAAGGAGAAGGGAGGCAATGTCATGGGAAAGGGCATTTGGTTCGTAAGGCATGCAGAGGCCTATGAGCGTATGGTAACGCCTTGGGATAAGGAGCTCCTCACGCGTACAGGCTTTGAGATGGGCGCTTATTTTACCTTGATGAAGAAAATTGCCATTGCCTACAACAAGGCAGACAATGATGACGACCGCGAAGATATGGCCGATATGTTTCTAAAGATGTACGACCATATCACTGATCAAGGCGTGGCCTATGGCAGCTGTTGGGGAAATATCCATCATTACGGCTATAGTCTTCGTGATATGTATCCCGCTTATTTCCTCATGAAAGATGTGCTGCGCAAGGCGGGCAAGCTTGCCGAGGCAGAGCGTACCATGATTTGGTACGCTCAGACCAATGAGGTGTATATACGTCCGGTCATTAATGGCATGGACATGGACACTTTCAACACAGCTGCTTCGGGCTGTATGGCCAGCATCCTGCTCATGGAAGATTCGCCAGAGAAAGTGCAGTATCTGCGCTCTATGGCCCGATGGCTTGACTGGGGTGCGCGTCCTGCCCAAGGTCTCATGGATTCCTTCAAAAGTGACGGCAGTGCCTATCATCACTGCAACAACTATCCAGCTTATGCGGTGGGGGGGCTTAATGGTGTCACGCAGATGATCTATATGCTCAGCGGTACCTCTTTTGCTGTGGGCCAGCTGGCTCACGAGACGGTGAAGAAAGCCTTGCTCGCCATGCGCTTTTATTGTAATCGCAATCACTTCCCCCTCTCTATGTCGGGTCGTCATCCAGACGGCATGGGCCATCTCACCCCGGTGCATTATGCCTTGATGGCGTTTTCCGGAACTCCCGACAAGAAGAGCACCATCGATCCTGAAATGGGGGCAGCTTTCATACGGCTCATGCCGGAACCCAAGTCGGCCCTTGAAAGGAAGTTTTTCTCTCGACTTCAAGGAATGGGCATCAAAGCAGAGATCGACCCCGAAGGGAATATGGCCTTGGGCTATGCGTGTGTGGGTGTGCAACGCCGGCAGAATTGGGCGGCTGTGGTGCGTGGGCATTCGCGCTATCTCTGGGCCGCCGAGCATTATGTAGGTGAAAATCTCTATGGCCGATACATGGCGCACGGTTGTCTGCAGATTCTCACGGCACCTCTGGGGCAGACGGTTACGCCGCTCACCAGCGGATGGCAGGAACCGGGCTTCGACTGGAACCGCATTCCTGGCACTACCACAATCCATCTGCCTTATGAAGATTTGAAAGCCAAGATTCGTAATATTGATATTTCGGCTGGTGTCGAAGAGATGTTGCTCTCCGACGAGTCGTTTGCCGGCGGCCTCTCACAGGTCGGACAGAATGGAAACTTTGCCATGAAACTGCACGAGCACGACAAGTACAATGGCTCTTTGCATGCCCGTAAGTCGTGGCATGCTGTTGACGGACTCATAGTCTGTCTCGGTTCCAATATCTGCGATACGGTGAAGACACATCCCACAGAGACTACCGTATTCCAGCTTACTGTAGATGGAAGTGAGGCCCACAACTTCTGGGATGCCGCTCCTCGGGAAGGACATGTGTGGATGGATCCTGCAGGAACTGGTTATTATACGCCTGGCAATCCCGTTTTTGATAAGGCTTATCCTCAGCATTCGGTCGATCAAGGTACAGGACAGCCCACACAGGCCGACTGGGTGTCTCTTACTTATAACCATGGCATGGCCCCCCATGATGCCGGCTACGAATATGCTGTGATGCCGCAGACCACCAAAGAAGACATGCAGGCCTTTGCTGCGCAGCCTACCTACGAGGTGCTCCAATGCGACAGCATGGCCCATGTAGTCAGGTTCAAAGGACAGAATACAGTTTCCTATGTCCTCTTCGAGACTCCGCGGACACTCCTTCCCGGCAGCATTCTTGCCAAGGCTGATACCTCATGTTTGGTCATGGTGAAACAGTTCAGCCGCACCCAGGTCCTGCTCACCGTGGCCCAACCCGACCTGGCTCTCTATCGTGGCAAGAGCGATGATGCCTATGACCGTCAGGGTCGCCGCAAGGAACTTTCGGTTTATGGCCGTAAGTGGCGGGACGATCCCAGTCTTGACATTCCCGTGAGCATAACCCTTCTGGGTAGCTGGGCGGTAAACACACCAGGTGTGTGTACAGAGGTGAGTCGAGACAAAAAGACCACCGTGCTGCGCTTCCTCTGCTCCGAGGGCAAGAGCTATGATGTGGCCCTGCAAGCTCGGAAAGACTGATGCTTGTTCCTTAATGGTTCCGACCATTCCATACAACCACTTGAAACCAATATGATAAATTCATGAAACGGAAACTATTTACCTTTGCGGTGGCATTTGCGCTTGCCGTTGTCTGCATTGCACAGCGTCAGCTTCCCTCGTTTGTTCGACAAGATATTACTTTTGCTGATAAGCAGTATTCGCTGATGGAGCGGCAAATCGCGCGGACGGGAAAGCTACAGCTACCCAAAACCTTTGATAACGGTAAGGTCACATATATTCCCATAGACGACTGGTGCTCGGGCTTCTATCCCGGAAGCCTCTGGTATCTTCAGCAACTTACAGGTAAGAAAGACTGGGGAGAGCGTGCAATGAGATATACCGAGATGCTCGACTCCGTACAGTATCTCAAGTGGCATCATGATGTAGGCTTCATGATTGGAAGCAGTTATCTCAACGGTTATCGCCTCTGTGCCCATAAAGAATATGTTCCCGTCATTGTGCAGACAGCCAGGTCTCTGGCCACTCGCTTCCATCCCGGTGCTGGGATCATCCAATCGTGGAATACGGATCGGGGATGGCAGTCACAGCGTGGCTGGACATGTCCCGTTATTATTGACAACATGCTCAACTTGGAGTTACTCTTTGAGGCCACACGCCTCTCTGGAGATTCCACGTTCCATAAGATAGCGGTGAGCCATGCCAATGCCACATTGGCCCATCACTTTCGTCCCAATGGAAGCTGCTATCATGTGGTAGACTATGAACCCGTCACGGGCAAAGTGCTCCGTCGGCAGACAGCCCAGGGGTATGACGATGAGAGTGCCTGGGCGCGTGGACAGGCTTGGACCATTTACGGTTACACCGTGTGTTATCGCTATACACATGACCGTCGTTATCTCGAGAGGGCTGAGAATACGTTGCACTTTATCCTCACAAATAAGAATATGCCGCGTGACTTGGTACCCTACTGGGACTATGATGCTCCAAAAATTCCCTATGAGCCGCGCGATGTCTCTTCTGCTGCCTGTGTAGCATCGGCACTCGTGGAACTCGACAGCTATCTGCCAGGGCGTGGTTACCGCCAGCTGGCTATCAAGATGCTGCGCTTTCTTTCTACCTCTGCCTATCGCGCCAAGCTTGGAGAGAATGGTTGTTTCCTGCTCATGCACTCTGTGGGTAGTATTCCTCACAATAACGAGATTGACGTGCCCTTGAATTACGCCGACTATTATTTTCTCGAAGCTCTCTATCGGCTTCGTAGCACCAAGTAAAAGCAACGCTGGAACACATGGATAAACTATATGCACTTCTTATCAGTCCTTTGGCTGTCTGCCCGCAGACGGTGGGGGCACAGGACGCATCAGACGTTGTGGCCGACCGTCCCAATGTGATTTACGTGTTTCCCGACCAGTTTCGTAATGCCGCCCTTGGTTTCTGGAACGAACCTGGTTATCGTGAGCAGGTGAACTTCAGAGGGGATCCGACTGTAACTCCAAATATCAACCGTTTTGCCCGTGAGTCGAGGGTCATGAGGTCGGTCATGAGTAATTTCCCGTTGAGCAGTCCTCACCGTGGCAGTTTGCTTACGGGCATGTATCCCAACAAGAGTGGTGTGCCAGAGAACTGTAATTCCAGTCGTCCTTTCAGTTATATCCGCGAGGGAGCCACCACTGTGAGCGATGTGTTTGCTGCGGCTGGCTACGATTGTGGATACATTGGGAAACTGCATGCTGACGTACCGCAGCGGAACGACCCTGACCGCCCCGGCCATTATGTAGAAGACGGAGTGTTGGTCTGGGATGCTTTCACGCCGGTGCAACGACGCCATCATTTTAATTTCTGGTACAGTTACGGTACTTTCGACGAACACAAGAACCCCCATTATTGGGATACCGAGGGCCGCAAGCACGAACCACACGAGTGGTCGCCGATGCATGAGGCCAAGGTGGCAGCTGCTTACATACGCAATAAGCATGGGGTGAGAGACCCGCACAAGCCTTTCTTTCTCATGGTGGGCATGAATCCGCCCCATAGCCCTTACCGCAGCAGCGAAGACTGTATGCCCGAAGATTATGCCCTTTATGCCGACAAGCCTTTGGATAGTCTGCTCGTCAGGCCCAATGTCAACCGCGCATTGGCCAAGGCCCCGTCCGTGCGTTACTATTTTGCTTCTGTTACGGGGGTTGACCGCGCTTTTGGACAGATACTCCAAGCTGTCAAGGAACAGGGAATTGAGCGGAACACCATTGTCGTGTTTGCCTCAGACCATGGTGAGACCATGTGTAGCCAGAATACCGACGATCCCAAGAACTCGCCCTATACGGAATCGATGAATATTCCGTTCATCGTGCGCTGGCCGGGGCATGTACCTGTGGGTATAGACAGTGTTCTCATGTCTACGCCCGATATTATGCCTACATTGCTCAGTATGGCAGGACTGAAGCATTGTATCCCCAGTTTGTGGCAGGGGCGTGACTACGCTACGCTCTTCCTCGATCCCTCTTCCAAGGTGCCTCGTCCTGATGCCGCACTCTACTTCCAAAATCTTGATGGTGAAAAGGATGCACAAGGAATAGTGAAAGATTATTTCCCAGCTGCCCGTGGCATCAAGACAGCCCGTTATACCTTGGCACTCTATATAGACCGGCGTGGAAGGCTCAAGCGCACGCTTTTCTTCGATGACCAGGCCGATCCGTACCAGATGCACAATCTCAATCCCCGTATGTATCAGAAGCCTTATCGACAGCTTGTCGGTAAGATGATGTCTATGCTGCGCGATATAGACGACCCGTGGAGCCACATGCAACTCAAGGGAATTGACCTGGGAAGAGAAAAGCAGGAGGACAATCAGTAAATCTATTATTCAACAACAATAAAACATTGATAGCGATGAAACACTTTATTAAATTTGTAACTTCACTGTGCGTAGCACTTGCCATGGCAACCGGCACCAATGCACAGGACACAAAGACATGGGACTTTACAAAGATTAGCACTGTGGACAGTGAGGCTATAGAGGCCAATATCAAGGACTCCGGCAAAGATTGGGAAGAGAAAGATGGCGTGTGGTTCTGTAAAACAGCCATCGGTCAGAACAGCAAGAACAATGTAGCCGTGTCTTATGCAGATATTTATAAGGAGACTGCAACCAAACCACTCTACAGCAATCCGGCAGTCAAACCCAGACAGGAGGCAGAATATACCAAAGGACTGCATTTTGGCATTTGGATAAATGGCGACGAGACGACGCCAGCCCCAACCAAAGCCATTTACAAGAATCTGAAAATACAGCACGACAAAAATACGAGACTCCTGCTGAATGCCAAGAATATTATTATTGTGATTCCTGCGCTGAAGAAAGGCTATACCCTCGAAGTGACTATGGCAGGAAATTCTGATAAAGAGCCCCACACGCTTGAAGCCATGAACGTGACTTCCCAGTTCAAGCCCCAAGAACAGAACTTCAACATGAAGTTCCTGCGTCGGACCAAGGTGAAAGGCGATGGAAATGTGGTGCTGCGTTCTACCGATGGAGGAATCTACGTCTATGACATCACCGTTAAAGACGAGCAAGGCCAGGTGCTGACCAAGGAACAGATTGGGGCAGTTCATACGGCTGTCTCTACGGTTAAGGCTCATGCAGAGACTACTGACCGGAATGTCTATACTCTCGAGGGCAAGTGTATGGGTGCCCATCTTGATGCCTTGCCGCATGGCATATATGTGGTGAATGGAAAGAAAGTAGCCAAGTGAAGGTTCCCAACTGACAAGCTAAACAGTAAGAGTTTCTTAGTATGAACAGGTATAAGAAGGTGGCTGCCTCCATGGTTGCCGCTATATTCCTCCTTAGTCCAATCTCGATACAGGCCGGAGTGTGGGAGGATTATGTGGGCAAATCACCCAACAATGTGTTGCCCGACTTTTCGTATGCGGGTTATCATCATGGGGAGGAGGCACCTGCCGATGTCTATTCATTGGGTTACACCATCATCAATGTGAAAGACTATATGGCAGCCAATGGACTGACGGCCCGTCAGGCACTCATGAATATAGCCGCCAAATATAAGAATAGGGAGAAGGCCAAGGTTATAATTTACTTCCCCGAGGGTGATTATGTGCTGCATACTAAGGATGACAATATAAACGGGAAGTCGTTTTGCATTAATATCTTGGCCGGACATATCGTATTGAAAGGCGATGGGGTAGGCAAGACGAGGCTTATCATGCAGGACCCCAACCTGCCCAACAATCCCAATACGCTTTACAGTTCGCCCGCAATGATACAGTTGCGCAACAACGGAGAGGCCGCTCCGAAGTATTCCACCAAAGTGATGGCTGATGCAGATAAGGGCGGCATGAGTGTAGAGGTGGAGAATGCTTCGATGTACAAGGCGGGAGATTGGGTCTGCCTGAAGGTCGTCAATGCCGACCGAAATTTCATTGCAGAAGAGTTGGGCCGGCCGGCCGACAAGGCAATGACCAATCTTGTCAAGGTAGGCGTGCAGGTCTACGATGCCCATCAAATCAAGTCGGTCAGCGGCAATACAGTTACTTTCTACGAGCCGTTGCTCCATCGGGTGGAAAGCAAGTACAATTGGACGCTCGACTGGTTCAAGCATTTTGAGGAGGTAGGTGTGGAAGACTTGACTTTCGTGGGAAACTGTGTACCCGACTTTAAGCATCACCGCACATGGCAGGACGATGGTGCCTACAAGCCCATCCAGTATGTGCGCATGGTGAACTCTTGGATGCGCCGTGTCTCTTTTGAGAGTGTGAGCGAGGCTTGTACTTTCGATGGCTGTGCCAGTGTTTCGGCTACCGAGATAGAGATTATAGGCAATCGCGGTCATTCTGCCATACGTCTACAGAAGACCACCCGAGGCTTCATAGGCAATGTCTACGACCACACCCGGGGGCCGCTTACCGACGATCGGTCACAGATACTCGAGGATATGGGGCAATTTCATGCCTGTGGTGTATCGAAACAGAGCTTGGGTTGTGTGGTCTACAAGGTGAAGTGGGGCAGAGACGCTTGTTTTGAATCACATGCCACACAGCCGCGTGCCACGCTTATTGATGCCTGCTACGGAGGTTTCATGATGTATAGGATGGGTGGCGACCAGTCGCAGTTGCCCAATCATCTCGATGATTTGGTCATTTGGAACTTTGACTGCAAGGGAACCTCGCTGCAGACCAAGAAAGCAGGTCGGTTTATCTGGTGGACGGATCCTGGAAAATCGGGATGGATGTGTTTCATGCCGCCTGTGATGGTGGGCTTCCATGGCAACGTCGCAGACTTGCATTTCAATAGTGACGAGATAAAAAGGAATGAAGGCTACGGACTGGCCGAGGCTGCACACCCCTCGTTGTATCGTGCCCAAATACAGGAGCGGCTGCACAAGATCCCCGATTGGCTTGACGAATTGGATTGTGTGGACCTGACCACAGGCTTGGGGAGAGGAACCGTTAGGACTCCACAACCTGCAGATGGCAGGATTTACAATCTTGAGGGACAGTGCGTGGGTACTGACCTGGATACTTTGCCACACGGCATCTACATCGTCTGTGGCAAGAAAGTGATGAGATAAACAAACTGCCTGTTTATATATTCCTGGCTGGAGAGTAGCCTGATTGTAGCCGTCGCTTTTTTGCCGATGGCGGTGGTCAAGCATTCTCCAGCCCTTTTGCGTATGTATAGAGTCTTTTGTAGAAAGGGTGTCGGGTGAGTGTGGGCGCATTGCCGAGGATGATGAGCTTCATGCGTGCTCGGGTGATGGCTACATTCATACGGCGCAGGTCGCGCAGAAAGCCTATTTGTCCTTGGTCGTTGGCACGCACCATAGAGACAAGGATGATGTCGCGTTCCTGCCCTTGGAACCCGTCGACGGTGTTTATGGAAATGAGATGACGGTAGGGCTTGAAGAACTCGCGTCGCTTGATGAGTTGCCTCAGATATTGTACTTGAGCACGGTAGGGCGAGATGACACCCACGTCAATGCGCTCGTCAAGGATGCGTTGGCGGCCAATCTTGACGAAATAATCCTGCAAGGCGTCCAGCGTGAGGAAAGCCTCGCCACGGTTCACTCGGCCATAACTCTCGCCCACGAACTGCTCACTAAAGTCAGAAGCCTTCCCCAACCCTTCCGGTAGGAGAGAGTCGCCAATGTTCTTATGGGGGACTTGTTCCCCCTCCCCTGCCGGGGAGAGTTGTGGAGGGGCCGTGTCTATCCAGGTGAACGGATTCTCCAGGTCGAGTATTCCACGGTGTTTCGCTTGCGGAGCAGTCTCCACCCGACCGCCGTAGAACCATTCTGAAGAGAAGTGCATGATTTCTTCCCTCATGCGATACTGTACCTGCAACAAAGTGACACACTCGGGCTTCTGCTCAACAATGCGCTCCATGAGCGTTTTGCCCAGCCCTGCTTTCATGGCGGCGATACTCTTCACGGTGGGCGGAAGCTGACAGTGGTCACCTGCCAATACAACGCGTGAGACCCGACGGATGGGAATCCAGCAGGCTGCCTCAAGGGCTTGGGCGGCCTCGTCGATGAAGAGCGTGGAGAATTTCTGCCCCTCAAGCAGACGGCTGTCGGCCCCTACGAGGGTGGAAGCTATGACGCGTGCCTCGCCGAAGAGCTCGGCATTGATGCGTATTTCCAGTTCGGCGGCCCTCGATTTCAACCGTTCCATCTTCTGGTGGTAGCTCTCGTCGCGTCCCTTACGTTTCTTGCGTAGTTCGCGTATGGCTTTTCGGATGGCCCACAGCTGTGGGTAGTCAGGATGTGCCTCAAAGCGGCGCTCGTAGGTGAATCCCAGCATTTTGTCGTTCACGCGGGTGGGATTGCCGATGCGCAGCACGTTGATGCCTCGGTCAACAAGTTTTTCCGAAATCCAGTCTACGGCCATGTTGCTCTGTGCGCACACCAGTACCTGACTCTCGCGCATGAGTGTTTCATTGATGGCTTCGACCAATGTGGTGGTCTTGCCGGTTCCCGGCGGCCCGTGCACCACCTCCACATCCTTGGCCCGCAACACTTCGTTGACGGCCCTTTCCTGGGTGACATTAAGCCAAGGGAAACTCATGGGTGCAAATGTGAATCGCTGGGCCGGTATGTGGGAATAGAACAGATCACGCAGGTAGGCCATACGATTGCCCTTGGCTTTGATGACCCGGTCAAGGGCGGAGAACATGGCACGATAGCTGGTCTCGTCGAACGACAGTTGCACGCCAAGGGGCATCGTGGCCGAGGTTACGTCGCTGACGCGCCCCTCAGGCAGGGTCACCACCATGCGGTCACCATCCACATAGGAGACAGTGCCACCACAAAGCAGCTTCACCGATGCGGGCAAGTTGGCGGACGCAGGGGTCGAAGGCTTGTCCGCATCCTGCTTGGCACTGTTCGAGGAGGCATTGGGGGAGAGGGCAAAAAGCATGATTTGTTTGCCGAACTCGAAATTGTGCTCAATGTCCTGGTCGGCTGTTCGGAAGATTTCGAGGGAGAGCTGGTTGAGCGAGTTGTAAAAAGTGTTGCCCGTCCGAATCGGATACCACGCGTCTCCACGTTTCACCTGTCGGCCTATGCCGCGGGCTTCGGTCTGCTGGCGAAATGCTTCTTTCTCGGTCTGGTATTCCTGTTGCAGCAACAGGCGTTGTCGCTGTAGGGCTTGTATGGGAGACTCCTGTGTCATAACTGCGCGCAAATGTAGAAATAATCGTAGAATTGTGCAAGGATGCAGGCCCAAAAGTTTCCCGTTTTTATTTTCTTAAATTGTGTAAATCCCTTGGCCTTTCAAAGATTTAACCATATCTTTGCATACGTTGTGCGGCAATAGCTCAGTTGGTAGACCCCGACCTTGCCAAGGTCGGGGTCGCGAGTTCGAGTCTCGTTTGCCGCTCAGGGTTAGATACAATCCGATGCCGCAATGGTGGAATTGGTAGACACGAGGGACTTAAAATCCCTTGGCCAGTAATGGCTGTGCGGGTTCGAGTCCCGCTCGCGGCACTTCCTAAATTTTTAGTCATTATGCGCAATCAACTAATTCTTTCTCTCTCTGTTTTCTCTGTGCTGACATTCTCAGCCTGTTCCAAACTGGGCCCCTTGTCGGCCGACCAGTTTACGGTAGATCCTAACCCGCTGGAGACACAGCATGGCCAAGTGCCGGCCACAGTCAATGGCACATTCCCTGCCAAGTATATGAAGACCAAGGCTGTGGTTACTGTGGTTCCCGAACTGCGTTACGGCAACGGACAGGTGGCCAAGGGACAGGGTACCACGTTCCAGGGCGAACGCGTCATGGGCAATGACCAGACCATCTCGTACAAAGTGGGTGGCCGCTACACCATGAAGACGACATTCGACTACGTGCCCGAGATGCAGCAGAGCGAAATGTATCTCACGTTTGATGCTCGTCTGGGCAAGAAGAAAGTGAACGTGCCAGCAGTCAAGGTGGCCACGGGTGTTCTTGCCACAGCCGAGCTTTACCGCCAGACCATGATGAATGCCGGCGGCTGCATTGCTCCCGACTCTTTCCAGCGTGTGAAGGCCCAAAAGACCGAAGCCAACATCAAGTTCCTTGTGAACCAGGCCAACCTGCGCAAGAGCGAGCTGAAGAACAGTTCGGTGAAAGAATTCATCAACATGCTCAAGCAGATCAATGCCGACCGCGAGGGTCTCAACCTGCGTAATGTAGAGGTGTCGGCCTATGCCTCGCCAGAGGGTGGTTTCAGCTTCAACGACAAGCTGGCCGGCAAGCGTCAGAACACCAGTGAGAACTATGTGAAGCAGCAACTCAAGGCAGCCCAGTTGGGCGACGCTAACGTTGATGCCCACTATACTGCCCAGGATTGGGATGGATTCAAGCGCCTCGTGCAGGCCAGCAACATTCAGGACAAGAACGTTATCTTGCGTGTGCTGGAAATGTATAAGGATCCCGAGGAGCGCGAGCGTCAGATTCGTAACATGAGCGAGGGCTTCCGCGAACTGGCCGACGGTATTTTGCCCGAGTTGCGTCGTAGCCGTCTCATCATCAATTATGAGACCGTGGGCCGTTCCGACGACCAGATCAAGGAGCAGTACGCCAGTGATCCCACTCGGCTGAGCGCCGACGAGCTGCTTTATGCCGCCAGTCTGGAGCAAGATGCCAGCAAGAAGGAAGCCATCTACAAGAAAGCAACCGAGCTTTACGGCAACGACTATCGTGCTTACAACAACTTGGCTGCGTTGGCATTCAACCGTGGCGATGAGACGACAGCCAAGTCGTACATCAACCAGGCTATGGGCAAGAATACCAAGGCTCCTGAGGCCAATGCCAATCTGGGACTCATTGCCCTGCGCCACGGCAACCTGCAGGAGGCCGAGAGCTGCCTGGCCAATGCCATTGATGCCAACGGATTTGGCGAGGCTCTGGGCAACCTGAATATTGCCAAGGGCAACTACGACACAGCTGTGCGCAACTTTGACAACTCAAAGTCGAACAGTGCCGCACTGGCCCAGCTGCTCAACAAGGACTATGCCTCGGCGGCCGCTACGCTGAAAGCTGTGAAAAATCCCGATGCCATGACCGACTATCTGATGGCCATTGTACAGAACCGCCAGGGCAATGTAGCTTCTGCACGCGAGTATCTGCAGAAAGCTACGTCGGCCGATGCTGCTCTGGCTGCTTATGCTGTCAAGGATTTGGAATTTGCCAACTTGAAGTAAGCAGTTCTATACCATGGTTCGGCCCTGTGATTTGATGCCGGGCGTGTATGCGCCTTTCACAGTTATTATATCATAAAGGAAAGAAGGTCGCTTGGGCGGCCTCTTTCCGTTCTATACTTACATCTTATGTGCTTTCAGCGGCATGAGCGTCATGTATAAATCTCTTCTTTTCTGCTCTCTTGCACTTTTGCTGGTTTCTTGTGGTGTGGACAGCAAGCATTTCAAGATAGAAGGCCGTTTCCTCCACATGAATCAGGGCGAACTCTATGTCTATGGTGGCGATGGTTCGGTGGACGGCATTGACACCATCAAGGTGGAGGGCGGCCGCTTTGCCTATGAAATGCCCTGTGAGCATGCCAGTACGCTTATGCTGGTGTTCCCCAACTTTTCCGAACAACCCATTTTTGCCGAGCCGGGCAAGTCGGTCGACATAGACGGTGACGCCTCACACTTGAAAGAACTAAAGGTGAAGGGCACCGACGACAACGAACTGATGACAAAGTTCCGCCAGCAGATAGCCAATGCCTCTCCGCCAGAGACCAAACGGTATGCCCGACAGTTCTGCGAGGATCATCCGGAGTCGGCAGTGAGTGTGTATCTGGTGAGGCGATACTTCGTGGCCGCAGTCGAGCCCGATTATCGTCAGGCCGTTACCCTCATCCGGATGATGGAGCCCAGGCAGCCCGCCAATGGCCAGTTGGTGCACATGAAACAGTTGCTCAAGGCTCTGGGCTCCACGGGTGTGGGAGCTGCATTGCCGGCCTTTACCGCTTACGACATGAACGGACGGCTGGTCTCATCAGCCGACCTTTCTGCAGGGCTGGTCGTGGTCTGCACATGGGCCTCGTGGAGTTATGAGAGCACAGACATGCTACGCCAGATTCACCAGCTACAACGGAGCTCCCAAGGGAGGCTTAAGGTGGTTTCGATTTCACTGGATGCGGGTAAACAGGACTGCCGCCCTACGCTGAAGAACGACAGCATATCCTGGCCCAACATCTGTGATGGCATGATGTTCGACGGCAAGACGGTGCAGCACCTGGGGCTGAAGTCCGTGCCGGACAACCTGCTGCTGCGCAATGGCCGCATCATTGCACGCAGTCTTTCCCCACAAGAACTGCAACAAAAAATCAAACAGAATTTGTAACGCCACTCTTTTCCACGGAAATTCCTGTCCCTATGCTTGTCAAAACCTATAGCGCCGCAGTGAATGGCCTCGACGTAACACCTGTTACCATTGAGGTGAGCCTTACCCGGGGCGTGATGTATCATCTCACGGGGCTGGGCGATGAGGCCGTGCGCGAGGGTCGCGACCGTATCTCAGCCGCCATGCTGCACAACGGATTCCACTTTCCAAAGGCCGACATCACCGTCAACATGGCTCCGGCCGACCTGCGCAAGGAGGGAAGCAGCTTCGACCTGCCATTGGCCATCGCCATCCTTGCGGCCGACGGACAGGTGCCGACCGACGGGCTCGACCGTTATATGATGGTGGGCGAGCTGGGACTCGACGGTAAGCTGCAGCCGGCCAAGGGGGTGCTGCCCATTGCCATCAAGGCCAGGGCCGAACACTACAAAGGACTTATCGTGCCTCGCGAGAACGTGCGCGAGGCCGCCATCGTGAACCAACTGGAGGTGTATGGCATGGACACAATGGCTGCCGTCATCGGGTTCCTGACGGGCCGGACGCCTTGCGAACCCACCGAAGTGGACACGCGGCGCGAGTTTTACGAGCAGCAATACAATTTCGACCTCGACTTTGCCGACGTGCGTGGCCAGGAGAATGTGAAACGGGCACTCGAGGTGGCGGCTGCCGGAGGCCACAACCTCATTATGATTGGTCCTCCGGGTAGCGGTAAGAGCATGATGGCGAAGCGGCTGCCCTCCATACTACCGCCGCTGACACTGTCCGAGAGCCTGGAGACCACGCAGATACACTCGGTGGCCGGACTGCTGGCCCGCCAGTCGGCACTTATCTCGCAACGACCTTTCAGGTCGCCGCATCACACCATATCCGAGGTGGCCCTTGTAGGGGGAGGAATGAATCCTATGCCCGGCGAAATCAGTCAGGCCCATAATGGCGTGCTCTTCTGCGACGAGCTTCCCGAGTTCAGCAAGCACACCCTGGAAGTGTTGCGCCAGCCGCTCGAAGACCGTGTCATTACCATTAGCCGGGCCAAATATTCGGTGACCTTTCCGTGCAGTTTTATGTTTGTGGCCAGCATGAATCCCTGTCCCTGCGGCTACTATGGAGACCCGACCCACCACTGCGTGTGCACGCCGGGACAAATACAGAAATACCTGAACAAGATTTCAGGGCCGCTTATGGACCGTATCGACATTCAGTGCGAGATAGCCGCCCTGCCGTTCAAGGACATCAGTAAGGCGGCCCCGGGTGAGCCGAGTGCATGTATCCGTGAGCGGGTGATTGCCGCCCGGGCCATGCAGACCGAACGATTCAAGGAATACAAGGACGTGCACTGCAATGCGCAGATGACCGAACGTATGATTCACCGCTATGCGGAGCCCGACGACCAGGGGCTGGAGTTGTTGCGCGTGGCCATGGAGCGGTTGTCGCTCTCGGCGCGGGCCTACAGTCGCATTCTCAAGGTGGCCCGCACCATTGCCGACCTGGCCGGAGCAGAGCACGTGGGCAACGGCCATTTGGCCGAAGCCATCGGCTATCGAAACCTCGACCGCGGCGACTGGGCCGAGCGGGGATTATAATCAGGAACATCAACCAATCACGAACGATACAATGAAACAAACCATCAAACTATTCGCCGTCTTGTTAGCTTGCGTGCTCCCGCAGGGGCTTTGTGCCAAAACCAAGACGAAGACCGCGGTCAGTGACCGCCAGTATTGGTGCCAGCAGGCCTACAAGATGGCGCAGCCCGTGCTGGAAAACATGGCCAAAGGCGAACTGCAGAAGAACATGCTGCTCGAGGTGAGCCCCAACTGGGACGGCCGATCGAAGAATGTGGCCTACATGGAGTGCTTCGGGCGGCTCATGGCTGGCATTGCACCTTGGCTCTCGCTGCCCGACGACGACACGCCCGAGGGCAAGCAGCGGCGGCAACTGCGCACATGGGCGCTGGCCAGCTACAAGAATGCCGTGGACCCGCAGAGCCCCGATTATCTGGCCTGGAGGGGACACGGCCAGACACTTGTGGATGCCGCCTACGTGGCAGAGAGCTTTATCCGTGGCTTCGAGGCCCTTTGGGAACCGCTCGACACGGTGACCAAGCGACGCTATGTGGAGGAGTTCACACAGCTGCGCCGCGTGGATCCGCCTTATACCAATTGGTTCCTCTTCAGCTCGACCATTGAGAGTTTTCTGGCCAAGATCAAGGCACCCTACGATGAGTTCCGGGTGAACACGGCCTGCCGCAAGGTGGAGGAGTGGTATGTGGGCGACGGTTGGTACAGCGACGGCTCGGAGTTTGCCTTCGATTACTACAGTAGCTACGTGTTCCACCCGATGTATCTGGAGACGCTGCAGAACATGGTGGACGCCCGTGCCAGCACGCGTCTGGACTATCAGAAATACCGCGACCGAGAATTGAGGCGGGCACAGAAGTTCGCCATCATACTGGAACGCTTTATCTCGCCCGAGGGCACATTCCCCGTCTTTGGCCGTTCCACGCCTTACCGGCTGGCCGCCATGCAGCCATTGGCGTTGATGGCCTGGTACCAGCAATTGCCCAAAGACCTGAGCAACGGACAGGTGAGGGCTGCACTCACGCAGACGATGCACCGCATGTTCGACCATCAGAACAATTACAATGCCGCAGGATTCCTGACCATAGGGTTCTGCGGGGCCCAACCGGGCACGGCCGACTGGTACACCAACAATGGTTCGCTCTATATGTGCTCGCTCTGCTTCATGCCGTTGGGATTGCCGGCCGACGCGCCTTTCTGGGCCGATGCCCCGCAACCTTGGACGCAGGTGAAGGCTTGGGGCGGGCAGCCTTTCCCCAAGGACCACCGATGGGGCGACAACATTCAGACCAAAGACAAGTGGTAGGCTTACGTGCCTACCGCTTATTTGCTTTTTTCCTAATATTCATTCACCCATTTAACACTAAGAACTATGAGAAAACATCTGTATTCGGCAGCCGCTGGCCTGGCGATGGCGAGCCTTGCGGCCATGTGCCTTGTGGGCTGCGGCACGAAAAAGGCAGCCTCGGAGATGGCTGCACGGCAGGAAACCACGGTGTTGTCGCCCGAAAAATCCTTGCCGGAGGTAGCCTCCAATCCCGGTTTTATAACCATCCTTGAGGCTGCAGAAGCTGTGATAAATCCTGGAAAACTCGACGAGGTGGCCAGGAAATATGGTTACAAAACGGTTGAAAATTATGAGGTTTCCCGGCTGGGCACTTATGAGAAGATGCTCTATAAAAACTGTATTCTTGGCAAGTCGCTGGGCCATGGAACCTATGCCGACACACCGCGGGCACTGAAAAAAGGCACGTCAAGCTATGTGGCTACGGCGCATGAAACAGTCATCGTCGGAGTGTTCAACCTTGCGGCCTACCAGAATTTGCTGAACCAACTTCAGGCTGCGGGCTACAGGCTGGCCTCGAAAGGCTATGAAGACCGATACACCAATGGGATGATCGATGCCTATTGTTATGCCGAACGCAAGACGATTCGGCTGCAAAGGGCGCAACCGTAAAGCGGATTTCCACGACGGGACACCTCATGGATTTGGTGATTCGCCACCTTTCAATAGGATATAAAGGCCGGAGTGTAGGCAGTGAGCTCGATGGCAGCGTGCCCGGCGGGCAACTGACGTGCCTGCTGGGAGTGAACGGCGTTGGCAAGTCGACCCTGCTGCGCACGCTGGCTGGACTGCAGCCGGCCTTGTCTGGAGAGGTGGAACTGTCGTCGGACGACGGCGGCCGGGTGGTCATGAACGAGCTGTCGAAGCAGGAAATGGCCCGAAATGTGGCCGTGGTGCTGACCGAACAGCCCGACGTGCAACACGTCACCGTGGGCGATATGGTGGGCATGGGGCGGATGCCTTACACCGGATTCTTTGGAAGATTACGCCGAGAAGACCGCCGGATTGTGGCGGAATCGCTGCGCCTTACCGGGCTAAACGCCTTTGCTTTACGGCAGTTTGGCGCGCTGAGTGACGGCGAACGGCAAAAGGTGATGATAGCCAAGGCTCTGGCCCAGCAGACTCCTGTTGTTCTGTTGGACGAGCCTACGGCCTTTCTTGACTATCCCAGCAAGGTGGAAATGATGAGGTTGTTGCGGCGGTTGGCGGGGGAGACGGGAAAGACCATCCTGCTTTCCACACACGACATAGACTTGGCCCTGCGCTTTGCCGACCGGCAATTGCTGCTCGACGGCAGTGGTCTGCGTGAGATTGGAAAGGAGGAACTTCGGCAATACATGGTCAGAACGCAGTCGCAGGGTGGTGCTGGCTCTTCCGCATCACTTGGTGAATGTCTTTGAGCGTACGGTCGAAGGGGCCGCTGTGTTCCAGTTTGAGCGTGCACATGGCAGCGGCAAACCGGCCGGACTCCTCGACGTTCATGCCTTGGGAACGGCAATAAAGATAGCCGGTGGAGTAGGTGTCGCCGCAGCCTGTGGCGTCGACGACCTTGGCGGGCCGGTAGGCCGGTATCTCATGGAACCGGCCGTCGGCATAGATGAGCGAGCCGTAGCTGCCTAATGTGATGACAATTTCGCGCACGCCATACTCTGCCAGTTGCAGAGCTACGGTGCGGGGGTTCTTGGAATTGGTGATGACCTCCATCTCGTGCTCGTTGAGTTTTAGGATGTCGGTGCAGGAAAGGATGTCTTTCTTGTCGGCCCAGTCGGTGGCATGCACCTGCTCTCCGACGACCTTGCGCAGGTAGCCCTGCACGTCTATCGAGACAAAGCCTTGTGTGGACAAGTATTTCACGACCTCCGGGGAGAAGTCGTCGTTGAGCAGACTGCCCAGATGGAACACCTTGGCTTCGAGCGGACGCATCTCTTCGATGGTGAAAGGATCGGCCTTGGCCAGCACCCGCTGCGTGCGGTTGTTGGTGTTCTCGCCGTACTTGTTCTCAAAGTACACCGTGTGGCGGCTGGAGTAGCACACGACGTCTACTCCGCTCTGTTGCAGCTTTTCCACTTCGGCCAGCTGTCCTCTTCCCACTTTGGTAACCAGCTGGTAGGATACTTTCGGGGGCAGTTGGCAGATGCCGTAGGACATGTAAAAGGAGGTGCCACCGGCCATGTGGACTGTACTCTCGGGGGTGATGATTTTATCGCGGGTGATATGCCCGATGCAACAGAGATCTTTCATCGGCAGATAATGTTTAGATTGCAAAGATAATAAAAATCTTTGAACCTTGCACTTTGAGCTTTGAACTTTATGTTGCGCCATGTCATAAAGTTCAAAGCTCAAAGTGCAAGGTTCAATGCCCAATGCTTCCGGTTTCAGGGCATGGGCTGCAGGCCTTCCCACCGCACGTCCCAGTCTTTGGGGAATCCCGGGTTGGGCCCCAGCGTGCAGCCGTCCCATCCGGCAGCCATCATGGCTACGGCCGTGAGCAGTCCGCCGTTGCCGGGCATGTAGACCCGCAGACGCTGATCTTGGTAGTTATGGCCGTTGACAAGGTAGGTGTTCTTCTGCTGGGGCATGAGCAATGCGTCGACGGCACGCGACGGTTCGCCCAGTCGGGCACAGGTCATGGCCGTCATGGGAAAGTCCCATCCCCAGGAAGTCGCCCAGTTCCAGTGGTTCCAAATCCAATCGAGTGTCTTGTGCATGATGCGTGGGTCTACCAGTCTGCTCTCGGGCAGTATTCCCAATGCCCCGAGCAGGGCGGGATGGTCGCTGGTAAAGCGGGTGTTGGTATAGGTCTGGGTGGCAGTCTCGGCGGCCAGATAGAGGCTGTCGGCATTGAATGCCAAGGGAGACAGACGGGCGATGATGCTGTCCCAGCCCTGCCGGCGTCCTTTTCCTTCACGCTCCCGCCACAGCTGTGCCATTTGGAGTGTGGTCAGCCAGTAATTCAGTTCAAAGGGAGGGTTTACGGTAGAGTCGGCGTTCAGCGTCTCCTGAGCAGGTATGCAGCCGCGCAGGATGTAGCGGTGTCTGAGGGTGTCGAGTTCGGCAAAGTCGGACATAAACTCGGCCGTTTCTTCTACCAGACGGCCGTATTTTTTCAGCAAGGCGTCTTCTTTCTTAGGAGAGGTGGCATCGAAAGGCTTGGCAGGACTGGGCCGGCTTGCCTGTTGACGGCGGTCAATGCCGGTTTCCTTGGAAGTGAAATGGAGTGGATGGCGACTCCTGTACAACAACTCTGCCAGATAAATCAAATGCGGCTGCTGCCAAATCAGATAGCTGCCCACATTGGAAGGGGCTTCGGATGCACTGGGGTCGGTCATTTTCATCCATCTGATTCCCTTGAATCCTTGTCGGCGGGCAATGGCTTGAGCTTTGTTTTCAGCTTCCAAATGCCAGGTCAGCGGACGGTCGAGAAGTTCGGGTCTGCCCCAAAGCGGCCAATGAGCCAAGTGCCACCAGGTCATCTCCAGATGGAACTTGCCGAACCAGCTGTTATAGGTAAGGCCGGTTTCCTGAGGTGGATATTGTCCGCACTCCTGGGCTCCCATGAGATATTGGCTGAGAATGATGCGTCGCTCCAGCTCTCTGGCGCGCGTATCCTGCACGTGCCCTATGTCGATGAAGCCGCCTTGGTTCCAGTATTTGGCCCAGTGGGTGGCGGATGCCTCGCCCCATTGGGCAAAAGACTGCCATGGGGTGGAGGGCTGTTCTTCTGTCTGCACAAACTCGCACTGTAACTGAAGGTCGCCTTGTTTGCAGTTGATTTTGAGCGTGTGTGGGGCGGTCTGCGACAGGGTTGCGTCACCTTTCCATGTCACTCGCAAGGCATAGCGTGTGTCATCTACTTGTCGGGTGATAAGGCATGAATGGCCGTTTTGCCGAAAAGTGGTTTGGTGGCGTTGGGCTTGAGTCCAGTCGCATGCGTCATCGCTGTGTCCGCCGGTGGGATAGGCGAAGCGAAAGAGAATGGAAAACTCGCCGTCAGACTGTACATGGGTGGCTATGAGGTCCTGATGCGGGGCGCACAGCGTCTCAACTTCATAATGTTGGGTGTCGTAGACAAATCGGCTGCGCACTTTGCCCGTCCAAAGCTCGAGGGTCTCGTCAATATGGTGAAGTTTTGCAGGAGAGGCAAGGTCAAGCCCGATATTTCCCAAATGCAGCCGGTGCGGATTCTCGCGTAAATAGTTGGCAGCATCCCTTTGGCGTCCCGGTTGCCTGAATTGTGCGGCATAAACTTCCTGATGGCCCCGCCCGAAGTCTTTCTCCAGCCACGCGTCACGCTCTTGGTAAGCATTAGGATTAGGAAAAGCGTGCCAGCCCCAATCGCTGAACGTGCCCAGGCACACGCCATTGTGGTAGGTTTCGGGGAAAGTCTGTAGGCCGGTGGCATCCACGGTGAATGCAAACCCACCGTTGCCCACAGTGAGCGATGCCAGCGAATCGATGCGGGTGATATGCGGGTTGTGGCGGCTCACCACGGCCTGTCGGACAATGGGAGCCCAGCGTTTTTCCTTTTTTTGATCGTTGTTTGGGACTTGTTGAGGTTGCTGCCGGGGCTTCCTTTTACTATTGTCGGCCTTTGTATATGGAAAATGTGAGGTGTGGATACTTGGCTGGATAGACTGGGTTTTAAGCATGTTGCGGCACGTCTTAGCCTCCAAGGACATGCCTGTCCATGGCAGCAAAACGAAAGCAAAGAGAAGATATTTGTTCATAGAATCCTTGATTAATAGTTTGCTTTGGGCAAAAATACAAATAATAATTCGTTCTTCTGCAGAATTTCGCTGTAAATCTTTGCGCCCATCAATAGAATTTCGCTGTAAATCTTTGCACTCATCAATAGAATTCCTCCATAATTTTTTGCCATTCCGAAATTTCCTTGTACCTTTGTACGCACATTTGCCCAGATGGCGGAATAGGTAGACGCGCTGGTCTCAAACACCAGTGCCGCAAGGCATCCCGGTTCGAGCCCGGGTCTGGGTACTATAAATCCCTTGTAAGTCTTTGATTTACAAGGGATTTTTCTTTTTCAACATGTACTAAAAGTGTACTTTATAGCAGAAGTATAAGAAACGTGTATTAAGACTGTATTCTACATAGTTTATTTAGATTTAATTAACGATAATCATTTCCTTTTATTCTGTTTCCTTCCAATTATTGCTATTATCTGCTGGTGATGTGTTACCTTTGCAAAGGTACTTACCTTATATTAAAAAATTATATGGAAGATAATAGACTTGAAATACAACTAACCAAGATACAAAGTTTCGTGGACCACTGCGTTATGCAAACTTTCAATATTCTCATTGGAAATGTCATGAGAAAAAAAGAATGTATAAGCTTAATACTTCTTAAAGAAATGTTGCAGAATGAGTTTTTGCAAATTACTGATAATCTATCCTCTATATACATGAAGTCCCCAGCCCTTTCGTGTGTAGAAGAATCTTATAAAGAAAATAATTTCTTATGGGATAGCACTTTCTATGATTCATTGAATAAAGAGCAAAAGGGAAAGTATTATAGCTTTGATTTGACTACGTTTGATTATAGTAAGTATGTTGAGAATCACACTTTGTACGATGAAGTCCTTCCGATGTTTTCATCGCTCATTGATGCAATTCTTTATGAACGTTATGCAAATTATCTAAAATATGAGATTGAAAAGATAGAAATAAGCGAAATCAAGAATTCTTTTCAACGCCATTCTACAATTGTCTATGATGACATCGATCCAAGCCAGCCAAAAGAAAAACCTGTGATTGTTGGCAATGAAATTAATCCTTTCAAATCTGATTTTTCGGAAGAACAGATTGAAATACTAACTGATTGCATCAATGATGTTAAACTTTTTACGACCAGTGTTTCACCAAAGATTACTAAAAATTTATTTGATTGTAATCTGAAAGGAGTACTAAAATCAAACAATAACCGACTACTTGCGTATCTCATGCAAAGTCTTAATCTTCGGGGATACGTTACTAATGAATGGCAGTCTACCATTGCACGCAGTAAACTCATATTGGGAAAAACCAAAGAAACACCATTAACACGAACTGACCTTTCCACTGCAACAGATCAAATCAACATGAAGCAGCCGAAAGGATGGGAAATCATAGATAAATACATCAAACAACTGAAAAAAGAGTGAGCATAGGTTGATACGTCAAACATTGCTCAATGCCAGTTCTTTTTATCGTTTTTAATTTTGCCCTCGTTAACAGCAACGAGGGTGCGCACCCTCTATCGTTTTACCAAACAAATAAAAAATATGGAAAAGACCATAGAGGAACGAGTTTACGAACTCGAACAACTTCTCTTTACAAACAAAAATGTGCTTAGCTTTGATGAAGCAAGCAAGTTTCTTAACCTCTCAAAGAGTTATCTCTACAAGCTCACATCGGGCAATCTGATTCCTCATTATAAGCCACAAGGTAAGATGCTTTATTTTGAGAAAGCAGAACTCGAAGCATGGCTGCGTCAGAATCCTATCAAGACTTCTGCGCAAATAGCCCAAGAAGCACAGAGATATATTATGGGTAGCAAACCTTTAATGCAGAAGTAAGGCTATGGAAAACGAGAACTTTATTCGTGTTGGCACAACCTTGTATAAGATTGTGAACCAACCTCGCATCAGTGGCGGTTTTGTAAAGAAGCGTATAGTATGGAATAATGAAACGCTACGCCAGGACTATGGCAAGGACTTCATTGCCACCGTCCCAAAGTACGATGGTTTCTGCACTGTTCCTAATCATGTCAACTACCAACCAGTGGTTGATAAGTTCCTAAATCTCTATGAGCCGATAGGACACCAACCAAAAGAAGGAGAGTTTCCGCACGTTGAATCCCTGATAAGACACATCTTCGGGGAACAATACGAGCTGGGCATGGATTACTTGCAATTGCTCTATCTCCAACCCGTGCAGAAACTCCCCATTCTCTTGATGGTATCAGAAGAACGCAATACAGGTAAGAGTACGTTCCTTAACTTTCTCAAAGCTGTTTTCCAAAACAATGTAACGTTCAATACCAACGAGGATTTTCGCAGTCAGTTTAACGCAGACTGGGCAGGTAAACTACTTATTGTGGTGGATGAAGTATTGCTTAACCGTAGAGAAGATAGTGAAAGATTGAAAAACCTTAGCACAACACTTTCCTATAAGGTGGAAGCCAAGGGCAAAGACCGAGATGAAATCTCCTTCTTTGCCAAGTTCGTGCTGTGTTCCAATAACGAGTTGCTCCCTGTCATTATAGACATAGGAGAAACCCGATATTGGGTAAGGAAGATAAATCGTCTGGAGGGTGACGATACAGAGTTTCTTCAGAAATTGAAAGCAGAGATACCTGCCTTTCTTTATTTTCTTCAGCATCGCACGCTGTCTACCCAAAAGGAAAGCCGTATGTGGTTTGCACCCAAGCTGACTTTTACACCAGCCTTGCAACGCATTATCCGTAATAACAGAAACAAGCTGGAACTAGAAATGTCAGAGTTGTGTCTTGACATCATGGAAACAAACAATGTCGAGGAAGTCTCTTTCTGTATCAATGATATGATGCCTCTTTTAAGTAACACACAATGTAGGTATGACAAGGGGCAGATAAGGAGAGTTGTACAGGATATCTGGAAGCTCACACCTGTGTCCAATACGCTGACCTACACTACGTATCAACTTAGTTACAACACCCTGCAATATTACTCTCCTATTCGAAGGACAGGAAGGTTTTATACAATCACCGAGGAGCAACTCAAGAGTTTATAAAAACATTATACCCATTATTTTGATGAAATGATGAATAGATTATATAAAGCTTTCAGTACAAGTCGTTTACGTTCTCATCTTTTATTCATCGTGGATATTCTGCTGATGAAAAAAGAAAAGGATGATATTCTTCTTTTCGTCAGCAATTCTATTTTGAAGAATAGTATGATGAGGGCATGATGAGTTCTCAACTATTTGATAACCATATAGATAAAATCAAATTCATCAAATCATCAAATTTTTCATCACTTTAACTTCCATATAATTATGAATATTGACCAAATAAAAAAGATAAAGTTGCAGGAATTTCTTGCAACAATAGACTGCAAACCCGTAAAACAGTATGGTGTGAACCTCATGTACCTATCACCACTTAGAACGGAG
>NZ_JADU01000006.1 GCF_000518545.1 Hallella seregens ATCC 51272
TCATGCAACTGCTCCTCGGAAAGGGAGAGAAGCTGATCGATGCTTTTCCCACTTGAAAGGAACAGGCGGACATACTTGCGGACAGTGTTACGGGAAGTATGGAACGTGGATGCCGTTTCCTTGATACCCATCCCTGCCGCATAACATCTTAAAATGTTCTTGATTCTCTTGTTCATTTGCATAGATTTTATTATTACCCCTTACACCAGGACTCGGGTTCCCAAATCTACACAAAAAAACTCTAACGACACTTGTACTAAGTGGTTAATGTTATTTTGGCCAAAAGGGTCAATCATATTATGGCCAAGGTGAGCAATCCTGTTTGGCCAAAAGGGTCAAAGTAGAGTGGCTTTTCCAATTTATTGCAAAATACTTATTTTTGGGTATTGCGGTGTTTTTATATCTTTGCTACTTTTGCAAAATAAACATTGCAACTATGCGAATACACAATATTTATATAGTAAGAGCGCAAATGGGCTCGTTCAATCTATCGCACCGTTCGATTACGAAACGGTGCGATTTTTTTATGAACAAAACAGAACTTCGTTCATTATTTAAAGTTTTCATGGGGGTATGCAGAAACTGAAAGACGACATTCGGCTGCGTATCGTTGCCGTGGCGCGAGAGGAGTTCATCGCTCACGGCGCACGCAGCACGTCTATCCGCACGGTGGCGCGGCGTGCGGGCATTGCTGCTGGCAACGTGTATAACTACTTCCGCAGCAAGGACGAGCTGTTCTGTGAGGTGTTGCGGCCGCTGCTCAACGAGCTGAACCGCTACATTCTGTCGCACAACGAGGAGCGGCACCTCTGCATCGAGGTGTTCGACGCACTCGATTTTCAGAACGAATACATCGGCACAATGAAGAAAATGGTGAAGCTTTACCGCCCCGAACTGCGCCTGCTGTTGTTCAATGCCGAAGGCACATCGCTTGCTGGGTACAAGGAAAGGATAGTTAAGCACCAAATGAAAGTTGGTTCGGAATACCTGCGACTGATGAAAGCGCGCTATCCGCACATCAACATCAACATCTCGCCCTTCTTCCTGCACATTGCGAGTTCTATGTGGGTGAACATCTTCTGCGAACTTGTGGAGCACGAGGACTACGACGAAAGCGAGGTGAACAGTGCGCTTCGGCAGTATACTGCCTACAGCATGGCAGGGTGGAAGGAACTAATGAAACCCTAAGAACCGCTACTATCGTTGCCCCTCTGCTGCTGTTTCCGACCGCTACAGGGCACACCGAAAACCGTAAGAACAATAACTTTTCAATACATATAAATAGCTATGATAAAAATACTGAAACGCTTAGGACGTTACATGGGAGGGCGCAAGCCGTTGCTGCCCTGCTCGGTTGTGCTGTCTGCAGTGAACGGACTGCTGTCGCTCGTACCCTTTATTTTCCTGTGGTTGGTGGTGCGCACGCTGCTCACTGCCGACGGAGACCTTGCCGATACGCCCGTATGGGACTATGCCATTGCGGCTTTCGTGGTGTCGGTGGCGAATGTTCTGCTCTATTTTGCCGCCCTCATGCTCTCGCATCTTTCCGCTTTCCGCATCGAAACCAATATGCGGCGCACTGCCATGGAACGGCTGATGCGTGTTCCGTTGGGCTTTTTCGACACGCAGAACACGGGGCGCATGCGCAAGATAATAGACGAGGATTCGAGCCAGACCCACACTTTCGTGGCACACATACTGCCCGATGTGGCAGGCAGCGTGGTGGCTCCGATAGGCATCATAGTGCTTCTGCTTGCCGTAGACTGGCAGTTGGGCATTGCCGCAATGGTGCCGATAGTGTGCGCCTTCGGCATCATGGGCTACATGATGAACCCTAAGAACAACGACTTCCAGCGTATGTACCTCGACGCACAGGAGAAAATGAGTGCCGAAGCCGTGGAATACGTGCGCGGAATACCCGTCGTGAAGGTCTTCCAACAGACGGTGTTCTCGTTCAAACGCTTTCACGACAGCATCATCAACTACCGCGACCTCGTCATCAGGTACACCCTTCTGTGGCGCATGCCTATGTCTGCCTACACCATAGCCATCAATGCTTTCGCCTTTCTGCTTGTGCCTACGGGCATCATACTGATAGGGCACGGCGGCGAGACTGCCATCATCGTTTCCGATATGGTGCTGTATGTGCTCATCGCACCCATCATTGCAGCCAACGTAATGAAAGCCATGCACCTCAGTCAGAACCTCTTTCTGGCAAACGAAGCGGTAGACCGATTGGAGAAACTCACCGCCACGCCGCCGCTTCCAGAGAGTTCCGAGCCCGAGAAAGCGGCAGCCTTCGACGTCAGCTTGCGCAATGTGTCGTTCCGATACGAAGCGGCGGAGCACGATGCCGTAAGCCACATCGACCTCGACATACCGCAAGGCAAGACCGTTGCGCTGGTGGGAGCGTCCGGAAGCGGCAAGACAACCATCGCAAGGCTCATTCCACGCTTCTGGGACGTGCGCGAAGGCAGTTTGAAAATAGGCGGTGTGGACGTTCGGCACATGGATAAGGCAGTGCTGATGCGCAACGTGTCGTTCGTGTTTCAGAACACCCGACTGTTCAAGACCTCCATTTTGGAGAACATACGCTACGGCAATCCCGATGCAACCATCGAGCAGGTGAACCGTGCCGTAGACCTCTCGCAGAGTCGGGAAATCATCGAGCGGCTGCCACAGGGGCTGGACACCGTGATAGGAGCGGAGGGAACATACCTCTCTGGTGGCGAACAGCAGCGCATAGTGCTTGCCCGTGCCATTCTGAAAGATGCGCCCATCGTGGTGCTCGACGAGGCTACAGCCTTTGCCGACCCCGAAAACGAGCACCTTATCAGGCAGGCATTTGCCCACCTGACTTGCGGAAAAACCGTGCTCATGATAGCCCACCGACTGACCACCGTGCAAGATGCCGACAACATTGTCGTGGTGGACAAGGGCAGAATAGCCGAACAGGGCACCCACCAACAGCTCATGGAGCAAGCCACATTATATTATAAGATGTGGAACGAATACCAAAAGTCGGTGGCATGGAAACTATAAACCTAAACAGAAAGGATACAAGACAATGATAAAATATCTTCAACAACGGTTCGCCCTCACCGAAAAAGGAGCGAAAGACTTGCGGAAAGGCATCGCCTTCTCTACATTGATGAACCTCGCATTGATGCTGCCGCCCACCTATTTGTTCTTCTTCCTCATGGAGTACATCGACGCCAAGCCCTCCACCGAGCCGCACACGCTGTGGTTCTATGTGCTTGTGGCTTTGCTCTTGGCAGTGCTTATGTTCTTCATAGCCCTCCGACAGTACGACAGCACCTACACCACCGTCTACAACGAGAGTGCGCAACGCCGCATCGGAGTGGCGGAAAAACTGCGCCGACTGCCCCTCGCTTTCTTCGGCGAGCGCAACCTTTCCGACCTCACCTCTACCGTGATGGAAGACTGCACGATGCTCGAGCAAACCTTCTCGCACGCTGTTCCCCAGCTGTTTGCGTCGGCTCTGAGCGTCGTCATCATCGGCGTGGGCATGTTCTCCTACAACTGGCACTTGGCTTTAGCCCTCTTTTGGGTCGTTCCGCTCGCCGTAACCACACTGCTGCTGTCGCGCCGTCAGCTCCACAAAGCCTTCGTCCAGCACTATAAAGTGAAGCGTGGCGTAACCGAACAGATACAGGAAGGGCTTGAATGTATGCAGGAAATAAGGTCGTACAGTGGCGAACAGGCATACTGCCGCAGCTTCGACAAGCGGCTGAAGGGCTACGAACACGAGCTTGTGCGCGGCGAACTCGTGGCAGGAGTCTTCCTCAACCTCGCCGGAATGCTGCTCAAGCTCGGCATGCCCACCGTTATACTGGTGGGAGCGTGGCTGTTGCAGCAGGGCGAAGTGTCGGTATTCACCTACTTGGCTTACCTCTTGGCATCGGCAATGGTCTACAATCCCATTATCGAAGTGTGCAACTACCTTGCCCTTCTCTCCTTCCTCGACGTGCGCATCAACCGTATGAAGGAAATAGAAGGCATGCCCACGCAGGAGGGAAGTGCAGCCGCACAACTCGAAAACTACGACATCGAGTTCCGCAACGTAAGTTTTGCCTACGAAACCGAGAAGCAAGTGCTGCACAATGTCTCGTTCACGGCACGCCAAGGCACTGTTACCGCCCTCGTAGGGCCGTCGGGTGGGGGCAAAAGCACTACTGCCAAGCTCTCCGCACGCTTTTGGGACATCGACGACGGACAAATTCTTGTGGGTGGAAACGACATCTCGAAGATTGACCCTGAAACGCTGCTGAAACACTATTCCATTGTTTTTCAGGACGTATTGCTGTTCAATGCCTCTATTGCCGACAATATCCGAATCGGCAAGCGCAACGCCACCGACGAGGAAGTGCGCCACGCCGCCCGACTGGCGCAGTGCGACGACTTCATCAGCCGAATGCCGCAAGGCTACGATACCGTCATCGGCGAAAACGGCGAAACCCTTTCGGGTGGCGAACGACAGCGCATTTCCATTGCCCGTGCCTTGCTGAAGAATGCCCCAATCATACTTCTCGACGAAGCCACCGCAAGCCTTGACGCCGAGAACGAGACGAAAATACAAGCGGGAATTTCCGAACTGGTGTGCAACAAGACCGTTATCATCATCGCCCACCGTATGCGCACCGTCCGCAATGCCGACCACATCGTGGTGCTTAGCGGCGGTACGGTGAGCGAGCAGGGAACGCCCGACGAGTTGTTGGCTCGCAACGGCGAGTTCGCCCAAATGGTTCGTCTGCAACAGGAAAAACGGCAATAATACCTCTACACCAATCGCTCGCAAAGGATTATGGCAAACAGCAACAGCCTATGGCTTACGACGCGTATGGCGACCGTGCAAATTGGACGCGTTTATCCAATAAGTTGGACAGACAAGTCCAATGAGCTGGACAAATTAGTCTAATTAGTTGGACAAATTGATCCAATGACATAAGTATTAAAGGTTTCCGGCGACCGTTCTGAGGTAGTAATAACGACCGTTCAGAGATAGTAATAACAACAAAGATAAAACAACAATGAAAATCGTAAAAATCAACAGTAAATTCAAGCGGTTGGCAGACTGGATACTTTGCCACCGGCTTGTGGTCGGTGCGTTGTTCGCAGTCATCGTCGCCTTCTCGTTTGTGGGAGCGAAGCGCATCGTGATGAAAACTTCGTTCGACGACTATTTCGTGAGCGACGACCCGATGCTGCTCAAAACCAACGAGTTCAAGTCTATCTTCGGCAACGACTACTATGTGGCGGTGCTGGTGAAAAACAAGGACATCTTCTCCCAACGCAGCCTGACGCTCATTCGCGAACTGAGCAACGAACTGAAAGACAGCCTGTCGTATGCCGACAAGGTAACGTCGCTCACCGATATTGAGTTTGCCGTAGGTACGGAGGAGGGTATGACCATCGAACAGATTGTCCCCGACGAGATTCCGTCTGATACCGCTTCGCTGAACGTAATCCGGCAGAAAGCGTACAGCAAACCGTATTTGGCAAAGAAGATGGTGTCAAACGACGGCACGATGACGTGGATTATGGTGAAACTGCGGCCGTTCCCCGAAGACAGCGTGTGGAAGAAGACGAGCGACATTGCGCCCGATATGATTACGGGCAAAGAAGCGGGACACATCATCGGCAAGGCGAAATACGCCGAACTGTCGCCCAACGCTGCGGGAATGCCCTATCTGGGCTACGAGAAATTCGTTTATCTCAAAAGCGAACTGGGGCGGCTGTTCCTCTTTGCCTTCATCATCTCCATCGTTGTGATGCTCATCGTAACCCGTTCGCTGCGCGGCGTTGTTGCACCACTGCTCACGTCCGTGTTCGGACTGCTCATCAGTTTCGGCATCATCGGCTGGACGGGCATTTACATCGACATGACCACAACAATGATTGCCGTGATACTGACTTTTGCCTGCTCCATCGCCTACAACATTCACCTGTACAATTTCTTCAAAACGCAGTTTGTAGAAACAGGCAAGCGCAGGGAATCCATCAAGGAAGCCGTAGGCGAAACCGGTTGGGGCGTGTTGCTGTCGGGACTTACCACCATGGCTGCCATGATGACGTTCCTGTCCATGAAGATAGTACCGATGCGAGCCATCGGCATCAACACCTCGCTCTGTCTGCTTGCCGTGCTGCTCACCTGCCTGCTGCTCACGCCCATCCTGTTGTCGTTCGGCAAGGACCGCAAGCCTGCCGCCGATATGTCGAAGAGTTTTGAAGGATATATCGGCAAACGATTCGAACAGTTCGGCAGTTTCGTGATGCGCAGGCATCGTTCCATTGTCGTTTCGTCGGTTGTGCTGACCATCTTCTGCGGTATCGGACTCTTCTCCATCGAGCCTGCGTTCGACATCGAAAAGACGATGGGGCGGAAGATTCCATACGTAAAGAAATTCCTCGACCTCTGCGAAACCAAACTCGGTTCGATATATTCCTATGACCTTATGATTACCTTGCCGCACGACAACGACGCCAAGAAGCCGGAGAATTTGCAGAAACTCGACCGACTAGCGGAGATTGCGGGTGGCTACAAGCTGACGAAACGCCACAATTCCATCACCGACATCGTGAAGGACATGAACTGCACGCTCAACGGCAACAAGCAGCAGTTCTATCGTATTCCGGACAACGCCGATATGGTGGCGCAGTTGCTGTTGCTCTATGAGAATGCGGGCGGTACGGAGTCGGAATACTGGATGGATTACGACTACAAGCGGCTGCGGTTGCAGTTGGAGATGAAAGACTACAACTCCAACGAGGCGGAAAAGGAAATGAACGACTTGCAGGCGGAGGCGCGCAAACTCTTTCCCGGCGCACACGTCTCGGTGGTGGGCAGCATACCGCAGTTCACCGTGATGCAGCAGTATGTGGAGCGCGGACAGATGTGGTCGATGCTGTTGTCGGTCTTGGTCATCGGCGTTATCCTCGTGCTTGTCTTCGGCAACTGGAAAGTGGGGCTCGTTGGGATGATACCGAACATTGCCCCCGCCATCATCGTGGGCGGGATGATGGGTTGGTTGGGCTATCCGCTCGATATGATGACAGCCTCGCTCATTCCGATGGTCTTGGGTATTGCCGTCGATGACACCATTCACTTCATCAACCACAGCCATGTGGCATATGACAGGTGCGGCAATTATGCAGAAGCCATCAACCGAACCTTCCGCACCGAAGGACTCGCCATCGTCATGTCCACAGTCGTCATCTCGGCTACGTTTACAGGCTTCGTCTTCTCCGACGGCACACAGATGCGCAATTGGGGCATTCTGGCTGTAGCCGGTATGATGTCGGCCCTGCTGGCAGATCTCTTTCTCGCGCCAATTCTTTTCAAGTATCTCCGTGTATTCGGGAATGATCGACAGGCTTCCTCGGGCGCGGCAAATGAACTTCCTAAGGAATGAGAAACGGGCTTCCCAAGGAACGGCAGATGGACTTCCCAGGGAACGACAAACGGACTTCCCGGGGAACGACAAACGGACTTCCCAGGGAACGACAAACGGACTTCCCAGGGAACGACAAACGGACTTCCCAGGGAACGACGGATGGACTTCCCAGGGAACGACAAATGAATTTCCTTGATAACAACAAAACACCATAAAATATAACGATATGAAAACAAAACATTTCACATTGCTGCTCATCGCCATACTGGCGGTTTGCAGCGCGCAGGCAGCAGGACTGTCGGGCAGAGACATCATGCAGAAAGTAAGAAACCGCGCAGACGGCGACACACGTTATGCCACCATCGAAATGACGCTCATTCAGAAGAGCGGCCATAAGCGTGTGAGGAAACTCGAATCGTGGGCAATGGACATAGGCAATGATACGAAGAAAATCATGTTCTTCACCTATCCCGGCGACGTGAAGGGTACGGGATTCCTCACTTGGGACTACGACAATACCGCCAAGGTGGACGATAAGTGGCTCTATCTTCCGGCAATGAAAAAGACGAGGCGCATCAGTGGGAAGTCGTCGAAAACCGATTATTTCATGGGCAGCGACTTTACCTACAACGATATGAGCGCCCGCAGCGTGGACGAAGAGAAGCATACGCTTCTGCGCGAAGAAATGTTGGGCGGTCAAAAATGTTGGGTGGTAGAGTCGGTACCCAACGACAAGGATGAGATTTACACACGCCGCGTCACCTGGGTTCGGCAGGACTGCCTGATGGCGGTAAAGGCGGAATATTACGATAAGCTGAACAAGCTGCACCGTAGGCTCACGATTTCCAACATAAATAAAGTGCAGGGCTTCTGGACGATGCACCTTATGCAGATGGAGAATGTACAGACGGGACACAAAACCATTATCCGTATGGACAATCAGAAGTTCAACATAAAGCTGTCGCCTAACCTTTTCACTGTTTCCCAACTGGAGAAAGGACTCTGATATGAAACTATTTATGCTCTTGCTTGTGCCGATACTCTCGGCGCAGGCAGCGGCCCAAATCGATAATACATTGCCGGCCGATAGCGACACCATCGGTTCGGCATGCACTCCGCAGGAAACGGTCGAAGCATCGGACGCTAACGCTTTTCAGGTGCAGGTGAAAGGTTTTCTTGATACCTACCATGCCGTCAGGACGGAGGGACGTGCCGACTGGATGGCTTCGCGGACTCGGGCGCGGGGAGAACTCAAACTCGAGAAAGGGGCGGCTTCGCTCTTCCTATCCCTGAACGCCACCTACAACGGAATATTGAAAGAACGCACAGGACTGGAATTGCGCGAGGCTTATCTCTCTTATGCAAAGGGCAACTTCGACCTGCGCGTCGGGCGGCAGATTGTCGTATGGGGCGTGGCGGATGCACTGCGCGTTACCGATTGCGTGTCGCCGTTCGACTATACTGAGTTTCTCGCACAAGACTACGACGACATTCGCATGCCCGTCAATGGGCTGCGTGCAAAATACACAAGAGGTTCGGTCACCCTTGAAGCCGTGTGCAATCCTGTGGTAGACTTCTTCGTGTTGCCGACAGACGAGCGCAATCCGTGGGCAATCCGCCTACCGTCTGCACCACTGCCTTACACCACCGACTTGGAAAGCGGCAAGCCGGAGAAGAAAATCAAGAATATGGAGTTTGGCGGACGGGTAAGCGTCAATCTCAGCGGAATAGACTTCTCCGTGAGTGCCTTGCGGACGTGGAACAAGCTGCCTGCCCTTTGCCCTGCCCTGTCGGGCGATGGAAGGACGCTCCACATCAACGGACAGTACCGCCGTATGACGATGTTGGGTGCCGACTGCTCATTGCCCGTCGGTCAGTTTGTCCTCCGCGCCGAAGTCGCCGAGTACATAGGCGAGGCACAAGGAAGCGGCTTGGGGCAAAATGCCGTGCGGCGCAACACGCTCAACGCCCTTGCAGGGGTAGACTGGTATCCGGGTAACGACTGGAACATCAGCGTACAGTATTATCATAAATACACATCGGGCAATCTCGCAGCGCTCTCCGTCTATCGCAATGCCGGGCTTGCCACAGCAAGACTCTCAAAGGAACTGCTGCACAACACGCTGAAACTCTCCACCTTTGCCTACATCGACGTGGCAAGCGGCGGCATCTTCAACCGCCTTTCCGCCTCCTATTCTCTCAACGACGATATAGAACTAACCGCCGGCTACGACTATTTCCATGCCAACAAAGGCAAGTTTGCCATGTATGGTAAGAACTCCGAAGCGTGGGTGAAGATGAAGTATAGTTTCTGATTCCATTTTAATACATGAAATGATTATACTCAAAATAAAAATAACATGTGAAAGTACGTAAAGAAGAAAAGTAGAATGTAGTCATAGGGTAGTAATGCTTGTCTTTCTCTAACTACATTCTAACTTTCTTTCTATCACAATTTTATATCTTTTGTAGTTATGTCGTAGATTGATATCGATGAAATAGAAAAGTGTATCAATTGATACTGCCATTGCAGGTATATCTGCTCCCTCACAGGTACAGGGCGTTGCAGTTCTCGACAGATGTATTTCCTGAACAAGTGTACTTCCGTGCTGTCCAATTGATAAGACAAAGCGATGATGATTGAAAGCGGATAAAGTGGGGCATAACCTTTTAACAGCCCATTTACGAATACTTCTAACTCCCCTGTATCCCTTTCATCGGGACGTAGGGAAGATACTTTTAGTAGTTGCTGCAGACGATAGTTGAGTTTCTTCCATGTTACACCGAAGAAGTCAACGAGCTCACTCTCGGTCATGACTATATCACCTTTACCTTTGCGAATGATTTGCATATTGTCGCCCCACTCGAAATAGCTGCGCTCTCTTTTTGTTTGATGGTGATTGACATTCATACGGCTTCCTCCCTTATTTCTTCTTTTTGATGTTTCCTTATCAATCTGTCCATATCCTCCGAAATCTTATTATCGGTAACCTGTGCGTAGATTTGAGTACTGGATATAGAGGCGTGCCCCATCATCTTGGCAATGCTTTCGATAGGTATCCCTGCACTTAAACTCATCGTGCCGAATGTGTGCCTCGCCATGTGGTAGGACAACCGTTCTCTGATGCCACACGCCTTACCCACGATGCTCAGCTTTGCACTCATCACGCTACGGCTACAAGCACAGTGAAAAATAAAGTCGTCGCCTTTTCCTTTCACTGTCTGCATTTCTTTCATGCTCAGTTGTTCTTTCTTGCATTGATTGATGATGGCCTCCGCTATCGGGTGCAGGGGCACAATAAACTCCATCTTTGTTTTCTGCCGTTCCTTTCTAATATATTTCTTTCCGTCTGCTGCCGTTTGAATGTGTCCAAATTGCAAATGTTCCATATCAGCAATAGCCAAGCCCGTGAAGCATGAGAAGACAAACATCCGTCTTGCTTGTTCTGCTTCCTTATCAGGTACTCTCAATGCCATGAGTTTGGCAACATCGCTCTTTTGCAGAAAGCGTATCTTCTGTTCCGCTTTCTCATACTTAGCTTTCTCAAAAGGATTACAGCGAATGAGCATTTGACTGACCGCACGGTACATCAGCTTACTCAACCAACAAAGGTAACGATTCATGGTAGCTGTTGTCAAACCTCGCTTTTTCAGATAGAAACGGTATTCTTCAAACAAGTCTTCCGTTATAGTGGCTATGACTATATCCGTCATTCCCTTATCCTTTACAAACTCCGTAAGTAACTTATCTGAATAAAGAAGATTCTGATAGGTTCCCTCAGCTCTTGATTTGCCCACGCACTCTTTAACGGATTGCAGTTCTGCTTTGCTCATGGCAAGAAGTGTTGTCGGCATGGTGGCTATCCCCTGCAAACGGTTCTTGAGCAGTTCCATGCTTACCACTCCGTCCTTTATCAATATCTCCTGATAGGCCTTTTCTACAAGTTCTTTGAACTCGCCGATTCTTTGATTGGTGTTCTTGTCGGTTGTCAGTCCTTTCCTGCTGTTCCACTCGGAGGATTTGCATTCCTCGCCTGTGGTAATGGCGGTACTCTTTCCGTCTATGGTGATACGGCAGAGAATGGTGGTCTTGCCGTCTGCCTTTATTTTCTTTCTGTTGATGTAAAACAATATCTTGAATGTACTTCTCATAAAAAATCTTGGTTAAATGGTTAAACGTAAATCTTCTGTGAAAGAAAGGAAACGGTTAAACTCCTCAAAGAGTTTCTGCGGTGTTACCTTTGCATAACGTTCGGTCATACTTACGTTCGTATGTCCGAGCATCTTGCTCACCGTTTCAATAGGAACGCCCTGCTCCAAGGTGATAAGTGTGGCAAAGGTATGCCTTGCAGTATGCGAAGTAAAGGGAAAAGAAATACCTGCCCGTAGTCGCAAGGCTTTAAGACAGGACTGATAAGTGGGATATTTGATGAAAGGCAGCAGTGCTTCCCTTTCATCGCTATGCATTTTCTCAATTAACCGAACAGCTTCCGGCAACAACTTGATACGACAAAGCACACCCGTCTTCTGTCGGTTGAACTTCAACCACAAACTACCTGCATCATCACGGACAAGATGCTTCTTGCCTAGTTCCATCAAATCACAATAGGCTGCACCGGTATAACAGGCGAAGAGAAACACATCACGAACTGTTTCCATTTCTTTTTCCAATTCATCAAAGCGGAGTGCTTTGAGTTTATCCAATGCTTTTTTGTCGAGAGCCTTGGGTGCTTTCTTCTCCCCGCGTTCTATATGGACTTTGTCAAACAGAAGCGTATCAGCCAACCCCTCACGATAAGCCAACCTGCAGACGGTCTTCAAATCTGCTGCAACTCTGAAGAATGTGCTTTGCTGATGACCGAGTTCGCCAAGACAAAATGCTTGTAATTCGTAGATAAAGTTTTCTGTCAGCTGCGAGAAAACCAAGTCCGAAACATGATACTTCCTCTGAATGAACTCCTGCAATCGTTTCCGAGTGGAATGATAGGCGTACATAGACCCTTCCTTGATGTCTATACCGATATGGCTTTCTTTCTCCCTGATGAGCATATCCAATCTTTCGATGAGCCTGCATCGTGCCTGCACACTGCCTTGAAACAGTTCCTTTACATCGGTTGCATCAAATGGCTGTCCTTTGGCAATCAACGACTGATAGGCAGATTGAATGGAAAGCAGAAGATTTTCCAACCTCCCATTAATTTCTACCGCCTCGCGGCTCTTGCCGTCCATTCTGCTCTCACGGGGATTCCATAAGTCGGGATTGCAGGAGAGTTTACAACTAAACTGAGCAATGGAACGCTCAATGGTAATACGCCCCATAATCGGAGCTTTTCCCGACTTGTCCAAACCGCTCTTTTTAAGGTAGAGCAACACCTTCATTTTCTCTGTTTTCATACGCTTTAATATTTGTGGGCAAAATTACTCGAATTAAAGCGTTCCTCACATACGCAGAAAACTGCCGACCAAAGCAACAGACGCACGAGCGAAAATAATTCAGTTACCGAATACTGCACCATCGTTACCAACATCAAAATAGGGTAACACTCTGGTAACTGAACTTCTGCCTAAATCTGCATATTTCTGCCCTTTACAAACAGAGCAACATCATGCTAATTTGTGCATTCCATCCTCATTATCAGTTAGTTTGCGCCAACTCCTATATTTCTTCATTTTCATTGATTAGTTACGAGCGAATCGCACGGCCGTTACGCCGTAATCACGATGCCGTTACGGTGCAAACGTACGGCCGTTACGGTGCAATCGCGCGGCCATTGCGCCGCAGGGCAAAACGCCTCACGGGGTCAAGCGCAAAAGAAGAAGAAAGAAAAAGGGAGAGGGAAAGGCACTGTCGCAGGGCCCGGCCGCCGTGCCGGCCCCTGCGGCGGGCACTTGCCGCATGCCGGTAAACCGGCGTGCCTCACACGGCCGTGTGGTCGTCGATGAAACGCTGCACCTCGTCCCTGTACGTTTCGCTGATGGGAACGAAGGCGCAACCAAAGGCAATGCGGCTGCGGTCGATGAGATTGATTTTGCTTCGGTTGACAATGTAGGAGCGATGCACGCGCATGAACGTGTCGATGGGCAGGATATGGTCCAGATGTTTCATGTTGAGCAGGCTCGTCACCTCTGTTTGCCCGTCGGGTGTGGGGCGTTCGAGCACAAACTTGACATAGTCTTTCAGGCCCTCGATGTAGAGAATATTGTCGAACGGCAACTTGAGAATCTTGTAGTCGCTACGCACAAAGAGGAAGCGGTCTGCGCCCACGGACGAGGCGCTGTCCGACCTGCCGCCAAGCACGAGGGCCTTGTGGGCCACGGCGAGAAAGCGGTCATAGGCGATGGGCTTGAGCAAATACCCGATGGCATTGGCCTTGTAGCTCTCGATGGCATACTGTGCAAAGGCCGTGGTGAACACCACGCGGGTCTGCCGGGGCAGGAGCGTGGCCAGCTCTACACCGTTGAGTTCGGGCATCTGAATGTCGAGAAAGGCCACGTCGATGGCGTTGGTATGGATGTCGCGGATGGCATCCACCGCACTGTTGTAGGCACCGACAAGATGAAGAAAAGGCGTTCGCGAAACGTAGCTGGCCAGCAAATCGGCGGCCAGCGGCTCATCGTCGATGACGATACAGTTCAATGTCATAAAGCGTAATTTTTGATTGGTATTCCTTATTGTCGTGCACAGGCCCGTAGGTCCACCGGTAGCCTCCGCCGTATTCCAGGTCGAGACGGCGGCGGATATACGAGAGCCCCACTCCGTGGCCGCTGCGGTTGGAGGCCGGCTTGGGGTAGTTGCTGTTGGCCACACAGAGCACATAGTCGTCCCCCTCCATGTAAATGCGGATGGAAACAAAGCTCGGCTCGCTGGCCGACACGCCGTGCTTGAAAGCGTTTTCCACGAGGGCGATGCCCACATTGGGGGCTACGGTGAGCTTGCAGTCGGGCGGCAGCTCGTAGCTTGTGGTGACGCGCACGTTGCTGCGCAGCCGCAGCCGCATGAGGTTGATGTAGTCGTTGATGAACTCTATCTCGCTGTGGATGCCGACGCGGGGCCTCTGATTGTCGTAGAGCACATGGCGCAGCATGTTGCCCAGACTCTCCACGGCCGACTGTGCCTTGTCCTTATCAAACGCGATAAGGGCGTAGATATTATTCAAAGTGTTGAGCAAAAAGTGCGGGTGAATCTCTGCACGCAGCACCTTGAGTTCGGCCTCGATGCGCGCCTTTTCGGCCATGCGCCGCTGCACCTCGGCCGTGCGCCACCGCTCCGTCATCCTGACGGCCGTGGCCGCCCCCCAAGAGGCGAAGAGCATAAAGGCATTCTTGAACATCATGAGCAGGGGCAGGTTGTACCGCCGCCGGCCATCCGGCCCGGAAAGGGGGGCAGCGGCACTGTCCCAGCCGGGTGCTGCGTTCCACAGATGGATGCCATAGACCAGCGCGCACACCATCACGATGTTGACTGCAAAGAAAGCAACCCGGCGGTTGTGGAAGTAGAGCTTCGGGATGAGCACGTAGTAGTTGAAGAGATAGGTGGACAGCATGAGGCTGGGCACGATGAGATAGCGGAGGTAGCTCCGCCAGTTGTGGTCGGTTGTGTCGGTATAAAGCAGCGGCGACAGGAAGATCATCAACCACATGGCGATACCAAACCGCGTCCAGTTGGGCTTGACAGTTGCACTCATGACATAGGGATCGGGGGTGGACAAAAGGGCGGAGGGCCGCTATTCATAGCGGATGGCTTCGATGGGATCGAGCCGGGCGGCCTTCTTGGCCGGGTACCAGCCGAAGAACACACCGGTGAAAGTGCAGACGGCAAAGCTCATGGCGATGGTCCACAGCTCGATGTAGATGGGCCAGTGGGCCAGCAGCCTCACGGCGTAACTGGCGCCCACGCCCAACGCCACGCCGATGACGCCGCCCGTGACACTGAGCAGAATGGCCTCGATGAGGAACTGGTTGAGGATGTCTACGCCGCGCGCCCCCACGCTCATGCGCAGTCCTATCTCGCGGGTGCGCTCGGTAACGCTGACGTACATGATGTTCATGATGCCGATACCACCCACGATAAGCGAGATGCCGGCCACGCAGCCCAGCAGGATAGTCATCATGTTGGTGGTGGAATTCATCATCGTCGAGAGCTCCTCCTGCGAGCGGATGTTGAAGTCGTCGGCGTCGGCCGCAGCCTCGTCGGTGGCTTCCTTGAGCTTGTGGTTGCGTCGCAGGATGGCAATCATCTCCTCGGTGGCCTTGTCGGTCACGTCTTCCGTGATGGCCGAGGCCTGTATCTCGCTCAGATAATTCTGGGCCAGGATGCGCTTCATCACCGTGGTATAGGGTGCGAGCACCAGGTTGTCCTGGTCCATGCCCATGGAGTTGTAGCCTTTTTTCTTGAGCACACCGATGACGCGGAACGGGATGGAGTTGAACCGAATGACGCGGCCGATGGGGTCGCTGCCGTCGGGAAAGAGATAGTCGACGACCGTCTTGCCGAGAATGCACACCTTGGCGCTCGACTTGATGTCCTGCTGCGTGAACACCTCGCCGTCGCTCACGCTGAGCTGTCGAATGCCGAGATACTCCTGATTGACCCCATAAATGGTGGACTGCGTATTGTTGTTGCCGTAGATGAACTGGCCGCTGCTGCTCACAACAGGGCTTATCGCCTTGATATAAGCGCACCCGTCCTTGAGCGTCTGGTAGTCGGTGAGCTTGAGAGTCTCCATCGACGAGGCGTCTTGACGCACTCCTCCGCGCATGTCGGCCCCCGGATGAATCATAATCATGTTGGAGCCCATCTCGGCAATGTTGGCTTGAATGCTGCGCTTCGAGCCTTGACCGATGGCCAGCATGGTGATGACGGAGGCCACGCCAATGATGATGCCGAGGGCCGTAAGGAACGATCGCATCTTGTTGGCAAGGATGGCGCGGAGCGCAATCTTGAACAAATTGGTATAATTCATGGGTAAGGGTGTCCTATTCGTCGGTGTTGGCCGGCAGGGCGGCAAGGCCCTCGGCGGCACTCTGAATGTTGTGGTTGTAGGCATCGCTCACCACACGGCCGTCGCGCAGCTGGATGTTGCGGCTGGAATAGTGGGCAATGTCGGGGTTGTGGGTGACGAAAATGATGGTGCGCCCCTGGGCATGGAGCTTCTGGAAGAGCACCAATATCTCGAAAGAAGTGCGTGTATCGAGGTTGCCCGTGGCCTCGTCGGCCAGAATGACGGCCGGATTGTTGACCAGTGCACGGGCTATGGCCACGCGCTGCATCTGGCCGCCGGACATCTGGTTCGACTTATGGTAGAGGCGACTGCCCAGTCCAACGGCCTCGAGGGCCTCGACGGCGCGGTCGTGCCGCTCCTGAGCCGAGACGCCGGCATTGTACATCAGAGGCAACTCCACGTTCTCCACGCTGGTGGTTTTGGGCAGCAAGTTGTAGTTTTGAAAGATAAATCCTATCTTGCGGTTGCGGAGAACGGCCCGCTGCGACTTGCTCATGGTGCGCACCGAAACGCCGTCGAGATAGTACTCGCCCGTGGTAGGGGTGTCGAGGCAACCCAGTTGATTGAGCAGTGTGGACTTGCCCGAGCCCGACTTTCCCATGATGGTGACAAACTCTCCCTCGAAGATTTTGAACGACACGCCGCGCAGGGCATGCACGGTTTCGTCGCCCACGAGGAAGTCGCGCCTCACGTCTTGCAGCTCGATGACCACTTTCCGGTCTTCGGTTTGGGGCCGCGGCTGCGGTTGTTGCTGTACCTGAACAGACATAAGCTATCTTCTTTCGCGGTTACTTCTTCTTGTTTCCGCCCGGCCGGCCCGGCGCAAAGGGGCTCGATTCCGAGGCTTGTCCGCCGTCGGCGAAGGCTTCGTCGCCGGCAGACTTCACGCTGACGCCGGTGATAACCCGCTGTCCCTGGCGGATGCCGCCGAGTATCTGGGTGTGCGTGCCGTCGGTGATACCGATGCCGACACTGTGTGCCACCACGGTGTTTCCCTCGAGCGTCCACACCTTGTTCTTGGCGTTGGGAGCGTCTTTAATCTTCCGTTGGCCCACCGTCTCCTTTTCGGGGGTGTAGCGCAAGGCCTTGCTGGGCACGCTGAGCACGCCTTTGCTCTCCTGGGTATAGATGGTGACGTTGGCCGTGAGCCCCGGCTTGAGCTTGAGGTCGGCGTTGGGAGCGCTGATGACCACCTCGTAGGTCACCACATTGTTGTTGGTGGTGGCCTCCTGGCGCACCTGCTTCACGGTGCCGGCAAAGGTGTCGTCGGGGTAGGCGTCGACGGTGAAGGCCACGCGTTCGCCCACCTTGACGTTGCCGATGTCGGCCTCGTCCACGTTGGCCACCACCTGCATGTTGGTCAGATCCTGGGCAATGGTGAACAGTTCAGGCGTGCTGAAGCTGGCGGCCACCGTCTGTCCCTCCTCCACGCTCTTGGAAAGCACCACGCCGTCGATGGGCGAAGTGATGGTGGCGTAGCCCAGATTGGTCTGCGCCTTCTGCACATTCTCCCGGGCTGTGGCCACTTGTTCGCGGGCCTGCTGGTAGGACAGGCGGGCCTGGTCGTAGTCGTTGGCGGCGATGAGCCCCTTTTTATAGAGGGCGGCATAGCGGGTGAAGTTGGCCGACTGGTAGTCCAGCGTGCTCCGGGCACTGGCCAGATTGGCCTTGGCGGTGTTGAGTTCACTCATGAGATTGGTCTTGTCGAGCTCGGCAATGACCTGTCCTTTCTTCACCACGCTGTTGTAGTCGACGTAGAGCTTGCTCACGATGCCCGACACCTGGGTGCCCACGGTGACCGACGTCACCGGCTCGATGGTGCCCGTGGCCGTGATGCTGTTCTCGATGTTGGCCGGCCCCACAGCCTCGGTGACAAACTCAACCTCCTCTTTCTCCTTGTTGCCGGAGAGCAGGAAAGCGGCTGCGGCCGCAACCACGATGACGGCCACGATGACCCAAATCTTACTTATCTTTTTCATAAAGGCTGTGTGCAATGTTATCTTGATACGGTGCCCGAGGGCTATTTCAGCGTTCCGTCCTGATAGAACTTGAGCAGGTCGATGTTGAGTATCGTGAGATACTTGGCTTGAAGCTCGGCCTGTTGGGCCTTGGCCAAGGCGTCCTTGCCGTTCATCAGCTCGATGACATTCTTCAGGTTCTGACGGAACTGCTCGCTCAGCAGCTCATAACTGGCCTGCGCACTCTCGGTGCTCACGCGGGCACTCTTGAACTGCGCCTGGTTGTTGACGGCCTGGAGCCAGAAGTTCTCGATGGCGGAATAGAGCGTGGTCTGCCGATCTTTGAGGTCGAGGGCATACGATTGCTTGGACAATATGGCCTTGTTGACGGCCGTGCGAGCCTGTCGGTTGTCGAAGATGGGCACGCTCACGGTGAATCCGCCGCCCACGGCGAAGTTGTTTTTGAGCTGCGTGCCCCAGGCGCGGCTGTTCATCGAGGTGGTGTTGGCGCTCAGACCGGCATTGAGCGACACGGTGGGGAGCCGCTGGGCACGGGCCGCCTTGATTTGCAGGTCGCCGCCCTCGATGGCGAACAAGGCGTTCTTGATTTCGGGACGGTTGTTCAGCGCCGTCTCGTAGACGCCCGTCACGCCCGGAATTTCCTGCAGGGCCATGGCGTCGGTGGCCTCCGGAACGGTCACGTCGAACTCCTCCTGGTCGGTGATTTGGAGCAGTTGTTTGAGCTGCCGCTTATAGTCCTTGAGGCTGCTCTCGGCCTGCACGAGTGCGTATTCATCCTGGGCACGCTGGGCCGTGAGCTGGGCCAGGTCGGCCTTGCTCATGCTGCCCACCTTGACAAACTCCTGTCCGCGGGCCTCGTTCTTCCGCGAGGTCTCGAGCGTGGCCCGGTTCACCTCAACGGCATCCCGCGAATAGAGTATCTGCACATAGAGCTGTGCTATCTGCTCCTGGATGCTGTTGGCCGTGGTTGCACTGTCCAGAGCGGCCCGGTCGGCGGTCAGCCTGTCCATCTTCACCTGGTTGCGGTTGCGCCCGCCGTTCCAAACGGTCCAGCTTCCGCTCACGCTGTACGACCCGTTGTAGTAGGCCTTATCCACGTTGGTCTGCACTTTGTCGCCGGCAATGGTGTAGCTTCCCGTCTCGGGCCATGGGTTGTAGGTGACGTTTTGCGAGGTCGAGGCCGAGAGCGAAGGCAGCAGGGCGGCCTGGCTCAGCTTGAGATCCTCGATGGCGCTCAGGTGCTGGACGCGCGTTTTCTGAAGCGAAATGTTGTTTTGCAGGGCGTAGGCAATGCACTCTTGCAACGACCACTGCCTGGCACCGGCCGTGAGCGGTGCACCGAGCAGCAGGAGAGTCATGGCAGATGCCATAAGCGTTTTATTCATAAACTGGCAATTTGGTGATTAATCGAATTGTAAACGTTGGACTGAAACCGAGGCAAAAAGTTTATAAAGTCCGCCGATTATTAACAAAAGTTAGGGGAAATGTCACATTCGGCAACATTTCCCCACGTGGATGGCTGGCAAGGCAGCAGGATGAAAAGACGGGACAACGCGAGGGCTCCCAACCGCCGTGCAGCGGCCACGACGGCCCGGAGCGTCAGCCGAAGTCGTACAGACGGGCGATGTACTTGCCCAGAATGTCGAACTCCAGGTTCACCACGCTGCCCACTTTGATGTCCCGAAAGTTGGTGTGCTCGCGCGTATAGGGGATGATGGCCACCTTGAACGTGTCGTCGGTGGGCTCGCAGACGGTGAGCGACACACCGTTGACCGTCACCGAGCCCTTGTCCACCGTGAAGTATCCGCGGCGGGCCATGGCCCGGTCGAGCGGGTAGCGGAAGGTAAAATAGGTGGAGCCGTCGGCGTCGGCCATGGCCACACAGGTGGCCGTCTCGTCGACATGGCCCTGCACGATGTGGCCGTCGAGCCGCCCGTTCATCAGCATCGACCGCTCCACGTTCACGCGGTCGCCCACCCGGAGGCGGCCCAGGTTGGAACGGTCGAGCGTCTCCTTCATCGCCGTGACGGTGTAGGCGTCGCCCTCGATGGCCACCACGGTGAGGCAAACGCCGTTGTGGGCGATGCTCTGGTCTATCTGAAGCTCCCCCGTGAACGAGCATTTCAGCGTGAAGTCCACGTTGCCTTGATACTTCTTGATGGCGACAACGGTGGCCATCTCTTCTACGATTCCGCTAAACATGTCCTGTAGTTTTAAAAGGGAGAACCGAGTGCCGGCACGGCGGCCGCCCTCAATTCTCCCTGATTGAAAAGGGGATCGTAACGATGATGTGATGAAAACTCCAGCTTAAAAAGTTGTGAGCGCTCTCCGTCTTTGTAATCCACCGGCTTTACAGCTGGGCACTTGGTGCTTGATGTGGCCCGCCATTGGCAAGAGAAGCATGCTCTGTTTTCAACGTAATTTGATGAGTATCCCGATCGAATCGATACAATCCCCCAAACGGTTTCTCCTTTATTCTGTTGCAAATATACGGATTTCCAGTTTGACCGCCAAACAATTTCGTGGTTTTTTGCAGGGCGGTGGTGGAAAAAGCACGGTGCGGACGCATGGGCATTGCGGTGTAATCGCGGGGCCGTTACGGCGCAATCGCCCCGCGATTCCACCGTTTTTCTCTGGCGTTTACGCCGTCATGAAAAACGGATTGTCCCCACACGCCATGTCCGCGCCAAGGCGTTTCATTTTCCAAGCGTGCGGGTATCGCCACGGATCACACGGATTTTCATGGATGCTGCGCAAGGCTTTTCTCACAGATTCCACGGATTTCGCAGATACTTCGCAGGGGTATTTCTCACAGATTCCACAGATTTCACAGATGCCAATCACCGCGCAGCATCTGTGAAATCTGTGGAATCTGTGAGAAAATTCTACGCAAAGTATCTGTGAAATCTGTGCCATCTGTGAGAAAAACTAACAATAACGGCCAGCCGAAGACGTTCTACATACAACATGAGAAAGGTACACCTATTTATATTAGGGCTGCTGGCCACCGCCCTGCACGGCCTTGCGCAGTCCCCGGCCGCGCCCCACCCCATCGTGACCGTGCTGCCGCAACGCGCCTTCCCCAAGACCATTCCGCCGGGAAACTACAGCGGCATCGCGTGGTTGGGCGGCGAACGCTATGCCGTGGTGAGCGACAAGAGCGAGGAAGACGGCTTCTTCGTCTTTGAAATCAAGACCGACTCGCTGACGGGCGAGCTGCTGTCGGCCCGCAACACGGGGTTCCACGGCTGCGGACTGCCCAACCGCGACGACGAGGGCATAGCCTACTGCCCACAGCAGGAAACCGTATGGATCAGCGGCGAGGCCGACAACCACCTGCGCGAATACACGCTCGACGGACGGCGCACGGGGCGCGACATCGCACCGACCGGCGTCTACCGGCACCTCGGCGCAAACCTTGGACTGGAGGCGCTGACCTACCACGCCGCATCGCGCACGCTGTGGACCTGCAACGAGAGCGACACGGTGTTCATCCAATCCTACGACAGTCTGCTCCACCCGAGGCAGTGCCTGCGCTACCGACTGGACGCGCCCGTGGGCGATGCACGCAAGGCACGGTCCCATGCCCACGGCATAGGCACGCTCTGTGCGCTCGACGACGGCAGTCTGCTGCTGCTCGAACGCGAGTTCTGGGTGCCTCGGGCCAAGCTGGGGGCCTTTGTCAACTGCAAGCTGTTCCACCTCACGCCGCCCCCGGCGAAGCAGGGCAACGGGCCCGCGGCCCCCATGGACGCACCCGGAAAGACCTTGGTGGCCGAGTGGCGCACACGCCTCACGCTGGCCGGCCGCAGCCTGGCCAACTACGAAGGGATGTGCCTCGGGCCCACGCTGGCGGACGGCTCGCGCGTCATTGTGCTGGTGGCCGACTCTCAGAATCAGTATGGAGGGGTGCTGAAGGACTGGATAAAGACGCTTCGGCTGGCGCCGCAGCAGACGTCTGCCGCTCGTCGGGCCCCGTCTGCGGGGCAGCCGTAGGCCCTGCGTGACCCGCCGGCACACCGGAGCTCACTGGGCGCAGACGGCCGTAATCGTCGAAACCGTAGCGACGTCCGATTTCGAGCGTGATCCAAAGCGAGGCCGTCGAGGCGGCCAGCACGGCCACAAAGAGCAACAACTGGAATGCCACGGCCGTGCCTACATCCACTCCGGCCAGCACCAGTGCCAGCAGAAGTGACGGGGCCGAGAGGGTGACCATGCCGCTCATCTGCTTCAGCAGCGGGTAGAGGGCGGCCTGAAAGCTGCGCCGCACAAAGTGGCGCAAGGCCTCGCGGTGGGTTCCGCCGTTGCCCAGCAGGTAATGGTAGAGTTGCGCATGGTGCTGCAAACCCATGTAGTAAGTGTGCAGCGCCCTGGCATTCAGGCCGATGATGCCGCCGATAACCAAGGCCAGCACAGGAATGAAAAGGCGCGTATCGAAGACTTGCCGCTGTCCCAGCACCAGAAAGACCATGTAGAGGCTGACAAACAGCACGGCCGGCAGCGTGCCGACCACGACGGGCAGCAGCAGGCGGGCCATGCCGAGGCGGGCGTGCCGGACGGTGATCGCCGCCGAGGCCAACAGCACGGCCACGCCGGCCAGGAGGGTGAGCGGCACGCTGTTCCAGCGCATCAGCAGGTGGATGAGCCCGCCCAGCGCACCCACCATCAGGGCCATGCGCCCCAGCGACACCAGCAAGCGGCGCATGCGGCGCGCATCCACCGTCCAGACTACGTACAAAGGGATGGCCAGCAACAGCAGTCCCAAGGCAAAACCGAGCAAAGAAATTTCCATCGTTCAGAGTTTTATCATTTTGTCGAAAGCTGTCGGCGTGCCCCCGTCGGCCTCCGCACCGCTGCCGTGCAGCGGCTCGCGGCAGGTGCACACCACCTCGGCGCCGTCGGCCGTGAGCTGGTGGAGCAGGGCCTGCACGGCAGGCGTCTGCGGAATTTCGTCGAGCAACACCATGGGCCGCCCCAGCAAGGGGAGCATGGACAGCAGCACAAGTTGCAGCTGCGGGCGGGTGAGCGTCTGCGTCGCGCGGTCGTAACAACGCTCGTCCACGCCGAGCTGCCGCCACCGGGCCATGAGTGCCGGCCGGTCGAACGCCCGGACGCGGTTCACCTTCAGGGCAAAGAGCTGGCGGCAGAGCTCGGCCACGGTGAGCGTGTTCCAGGGAGGCTGTTGCGGCACATAGGCCATCAGCTGCCGGAAATAGCTGCCGGAGCCCGGCGTGACAAGCTCGCCGTCTACCGTGATATAGCCGGCAGCCAAGGGGGCCAGCCCCATGACGGCCATCAGCAAGCGGGTCTTGCCGGAGCCTCCGGGGCCCGACAGGCATACCGTCTCGCCCCCATTCACCACCAAGGAAAAGGGAGCCGACTGCGTGCCGTCGGCAAGACCGACGCAGACATTCTTGAATTCGAGCATCGCTTATTTGTTTTTCGACCTGCATTCGGCAAGTCCGCCGCACAGCGCAAAGCCGCCGGCGGCCGGGTTGCCTTTAAGGATGGAGAGGCTGTGCCAACCAAGCGTTGGGCACAGCCTCTCGTGAAGTGTTTGCCGTTGGGAGCGGGCGGCTTACTGGTTGCCCTTCAGCAGCTTCTCCATCTCGACCGTGCGGGGGTCGTTGGCGGCGTAAACCAGATAGTAACACTGGTAGAGCGGATAGGCCCAGTTGGCCTTTTCGCGGTTGGGATCCAGGTTCTTGGCCTGCTCCAGATAGCCCATCGACTTGGTGTAGAGCTCCTTCTGTGCAGCGCGGTTGCCGTCGATCTGGCTGGCTTTGGCGTTGATCGAGAAGCCCAAGTAGGTGAGCACCACGGGGTTGGTGCCGTCCAGCTCTACGGCTTTGGTCAGTGCTTCGATGCACTCGTCCCAGTCGGGCTTGTCGGCTGTGGAGTTGCGGTTCATCAGTGTCTGGCCTTTCAGCGCCCACGCCGTGAAATTGTTGGGCTCGCGTTTCAGCTTGTCGGCCACCACGGCATCGAGTTCAGCCATCATGCCCAGGCCGCTGTACATGTTGCAGAGCGTGCCGAACGCCATCTCGTTGGTCGGCTCGCTCTGGTAGAGGGCCTTGATCTGCTCCACGTATTTCAGCGAGTCGGCATGCGTCTTGAGGTTGCGCTGGGCAATGGCAAACTTGAAAGTCTCGGCCTGCTTACGCATGGCGGTGTCCTGCATGGCAATGTCTGCATACTTCACGGCCTTGTCATACTGCTGGGCCTGATTGGCATACTGCGCCGTATAGTAAGCCACTTGGCCGAGGAACTGGGCCTCGTTGGCCTTGGAAGCCTGGAAGATGGGGTTGTCGTCGGTATCGAGGAATGTGCCCCAATACTTCAGCACGCCCTCCTCCTTGCCGTTCTGGGCAAAGTGGTTGCCGGCGGTCACGAGCTGCATGCGGGCGTTGGCAATGAGCGGCGTCAGAGAGCTGGCATACTTAGCCTTGACCTTTCCTTTCTCGTCGGGCATGGCATCGTACTTCAAGCACTCCAGACCGTCCACCGTGGCATGGTAGGCAGCCTCGTAGAAGCCCAGTGTGTCGTAGGGCGTCTCCTTGCTCTTGGTGAGCTGGGCCTGCATGTTTGCAGCCTGCACGGCGTTCTCCTTGTCGAACTTGGCCAGCGCGAGCTTCGTCAGATGTTCGTAGGCTTTGGCCTTCTCTTGCGGGCTGGCCAGCTGGTCGAGACTACTCTTCAGCAACTGCGTTGCCTCGGCATAGTCCTTGATTTTAAGGATGGCCTTCAGCGGTTCGCTGTCTCCGGCAAATGCAGCCGACGTGCCAAGCATCATCAATGCTGCAATCATTAACTTCTTCATAAGTCTATTATTTAAAAGGTTTGTCTGTTACTTCTCTTTCTTTACTTCTCGAAATCGATCATGTCGTCGGGCTCCACCTCGGGCTCGGCCGTGTCTTCGCCGGAGCCGGCAGCGGTGGCCGCACTCTCGGGAGCGTTGGTGGCCTGGGCAAACTGCTCGTTCTTCTCCTGCATGGCCTGGCGGTTCTCGGCCTCGACGGTGGCTTCGAGCTCGGAGCTCATCACCTTGCACACGCTGGCAATGATGTCGTTCTTCTTGGCAAGATTGATAAGACGCACGCCCTGCGTGGCCCGGCCCATGACGCGAATGTCCGAAACGGCCATGCGAATCACGATGCCGCTCTTGTTGATAATCATCAGGTCGTTGTCGTCGGTCACGTTCTTGATGGCCACCAGACGGCCGGTCTTCTCGGTCACGGCCATGGTCTTCACGCCCTTGCCGCCACGGTTGGTTTTGCGGTAGTCTTCCACACCCGAGCGTTTGCCGTAGCCATTCTCGCTCACTACCATGACGCTCTCGCTCTCGGCATCGTTCACTACAACCATGCCCACCACGGCATCGTCGTCGCCATCGAGCCTCATGCCTCGCACTCCGGTCGATACACGTCCCATCGTGCGGATGGCCCGCTCGTCGAAGCGCACGGCACGGCCGTTGCGATTGGCCATGACAAGCTCGTTCTCGCCATTGGTCAGGCGCACGTCCACCACCTCATCGCCCTCGACAATATTGATGGCAATCACGCCGTTGGCCCGCGGACGGGAGTATTCCTTCAGTGAGGTCTTCTTCACCGTACCGTTCTTTGTGGCAAACACCACGTAGTGGCTGTTCACGAACTCCTCGTTCTCCAGCCCACGGCCGCGCAGCCTCAGGAAAGCGTTCACCGAGTCGTCGGGCTCGATGTTGAGCAGGTTCTGGATGGCACGGCCCTTGGAGGTCTTGTCGCCCTCGGGGATGTCGTAGCAGTGGAGCCAGTAGCAACGGCCTTTTTTTGAGAAGAAAAGCATCGTCTGGTGCATCGTGGCGGGATAGATATACTCTGTGAAGTCTTTCTCACGGGTGTGGGCGCCTTTCGAGCCCACGCCGCCACGAGCCTGCTCGCGGAAGTCGCTCAGCGGCGTGCGCTTGATATATCCCAGGTGGCTCACGGTGATGACCACGGGGTCGTTGGGATAGAAATCTTCGGCGTTGAACTCGTGCTCGTCGAGGATGAGCTGCGTGCGACGCTCGTCTCCGTACTTCTCCTTGACCTCCTGCAGCTCCTGCTTCATCACGGCCTTGCACTTCTCGGGGTCGTCAAGGATGCTCTGCAGATACTCCACCTGGGCGGTAACCTCCTCGTATTCGGCGCGCAACTGGTCCATGCGAAGGCCTGTGAGCTGCGAGAGACGCATGTCGACGATGGCCTTCGACTGCAGGTTGTCGAGCTCGAAACGCTTCTCCAGGTTGACCTGGGCGTCGGCCGGGGTCTTGCTGGCACGGATGATATGCACCACTTCGTCGATATTGTCACAGGCAATGAGCAGTCCTTCGAGGATGTGCAGACGCTCCTGCGCCTTCCGTAGGTCGTACTGTGTGCGGCGGATGGTCACCTCGTGGCGGTGCTCAATGAAGTAGCTGATGCACTCGCGCAGCGACAACAGTTTCGGGCGCAACTGCGAATGGTCGTGCTTGTTGGGCACCAGGGCGATGCAGTTCACCGAGAACGAGCTCTGTAGCGCCGTCATCTTGAACAGCTTGTTCAGGATGACCTTGGCATTGACATCGCGTTTCAGGTCCACGACGATGCGCATGCCCTGACGGCCGGTCTCGTCGTTCACGTTGGCAATGCCCTCGAGCTTGCCCTCCTTCACCAGGTCGGCGATGTACTCGATGAGCTGCTGCTTGTTCACGCCATAGGGTATTTCGGTCACCACAATCTTGTCGTGGCTGTCGTCGCTCTCTATTTCGGCCTTGGCTCTCATCACTATTCGGCCGCGGCCTGTCTCGTAGGCGTCCTTCACGCCCTGCTGGCCATAGATGTAAGCACCCGTGGGAAAGTCGGGTGCGGGGATGAACTGCATCAGCCCGTCGGTGTCAATCTCGGGATTGTCGATGAACGCACAGCAGCCGTCTATCACCTCGCCCAGATTGTGCGTGGGGATATTCGTGGCCATGCCGACGGCAATACCGTTGCCGCCGTTGACGAGCAAGTTGGGGATTTTGGTGGGCATTACGGACGGTTCCTTCAGCGTATCGTCGAAGTTGTTGTCCATATCCACGGTGTCCTTTTCGATGTCATCCATGATGTGCTCGCCCATCTTCGACAGGCGGCACTCGGTGTATCGCATGGCAGCGGGCGAGTCGCCGTCCACGCTGCCGAAGTTACCCTGGCCGTCGACCAGCTTGTAACGCATGTTCCACTCCTGACCCATGCGCACCAGTGCACCGTAGACAGAACTGTCGCCATGGGGATGATACTTACCCAGCACGTCGCCCACGACGCGCGCGCACTTCTTGTAAGGTTTGTCACTGGTATTGCCCAAGCCCAGCATGCCGTAGAGGATGCGGCGGTGCACAGGCTTGAAACCGTCTCGAACATCGGGAAGCGCGCGGGCCACAATCACCGACATGGAGTAGTCGATGTAGGAAGTCTTCATCTCTTCCTCGATGTTAATCTTCATGATCCGGTCTTGATCAATTGTCTGATTCTCGTCCATTGAATAGCTTATAGTTTTTTATCAAAATTCCTTCAGAGGGCATTTTTTTGCGTTTTAAGCCGTTAACACCCCGCTTTCAAGGCGTAAAAGTACGAAGTTTCCCCGACATGGCAAAACTTTCAAAACGAAAAAAACGCTGTAAACGCAAGATAATCGGGCCGCCAACAGCCCGGACCTACGAGCCTATCCCATCAGCACATAGGCAAAACAATGGCAAAATTCGGCACCCAACACATAGAGCAGCAGCAGGGGCATGAGCCAGTTGCCGGCAGCACAGAGGCACTGACACACGTCGTACACGCTGTGCAGCCGGCCGCTCAACAGTCCGTAGCTCACGGCCGTGGTGGCTCCCATGAATGCCAACACGGGAAGCAGGCTCACCGAGAAACTGCTGGGAAACAGCTCTCCGGTCACACTAAGCAGCACGGCATGGGGCAAGGCCGTGAGCAAGAGCATGACCGCACATTCTATCAGCAACAGCAATCCTGAAGCTCTCAAGGCGTAGCGTTGCTGGCCGGTGGGCTGTGGCCGACGGGGCAGCAACGTGTGACACAGGGTTTTCCACAGCCCGCTCTCGCCCACTGCACCCACGGCCATTGCCATGACAATGAGGTTGACCAGCAGCGGACTGCCCAGCTTGAATGCGAAATTGCCGAAGAACCAGCGAATACCGGCCGCACTGAGCAGGGAGCGCACCGACATTTCGGGCATGGCTGCGGCCAGCAGCCACGACGCCAGGATGAGGGCCACCTGGCCCGCACCCAGCAGCAACGTCAGCCTGTAGACCCACGTCCGCCAAGTCACCCCCCAGTGCTGGCCGAATGCCGACTGGTGTCTGTCGCGCTCTTCTGTCCCCATCACCTTATATATATAGGTACGGTCATTCTTCAATCTTCGTCAGGATGCAGGTTGTCCACATCGAGAATGCGCAGCTCCAACGCCCGCACCACGAGACGTGTGGCGTTCACCCCCACTCCGCCGCGGCCGTCGGGAAAGAGTTTCTGCGCCAGCTCGTTCTGCCGTTTCTCCAGACTTTTCACACCGAACGGCATGCCGCGCAGGTTCGTGATCTGCTCTTTCGTGAAGCCAAGAGCCAGATGCCGCAGGAACCGCTCGTCGTATTCGTCTATCTCATAGTTGATAAGCGCCTCTTGTCGCATCAGTTCATTGTTCACGCTGTGCTTGAAGCGGCTCACGATTTTCTCCAGGATAGGCTGGTTGAACACCAGCCGCTTGCCGTCCATCACACTGGCCACATCGCCCCGTGTAAGCAGTTCCCCGCTCTTCAGGATGATGCCGTCGCAACCAGCGTCGAGCGCATCCACCCACAGTTTCTCGTTCAGAATCTCGCCGGTGAAAATCAAAATCTTCACCTCGGGGTGGGTCTCCTTGGTGTGTCGGCATATCTCTACACCCACGGTGGTGGAGCCGCCGAGGCCGAGATCGAGCAGCACCAGGTCGGGAATCTGCTCTTTCATGAGTCGCAAGAAGCTCTGCTCCGAGTCGGCCGTACCGATGATATGGGCCTCGGGAATGTCGTTACGGATGATGCCCTCCGTGCCTTTCAGCTCCAGCGGCACGTCCTCGACGATAATGATATTGAAGTCTTTCATGGCGTTTCTTATTGTTTAATCAATATATGGTTGGTTCGGCGCACCGCCTCCAGGCAGCGCACAGGCATGGTGACAATCACCACGGGGCCCGTCTGGCCCACTTCGGCCCGGATGCCACAGCCGCGCAGACCGGTGGCTTCGCCCATCTCACGCACGATTTGACGGCAGAGCAGGAACTTCAGATCGGCCGTATAGGGCGTGAAGAGCTGCCTGCACTGTTCGTCATTCAGCGCGCAGCCGTCCATCTGCACTTGTATATCAACGTATCGGTCGCGTGTTTCTGATACCGCAGCCTCGGGTTTTTCGCCGTTGTTGAGCTTCTTTAAGATTTCAAAAAGATAGGCCGTCATGTCGTCATCCAGCCGCGCGGCGGGAATCTGCCGCATAGCTTGCTGCGAAAGAATCTGGTAAAGCTCCTGATAGTAGCCGGCCAACTCCGCGATGCCGGCCAGATGTGCGTCGGTTCCATCGATGAGTTGGCGGATGCGTGAGGGGTAGTACATCGTCTCGTGTTTCAGTGTGGAGAGGCAGTTGTCCAGCACACTGTTCGACACATGCAGCCTGTCGGTGTCCATCTGAAGCCGGCGCAGGTTGTCCTCGGCCAGCTCAATGGTGGTTTCCTGACTGGCCGCACTGTCTATCGAGAGCTGCAGGGCATTGTGTATCTGCCTCACAATGACGCTCAGGTTCTCCTGCTGCTCGTCCGAAAGGTCGAACTTTCGGAAGTCGCCCAGCCGGTCGATGCCCTGCAGTTTTTCGGCATCTCCAACGTCCTTGAGCAGCAAACGGTTCATGGCATTGATATGATCGATGCAGAAACTATAGTTCAACCGATGGCGATAGTACAGGAAATAATAGGCCGGAAAGATGATAACGAGCAGCAACGACAGCAGTATCACGGCCACGGTCTTGTTGTTTTCGCTGCGCTGCATGGTGCGCACATACTCGGGCAACGTAGTGTCGGCACTCACTTCGCGGAAGAGTCGGGTGTACACTCTGTTGTTTTCTTGGTACACGTCCCACCGATGCAGGGCCAGAGCAGCCACGGCAGCCTCGTTGCTGATGTCGAGAAGGGTCACCGTGTCCGTAGGCGCCAGGTACTTGCGACAGCTGTCTGCCCACTGCAGCGTGCGCTCATAGGTGCCGTTGATATTGGAAAAGTAGGCACTGTCGGCATACTGCGAGGCCCTGCCAACCGGCGGACGTGCCGGCTTGGCCGCCGTCTCGCCGCCATGGGTCAGCGTTCCTGCCATCGCCAGCACCACGCACAAGCGGGCCACGCCACGGGGCAGCCTGAAGTAAAAACGCGAGCCGCAGCCCACCTCGCTCTCGGCCTTGAGGGTGCATACACTGAAGATACGGCTCATCTTCTTGTATTTCTCGATGATGCCATTACAGTTTTTCAGTCCGAATCCATGCCCTCCCGTATAGGTGCGGTCGAAGACATGGGCCAGCTGTTCGCCGCTCATGCCGCGGCCGTTGTCGGTCACGCTCACCTCCACATAGTCGTCGGTCTCCGTGGCGCTCACGCTCACCGTCCCGCCCTCGGGCGTAAACTTGCGGGCGTTGTCGGCCATGGTGTTAATCATGAAAAGCGTCAGCGTCTTGTCTGCTTTCACCACACTCTGCGTGGGCTCCACGTTGAGCGTGATGCCTTTCAGCTGATAGTTCATGCGGGCGCGCGCCACAATGTCGAAGAGCGACTGCAGATCGAAGTTCTCTATCTTGAGGCTCACCTCGCCTTGCCGCATCTGTATCCAGCGCGTCAGCACATTGTTGTAGTCGTTGATGCTCTCTGTAAGCTCGGCGATATACTGATAGCGTTGCCGCCTCACCCCGGGCGCATCGGTTCCGGCCTGCAGCCGCGCCACCTCGTTCATCATGCGGTCGATGAAAGGCATCACGCTGTTCACCAGCTGAATCTTGGCCCGCTGCTCCAGGTTGCGGCGTTTGTTCTGCTTCAGGTGCAGCCGCACCACGTCGGTCTGCTCCTGTATCTCATTGTAACGTTCCTGCACACCGGCGGCTTTCTGCTCGTTCTGCCGCCGCCATTCGGTCAGCGGCTCGAGCAAAGTGCCGAGGGAAAAGCGGGCATCGCTGCGTCGGCGCATTAGGTCGAACACATAGAGCAACGCCGTGACCACGGCTATCATCAGGATGACAGCCACAAGCATGCCGTTGAGCTGGCGCGCCGACTCGTCGAGCTGACTGGCACGCGCCTCCAGTTGCCGGTCCTGGCGGGTCTGTTCCTGCAGGTCGAGGTAGATGTTGCGGTTGCGATCGCTGTTCACCTTGTCGTTCACTGCCGAATAGACCAGGCTAAGCTGCTCGCGGATGGAGGCCACCAAGTCGGGAGCCTGACGGATGGCTTTGTTCGTGTTCAGCGCACGTTGCAGACAGAGCAAGGCCGAACGGTAGTCATGAATCTGCCAATAGCATTCGGCCAGCGTGCGGTTGGCACCGGCTGTCTGGTAGACATCGCCATAGCGGCGGAACAGGTCGAGCGACCGTTGTGCCAGGTTGCCGGCCAGCAAGGCCTCGGGCATGCCGTCGGTATTGATGAGCCGAATGGCGGGCAGGTTGTTGCGTATGAGCTGCGAGCGTTGGGGTTCGGCTTGCAGATGCTCGCTCATAGCCTGCATGGCCTGGGCTTTCCAGAAGGGATAGTCGGCCTGAACGGAGAGCGTATAACAGTGCACCAGATATTCAAACTCGGCCTGGGCGGTCTCCTCGGGAGTAGTCTCACTGAGGATGCCGCCGGCTCCAATGTTGTACCAATAGCACAGCAACTGGGCCGTGTCCTGCTGTATTTCACCAAAGGGATCTATCTCTTCCAGGGCGTCCACCGAGGTCTTGACTTGCCCCACATAATAAAAATAGGAAGAGGCCACGATGGCAAACTCCGAGCGCGCATAGACCATCCGCCGCATCTGGTGGGGCGTAAGGCGGTCGGGCTCATCGTCGAAGCGTCGCAGACGACGCATGGCACGCTCGCGATAGGCATAGAAATCCTTGTTGCGCGACCGTCGCTGGCAGAGCCTCATCATCTGGATGTCGGCCACAAGCAGCTCCACCTGGTTGTCGGTGGTGCCGGCAACCTGCTCCAGCAGCCGCTCGGCCTGTGTATACTGCATCTTGGCAAGACACACAAAGGCAAGGTGATTCAGGGCCTCGGCCGCCCCGGCATCGTAGTTGGCGGCAAGGCTCAGACTGCGACGGGCGTAGGCCTGCGTGGAATCAAGGTTGCGGTAGTGGAAGTCGTAGGCCCGCTCGTTCAGCCGATCCACGCGTGCCGCCTGGCGGTCGCCACAGCCCACCATAACCCAGCAGACGGCCAGCATCAACATGCCGACCGTCCACTTCAGAATCCTGTGTCGCTGAATGCGGGTCATCGTGCGGTTGCGGCGCGCCCGTTCAGCCGCGGGCCTCGCGGATATAGCCCAGCGCTTCCACGCACTTGTCGGTAATGGCCTTCCAGTTGCGGGCGGCCACCACCTCCTTGGGGAAGAGCTTTGACCCCATGCCCACGCAGAGCACGCCGGCCTTGATCCACTCGGTGAGGTTCTCCCTGTCGGGCGAAACGGCGCCGGTCACCATGATGTTGCTCCAGCGCAGCGGGGCCAGCACGTTCTTGACAAACGACGGCCCGCCCACGTTGCCCGCGGGGAACACCTTCGTCACGTCGCAGCCCAGAGCCTGGGCATGGCTGATTTCGCTCACCGTGCCGCAGCCCGGCGAATAGGGCACCAGCCGGCGGTTGCACACGGGAGCTATCTCGGGGTTGAAGTTGGGGCCCACGATGAAGTTGGCGCCCAGCTGCAGATAGAGCGAAGCCGTGCCGGCATCGATCACTGTGCCGGCTCCCAGGATGAGTTCGGAGCACTCCTTGTCGGCCCATTTCACCAGTTCGCCGAAGATTTCGTGGGCGAAGTCACCGCGGTTGGTGAACTCGAACACGCGCACGCCGCCCTCGTAACAGGCCTTGATAACATTCTTACACACGTCAACGTCCTTGTTGAAGAACACGGGAACCATGCCCGTTTCCTTCATGGCGGTCATCACCTGGACTTTGTTAAACTTTGCCATTTTATGCTGTTTATAGGTTGATTCTCTTATCGCTGCACGCGACCGTTGGCATTGCCGCCGGCCAGACTCTCCACCTCTGCCTCGCTCACGAGGTTGAAATCACCGGGAATCGTGTGCTTCAGAGCCGAGGCAGCCACGGCAAACTCCAGGGCTTCGCCCTGCGTGGACTTGGTGAGCAGCCCATGGATGAGGCCGCCCGAGAACGAGTCGCCGCCGCCCACACGGTCGATGATGGGGTCGATGTCGTAGCGCTTGCTCTCGTAAAAGTCCTTGCCGTTATAGATAAGAGCCTTCCAGCCATTGTGCGTGGCCGAGAACGATTCGCGGAGCGTGGACACCACATACTTGAAGCCGAACTCCTTCATCATGCCCTTGAAGATGTTGTAATAGCCGCTGGCATCGGTCTTTCCGCCCTCAACGTCGGCGTCGGGCTTGAAGCCCAAACAGAGCTGTGCATCCTCTTCATTGCCGATGCACACGTCCACATACTTCATGAGCGGACGCATCACCGAGATGGCTTTCTCCGAAGTCCAGAGCTTCTTGCGGAAGTTCAGGTCCACCGACACCGTCACGCCGTGGCGCTTGGCAGCCTCGCAAGCCAGGCGGGTGAGCTCGGCAGCCTTGTCCGACACGGCCGGCGTGATGCCGCTCCAGTGGAACCACTGCGCGCCGTCCATGATGGCGTCGAAGTCAAAATCTGAAGCATCGGCCTCGGCAATGGCGCTGTGCGCCCGGTCGTAAATCACCTTTGAGGGGCGCATCGAGGCTCCCGTCTCGGCATAGTAGAGGCCCACGCGGTCGCCGCCGCGGGCGATAAAGCGGGTGTCCACCCCATAGCGGCGCAGGGCGTTCACGGCAATCTGGCCAATCTCATGGCTCGGTAGCTTGCTCACGAAGTAGGCCTCGTGCCCATAATTGGCCACACTCACGGCCACATTGGCCTCGCCGCCGCCGGGAATGATGCGGAAATGGTCGGTCTGGATGAAACGATCGCTGCCCTCCGGGGACAAGCGCAGCATGATTTCGCCTAATGTTACGATTTTAGCCATGTTCTTAACGATTTAATTTTTATTGTTTGTTGTGTATAGATTATTCCTTTCGTTTGTCGGGGCAAATATAAAGAGAAATTTCCAAAACGGGAAACAAATCGGCAAAAAACATGGTTTTTCAACAAATAATTCCCGTGCACGTCGATACAATTCAACTTTTATGCTTATTTTTGCATGGTAATTACGACCCAACGATGACAGACAAAATCAGAATCAAGGACATTGCCCAGAGAGCCGGCGTGTCGGTGGGGACGGTGGATCGAGTGCTCCACGAGCGTCCCAATGTGTCGTCCAAGGCCCGTGCCCGCGTGGAGGCCGCACTCAAGGAGGTGAACTATCAGCCCAACATGTACGCCTCCGCCTTGGCCTACAACCGCTCGTACACATTCATTGTACTCATTCCCCGGCACGAGCAGGTGGCCTACTGGGAAGAGATAGAAGAGGGCGTCAAGATGGCCCAAGAGGCCCGACGCGACTTCCACGTCAAGGCCGAAATCATGTATTACGAGCAATTCGACGAGCAATCGTTCCTCGACACCACCCGCGATTGCCTGGAGGCCCAGCCCGACGGAGTGGTCATTGTGCCCTCGGATCTGGAGGTGACGCGGCGCTTCACCGACCAAATGCACGAGCGGGGCATCCCCTTTGTGATGCTCGACTCCTACATGCCCGACCTGAAACCCCTGGCTTTCTTCGGACAAGACTCGTTTTCGAGCGGCTACTTCGCCGCACGCATGCTCATGCTCATTGCCGGCCAAGAGACCGCCATCGCCATCGTGAAGCTCACCAGCAACGGGCGCGTGGTAAGCAAGCAGCAGGACAACCGCGAGGTGGGCTTCCGCCACTACATGCACGACCACTTCCCCAGCGTCGCCATCATTGAGCTGGAACTGCCGCTCAACGGCACGCGACAGCTCCACAACAGCATGCTGGAGGAGTTCTTCGTAGCCCGTCCCGACATTCACCATTGCATCACTTTGGGCTCCAAGGCCCACGTCGTGGGCGAGTTTCTGCTGCGCACCAACCGCCGCGACGTGCAGATTATGGGCTACGACATGGTGGGCAAGAACGCCGAGTGCCTGCGTCAGGGCAGCGTGTCGTTCCTCATTGCGCAGCACGCTTACCAGCAGGGCTACTCGTGTGTGGACACGCTTTTCAGGGCCATCGTGCTCAAAAAGAAGGTACAGCCCGTGAACTACATGCCCATTGAGCTGCTCACCCGGGAGAACGTGGACTTCTACCGGCGCACGCAGCTGTGAGTACCGAGAGAGTGACCGGGGCCTGGCCCCCGGCACCCCACACACGGAAAAAGACTACGCCGCCCGGCGGAAGCGGGACGAATGAAAGGATGAGGCCCCGAGAGGATGAAAGGAAGAACTGACCATGACCCATCAACAAGCGAACAAACAACTATGAACGAATCAACATTTATCAAAATCAATCCCGCAGACAACGTGGTGGTGTGCCTGCGCCCGGTGAAGCAGGGCGAGACGCTCGACGTGGACGGGCGCCGCGTGGAGGTGCTCCAGGACACACCGGCCGGCCACAAAGTGCTGCTTGCCGACGTGAAAGCCGGCACCGACATCATCAAGTACGGCTACCCCATAGGCCATGCCCGCGAAGACCTGCGCCGCGGACAGTGGGTGAACGAGACCAATCTCAAGACCAATCTCTCGGGCACACTCGACTACGAGTACCGCCCCGTGAACGAGGAACTGCGCATTCCCCACGAAGACCTCTGCTTTAAAGGCTACCGCCGCAGCAGCGGAGAGGTGGGCGTGCGCAACGAGATATGGATTGTGCCCACCGTGGGCTGCGTCAACGGCATCGCCGAGCGGCTGGTGCGCCGGCTCACGGCCGAGACCCGTCTGGAGGGCATCGATGCCGTGCACGCCTGGCACCACAACTACGGCTGCTCGCAGTTGAGCGGCGACCACGAGAACACACGCAAGGTGTTGCGCGACATCTGCCTGCACCCCAACGCCGGCGGCGTGCTCGTGCTCTCGCTGGGATGCGAGAACAACCAGCCCGACCAGTTCATGGAACTGCTGGGCAACTACGACCGCGACCGCGTGAAACTGCTCGTCACACAGAAAGTTGACGGCGACGAAACGGAGGCCGCCATGCAGCTGCTGCGCGAACTCTACGCCCGGGCACGGCAAGACCGCCGCGAGGACGTGCCCCTGAGCGAGTTGCGCGTGGGCCTGAAGTGCGGCGGAAGCGACGGCTTCAGCGGCATCACGGCCAATCCACTCGTGGGCGAATTTTCCGATTACCTCGTGGCGCAGGGCGGCACAACCATCCTCACCGAGGTGCCCGAGATGTTCGGTGCTGAGACCATCCTCATGAATCGGTGCAAGACTCCCGAGCTGTTTCGCCAGACGGTGGAGCTCGTCAACAACTTCAAGGAATACTTTCTCTCCCACGGCGAGCCCGTGGGAGAAAACCCCTCGCCGGGCAACAAGGCGGGCGGCATCTCCACGCTGGAGGACAAAGCCCTGGGCTGCACCCAGAAATGCGGGCGCGCGCAGGTGAGCGGCGTGCTGGGTTACGGCGACCGGCTGCAACACCACGGCCTGAACCTGCTCTCGGCTCCGGGCAACGACCTCGTGGCCTCCACGGCCTTGGCGGCCGCCGGCTGCCAGCTGGTGCTCTTCACCACAGGCCGCGGCACACCCTTCGGCACCTTTGTGCCCACGATGAAAATCTCGACCAACAACGACCTCTACGCCCGCAAACCCAACTGGATAGACTTCAACGCCGGCCAACTGCTGCGCGGCATGCCCATGGCCGAACTGAACCGGAGGTTCATCCAGAAAGTCATTGCCGTGGCCAGCGGAGAGAAGACCCGCAACGAGGAGAACGAGTACAGCGAGATCGCCATCTTCAAGAACGGCGTGACGCTGTAGGGCCACCGCGCCGCCTGGGCCACATGCACGCATCGCCACGGCGACGCAGACGTGCAACCAACACGCCGCAATCGCAACGCGGCAACGGCGTAATCGCGAGACCGTTACGCCGTAATCGCAGCGCGGCGACGGCGCAATCGCAAGGCCGCTGCGGTGCAACCGCACGGCGACCCTGCGGCCCCTGCCGCCGCACGGGGTACCCGACACCGGGGCGCAAGCCCCCGCTGACAACAACAAGAGACATGAACAAAGGCTTGCTCGCGCTCTCGCCGCTGATGGTTTTCATCGGGCTTTACCTGGCCCTGGCCGTTGCGGCGGGCGACTTCTACAAAGTGCCGATGACCGTTATCTTCATGATGGCCAGCATCTATGCCGTGGCCATCTCCGGTGGCTTCCCGCTGAAGAAGCGCATCGGCATCTACACACGCGGCGCCAGCTCGGACAGTTTGATGCTCATGCTCTGGATCTACGTGCTGGCCGGAGCCTTTGCCGCCTCGGCCAAGAGCATGGGAGCCATCGACGCCACGGTGGGGCTGGCCCTCCATGTGCTGCCTGCCAGCCTCATCCTGCCGGGGCTCTTCGTGGCCGCCTGCTTCATCTCGCTCTCCATCGGAACGAGCGTAGGCACCGTGGTGGCCCTGGTGCCCATCGCCGCCGGCATGGCCCACCAGACGGGAGGCAACGCCGCCCTGCTCACGGCTGTCATCGTGGGCGGGGCCTATTTCGGCGACAACCTCTCGTTTATCTCCGACACCACCGTGGTGGCCACCCAGACGCAGGGCTGCAAGATGAGCGACAAGTTCCGTGCCAACGCCCTCATCGTGGCTCCGGCGGCCCTGCTGGTGCTGGCCGTATATGCGGTGATGGGGCGGGGCATGACGGCTCCGGGACTGCTGCCGCCCGTCGATGTGTGGAAGGTGGTGCCCTATCTGGTGGTGCTTGTAGCCGCCGTGGCCGGCATGAACGTGATGGCCGTGCTCGTGCTCGGCCTGGTGCTCTGCGGGGCCATAGGCATCCTTGGGGGCAGCTACGGCCTCTTCGGGTGGCTCGGGGCCATGGGCCAGGGCATCGCGGGCATGGGCGAACTCATCATCGTGGCCATGATGGCGGGCGGCATGCTCGAGATGATTCGCGAGGCGGGAGGCATAGACTACATCATCGGCAGGCTCACGGCCCACGTCCACGGCAAGCGCGGCGCCGAGCTGTCCATCGCTGCACTGGTGGGCTTGGTCAACGTGTGCACGGCCAACAACACCGTGGCTATACTCACCGTGGGCAACATTGCCCGGCAGATAGGCGACCGCTACGGCGTGGACAACCGCAAGTGCGCCAGCATTCTCGACACTTGTTCGTGCACGGTGCAGGGCCTCATCCCCTACGGCGTGCAGATGCTGCTGGCCGCAGGACTGGCCAGCCTGAACCCCGTCCAGATTATTCCCTACCTCTACTACCCCATGTCCATCGGCGCGGCAACGCTGCTGGCCATCGTGCTGAGGTATCCCAAGCAATATTCCTGACCCATGAACATCATCATGCGCAACTTCTTCCGCCTGCTGCGCTCGGGGGCGCTCAACGAGTACGAGCCGCTGGAGCCGATGTCGGCTTTCAAGTGGGACCGGCTGTTCCAGATGGTGCGCGTGCAGCATGTGGAGCATGCAGCCCAGCGCGGCGTGCGCAACCATCAGTACGACGAGCGGATGAACATACCCCGGCGGCTCGTCGACGAGCATGCCGCCACGCCCGACAGCTCGGAGCCGCCACGCCTAAGCAACGGGCTGCTCAACCGCCGGCTGCGGCGCATCGTGGAGGCCGAGCGCCACGCCATCGACACCAACGTGGGGTCGTTGGAGGTACTGCACATCATCGTGGGCAACGTTTCGACCATGCTCAACCGCGGCACCATGCTCAGTGGACTCATCCAACTGGGCAGCTACCTGCGCAACAAGGGCGACAAAGTGGACTTCGTGAAGCTCGACGACTGGCTGCGACGGCTCCACATCCGGCGCATGGCACAGCTGCAAGGCAGCATGCTCATGGCCGTGTTCGGCTTCGACATAGACGAGTTGCCCTTTGTGACGCACGAGGAGCCGGCGGCCAACAAGCTGGTGCTGCGCTCTGTGGTGCACACGGCCAGCGACACGGCGGAGGAGTGGCACTTCCGACAGAGCCGGTCGGGATTCGTGCAAAACAACTCGGGACTGCTGCGACGCAACCTGCGCCGCAGCCTGCGCTACCTCACCTACGCCCCCATCGAGACCGTGAGCAACTATCTCAACAACTTCGCCCGCTCGCTGCAAGAAATCGAAGAGTAGAGCAAACAGAGGCCGGCGCGAGAGAGTGGACTCACGCAGAGACGCAGAGTTGAAAGAGGAAAGGTGTAAAAACTCCGCGACTCCGCGGACTCCGCGTGAAGACAAGAGGGGAACACTCACACGCAGAGACGCAGAGTTGAAAGAGGAAAGCTGTGAAAACTCCGCGGCTCGGCGGGCTCGGCGTGAAGACAAGAGGGGTTAAAAATCTTATAAAAAACGGCGTGCATGCGGCAGTCTTGATAGTTTTGGCTAACTTTGCAGTATGAAGCGCATTCTCTATTTCATGCTCAACATACTGCTCCTCACCCTCTTGTCGCCCTCGACGGCCGCGGCACAGAGCGACCGTGTGGAGTGCGAGGACACTTGTTCACACATTCACGGCATCGACCTGAGCCACTACCAGGGCAACGTGTTCTGGGAAACCGTGGGCGAATCGAAGATGGCTTATGTCTATCTCAAGGCCACGGAGGGGGGCAATCGCATCGACGAAAAATACAAGCAGAACATAGACTTGGCCCACCGCTACGGGCTCAAGGTGGGGTCGTATCACTTCTACCGGCCCAGAATACCCCAGCAGACACAGCTCGAAAACTTCATGGCCCAGTGCCGGCCCGACGACCAGGACCTGCTGCCCATGGTCGATGTGGAGACGCGCAGCGGGCTCGGCGTGGAGGAATTTCGCGACTCGCTGTTCACCTTTCTCCGGCTCATGGAACAAGCCTACAAGCAGAAGCCTCTCATTTATACCGGCGCCAACTTCTACGACCACTACCTGCTGGGGCTGCTCGGCGACTACAAAGTGATGATTGCACAGTACACCGAGCGGGAGCCCACGCTGAAAGACGACCTCGACTTCGTGCTCTGGCAATACACGGGAAAGGGTCGCCTGAACGGCATCAACGGCTACGTGGACAAGAGCCGCTTCATGGGCGACCACAAGTTGCGCGAGATACGCTTCCGCCACCGGTAGGGAAACGCAGGCATCCAAACGAACAAATCATTATCTATAGTTATCATGGCGATTATCAAATGTCCAGAGTGTGGACGACAAATCAGTGACAAGGCTCCCGCATGTCCCAACTGCGGCGTGCAGATTGCGGGCAAGATCATCCGGTGCCCACAGTGTGGCGATGTGTATTTCAATGACCAGGAGGTGTGCCCCAACTGCCACCACCAGACGCGTGTCTCCGGCCAGACGGGCCACAGCGACGCACCCACACCCCACGACGACCAGCCCGAACAGCCGCAGCAACCCCGCAAGAAAGGGCACGCCGCTATCATCGCCGGCTTCGTCTTCGCCCTGCTGGTATGTGCCATCTGCTTCTATTTCTACAACAACGCCAAGACCTCGAAGGAGGAAGAGGCCTACGAGTTTGCCATGAAGAGCGACGACCCGCTGGTGTTGCAGACTTATCTGGACACCAACCTCGACGCACCCGAGGCCCACCGCGACGCCATCACGGCACGGCTGGAGCAGCTCAAACAGCAGGACAACGACTGGACCAACGCCGTGGTCTCGGGTTCCAAGGCGGCTTTGGAGGACTATCTGATGAAGCATCCCGACTCCGAGCACAAGCTCGAGGCCCAGCACAAGATTGATTCCATAGACTGGAGCGACGCCAGCAATGAGAACACGATGGAGGCCATGAACCTCTACCTCACGCAACATCCCAACGGCGAACACGTGGACGAGGCCAACACGGCCATCAAGAAGCTGAAGGCCAACACCGTGCAGCCCGAGGAAAAATCCATGGTGGCCGCCATACTGCGCCACTTCTTCCAGAGCATCAACTCGCGCAGCGAGAGCGACCTGCAGGCCACCGTGGCCCCGCTGCTCACCAACTTTCTGGGCAAGACCGACGCCACCAAGGCCGACGTGCTGACGTTCATGAACAAAATCTACAAGGACGACATCACCAACATGAACTGGCGACTGAACAACGACTACAAGATAGACAAAAAAGAGGTGGGCGACGAACAGTACGAATATACCGTGAACTTCTCGGCACGGCAGACCATGGAACGCACCGACGCCAGTAAGGAAAAGGAGGCCAACTACCGCGTTAAGGCCACCATCAGCCCCGACGGGCTCATCTCGGCCATGTCGATGACCAAGATTCTGGAATAAAGCAGCTCATTCGGCCGTCTCCACTTCCTCTTTCCCGCCGATGGCGAGCTGCTTGAGGTCGTAGTAAGTGCCGTTGTAGATGTTCAGGTCCACATTCCCCTTGATGCCTGGCAGCACGCCCGTGTCGGTGTGCTGCCAGAATTTCCACTTCCCCTTGTACTCCACTTTGTCCACGTAGTAGTGGGCTATCCAGTAGGGATAGTCGTCGAATACGGGTGCGCTGAGGTAGCTTTCCTTAAATTTATAATAGGTGTAGATGATGGGCTTCACATGGTATTTGTCCTCGACAATGTGAAGCCAGGTGAGCACGTCGCGCTGAAAATCCTCCACGTTCTGGTTCTTGGGCTTGTGCTCGATGTCGAGCACGGGAGGCAGATCACCGTCTTCGAGGTGCACCTGCTTCAGAAAATGATAGGCCTGCGAACGGGCCGACGAGCTGTTGGTCCAGAAGTGATACACGCCGCGGACGAAGCCATACTCGCGCGCCTGGTAGAAGTTGTCGTTGAAGTTGGGGTCTATCCGCGAGGAGCCCTCGGTGGCCTTGATGAAGATGAAACGCAGCGGACTGCCGTTGATGACGGCATTTGAGCTCAGCACTTCCCAGTCGATGTCGCCTTGATAGTGGGAGATGTCGATGCCGTGAATCTCGTAACCCGCAGGATATTTGGCGTCGCCGTAGAGCGCACGCCAGCGGAAACCCGTGGGGCCGACAAAAAAATAGTAGAATATCCATACGTAGAAAGCCATCACGCCCACGCCCCCGAAGACCCAAGTCCAGCTAATCCGCTTTCTGAACAGGGAGGGATGGAACAGGGAAGCCAGCGGGCAGACATGTCGTTGCGGGACACGACGGCGGTGCTGGCCAGGCGACTTACGATGGCGTGTGGGCTTCCTGTTGCTCATGATGACCGGTTGATGGATAGGGATTGGGAAAGGGACACGCCATCCGTGCACGCACGACGGAGTGTCCCTTTCAGTGTCAAGCGGGGCGGCAGCCGGGTTCGCGGCCCGGCTGCCGCCCGTGGTGTGGCTTACTTCTTGGCCTCGTTCTCCAAGGCCAGCGTGCGGGTCTCACGGTCGCAAACCTCAGAAGGACCCCAGTACTGGATAGGACCGGGATAGACAAAACAGGTCTCACGGGCCCATTCGTCGCGTTTCTCGGCAAACTTTTTAAAGGGGGCACCGTCGAGTTCCACGAGGGCCTTGCGAATCACGGGCTTCATCTCGCCGTTGCGGCGCTCCATGTTCATCATCATCGTGATGGGCACACCGCCGGCCTTCCAGTCCTCGGCGGGAGCCGAGAGGTTCTGCACGATGGCCATGTAACCCGTCTTGCCGTTGGCAATGAGGTTGGCGGCGCTCACGCCGAGAGCGTAGCAGTAGTCGGCATCGAAGTTGGAGGGGGCTGCGCAGCGGCCCTCATAGCCGAAGAAGTGGTGCTGCGAGGCGAAGCTGCCCTTGTACTTTCCTTCCTTCTTCCACTCGTCGAGCTTGGCTCCCACCATGTTGGAAAGCAGCTTTTCAGTCTCGATAAGCGACACCTGCACATTGCCGTGGGGGTCGCGATCGAGCGAAAGCTGGCGGGCCACATCCTCGGGCAGGGTGGCGAATGTGTCGGCATTCTCCTTGCTCAGATGGGCCAGGATGTAGGCGTGCTGGGCGTCCTTGTCAAGATCCTTGTAGTCGGAACCGTGGGCGGCAAGCAGGTCGTTGAGCTCGTCGATGAGGCGGCCGATGGCCGGAATGAACTCGATGAGGCCCTCGGGAACGAGCACCACGCCGAAGTTGTTGCCGGCCACGGCACGCTGGGCCACGGCCGTGGCAATCTGTTCCACAATCTGGTTGAGCGTCATGTCCTCTTTCTCAATCTCCTCGGACACGAGGCAGATGTTGGGTTGGGTCTGCAAAGCGCACTCCAGCGCAATGTGGGAGGCCGAGCGGCCCATGAGTTTCACGAAGTGCCAGTACTTGCGGGCAGAGTTGGCATCGCGCTCGATGTTGCCAATAAGCTCGGCATACACCTTGGTAGCCGTGTCGAAACCGAAGCTCGTCTCAATCTGGGCGTTCTTCAGGTCGCCGTCAATCGTCTTGGGGCAACCGATGACTTGGATGCCGTAGTTCTTGGCAGCATAGTACTCGGCCAGCACACAGGCATTGGTATTGGAGTCGTCGCCGCCGATGATAACCACGGCCTTGATGCCAAGCTCGCGGATAATTTCCAAGCCTTTCTCGAACTGCTCCTCTTTCTCCAGCTTGGTGCGGCCGGAGCCAATCATGTCAAAACCACCGGTGTTGCGGTACTTGTCCACATAGTCGGACGTCAATTCGATGTAGTCATGATCCACCAAACCGCCGGGGCCCATGAGGAAACCGTACACCTTGTTGTTGGCGTTCTGTCTCTTCACAGCGTCGAAGATGCCGCAGATGACGTTGTGACCGCCGGGAGCCTGACCGCCGGAGAGGATGATGCCGACGTTCATCTCACGGGCCGCATACTCCTCGCCGGGCACGAACTCTATGATGGGCATGCCATACGTGTTGGGGAAAAGCTTCTTGATTTCATCCTGATCGCCAACGCTCTGCGTGGCTGCACCTTCCTTAACCTTAACGGCTCCCTGCAACCCTTTCGGGAGTTTGGGCTGATACTGAGCACGCGCTTTCTGCAAAAGACTCGTTTTCATGTTCTGTGATTTATGATTTAATGAATAGTATATCCTACTGCAAAAGTACGCTTTTTCCGTTGAATATGGAAAGAAAAGAGAAAGAAAACCCCTTTTTCACAATATTTTTAAGGGCCCGTGCTTGCATATCCACTTTTTTATTTATCTTTGGACATCGAATCAAAGAACATCAATTCACAAGCTATGGCAAAAAAAAGAGACTTGAAGCACTTGATAGACGGCATTTGCAGCGACTTGTTCGCAGAGGCTGTCGCCGCTTCCCTTTACGGCGCAGCAGACAATAAGGACAACCGGGAAAGCCTGCTCTCGGGTATTATCGTCATGCGCAACGACTTCGTGAGGCGCATCTCGCACCCCGAACCCGGCATGTCGCCCAAGGTTTACTACCACCAACTCACGACGGACTTCGACCATCAGGTGGCCGATGTGATTGACCAGATCGGCAATTTAGGATAACTCCGCACGGGCTGCACGCCTGGCAGCGACTTAATCAAGACATTATGTTCAAGCAGTTTTGTAACTGGCTTCTGTTCAAACACTGGGGATGGAAGGCGGAAGTTACTGTCGGCCACCCCGACAAATTCATCATTTGCCTGGCCCCGCACACCAGCAACTGGGACTTTCTTATCGGTCAACTCTACATGCGGTCACGAGGATTGAAAATCAATTTCCTGATGAAGAAGGAATGGTTTTTCTGGCCGTTGGGGCCTGTTTTCCGGCGCATGGGCGGCATTCCTGTGTTTCGCTCGCGCCATTCCAGCATGACCGACAACCTCGCCGACACCGCACAGCAACGCAAAGAGTTCAAGCTTTGCATCACGCCGGAGGGCACAAGGTCGCTCAATCCCGAGTGGAAGAAGGGCTTCTATTTCATCGCTTTGAAGGCCCAGATTCCCGTGTTGCTCTACGGAGTGGACTATGAACGGAAGCTCATTCGGTGTACCCGGAGCTTCGTTCCTACAGGCGACATCGAGCAGGAAATGCGCGAAACAAAACTGTATTTCAAGGATTTCAAGGGCAAGAACCCCGAGAAATTCACCATTGGCGAGCTATAACCATCATGCGGAAAATAGGATTGGCGGGCTGCCTCCTGGTTTTTGCCATCGGCGGGTGGACCCAAAACTCCGTCTTGCGCCACAAGATGGAGAAGGCTCTCAACGACTATTTCCTGACCTACACGGCGCGGAATACGGACTTCGGCCAGCAGCCACGGCTCCAATCGCTGACCATCGACGACAAGATGCGCCGTGTGACGGTGGCCACCAGCGATGCCTTCGCACAGCAGGAATTCACCAACAAGCAGGTGGGCAGAATCTACAAGCACGTGAAGCACGCCCTCGTGAAGCCTTATAGCGGCTACGAACTCCGTGTGACGACCAACGGCATGCTCATCGAACAGTATGTGCCCGGCCATGTGTTGAGCGATGCCGACGGACACGCGCTCTGGGGACGCACCGACTACGACGGCCGGCCCTGGGTGTCAAACGCCTCTGCACCGACACGCTTCACCCACGGCTTGTACAACCGCCACCTCACCGTCTGGGCCTCGCACGGCCGTTATTACGACAACAAGAAAGCACTCTGGAAGTGGCAGCGACCCATCATCTTCGGCACGACAGAGGACCTTTTCACCCAGACCATCGTCGTGCCTTACCTCATTCCGATGCTCGAAAAGGCCGGGGCCGTGGTGTTCACGCCACGCGAACGCGACTGGCAGGCGTGGGAATACATCGTCGATCCCGACGGCGGCCTCAATACTTTGCCCAACGATTACCGGGAATACGCCGAGAGAGACAGCTGGACTTATACCACCACGCCCGGCTTCTCTGCCCACGCCGGCAGCTATCTGGACGGCGAAAATCCCTTTGCCGCCGGGCGTTCCAGGCAAATCAAGACCACCAAGAAAGACGGCAAGGCCTACGCAAAATGGCAACCCAACTTCATCAAGGCGGGCCGATACGCCGTCTACGTGAGCTACCAGACGGTGCCTGGAAGCGTGGACGACGCCCACTACACCGTGTTCCACAAGGGCCAGGCCACCGAGTTCCGCGTCAATCAGCAGATGGGTGGCGGCACGTGGGTCTACTTGGGGACTTTCGATTTCGGCGAGGGCGACCACATAGACAACTGTGTGATGCTCACCAACCAGAGCCGGCACCACGGCGTGGTGACGGCCGATGCCGTGCGATTTGGCGGCGGCATAGGCAATATTGAGCGCGGCGGCACCACAAGCGGCTACCCGCGCGCCATCGAGGGAGCCCGTTACTGGGCCCAGTGGGCGGGGGCGCCCTATACCGTTTACGGCGGTCGCAACGGCACGGATGACTATGCCGACGACATCAACACCCGCTCGCGCATGCTCAATTGGCTGGCCGGAGGCTCCGTCTTTGTGCCCACTTTGTCGGGCAAGAAAGTGCCCATGGAACTGTCGCTGGCCGTTCACAGCGATGCCGGCTACGCCAAGGACGGCGTGGGACTTGTCGGTTCTCTGGCTATCTGCACCACCGACTTCAACGACGGCCGACTCGACGCCGGCATCTCGCGCACGGCGTCAAAGCTCTTCGCCGAGGAGCTGCTCTCGGGCGTGACACGCGACCTAAGCTACCAGTACAAGAGCTGGGCGCGCCGCTATCTATGGGATCGCAACTACTCGGAGACCCGTTTGCCCGAAGTGCCGGCGGCCATTCTGGAAACGATGTCGCACCAAAATTTCCCCGACATGCTGCTTGGACAAGACCCGCATTTCAAGTTCACGCTGGCCCGTTCCATCTATAAAACCATTGCCCGCTACGTCAACGGCATGCACGGCCACGCCACGGTGATAGCCCCGCTGGCCCCCACTGCCGTGAGTGTGGAGCTGGCAAGGAACGAGGCGCAACTGTCGTGGACCATGCAACCCGACCGGCAGGAACCCACGGCCACCCCCACCTATTATATATTGTACACAGCCATCGGCAACGGAGGGTTCGACAACGGCCGCAAGGTGAAAGGCACCACCGCCACCGTCGACCTGCAACCGGGCATACCCTACCACTTCAAGGTGTCGGCGGCCAACCGCGGCGGCGAGAGCTTCGCCTCGGAGGTGGTGTCGGCTTGCGTGCAGCCGGGTGCCACACAGACGGTGCTGGTGGTCAACGGCTTCCAGCGGCTCTCGGCCCCGGCCGTGGTCAACAACGACACGCAGCAGGGCTTCGATCTCGACGCCGACCCCGGCGTGACACGCGGTGTGACGGCCGGCTGGTGCGGCTTGCAGAGCGACTTCGACCGTGCCCACATGGGCATCGAGGGCGAAGGAGGCCTTGGCTACGGCGGCAACGAGCTGGCCGGCAAGTTCATTGCGGGCAACGACTTCAACTATACCATGGCCCATGCCACAGCCATCGCCTCGGCCCGCAAGTACAATGTGGCCAGCTGCTCCTCGCGGGCTGTGGAGACCGGCAAGGTGCGGCTGGAACGCTATGCGGCCGTCGACCTGATACTCGGCCTGCAACGCTACATGCCCGATGCGCTGGCCTACGACAAGACGTTCCCCGCGCAGCTACAGTCCAGGCTCTCGGCCTACACTGCCGGGGGCGGCTGCGTGCTGGCCAGCGGAGCCTACATCGGTACCGACATGAGCAGTGAGACCGATGCCGCCTGGCTCGCGCAGACGCTTAAGGCCAGCCCCGGCACGTCCATCAAGACCGATTCCATCAGTGGAGCCAACGGTCTGGGCCTCACATTCGACTTCTTCCGACTGCTCAACGCCGACCACTACGCCGCCACTCGTGCCAACGTGCTGCAGCCCTCGGGCGGCGCCGTCTGCGCCATGCAGTACAGCAACGGCCTTACTGCAGCCACGGCCTACGACGGGCCGCGCGGCCGCACTTTCGTCATGGGCTTCCCATTTGAGTGCATCACCGACCCCGCCATGCGCAACCGCCTCATGCAGGGCATCATGAACTATCTCCTGAAATAACTTTCAACAAACACCGACACTTATGAAAATTCAAGCCAACCACTCCGGAACCAGAAGCATTGAGGTGAGCGAGGCCCACCTCCAGACCATAGACAAGTACTCGTTGCTGCGCAATCTCATCGACAGCAACGGCATCATCGACGAGGACGTGCTCGACAAACTGAAGCTCAACGTGCGCTCCATGCTCGGGTCAGAAGCCGGCAAGGACAAACAGTTGCTCGACCTCTGCCTCGATGTTATCTACAACAACAACATGAAAGCCTTCGGGTTGCACCAGCTTATCCTGCTCTATATCGACTGGAAACGCAACCAGGAGACCGAGGAGGAGGCCGACCCGCAGGAGGTAAGCGACTGATGCGGCAACACCAACTCACAGATTTCCTACCCACTACACGCAAGGAATGCGAGCTGAGAGGATGGGATGAACTCGACGTCATCCTGTTCTCCGGCGACGCATATGTAGACCATCCCTCGTTTGGGGCGGCCGTCATCGGGCGCATTCTCGAAGCCCAGGGCTACCGGGTGGCCATTGTTCCACAGCCCGACTGGCACGGCGACTACCGCGACTTCAAGAAGTTGGGGCGGCCGCGACTGTTTTTTGCCGTGAGTCCGGGCAACATGGACTCCATGGTCAACCACTACACGGCCAACCGCCGGCTACGCCATGAAGACGCCTACAGCCCCGACTCGCGCCACGACATGCGCCCCGACTATCCCTCCATTGTCTACACCCGCATCCTGAAACAGCTCTTCCCCGACGTTCCCGTGGTTCTGGGCGGCATCGAGGCTTCCCTGCGCCGCCTCACCCACTACGACTACTGGCAGGACCAGCTGCACAAGTGCATCCTCTGCGACAGCGGCGCCGACATCATCCTTTACGGCATGGGCGAGAAGAATACCGTGCAGCTCTGCCGCGAACTGGAGGAGGGACGGCCCATCCGCGCTATCCGCGACATTCCCCAAACGGTCTTCCTCTGCCCCGAAGCAGAGATTCCCGGCGGCATCACCGACCAGGACATCGTGCTCCACTCCCACGAGGAATGCCTGCGCAACAAGCGTGCACAGGCCGAGAACTTCCGCCACATCGAGGAAGAATCCAACAAGATGCACGCCCAACGACTGCTCCAAGCCGTCGACCATGTATATACCGTGGTGAATCCTCCCTACCCTCCCATGACCACCGAGGAGGTGGATGCCACCTACGAACTGCCCTACACCCGTCTGCCCCACCCCAAGTACAAGGGCAAGACCATCCCGGCCTACGAGATGATCAAGTTCTCCATCAACATGCACCGGGGCTGTTTCGGCGGCTGCTCTTTCTGCACCATCTCGGCCCATCAGGGCAAGTTCGTGGTCTGCCGTTCCAAGGAGAGCATCGTGCGCGAGGCCAAGTTGGTGACCCAGATGCCCGACTTCAAGGGCTATATCTCCGACTTGGGCGGCCCGTCGGCCAATATGTACGGCATGCACGGCCGCAACCTCAAAGCCTGCGAGCACTGCAAACGGCCCTCGTGCATCAATCCCGAGATCTGTCCCAACCTCAACACCGACCACAGCCAGCTGCTCGAGGTCTACCGTGCCGTGGACGCACTGCCCGGCGTGAAGAAGAGTTTCATCGGCAGCGGCGTGCGCTACGACCTCATCCTGCACCGCAGCAAGGACGAGAAGTCCAACCAGGCGGCCATGGCCTACGCCCGCGAGCTCATCACCCACCACGTGAGCGGCCGCCTCAAAGTGGCCCCCGAGCACACGTCCGGCCGCGTGCTCGCACTCATGCGCAAGCCCTCGTTCAAGCAGTTCTACGAGTTCAAGCGCATCTTCGACCGCATCAACCGCGAGGAAGGACTCAACCAGCAGCTCATCCCCTACTTCATCAGCAGCCACCCCGGCTGCAAGGAGGAGGACATGGCCGAGCTCGCCGTGCTCACCAAGAACCTGAATTTCCACCTCGAACAGGTGCAGGACTTCACGCCAACACCCATGACCGTGAGCACCGAAGCCTGGTATTCGGGCTTCGATCCCTATACGCTCGAACCCGTGTTCTGCGCCAAGACCCCGCGCGAGAAACTGGCCCAGCGGCAGTTCTTCTTCTGGTACAAGCCCGAGGAGCGGCGCAACATCGAGCACGAGCTCAAGCGCATCGGCCGCCCCGATCTCATCAAACAACTCTACGACGGCGTACCTTTCCGCGGCCGCGTCAACTACGACGCCAAGGCTGTGGGCAGCTCTCCCGAGCCCGCCAGCCGCCGACAGGGCCGACAGGGCGGCGCCAAGCCTGGCCATGCCCCGCGCCAAGGGCGGGCGAACCAGACGGGCGGGCAGGGCCGCAAGTCGTTCAACCCCAATTTCCAACCCAACCCACGCCGCCGCAAGTGAACGTCATCGAACAGTGCCTCATCGGCAAACACACACCCGAAGACTGCGAAGACGGCATCGTCCTTACGCCCCACTTCGCGGCAGTCATCGACGGCAGCACCAGCAAGTCGCCCTCACGCGTGCGCCCCGACATGCGCAACGGCCGCTATGCCATGCTGCTCGTGGCCGACTTCATCCGCCGCATGCCGGCCGACGCCTCGCTGGCCGACTGTTGCCTCAGCCTCACAGCCCAGCTGCGAGCCCATTATCCCGAGTCGCCGGGCGGCCCGGAGGCCATCCCGCCCCACGAGCGGCTCTGCGCCAGCGCGGTGATTTTCAGCCGTGTGCACCGCGAAGTGTGGATGGTGGGCGACTGCCAGTGCATGGTGGCAGACCGGTTCTTCGACAATCCCAAGCCCGGCGAGGCCGCGCTGGCAGCCCGCCGTGCAGCCTGTTTCCACCAATGTTATTACGACGAAGACCACATGCTCGACGGCATGAACATCGTCCACGACTACGCCCGCGACATGATTCTGCCCGACCTCATCCGGAGCATGCAGCAGCAGAACGTGGCCTACGCCGTCATCGACGGCACGCCCATCCACATGCCGGGCGTGCGCACCATCCCTGTGCCGGAGCCGCCGACCGAGGTGGTGCTGGCCTCCGACGGCTACCCCCGGCTCTGCCCCACGCTGGCCGAGAGCGAGGCCGCGCTGCGCCGCCAGCTCGACGACGACCCGTTCTGCATCCGCACTTTCAAGGCCACCAAGGGCCGCATGGTGGGCAACCAGTCGTTCGACGACCGTGCCTACCTGCGCCTTGGCGTGTAAAGGCACGCCGCCACAGCCGCCCAAGCCGGCCGCACACTTTCATCCAAACGGGCAGGTATATATATAAAGAGGTGTACCCTCCCACGGAAGCATCAACAAATCCATGACCAACAACCCATCCCACAGATACTTTCTCTGGCTGAGCTTCGACGGCACGGCCTATCACGGCTGGCAGATCCAGCCCAACGGCATGTCGGTGCAAGAGAAAGTTCAGCAGTGCCTCTCCACCCTGTTGCGCCAACCCATCGAGGTGACGGGGGCGGGGCGAACCGATGCCGGCGTGCACGCCAGGCAGATGGCGTGCCACTTCGACACGTTCCAACCCCTCGACACCACCCAGCTGGCCTACCGCCTCAACCGCATGCTGCCGCGCGACATCAGCTGCTGCCGCGCCGAGGCCGTGCCCGCCGACCGCCACGCCCGCTTCTCGGCCACGCGCCGCACCTACCGCTACTTCATCCACACCGGCCACGACCCGTTCCTGCGCCACTTCTCGGTGGAGATGCACTGGCAGCTCGACTTCGCGCTGATGAACGAGGCGGCCGCCTGGCTCGCCACCGTGACCGACTTCCGTGCGTTCTGCAAGGCCAACGCCGACAACAAGACTACGCTCTGCCAAGTCTCCTGCGCCCGCTGGGTGCAGACGGGCCCCGCCACCTGGTATTTCGAGATTGCGGCCAACCGCTTCCTGCGCAACATGGTGCGGGCCGTGGTGGGTACGCTGGTCGATGTGGGCCGCCACCGCCTCTCGCTCGACGACTTTCGCCGCGTTGTCCTCGCCGGCACACGCTCCGATGCCGGCGAGTCGATGCCCGCCCACGGCCTCTTCCTCTGGGAAATAGCCTATTAATCGACAGAAAAGTCGTACCTTTGCACCCGTAAAAAGATGATGTTCATCGGATAATCAGTTCTGACATGTGGTTGTTTTTAGCATTTCTCTCGGCAGCGTTGCTGGGATTCTACGATTCGTTCAAGAAAAAGTCGCTGCAGGGAAACGCCGTCATCCCGGTGTTGTTTCTCAACACAGTCTTCTCCTCGCTCATCTTCCTGCCGTTCATTTTGCTCTCGGCCACGGGCACTGCACTCGACGGTTCCATCTTCCACGTGGCCTCGGGCGGCTGGGAAATGCACCGCTACATCGTGCTCAAGAGCCTCATCGTGCTCTCCAGCTGGGTGTTCGGCTACTTCGGCATGAAGCATTTGCCGCTCACAATCGTGGGTCCCATCAATGCCACGCGGCCGGTGATGGTGCTCGTGGGCGCACTGCTGGTCTTCGGCGAACAGCTCAACGGCTGGCAGTGGATGGGTGTGCTGCTGGCCGTGCTGTCGTTCTTCATGCTCAGCCGGTCGGGGCGCCGGGAGGGCATCGACTTCAAACACAACCGCTGGATAGGCGCCATCGTGCTGGCAGCGGTGCTCGGAGCCGTGAGCGGCATCTACGACAAGTACCTCATGGCCTCGCCGGCCAACGGCGGTGTAGGGCTCGACCGCATGGCCGTGCAGTCGTGGTACAACCTGTACCAGATGGGCATGATGCTCGTCATGATGGCCGTTCTGTGGTGGCCCACCCACAAGCGCACCACCCCTTTCCACTGGGACTGGACCATTATCGGCATCAGTGTGTTCCTGAGTGCGGCCGACTTCGTCTACTTCTACTCGCTCAGCCTCGACGGTGCCATGATTTCCATCGTGTCGATGATTCGTCGCGGCAGCGTCATTGTGAGCTTCCTCTTCGGCGCTGCCGTGTTTCATGAGCGCAACCTCAAGTCCAAAGCCGTCGACCTGGCCCTGGTGTTGCTCGGCATGGTGTTCCTCTACATCGGCAGCAGGGGCTGATGCACGGCCGGCCTACAACGTGCACCAAGCCCCGTGCCACCCTTTCCTTCCTCCGTCGCCACACGGCCCGAGCGACCCGGCCCCGTCGCAAGCCATCGGCGCCAACCGTCTGGACGCTCGCACCCACAGCCGCCACGCGCAAAAAATTATTGATAGGTTTCGCCCCTTTTCCTTTGCAATCTGAAACGAAAGTCGTATCTTTGCGGCCGAATCGTCATTCAGAATCGTAATCTCCATAGTTCACACTGCACGCATGGCACGCAATATTTTCAGAGGATTGGGCATTGCCCTCATCACCCCGTTCACTCCCGAGGGCGACGTAGACTACCCCGCACTGAAGCGGCTGGTGGAATATCAGCTCGACAACGGGGCCGACTTTCTCTGCATTCTCGCCACCACGGCCGAGACTCCCTGCCTCAGCCGCGACGAGAAAGACCGCATCACGGCCCTCATCAAGGAGGTGGTGCACGGGCGCATTCCTATCTTGAAGTACTGCGGCGGCAACAATACAGCGGCCGTCATCGAGGAGCTGAAGTCCACCGACTGGAGCGGCATCGACGGCATCCTGAGCATCTGCCCCTACTACAACAAGCCCTCGCAGGAGGGCCTCTACCAGCACTTCAAGGCCATTGCCGCCGTGAGCCCGCTGCCCCTCGTGCTCTACAACGTGCCCGGGCGCACGGGCGTCAACATGAAAGCGGCCACCACCGTGCGCATCGCCCGCGACTGCCCCAACGTCGTGGCCATCAAGGAGGCCTCGGAAAGCCTGGAGCAAGTGGACGAGATCATCAAGAACAAGCCCGACCACTTCGAGGTGATCAGCGGCGACGACGCCCTCACGTTCTCGATGGTGGCCAGCGGTGCGGCCGGCGTTATCTCGGTCATCGGCAACGCCCTGCCCAAGGAATTTTCGCGCATGATTCGGCTGGAGTTCAACGGCGAGTACGACCCCGCCCGCAAAATCCATCACATGTTCACCGAGCTTTACAGCCTGCTCTTCGTCGACGGCAACCCCGCCGGCGTGAAAGCCTTGCTCAACGACATGGGCTTCATTGAGAACCGGCTGCGTCTGCCCCTCGTGCCCACCAAGATTGAGACCAAGCAAAAGATGGCCGACATCCTGCGGGAGTTGCGCTTCTAATCCCCCGCGCCGGGCATTTTCCCCTCCCCTTGATCCATACCGAAAGCCGTAACACACAGCGCGTTACGGCTTTTGTCGTGTCCCGCGGCGGCCGTTTGCGTTGCCACCGCCCTGTTGCCGCGGAAGCATGACGGTGTAAACGCCAGAGAAAAACGGTGTAATCGCGGGGCCGTTACCCGTTTTTCGCAGGGCCATTACACGTTTTTCGCAGGGCTGTTACGGTGTAATCGCGAGGCCGTTGCGCCGTTTTCGCAGGGGCAGGTATCGTAGAAAGGGGCACCAGCAACTTCTTTTTCTCACAGATTCCACAGATTTTGCAGATGCTGCGCGTGGAATTTTCTCACAGATTCCACAGATTTCACAGATGCTGCGCGGTGATTGGCATCTGTGAAATCTGTGGAATCTGTGAGAAAAGCCTTGCAAAACTTCTGTGAAAAACGTGCCATCTGTGAGAAAACACAACGCACACCCCGCACCGAAACCCGGGTATTGCCCGTAGGGGCCGGCCTCCGCACCGGCCCGCATGCCCGTCAGGGCATTCACGTGGCTGCCTGTTCCGCCCCCCCGCTCCGCTCCGCGGCCTCGCGTACCGACTGCCGATACTGGCGGGGCGAGATGCCGACGACCTTGGAAAACAGGCGGGAGAAGTAGTAATTGTCGTCTATACCCACCTTGCCGCTGATTTGAACGATCTTCATGTCGGTGGTTTCCAGCAGCCGACAGGCCTCCTGCACCTTCATCAGATTGAAATAGTTGAGCGGCGAGTGACCCGTGTTGTTCTTGAAGATGAGCGAGAACTGCGACACCGAATAGCCGATGTAGCGGGCCAACGATGGGAGCGAGAGCCGCTTTTCGATGTTCTCTCCCATGTATTTGATGGCCGCCTGGATGACGTCGCCCTCGGCCACGCGGTCGCCTTGCTTGTGGTATTTGCGAAAGAGGGGCAGGAAACGGAACGTGGCCAGATAGGCGTGCAGCAGGGCCGCGGCGTAGTGCAGGTTGTCCGTGGAGTAGCCGTCGGAGAGCGTCAGAAAGATTTCCTCGAACAGCATGATGCGGTCGGCGATGCGCGATGTCGGCCCCGGACGGACGTCGCGCGGCCCCTGGCAGTCGCCCGCCAGCTCGGCAGCCAGGTCGCCGGCAAAGTGTATCCAGTAGATGGTCCACGGGTCGTCGTTGTTCGAGGCATAGGTGTGCGGGCGGCCGGCAGGGATGATGAAGTACTGGTCGGCGTGCACCTCGTGCTGCGTGCCGCCCACGCGGTACCAGCCGCTGCCGCACGTGCAGTGGATGAGGATGTGCTGGCCGATGGGCGTGGTGCGCTCGCGGTAGTGGTGCATGGCGTGGGGATAATGGCCCATGTCGGTGATGTGGAGCTGGCGCAACACGGCATCGTCCTGGGCGGCATGGCGTACAATGGCGGGCAACACGAGGGAACGCTCGCCTTCGAACCCCTCTCCGATTCTAAGCATAGGCGCTGGTCTTGGGTGGATTTGACGGTGTAAAGGTAGCCAAAAAACGGAAAACTACGCACGTGGCATCGGAATTTTGTCTATTTTTTCTCCCCGGCCCGTCTATTTTCCGGCCGGGCGGATTGTGCTACCTTTGCACGCAGAAACCCTGACTAAAAACATTTGGCATCATGACAGCAACCCTGAACAAGCGATTTGTCTACTTCATCTGCACCGTGTCGGCCATGGGCGGCCTGCTCTTTGGCTACGACTGGGTGGTCATCGGCGGGGCCAAGCCTTTCTACGAGCTCTATTTCGGCATTGCCGACAACGCCTCGATGCAGGGCCTGGCCATGACCGTGGCCCTCGTAGGGTGCATGGGCGGGGCCATGCTCTGCGGCACGCTGGCCGACCGCATCGGGCGCAAACGGCTGCTCGTTGCCGCGTCGGTCATCTTCCTGCTCTCGTCGCTGGCCGTGGGTGCAGCCCGCAGCTTCGGGTTCTTCCTCGTGGCCCGGCTGGTGAGTGGCGTGGGCATCGGGCTGGCATCGGGCCTCTCGCCCATGTACATTGCCGAGGTGGCGCCCTCCGCGATACGCGGCAAGCTGGTGTCGCTCAACCAGCTCACCATCGTGCTCGGCATCTTGGCAGCCCAGCTTACCAACTGGCTCATCGCCGATGCGATACCTGCCGGCTCCACGGCTACCCAGATAGCCGCCTCGTGGAACGGGCAGACGGCCTGGCGATGGATGTTCTGGGCCGCCATAGTGCCCTCGGGCGTGTTCTTCGTGCTGGCTTTCCTCATCCCCGAAAGTCCGCGCTGGCTCACCATGAAGGGCCGTGAGCGGCAGGCCCTCGGCATCCTGACGCGCATCGGCGGAGGGGTCTATGCCGAGGCCGAGCTCCGTGCCGTGAGGGAGGCCAACGCCGCCGACGCCTCGCAGGGAGGGCTGCGCCTGCTGCTGAGCCGCCCCTACAGGCGGGTGCTCGTCATCGGGTTGGTGGTGGCTTTCTTCCAGCAGTGGTGCGGCACCAACGTCATCTTCAACTATGCCCAGGAGATATTTCAGGCCGCCGGATACGAGATTGGCGACGTGCTTTTCAACATCGTGGTGACGGGTATAGCCAATGTAGCCTTCACCATCGTGGCCATTTTCACCGTGGATCGCTGGGGGCGCAAGGCGCTGATGATGCTCGGCGCGGGCGGCCTCTGCGGCATTTACCTCACGCTCGGCACGTGCTACTACCTCCAGGCATCGGGCTTTTTCATGATTGTGCTCGTGGTGGCGGCCATCGCCTGCTACGCCATGACGCTGGGTCCGTGCACTTGGGTGCTGCTCTCCGAGATATTCCCCAACCGGGTGCGCGCCGTGGCCGTGGCCACAAGCACCTTTGCCCTGTGGGTGGGCAGCAGCACATTGACCTACACTTTCCCCCTGCTCAATCGGGCACTGGGCAGCTACGGCACGTTCTGGATCTACAGCGCGGTGTGCCTGGCCGGCTTCATCTTCATGGCCCGCATGCTTCCCGAGACCAAGGGCAGGAGCCTGGAGCAGCTCGAACACGAGCTGGTGGACTGAACATCAGAAAACAAACCAACAACGATATGGCAAACGTAAAGGCATGGCGGGAGGTGGTAACCCTCCCGACCTACGAGATCGGCGAAGCCGAGAAGAACCCCATCTTCCTCGAAAAACGCGTGTATCAGGGGTCGAGCGGCGTGGTATATCCCTACCCCGTGGTCGAAAAAATCAGCGATTCGCCCACCGACCACGACTGGAACGCCGTGTGGCTGGAGAACGAATACATCAAGGTGATGATACTTCCCGAGCTCGGCGGCCGCGTGCAGATGGCCTACGACAAGGTGAAGGGCCGCCACTTTGTGTACTACAATCACGTTGTCAAGCCGGCCCTTGTGGGCCTCACCGGCCCGTGGATCAGCGGTGGCATCGAGTTCAACTGGCCCCAGCACCACCGCCCCAGCACCTATCTGCCCGTCGATTCAGACATCGAAGAGCATGCCGACGGGGCCGTGACGGTGTGGGTGAACGAGTACGAACGCATGTTTCATCAGAAAGGAGCCGCGGGCTTCACCCTGCGGCCAGGCTGCGCCTATCTGGAAATACAGGGGCGGCTCTACAACGGAACGCCCGTGCCGCAGACCTTCCTGTGGTGGGCCAACCCGGCAGTGGCCGTGAATGAACACTATCAAAGCGTGTTCCCGCAGGACGTAAACGCCGTGTTCGACCATGGCAAGCGCGCCGTGAGTAGCTTTCCCGTCGCCACGGGCACCTACTACAAGATGGACTATTCGGCCGGCGTGGACATCTCCAACTACAAGAATATCAAGGTGCCCACGTCGTACATGGCCGTCAATTCCAAGTTCGACTTCGAGGGAGGATACGAAAACGACACCCGCGGCGGCATGCTGCACGTGGCTAATCACCACTTCTCGCCGGGCAAAAAACAGTGGACTTGGGGCAACGGCGACTTCGGAAGGGCCTGGGATCGCAACCTCACCGACGCCGACGGACCCTACATTGAGCTCATGGCGGGCGTGTTCACCGAGAACCAACCCGACTTCACCTGGCTCATGCCCTACGAGGAAAAGCGCTTCACGCAGTACTTCATGCCCTACCGCGAACTGGGCGTGGTGAAGCAAGCCTCGCGCGACCTCGTGATGAACATCGACCGCAACGCCGACGGCACCGTGTGGTTCAAGCTCTATGCCACGAGCCTACGGCAGGTGCACGTGGTGCTGCAGGGCGACGACGGCACCGTCTACTACGACCGGCAGACGGAGCTTTCGCCCGAGAACATCCTCTGCGAGACGGTCGATGTGCAGGGCTGCCCGCTCTCTGCACTCACTCTTCGCGCCGGCCGGCTGGTGTGGCATGCCGAGCCCGACGAGCTGCGACCCATCCCCCAGGCCGCCCAACCCGCCCTGTTGCCCGCCGAGGTGAAGACCGTGGAACAGCTCTACCTCACAGGGCTGCACCTCGAACAATACCGCCACGCCACCTACAACCCCGTGGATTACTATGAGGAGGGACTGCGTCGAGACCCCGAAGACTACCGGTGCAACAATGCGTTGGGGCTGTGGTATCTGCGCAAAGGCCGGTTCGGCAAGGCTGAACCGTACCTGCGCAAGGCCGTGGACGTGCTCACAAAACGCAATCCAAACCCCTACGACGGCGAGCCCATCTACAACCTTGCACTGGCCCTACGCTGGCAGGGACGCACGGCAGAGGCCTACGACCTGTTCTGGAAGTCCACCTGGAATGCCGCCTGGCAGGATGCCGGCTTCCTGAATTGCGCCCGCATTTCCGTGGAGCAGCAGCGGCTTGAAGACGCTCTCGGGGAGGTGGACAGCTGTCTGGCGCGCAACGCCTACAACCACAAGGCCCGCGCGCTGAAGGTTGCCGTGCTGCGTCTCATGGGGCGCACGGCCGAGGCCCTCGGCCTGGCCCGCGAGAGTGTGGCCATGGATCGGTTCAACTATGGCTGCCGCTACGAGGAGTTCCTGCTCACGGGCGACGGGCAGCTGCACCGCAGCCTGGCCGCGTTGATGCACGGCATGCCCAACAACTACGACGAGCTGGCCCTCGACTACTGCGCTGCAGGCCTCACCGCCGAGGCCCGCGCGGTGTGGCAGTGGGCCGTCGACGAGGGAGCTACCACGCCCATGACCCACTACTACATGGGTTGGGCGGGCGACGCCGACGCCTTTGCAAGGGGCGAACGGGCCTGTCCCGACTACTGTTTCCCCAACCGCACGGAAGACATTCTGGCCCTACAGGCCGCCCTGCAACACAACAGCCGCGACGCCCGCGCCCACTACTATCTGGGCTGTCTCTACTATGCCAACCGGCAATACGGCCCAGCCCACGACCACTGGACGCGCTCCGCCGAGCTCGACCCGTCGCTGCCCACAGTGTGGCGCAACCTGGCTCTCTACGCCTACAACAAGGCGGGGCAGCTCGAACAGGCCCGCACATACATGGAACGGGCCTTTGACCTGAACCCCACCGACGCGCGCATCCTGATGGAACTCGACCAGCTCTACAAGCGGATGGGCCTCGACCCGGCCTGGCGGCTGGGGCAGCTGCAACGCCATCCCGCCCTCATCGCGCAGCGCGACGACCTGATTCTCGAAGAGGCCACCCTGCTCAACCAGACCGGCCGGCACGCCGACGCCCTCGAACGGATAGACCATCACCGCTTCCATGCCTGGGAAGGGGGCGAGGGTCGGGTGAGCGGACAGTACCAGTTGGCCCGTTTGGAGCTGGGCAAGCAGGCCCTCGCGGCCCGGCGATACGACGATGCACTCGGGCTGCTTGCCGAGTGTCTCGTCTACCCGCCCCACCTGGGCGAGGGCCGGTTGGAGGGCGCACAGGAGAACGACTTCTACTTCTTCATGGGCGTAGCCCATGCTGCCAAGGGCGAAGACAGCAAGGCCCGCTCCTGCTGGGAGCGGGCCACGGAGGGGCCTCGGGAGCCTGCCGCCGCCATGTACTACAACGACGCGCGGCCCGACAAGATATTCTACCAGGGACTGGCACTGCTCCGGCTGGGCCGCACGGACGAGGCGCGGGGGCGGTTCCACCGGCTCGTCGACTACGGCAAACAGCATCTCTTCGACCGCGTGGTGATGGATTACTTCGCCGTGTCGCTGCCCGACCTGCAAATTTGGGAGGGTTCGCTCGACCTGGCCAACGAGCTGCACTGCAAGTATATGCTGGCCCTGGGCTACTACGGACTGGGCGACCGCACCCACGCCATGCGCTATCTGAAGGAGGCCTCGCGGCTGGACGCCAACCATCTGGGCCTCTTTTCCTTCCGCACGCTGGTGGCGTTGCAGCTGGCCTGACCGCCGGGCACGCGGCCGGAACGGCATGCCCGGCCGGCCGCCGCTACTCGCCCCAGGGATTGTCGGCCCATTCTTCGTCGAAGCCCACGGCTCCCCAGCGCTTGCCGCCGGCAATGCCGGGGCCGTCGCCGGGCGTAGTATGCACGTGCACGTCACCGGTTTTCTTGTATCCGCCGTCCTCCGTACCGATGTCGTAACGGGCCCTTCCACTCACGCACACCATCTGTTCGAGTTCCACGTGTATGATTTCCGTCTCTGGACGCTGGTAAGTCCGCTGCTGTTTGTTGGCTTTCATATTCTTCATTTCACTACGTATTTCTTTCCATTAACAATATAAAATCCCTTGGGCAACCCGTCCAGGGAACTGCCGGCACGCACCAGCCGGCCGTCCGGCCCATATACTCCGCGGGGCGCGGAGGCCGCCGTGCGTGGGGCGGCAGCGTGCAGGGGGGTGATGCCGGTGGGCGTGTCATCGCCCGTTTCGGCCCCGTACACGCTCTGGGCCTTGGCCAGGGCCCCGTCATCGGCCGACGCAAGCACGCACGCAAAACCGGGCGTCCACGTGCCGCCCGCGGCCGATGTCCACTTGTAGAACGCGTTGGGCCACTGGCTCTCGTCGTCGCCCGAGTAATAATAATAGCTGTACTGCTGCAGCGACTTGCCCTGCGCGTAGTTGCCGCGGAACGTGTAGGCCACGCCGTCACACGTCTGCACCACCGTCTCGCCGTCGAGGGCGGCGTCGGTCTGGGGCTTCTTCTGTATGCCCACGATGGTGGTTTTCACGCCCGGCGTGCTGCCGGCGTGGATGGCCGGATGGATCATGTAGGGATGATGTGCCCGTGTAACCGTGACGGGCGTGGTGAAATGCAGGGTGATATACTTCCTGCCGGCACCCTCCATTTCAGAGCTCACCGCGGAAAATTCCACCACCTCCAACCCGGCTCCGTAGGCACTTTTGAGCTGGGCGGCGGTCATGTCGAAGGGCAGGCACATGGTGTACCACTTGTCGCGCACGCGCACCGAGTCGACTGTAATCTTCTTGCCCAGCGTCGAGTCGGTCAGCATGAAGTTCTTCCAACCGGCATAATCGCCATGAAGCCCCTCGAAATAGTCGGAGTGCTTCACGGGCAACCGGTTGCCGTCGGCGTCGAACACCCAGTGGTTCAGCTCCGGATGGTTGCCGTAGGGCGAGCTGCTGTAGCCCGCCGTGCCTATCACTTTAATGTATTCGTTGGTGTAATCGTCATAGGCCTCACGCATGAAATGCAGCCGTGTAACCACTTTCATGTTGCCGTCCTCGGGCGTATAGAGATCCCTGGTCACGCCCGTTTGCCCGTCGGTACAGGTGCCAGCCTGGTACTTGTAGGTGATGTTGTCGGTGAAAGCACCCTCGGCACACTTGGTGTGGTTGCCCAGCACGTAGACATCGGCCAGGTTGTAGTTGTTCTCAAAGGTGGCTGTCTCGATCTGTTCCACGCCCTCGGGGATGGTGATGCTGCGCAGTTCCGCGCACTGGGCAAAGGCTTTTGTGCGGATGACGCGCAGCGAATTGGGCAGCCGTATGGCCTCGATGCCGGCCCCGAGAAACGCACCCGCGCCTATCTCGGTGACGCCTTCGGGCAGCACAATGTTCTTTAAACCCGTGCAGCGGTCAAAGGCTTGGGTGCCGATGACGATGCTCGTCGAGCCGTAATGAAAGTCTACAGTCGTCAGGTTGGGGTTGCCCTGAAAGCACAGGTTGCCGATGTGGATGCTGCTGCGGGCGCCAAACACCACCTTTTTCAGCGACTTGTTGTGGAAGGCCTGCTGGGCCACGGTGAGGCCGATGGCGGCATTGTCGGGGATGACGACCTCCTCGATTTGGCACCGGGAGCCGTCGCTGAACGTGGTGGGAATGGACGATGTGGTGGCCGGATAGGTCACTTTCTTCATCGACGTGAGCCAAGCCAGGCCCCGAAGGTCGTTGTCCGACTGCAGCTCGGCCTCAGAGAGGTCAAGCTCCCGAAGCACAAAATGCTGGTAACCGCCGTAGCTCTCGCCGTAGAGGCGGTAGAGGTCGGCCTGTGTCATGCGCACGCCGGGGGCCGTCGCAACTTTCAATTTCCGAGCCGTGAGCGCCCCCGAGGCGGCCAGGAAAGCCGTGGGCTGCGCCGCGGCATACTGTCCTGTGAACTCGGCATCCAGGTCGCCCGCCGCATTCAGCGTCAGGGTCACGGTGCCGTCGCCGGCTGTGGCAACAGCCAGCTTGGCCTGTGCAAACTGTGTCACGAGGATGCACAGCATGGCAAGCAAAGTAATTCTTCTCATGTTTTCCTATTGATCTATATTTGTACAATGTTTCATGCCCGCCGGTCAACACGCCGGCGTTAAGAATATCTCTTCGTCTTTGGGTGGCTGCAAAGTTACGAAGACGCGGCCGACAAGGGATTTCCAAAAAGTTAGAAAAGATTTCCTTTTCTTTAAATTCCACGTCAAGACCCTTTGAACTCAAGGTCATTTTGCCTATCTTTGCCGGCAACTTATCTACCCATCATGGCTAAAGACGAAATCGAGGTGGTGCCTTTCGGCGCATTCCGCGAGCTTATGGAGCACCCGGGCCCGGTAAGCAGCGGACTGTCGTGCGCCTGCGACGACTACGGCGTGACGCTGGGCGCACCCCATTTGTTCCGTTCCGTGTTCGGTCGTTCCCACTATGTACGCATGGATTGCATGCGCATGGGCATCGTCAAGGAGGGGTTCTGCAGCCTGATGGTCAACGGCAAGACGTACCGTTGCCAGCCCGGCGACTTGATTTATATCAATTGGGGGGGGGTATTGGGCCCTGATATATTTGCCCGAGGAGTCGTTTTCGAGGGCATGGCGGCCCGCGAAGACTATCTCCGGACTCTTTTTTCCGGCGACGTTCCTTTGCTCCTTAGCGATGCGAATTTCCACTTCCGGCTGAGCCTCAATCCCGTCGAACGGGAAGCTCTGGGGCAATATCTCCACACCCTCTACCTGCTCACTGGCGACCCGCAGACCAGTGCTTCGTGTGCGCAGCTCATCGGGTCGCTGCTGCGCTACGTCGAGCTGCTGTACAGGCGGCACACACCCGAGCAGACCAACGCCGCGACGGGCGACAGCCTGTGTCTGCTCGACCGCTTCCTCTCGCTGGTCGACCGCTATGTGGCGCGCGAGCACAAGCTCGCCTTCTACGCCTCGGAGCTGTGCACCACCCCCACCTATCTCGACACGCGCATCGTGCAAATCAGCGGCGAAACGCCCAAGGAGTGGATAGACCGGGCCCTCTCGCTCAAGGCCAAGACAGCCCTGCGCTGCTCCGCGACGCCCATCAAGACCATTGTGAACGACCTTGGTTTCCCCTCATCGAGTGCTTTCTGCAAGTTCTTCAAGCGCACGACCGGCACCACGCCCATGGCCTACCGGCGCAGCAGCCGGCTGTCCCGGCAAAGCCCCGAGCCGCGGTAAAATCGCCAAGGCACAGGGTTTTGGCATGGAATCAACGCCATTTCGTTACCCATGATACAGGATTTCCATGTAAAATCAATACCATTTCATTTTCCATGGCACGGGGTATTGCCGTGCGTGCCGGCCTCCGTGTCGGCCCGCACGCCCGAAAGGGCGTTCACCCCCACGCCGCAACAGCCCCGCGACAACGCCGTAATCGCAACGCGATGACGCCGCAATCGGCGGGCGACGACGGCGCAATCGCGCGACGATTGCGCCGTCATGGCGTCGCGAAAAACCGTTACCGCATGGGCCAAGCACGCATGCGGCACAAAGAGCTACCGCCCCAACAGGCGGCGCAGCGAGAAATAAAGCTCTTCCTCAAGCCGGAAGAGACACCACGACAACGAGTCGGCAGCACGGCCGGCAGCCCCCCTTTCGTCCTGCAGCCCTGGCCCGGAGGCCCACCGCAGGGGCGCATAGCCGAACTTGCAGCGCAGCCGAGGCCGCAGCCGCCACGTCTCGATGCCGGCCCACGCCTCGCGAATCTGCCGCAGACCGCGGGCCGCAGCCGCGGCCCCGAGCCGGCGGCGGTGGCGGTGGTAGAACCAGTAGAGGTCCACCACATTGAGCCAACGGTGGTTCTCGTAGATGGAGAGCAGCTCGGACGGCACGCCCAACTGCCGCAGCTGCCGCGCCATGCTGAGGTTGGCCGCCAGATAGTCGAACCGCCGCGGGCTCACCTGGTGGGACACCGAAGCGGCGTGCTGCCGATAGAAATAGGTGCCACTGCAGAGCCGCACCTCGCGCGAGGCCAGATAGTGAAGCCGCGTGGTGTTGTCGTCGCTGAAAGCATGGGCCGACTCGTCGTAGGGATAGCGGCGGTGAATGTCGGTGCGAACCATGTAAACGCCGTGGATGGCCCAGGTGAGCGACCGCTCGAAGGCCTCCCGACCGGTGAGCACTCGGAAAGGCTGCATGGGGTATTCCTCCTGACGCGAGGGGCTGTAATAATATAAGGTGTGGAAGAGCACGCAGTCGGTGAGCGGATGGCGGTCGAACACGGCCACGGCGCGGGCCAGGCAGTCGACGGCCATCCAGTCGTCGCTGTCCAGAAAACACACCAGCCGCCCCCGGGCCCGCCGCAGCCCGATGTTGCGTGCGCGCGCCTGTCCGCCGTTGTCGTCGAGGTGCACCACCTCGATGCGCGCGTCGCGACGGGCATAGTCGTCGAGGATGGCGGGGGAGCCGTCAGTCGAGGCGTCGTCCACGCACACCACCTGCACGCCCGCCAGCGTCTGCGCCAGCAGCGAGTCAAGGCACTGGGGCAGGTAGGTCGCCGTGTTGTAAACGGCCACGAGCACGGTTACCTGGCAGGGGGTCATCGGCGGCGGATTTTGCGCATGAGGGCCGCCCAGAGGTTGGCTTTGCCATGCAGAATCTTGACCGAAACGGCCAGCGACATCCCGCCGAGCAGCAGCCCCGCTGCCCAGTAGGCCGGCCCGTGCACGAAGAGCGTTACGCCGTAGGCCGCCACGCCGAGCGGAATTTGCAGCAGCGCGTAGCGGCGTACCGACGGCGCCACGCGGTAGCCGTAGCGTCCGTGGGCGTAGCCGTAGACCACGGCCAGGTTGAGCACGCCGGCTGCCACCAGCCCCGCGCCCGTGCCCACGAGGCCCAGCCAGCGGTAGCCCACGATGACGAGCACGACGAAAGCCACGTCGTAGACCGCCTCGAGCAGCAGGTAGCTGCGCGAGTCGCTGCGCGAAAGCGCGATGTATTCCACGGGCAATGTCATGGCACGCAGGTACATGGCCAGCACCGTCAGCTGCACCATGCCCAGCACCGGCATGAACTTGCCGCTGTAGAGCAGGGGCAGCAATACGGGCAGGGCCACCATGAAAAACACCAGCATGGGCGAGACGAGCAGCAGGAGCACCTCGGTCTGGTGGTTCACCATCTCGTTGAGCCGCGGCCCGCAGTGGGCGATGCCCGAGAGCCGGGGGAAGTAGTCGGTCTCCATAGCCGAGAAAACCATGCCGGCATAGGTCATCGTCATGACGAAGCCGGCATTGTAGAGCCCCACGACGGCGAGGTCGCCCGTGGTGTTCAGATACGACCGCACCAGAAACTCGGCCCCGCTGCCCAGCACGCCGGCCGCCACGAAGGCCAGTCCCAGCGACACCATGCTCCCCCCCTCGCGCAGACGGCTGCGCGAGAATCGGAACGCCGGGCGGCACAGCCGGTAGGAGCATGCCACCGTGGCCACGCACTGAATGAGGGCCAGCAGCACCAGCGAGGGCACGATGCCGGCCTGCCCGAAGAAGTAGTAGATGGGGACGGAACAGAGCAGAGCCAGCACGATGTTACACACGGAGACGGCGGCAAGAGCCCGCAATTGGCGCATGCCCTTGAGGATGGCGGCCTCCCCGCCCGTGACAGCCAGCAGACCCACAACGGGCGAGAGCAGCACGAAGTGGAGCGTGTGGTCGCCCCAGTCGAAGGTCCAGCGGTCGAGAAGCGGGCTGAACAAGATGCAGACCGCCATGCCGAGCAGGGCCGTGAGCAGCTCCCACAGCCTGACCAGACCCACGGCACGCTGCACGCGCAGCGGCGAGCCGGAGTCGAAGGCCTCGGAGACATTCTTCACGGCACTCATCGGAAGACCCAGGTTGGTGGAGTCGGACACGAGCTTGATGGTGGAGTTGAAGAGCGAGACAAGGCCCATACCGTCGGGTCCCAGTATCATGGCCACCAGCTTGGTACGCACCACACTGACCAGAATATTGAGCCCTTGCACGCCGCCGAAGAGGCTCGTGTACTTCAGAATGTGCGAATACGAATCGCCCTTCTCCCGTTTTTCCATCCTATTTTAAACGAAAAAGGCAAAGTTTTATTATCTTTGCAGCATGAAACTCAGCATTGTCATCCCCGTCTTTCAGGCGGCCGCCACACTGCCGCGCTGCCTCGAAAGCATCATCGGCCAGTCGTACCGCAACTGGCAGCTCATCCTCGTCGACGACGCTTCGACCGACGGCAGCCGCAAGCTCTGCGATAAATATGCCGCCAAGGACGCCCGCATACAAGCCATTCACCTCAAGAAAAACAGCGGTCTCAGCGCGGCGCGCAATGCCGGACTGGCCAAGGCCCGGGGCGAATACCTGACGTTTGTCGACGCCGATGACTTCCTGGGCGAGGACACGCTGGCCCTGCTCATGGAGATACTGGGCGTGCATCCCGACTACGACCTGCTGGAATACCCCATCTATGAGCACTACGGCGGCCCCGGCCAGCGCATGCTGCGGCTGCGCCGCGCCGAGTACACCGACATGCGGGCCTACTGGCTTCGGGGCGAGGCCTACCGTCACAGCTACGCCTGCAACAAGGTGTACCGCCGCGAACTGTTCGACGGCGTGCAGTTCCCCGTGGGCCGCACGTTCGAGGATGTGGCCACGCTGCCCCAGGTGCTGCGCAAGTGCCGGCTCGTGGCCACCACCGACACGGGCCTCTATTACTACACCTACAACCCCACAACCATCACCCGCCGCGCCACCGGCAAGGACTACGGCTGGCTGCTCGAGGCCCATCTGCGGGCCATCCGCACGCTGCGGCTGCGCGCCACCAAGGCCCCGGTGTGGAACGATTACTACGCTGCGCTGGTCAATATCCAACTTGACGTGATGGAGCGCACCGGCCGCAAGCCCATCCTGAACCCGCGCCTCAACCTGCAACCCACGCGTCTGAAGACCCGCGTGCTGAAGCTCACGGGCTTCGGCCCGCTGGCCCAGGCCTCGCGACTCTTCCACCGGCTGCACAGGCGCAAGGACTGAACTGCCCTGCGCCACCCGCCCTCATGCCCACAACGCCCATGGAACCCATTGCCCCGAAGCCGCTCGTCAGCTTCATCATCACCGCCTGCGACCTGCCCGCCGAGATGCTCTGCACCTGCGTGGACAGCATCCTGAAACTCTCGCTCAACCGCGACGAGCGCGAGATCATCGTCGTGGACGACGGCTCCAAACGGCCCGCCATCGACGACCTGCAGGGCTGTTGGGACGAGCTGACCTACCTGCGGCAAGCCAACCAGGGTCTCTCGGCCGCCCGCAACCACGGTCTGCAATGCGCCACGGGCGCCTACGTGCAGTTTGTCGACGGCGACGACTACCTGCTTCCCGCGCCCTACGAGCACTGTCTCGACATAGCCCGCTACCAGAATCCCGACGTGGTGATGTTTCTCGAAACGGAGAAAGCCCACCCGGAGACGCCGTTCCTCTACGACGGGCCGGTGAGCGGCGCGGCCTATATGCACCAGAACAATCTACGCTCGTCGGCCTGCGGCTACCTCTTCCGCCGGGCCATCCTGGGCTCGCTGCGCTTCACGCCGGGCCTGTTGCACGAGGACGAGGAGTTCACGCCCCTGCTGTTGCTGCGGGCCGAACGCGTGTTTTCCACACCGGCCGAGGCCTACTTCTACCGGCGGCGCGAGGCGTCGATCATGAGCCGGACGGACCATCGCCACATCGCCCGCCGTCTCAGCGACATCACCGACATCATCCTCCACTTGCAGGACGTGGCCCAACACGCGCCCGAAATAGACCGCGTGGCCCTGAACCGCCGCATCGCCCAGCTCTCGATGGACTATCTCTACAACACCATCCGCCTCACCCACAGCCGCCACCAGCTGGCCGAGGCCATCGGGAAACTGCGCCGGCACGGCCTCTTTCCCCTGCCCGATAAGGCCTATACGCGCAAGTACACGCTGTTTCGCCGGCTCGTCGGCACGCGCATGGGCCGGCAGCTACTGCTGCTCACCATCAGATAACCGCCGCCTCCACCCACGATGAAGATACTGCTCCTCGGCGAATACAGCAACGTGCACGCCACGCTGGCCCGCGGCCTACGCCGGCTGGGCCACAAGGTGACGGTGGCCAGCAACGGCGATTTCTGGAAAGACTATCCGCGAGACATCGACCTGGCCCGCCCCTCGGGCCGCTGGGGCGGCGTGCGGCTCGCGGCGCGGCTTGCGGCACGGCTGCCCCGGATGCGGGGTTACGACGTGGTGCAGCTCATCAATCCCATGTTTGCCGAGCTGCAGGCGGCCCGGCTGCGCCCCGTCTACCGCTGGTTGCGGCGGCACAACGGCCGCGTGGTGCTGGGTGCCTTCGGCATGGACTACTACTGGGTGCACGAGAACCTGACGCGGCGGCCGCTGCGTTACAGCGACTTCAACCTGGGCGACACGCTGCGCCACGACGCGGCGGCTGAGAAAGAAAAACACGACTGGCTCGGCACCGACAAGGAGCGGCTCAACCGCATGATGGCCCTCGACAGCGACGCCATCGTGGCCGGACTCTACGAATACTGGGCGTGCTACGCGCCCCTCTTCCCCGGGAAGACGCGCTTCATCCCCTATCCCATCGACATGACCGGCCGCCCCGAGCCCGGCCCGCGGCCCAAGGACGCGCCGGTAAGGCTGTTCATCGGCATCAGCCGCGGCCGCAGCGCCTACAAGGGCACCGACGTGATGCTGGCCGCGGCACGCGCCGTCGAGGCCCGCTACCCCGGGCGCACGCAGCTGCGCGTGGCCGAGGGTGTGCCCTTTGCCCGGTACGTAGAGCTGATGGACGGGGCCGACGCCATCCTCGACCAGCTCTACAGCTACACGCCCTCCATGAACCCCTTGGAGGCCATGAGCCGCGGCATCATCTGCGTGGGAGGCGGCGAACCCGAGAACTACGACATCCTGAACGAGCACGAACTACGCCCCATCATCAACGTGCAGCCCAGCTACGACAGCGTGTACCGCGAGCTCGAAGCCCTCGTGCTCCACCCCGAACGCATCGACCGGCTGCGCCGACAGAGCTGGGCCTACGTGGCCCGGCACCACGACCACCTGAAAGTGGCCCGCCAATACGAGGAACTCTACCGCCAAATCAGCGAAAAAGATGGGAATTTAAAATAGAGATTCGCTTGCAAATTACAAATTAATCACTACTTTTGCACCACATAACGCATATCCAAAATGAAAGAGAAAAAGGCTATCACACTTAAAACATTGACCAAGAGCAACGTATGGGATGTACAGGAGAACGATGTCTTCCGCATGTGGGAAGCGGCCGAAAAGGATGCCGACCTGAAAGACAACATGCGCCGGTACACCGATACCATTCGCAGTGCTTTCGAGGTGGAGGAGGTGAAAATCGACAAGCCGGAGGTCATCAAGAAGTACGAGCAGCGCGGTTTCAAGATTGGAAGCATACGGGTGGACGAGAACACGCGGCAGAAAATCGCCATCAAGAAGCGGCCCATCATGCGCGTGACCGACCTGACCTACGAGAACATCCACCACATTTCGGCCGCCAAGCTCATCGAAGTACTGGGCCGCAACTTCGGCGGCGGCTGGGAATCGCTTTCACAAAGCACGCAGGACATCATCCTCTCGGGCTTCGACATCTCCACCACCACCTTGCCCAAGGATCGTCTGCACAAGAGCGGAGGTCTCTACGAGCGTAAGGTAAACGACGGCTACGAGGTGCTGGAGATTGCCAAAGGACTATGGACCGAGGCCATCTTCGCCAAGGAGAAGCCCGAACTGGAACCCCTTCAGGAACTGCCGGACGACCCCGACAAGGACGACTCCTTGGAGGACACGCTGGCCGACGAGGGCGAAGACCTGCCCGAAGAGGAGGATTTCAAGGTCGAGGAAGAGGAGGAGGACGACACCTTCGACGACGACAAACTCACCGAAGAAAGCTACCGCACCACCTACGACACCGACCCCGAGGATCTGAACTACGAGGCCGAGGAGATTAGTGACGAGAACGATTATTAGGCCGCCGACCGGCTCCGGAGCCACCGCCGCCTCCGGGCCGCAATGCCAACGAGAGCTACGGGGCGGCCCATGCCCCACCCATCAAAAAGGGCAGGACTCGCACGAGTCCTGCCCTTTTATTATACTCACTTTCATTTGGAGCTTGATTGTGGGGCCACGCCTCACGGTGAAACCCAACGCTCTTGCTTCAATTGTTACCTGAATATCCAACAATCTTGTTTACCTTAGCCAATAAACCTATTGCCTGTAACAATCTAATCTACCTAAAACTAAAACCTAAATCAAACTAATAACCTAAAAAACCTAATAATCTTGTTTACCTTTTGATAATGCAAAGATACGGCAAAATCAGCCTCATTCCAAATATATCCCATCCCTTTTAACCACTTTTTCGCATTGTGTGTACGTGCACAACAGTTGTTAACAGATAGCAGACATCAATAAATATTCGTTGACACATGACTCCTGTCTTCCCACAAAGTGTTCTACATGGCCTACCCATCTTTGTCTGACAACCTATTTTACAATACCTGAAATAATGAATATCACATTTGTAACCTTAGTGATGAAAGGACAAATATGAATGAAAAAGGGCGCAAGATTTGCCTTGCAGCAAACCTTGCGCCCCATCTAATTATGATGCAAGCTCTGAAAAGAAACTTACTTACACCTTTGCAGGAGACTTACTTGAAGTCTTTAAATATCGGAAGCCCGTATTTACGCTCGTTGTAGGCGACACTTATTCTCTGTTTGTTGACCCCTAAACAGTAGGCTAAGTTGTTTCCAAAATTTAGCGTGCGGGTCTTAGACCAATAAAGAGTTCCCTCTCCGAAATCAGACGCTTTTCCCTCCAAGTAAAGGCCGATAGGCGCAAGATGGAAGTAGCCGGAAAGCTCATCCTTAAAGAGAGGGTCGTGAGAAATGTTGCGATTTATCACCTGATCATTATAACTTGTGACGAAGCGATAGTCTACATTATCAGGGGCTTTGTATTGCATTTGGTCTAGAGTAGTGCCGTATGCATCACCAATAGTTTTCAGTCTCTTGATCCACATCCTTCCGGCATACAAATGTCCCATCGATGTCCAGAGTTCGTTATCCCAGTGCGGAGCCCCTCTCATGACCAACCAAGCCATCTGGTTCACGTTGGCACAATCTTTGGCAGACTGCTCTGCCCAGTGGTTAGCCGGAGTGTTGTACCATCTAACAGGAGATTGGGTTGCGCTTTTGGGATAACGTTCGTAATAGCCGCCATTAATCGTAGGCTGCCAAGCACTGAATCCGTGCCAATAGACCGATTTGGCATCCCACATATAGTACCCGTTCTTGTCGAAGTCCTCAAGATCCAGATTAGCTGTAACATCATATATCTTTCCAGGCTCACAGTTCATATTCTCTATATACTTGGTGACAGTGCCTTCCAAGTTATTATAAGTTACAACGCCATTCTCTATTTTCTTTGGACTGTGCGTAGTATTCCTAAACCAATAACGTACAATGAGCGTGTGCGTACCCGGTGCAATAACTATGTAGCAGCCTTTGCCGATGTCTGTTTGTTCATTGTTGACAACAAAACCGTCACTGCCACCCGTGGTGAGCGTTATTGTCTTGGATCCATTGGAAGTGGGGGCATTGGAAAGTTCGCCGTTGCTGAAATTATAGACACCCGCAATGTTATCTTTTGCAATGACTTCTATCTTGGTCAGCTTGCTCTTCTTAATCATATAATGAGAAGTTCGGGGCAGGAAGCAGAGATAAGATGCCTTGTGCTTGAGGGTAAAAGTAAATGAGTCCCCACTGCCCGAGGCAGTCCCTACTCCGCAATCACCCGACTTGCCAGCATGGCTGAAGTCGTTGGCAGCCGATTGTGCCTGGTTTGCAGCAATCGTCACAGTAGTGCCTGTACCATTGTCACCGGTGTAGTGGACGTCACAGCCATTGTTGAATGAGCCCGAAACATTAAATCTGCCGCGTGTCTTTTTGTCATTGAACGTGCCTTCATTACTCTGCTTCCATTCTCCGGAGGTGTTCTTTACCCAAACCTTGTCACCTGTAGACCAATATGCCGTGGCGCCGTTTTTATACTCATGGGTAATGGAAGTGCGGGTGGCCGGAGAATCGGCGGCACGTGTGGGCAACACGCCGTCCCCTATGAAAGTCACGTTGCTGGTAGCGGTATTTTCACCGCCTTGTTTTTCTCCCTGCACAGCGTCGTTGCCGGCACATCCTGCCAGTGCGACTGCTGTGAGCAGAATGGTCATATTTAAGAATAAATGGCTTGCTTTCATGTCTTATTCACTTTACATTTACAAATGTCTTCAATCTTCCCAAGCATTTATACGCTGAGGTTGCTCTTCGTCATCGTCAGAGAAAAAGCCCCGTTTAGCATCGCCGTAATCACCGTCTCCCTGTCCGATGTGCTCGTGGTCTCCACTGAATTCCATCATGCTCTCTTCTTCCACATAGATATTTTCTACCATCGGGCAGACATATATCCGTCTTCCTAATTTCGTCCGATTTATTTCCATCATGTTTTTAAAGAATAAATTATGCTTATATATCTCTTGGTTTACTTATCAAAAAAGGAGATCTTGATAGATTCCTTTGTTTATAGGGACGGCAACTGTTCCACGCACGAAAAGGTCTTTGGGGTTTCTACGTCTCCCTCACGCTCACCTTTGCGTTATCTTGTAAAGCTGACACCGGGTACTACTCACTCGTTAATATCATGTTGTCTTCCCATAAAGCGTCTGCAAAATTACGTCAATTTTCTGAAATCAGCAAATAGAACTTAAAAAAATTGTAGATCCTACACAAACAAGAACCTGTGACGGCACGCTGCATGCGTGCCGTCACAGGTCTAAGCAACAAGGAGAAAGGGTGTCAGCACACTTTCTCCAGCTTCTTCATCATCGAGAAAATGAAGACGAACGAGGCCAGACAGAGGGCCACAAGCACGCTCCACACCATGGTGAGCGGCAGTGCCTTCCAGAGATAGGCCGGAATCTGAACCAGGAAGTTGCCGATGGCCGTGGCGCCAAACCAGCAGCCCATCATCACGCCCTGGTACTTCTGTGGGGCCACCTTGGACACGAAGCTGATGCCCATGGGCGAGAGCAGCAGCTCGGCAAAGGTGAGCACGAGGTAGGTGCTGACGAGCCACATGGGCGAAACACGCTGTTCATCGGTGAGCGTATAGCTAAGACCCACGGAGGCCAGAATCATCACCACGTAGCCGGCGCCGGCCACAAGCATGCCGTAGCCTATCTTGCGGGGAGCCGAGGGCTCCTTGCCGCGCGCGGCCAGCCAGCCGAAGAGGGCCATGCTGAGCGGCGTGAGGCCCACGACAAACGCCGGGTTGAACTGCTGGAAGATGGGGGCCGAGACCTCCACCGACCCGCCGTCGGCCATCAGCGCACCGTATTTGTAGCCGATGAAACAGGCAGAGGCAATGATGACGAGGGCAGCAATCGTGCGCCCGCGGACGGTCTTGCTCTGGAAAGCAGCCACGGCGGCATAGATATTGACAATGACAGCCACCACGTTGGTCACGTCGAAGAGCATGGCCGTCCAGCCCGTGGCGCTGGTCTGGGTGAAGTCGCGGGCGAAGTAAGTAAGCGTGAGACCGTTCTGGTGGAACGCCATCCAGAAGAAGATGACCACGGCAAAGACCAGGAACAGAGCCACCAGCCGGCTGCGCGTGTCGGCCTTGTCCTCGGCCGTCTCTGGCTTGGCCTCATCGGCCTTGACCGTTGCCGTGGCCTTGGCGGCGGTGTTGTCCACGTGGGCAAAGGTGCGGCGGAAACCGTAATAGATGGCGATGGAGATCACCAGCGACACGCAGGCCACGCCGAAGGCATAGTGATAAGCCGTCTGTTCACTGGCGTGGAGCGAAGTGCGGGCCCAGGCCATGAGCTTCAATGCGGCCGTGGGGGCAAAGAGGGCGCCAATGTTGATGGCCATGTAGAAGATGGAGAAGCCCGAGTCGCGCTGCCCGGCATAGCGAGCATCGTCGTAGAGCTTGCCCACCATCACCTGCAGGTTGCCCTTGAAGAGGCTCGTTCCGATGCTAATCATAAGCAGGGCCGCCACCATGATGGCCACGGCGGGCATGCCGGCTCCGGCGGGCACGGCCATGAGCAGATAGCCCAGAAACATGACCACGATGCCGATGGTGACGCAGCGGCCGAAGCCTATCTTGTCGGCCGCGGCGCCGCCCACGATGGGCAGGAAGTAGACCAACATGAGGAATGTGGAGTAGACCGTGCCGGCCAGTCCCTCGTTCCAGCCGAAGTTGGACTGCAGGAAGAGCACGAAGATGGCCAGCATGGTGTAGTAGCCGAAGCGTTCGCCCGTGTTGGCCAAGGCCAGTGCAAAGAGGCCTTTGGGTTGGTTTTCAAACATAAGAGATGGGATTTGTATTGGTGGATAATAGTTAAAGCCAGTGATTCGGGCGGCCTATCGCGCGCCGAGATAGCGGGTAATGTCAAAAAGATAGGTCATCTTCACAGTGACGGTGCCGAAGTTGCTCGACCCGAAAAAGTCGCGCTTGGAGTCGCCGTAGATGTTGCCCAGCCCGTAGTAGTAGCGTGCTTCGAGCAGCAGATGGCCCAGTCGGGGATGGCTATACTCGATGCCCGCGCCGGCAGCGATGCCGTAGTCAAACTTGTTTTCCACGGCCATCGTGTCCTGTGCCACGATGGTATTGGCCCGGTCAGTCATGTTGCGGTGGTTCCAGTCGAAGCTGCTCTTGGTGCTCTCGCCGAGATATACGCCGAACTGCGGGCCGGCGTTGACGAAGAAGTTCACGCCGCGCGTCTCGCGTCCCCAGGCCAGATGGGCCATGACGGGCACCTGCACGTAGTTGATGGTGCGGCTATAGGTCTCGGCCAGTCCCGTCACACTGTTGATGACGGGCTGGTCGTCGAGGGTGCGGATGTCCTCGTTCCAGCCCATCTGGGCATAGTTCAGCTCGGCGGCGATGGAGGCTATCGTGGAGAAATACTTCTCCACGGTGTAGCGCATGGCCAGTCCGCCAGTGATGCCGCCCTGCATCTGCTGCACCACTTTGGGCGTGAAGCGGATGGTCGTCATGTTGTATCCGCCATTGAAGCCCACGGAGAACGTGTTGCGGTGCTCGCCTATCTGGGCCCGTGCGCCCACGGGCAGCAACAGCAGCAACAGGGAGAAGAGGGTCTTGTTCATAGGGTAAGGGGTTGGAGGGTCAGTAGGCCACCGACTCGATGCGCCCGGAGGGGGTGTAGTGAATGAGCTGGAAATACTCGTTCTGCATGCCCGCGGTGCTCACCTGCTTGAACAGGAGCGGGCTCTGCAGGGGCAGGTAGCTGCTCTGTCCGCGGGTGCCCCGGAAAGCCTTGCCGAGCGAGGCCAGCCCGCGCACGAAGAACTGGGCGTGGTCGTAGCCCGTGACGGCAAAGCGCGGCAGGGCATACTGCATGTCGGCATGGAACCAACGGCGGTAGCTCTGCTCGAGCTGACGCGTGCGGGCGTCGAGGGCGTTGTAATAAAAAGAGGTGGGGATGTAGGTGTCGAAACGGAAGAACCGCTCCAGATTGTTCTCGGTGTACATGAGCCATTCCGTGTAGCCAAAGAGTGAGATACGCAGTGCGGGCTGTGCATTTTTCAGGCTCTCGAGCTTGGCCATGGCCACGGAGAGCTGGGGTGAACGGCCGCTGTTGAGTATCACCACGTTGGGCTGGGTCTTGCTGAAGGCCTTGGCAAAGAGGGCTTCGCTGCTGTTCAGGTTGGTGATGGAGTAGGCCACGTTCTTGTTGGCCAGCCTGTTGCGCAGGGCAAAGGTGAAGACTCCCTTGCGCGAAGTGGTGTCGTTGCAGTCGACGAACACGGGATGGGCGTCGGGAAAACGCTTCAGAAAAGCCTCGATGGCACTGTTGTTGAGCTTGTCGGGCGACTCCCATACCTGGAAAATCTGCCGGTAACGGGCCACGTCATCGCCGCTGATCGAGAACGGAATGACGAGGCGGATGTCGCGGGCCTTGCAAAATTCGGCCAGCGGGCGCACCTGATGGGTGTAGAGCGGCCCGAAAATAATGTCGCACTGGGCGGCGGCGGGGTCGCGCGTTGTCTGGCTGATGTCGGCGTCGATGCTCACATTCCATGCGTGCACGTCGGTGGAAATGCCGGCTTGGCGCAGGCTGTCGCAGGCCATGAGAAAGCCTCGATAGTATTCCACCATGCGGCGGCCGTCGCCGTCTACCTGGTGCAAGGGCAGCATCACGCCCACGCGCACGGTCTTCGCCTGGGTGGCCACAGGCTGCGACGTGGGGTTGGCGGCAACGGTCTGCGCCGCCGCGGGCTTGGCAAAGGGGATGAAGATATAGTCGCCTTTCTTCAGCGCATAGCCCTCGACTTTCATTTCCGGGTTGGCCTCCATCAGCTCGGGGATGGTGATGCCGTAGTTCTTGGCAATGCCAAAGAGCGTATCCTTTTTCTTCACCTTGTACATCTCGCGCCACTTGCCCGTCTGGGCCCAAGCCCCGGCGGCGGCCAGCAGGGCCAGCACGAGCATGCCGTATCTCAATATTCTTTTCATTTTTGTTGGTCTTGTGCTGTCTGTTCAGTCAGTCATTGCGGCATGGACGCCGCGCGTTCGCCGCGTCCCGGCCCCATTCCTACACTCTTGCAAAAATACAAAAAATATCGCATCGGTCTGACATAAACCCGTAAAAAACTCGTCGCGCCCCATCTTTTCGCCGCAAACGGCTGGCCTTTCGGGTGGAAATCAGTAACTTTGCAGGAAAAGGAAAGGAAGAACATGAACATCAAGACCTGCCTGGCGGCCCTCTGCCTGATGGTTCAGGGCGCAGCGGCGCAGACTGCCCCGTCGCCCACTCTCTCGCCCACGGCCACCTATACCGACGCTGACGGCAACGCGCACACCGAGACCAACATCTCCGAGTCGGCCCCGCTGGCTGTCACGTTCAAGTCGGGCGTGGAGAATGCCGACGGCTGGACGGCCCACTACGAGTGGCACTTCTACAAGGATGCACTGCGCGACCGGCCCTATCTTGTGCGCTACGAAGAGGAGACCAGCTATACCTTCACCGAGGCCGGAGCCCACCACGTGGAGCTGTGGGCCACGTTCGTGCAGGGCACCGACACCGTGGCCTACGCCAATGAGTACTGGCAATCGGAGGGCTCGCCCCTAAGCATCTCCATCGCCGAGAGCAAGCTCGAGATGCCCAATGCCTTTTCACCCAACGGCGATGGCATCAACGACGTCTACAAAGCCAAGTCGGGTTATCAGAGTCTGGTGGAGTTTCAGGCCACCATCTTCAACCGCTGGGGCCAGAAGCTCTACTCCTGGAACGACCCTGCGGGCGGATGGGACGGCAAGTTCAATGGGCAGGACGTGAAGCAGGGCGTGTACTACGTGCTCGTGAAAGCCCGCGGAGCCGACGGCCGCAAGTTCAACATCCGCCGCGATGTCAACCTGCTGCGCGGATATACAGAGACCACTAAGGGAGAATAGCAGGCATGGAGCGTGACTCCTCAAAGAGGAGACGTGTCCTAAAGAGCAGCCCAGCCGCTGAAGATAAATAAGAAAGCAAGATGATTTCGACCCAACAAGACAAGCTAAAAAGTACAACTGACACCCTGCAAAAAGGATATATCTCTATCAAGAGCACAGAACACCACAACATTGACCCGGGGCAGCCGCTTCCCTCTCCCAATGGAGAAAGAAAGGGGGAGGCCCCTACCTCACTGTCAGAAGACCGTATTGAGGTCTTCGGCGCACGCGTGCACAACCTCAAGAACATTGACGTACAGATACCCCGCAACTCGCTGACGGTCATCACCGGCCTGTCGGGGTCGGGCAAGTCGTCGCTGGCTTTCGACACGATCTTTGCCGAGGGGCAGCGACGATACATCGAGACGTTCTCGGCCTATGCCCGCAATTTCCTGGGCAACATGGAGCGGCCCGACGTGGATAAAATATCAGGACTGAGCCCGGTTATCAGCATTGAGCAGAAGACCACCAACAAAAACCCACGCTCTACCGTGGGCACTACAACCGAGATTTACGACTACCTGCGTCTGCTCTACGCACGCGCCGGAACGGCCTACAGCTATCTGAGCGGCGAGAAAATGGTGAAATACACCGAGGAAAAGGTGCTCGACATGATTCTGACCGACTACACCGACCGCGCCATCTACATCCTGGCCCCACTCGTGCGCCAGCGCAAGGGCCACTATCGGGAGCTTTTCGAAAGCATGCGGCGCAAGGGATACCTCTACATGCGCGTGGACGGCGAGGTGAAAGAAATCACGCGCGGCATGAAAGTGGACCGCTACAAGAACCACAACATCGAAGTGGTGGTGGACAAGCTGAAAGTGCAGGGCAAAGACGATGAGCGGCTCAAGCGCAGCGTGCAGGTAGCCATGAAGCAGGGAGACGGCACGCTGATGATTATGGACAAGGAGACCGCGCAGACGCGCAACTTCTCCAAACGCCTCATGGACCCGGCCACAGGCCTGTCGTATGGCGAGCCGGCACCCAACATCTTCTCGTTCAACTCGCCCGAAGGGGCCTGTCCCCACTGCAAGGGACTGGGCTTCGTAAACCAGATTGACCTGAAAAAGGTGGTGCCCGACGACACGCTGAGCGTGCGAGAGGGGGCCATCGCGCCGCTGGGCAAATACAAGAACCAGATGATATTCTGGCAGCTCGAGGCCATCCTCAAGAACTACGACTGCGACCTGAAGACCCCGTTCAAGGACATTCCGCAGGAGGCCGTGGACGAGATGATGAACGGCACGCTCGAGGATGTGCGCATCGACAAGGACGTGGTGCACACCAGCAGCGACTACTTCGTGGCTTTCGACGGCGTGGTGAAATACTTGCAGACGGTCATGGAGACCGACGACTCGGCAGCCAGCCAGAAGTGGGCGGCCCAGTTCCTGGCTGAGACGGAATGCCCGCAGTGCCACGGCATGCGGCTGAAAAAGGAGTCGCTCTCCTACCGCGTGTGGGACAAGAACATCTCCGAAGTGGCCAGTCTCGACATGGCCGACCTGAAAGACTGGCTCGACCACGCCGAGGAGCACCTCGACATGCAGCAGCAAAAGATAGCCCACGAAATCGTGAAAGAGCTGCGCACACGCGTCAATTTCCTGCTCGAAGTGGGTTTGGACTACCTCGCACTCAACCGGCAGTCGGCCACGCTCTCGGGCGGCGAGAGCCAGCGCATACGGCTGGCCACGCAGATTGGCTCGCAGCTGGTGAACGTGCTCTACATTCTCGACGAGCCGAGCATCGGACTGCATCAGCGCGACAACCAGCGGCTCATCAACTCGCTCAAGGAACTGCGCGACCTGGGCAACACGGTCATCGTGGTGGAACACGATGAGGACATGATGCGGGCGGCCGACTGGATTGTCGACATCGGGCCGCGCGCCGGCCGCAAGGGCGGCGAGGTGGTGTTCCAGGGAACGCCGGCCGACATGCTGAAGACCCGCACCATCACCGCCCAATACCTGAACGGCGAGCGCGCCATCGAGATTCCGGCGCAGCGCCGCGAGGGCAACGGCAAGTGCATCCGGCTGTGCGGAGCGCGGGGCAACAACCTGAAAGGGGTGGACGTGAACTTCCCCCTGGGCAAGCTCATCGTGGTGACCGGCGTGTCGGGCTCGGGCAAGTCCACCCTCATCAACGAGACGCTCCAGCCCATTCTGTCGCAGCATTTCTACCGCTCGCTCAAGAAACCGATGGCCTACGACAGCGTGGAGGGGCTCGACCTAATAGACAAAGTGGTGAGCGTGGACCAGAGCCCCATCGGCCGGACGCCGCGTTCCAACCCCGCCACCTACACCGGCGTGTTCAGCGACATCCGCACGCTCTTCGTGGGATTGCCCGAAGCCAAGATCCGCGGCTACAAGCCGGGGCGCTTCTCGTTCAACGTGAAAGGCGGCCGTTGCGAGGCCTGCGGCGGCAACGGCTACAAGACCATTGAGATGAACTTCCTGCCCAACGTGATGGTTCCCTGCGAGGTTTGCCACGGCAAACGCTACAACCGGGAGACGTTGGAGGTGCGCTTCAAGGGCAAATCCATAGCCGATGTGCTCGACATGACCATCAACCAAGCCGTGGAATTCTTTGAGAACGTGCCCACCATCCTGCCCAAAATCAAGGCCATGCAGGAGGTGGGACTGGGCTACATCAAGCTCGGCCAGAGCTCCACCACCCTCTCGGGCGGCGAGAGCCAGCGCGTGAAGCTGGCCACAGAGCTGAGCAAGCGCGACACGGGCAAGACGCTCTACATCCTCGACGAGCCCACCACGGGCCTGCACTTCGAGGACATCCGCATCCTGATGGACGTGCTCGAGAAGCTGGTGAACCGCGGCAACACGGTAGTCATCATCGAGCACAACCTCGACGTCATCAAGCTGGCCGACCATCTGATCGACATCGGACCGCAGGGCGGGCGCGGCGGCGGGCGCGTGCTCGGCACGGGCACACCCGAACAGGTGGCGCAGAGCACCGAGGGCTTCACGCCGAAATATCTCAAACAAGTGCTGGAAAAAACCAAACGGGGCAAGGCATAAGCCTTGCCCCATACTTGTCAACAGGCGCACGCACCGGCGTGCACCTCTACACCGATTGGGTGGCGGACAATTCCGTCACCCTTATTTTTTCCAATGCCTCGCGGCCTGTCCGGAGGGCGGCCAGCAGCCGCGCTTCCACTTCTGAGCCGGGCATGGCAGGGTCGGAGCCCGCGGCGGGCAGCACGCCCACCAGCGCAGCCAAGGCCCTGCCCACCGTCATGCCCGACGTGTCGCCGGCCGGCACATAGCCCAGCACCGCGCCGTCAAGTCCCGACAGGCCCGCATCGGCCGGCCCGCGACCGCCGCCCCGAGGCCCCACGGCCACGCCATAGACCAGTCCGGCCGCCGTCAGCCGTCCCACGCACGCACCGACGCGGCCGGGCGAATAGCCCGTGGCCCGCCCGATAAGGCCGGGCGTGGCCGGCGAGAGTCCCTGCTGCTGCCGACGGCAAACCACGCCCAACACCACGAGGCACTGCATCAGCCGGGCGGCCACAGAGGGCTCGGCGGCATCTTCATGGAGACCCAGCTTGAGCAGCTGGTTGGCGTGGCCCAGCTCGGCAAAGCCGATGCAGATGTACCACGAGGCCTGCAGCCAAATCATGAAAAGCGGCAGCGCGGCCAGCGATCCGTAGATAATACTGTAGCCGGTGAGCAGCACTTGGATGTGCACATAGACGGCCTGCAGCCCCGTGATGGCCAGACTGGCCAGCAGTGCAGGGAACCAAACCTGGCCGAAAAGCACGCGCGTGTTGGGGATAACCATGTAGAGCGCGAGGAAGAAAGCCCACAGCAGCACCATGGGCAACGCCAGGCCGAAGAGCATGCGCATGGCCGGCGTGAGAATCTGGAACTCGGGCAGCCAGCCCGCCACCGAGTGGAAGAACAGCATCACGCCCGAGTAGAAGATGATGACGATGGGCACCAGGAAGATGATGGCCGTGTAGTCCACCACCTTGCGCCCCATGCTGCGCTCGATGCGCACGTGCCAGATGTTGTTGAACACCTCTTCCACGTTCTCGAACAGCGACACCACGCTCCACATCATCAGCAGCAAACCGATGCCGATAATGATTCCCGTGTGGGTGTAGTCGATGTACTGGCGGGCCAGCTGCACGATGGCCTCGCCCACCTGGGGCTGGCTGGCAAACACCTCGCGGCACCAGCCGGCGATGCTCTCCTCGAAGCCGAAGCCGCGGCCCACGGCAAAAATGACGGCGAACACGGGGATGATGGCCATCATTGTGTTGAACGTGAGCTGGGCCGCAAACTCCCAATGGCGTTTCACGAAGAGCTCCTTGTAGACCATGTAGAGCCGCTGCAGCAGATAGGCACGCGGCTCCTCGGCGGCCCTGATGCGGCGGGAGTCTTTCATCTCCCGCCGGCACCGGGCCATGAACCGGGTCAACTGGCGATAGGCTGGGCGGCTCATGGGCTACGGTATCAGCGCACCACCTTCTTGCCGCCCACGATGTAGATGCCGCGGGGCAGACCTTCCAGACTCTTGGCATGGCGGCGCACCAGCCGTCCGTCGAGGGTGTAGACGTTGTCGGCAGGGGTTGCCGCGCGCGGCTGCACGTCGCGGATGCCCGCCACCACGTCGGCCGTCAGGCTGCCATAGTAGTACAGACGGAAGTTGTCGAAGATGGTCCAGTACATGTTGTCGCTGGAGCCGCAGCGAATGCCGAGCCGCAGACTGGCGTCGTCGGCCTCGAGGTCGGCGAACACCTCATTGTCGTAGAGGCCACGACCGAAGTAGGCACTGGCCGACTGCATGTCGTTGGGGATGTAGGTGGCGGGCGTGGAGGCCAGCGTCGACTCGCTGCCCACACCCAGCTTGGCCGTCTGGGCGTCGGCCACGGCCTGTTTCACCTTGACGCTCTTGGGGCCGAGATAGAGGTAGGTCGTCACCTTGTCGGTGCCCGCGGCATAGGCCGTGTAGGCGTCAGCAGCCGATCCCGGCCGCTGGAAAGCCTGGGCCTTGAGCTGATAGCAGCCGGCGGGCAGGTGCGCAAGGGTCTGGCTGAAGTTGAAGGTGGACTGATAGAACTCGGCCGCCGAGTGTCCGAGTGCCGGCGTTCCGCTCCATCCGTCGAGCTTGTCCATGCCCGGATTCTGAATCATGAACGTGAGGTCGAAAGGTTGGGCCATGCTCTTCGGTGTGGCATTGGCCAGGAAGTCGAAGCCGGCCGAGCGGGCCTCGCCAAGCAAGGCCGCCAGCTGGGCCGACGTGGTGGCCGTTGCCTGTTGGGCCTCGACGGCGGCCAGGCGGTCGTCGAGAGCCTGATCGGTGCCGGGAGCGTCCTCGGTATGGGGCGTGGCGCGCAGTTTCTTCACGAGGGCCACATAGTCTGTCAGCTGGCGGGCATAGCCTGTCATGGCCAGCGTCTCCAGCTCGCCCATCTGGCTCTGGTCGAGCACCAACCAGCGTTGGGCCGTGGCGCTGTTGGCCAGACTGTAGGTGGAGGTGCCGACGTCAGAGCCGTTTCTGGCGCTCATGGCGTTGGGACTCTCCGCGCCTGTGTTGCGAATGATCCAGTAGCCGCGCAGCTTACTGCCCTGAAGCACGTCCTTGCGGCTGCGCATCAGGTGGAACAGCATGTTGGCCGTGGGCGTGGCAGCCGTCGTCGTGGTGATGGCGGCGGTGGCGGGCACATAGGTCAGATAGCGGCCGGTGCCCACATTGCGGAAGGCGTAGAAGCTCCGGGCGGGGTCGAAGGTGACGTTCCAGGCCGCACTGTCATTGGCTGCAGCCTCCTCGCCCGCCAGCTCGCGCAGGGCCACGGAGCCGTCTGCACGCTCCACCATATAGGCCGAGTAGAGACCGTTGTCGGGCGATTCGTTCTTGAGATAATAGCGTGTGTCGTCTTCCTGGTCGAGGCTGTAGGCCGGCGTGGCAAAGCCGCCCGAGGGGGGAAGGCCGTCTTCGCCGAAGGCCTGTACCAGCAGCGATTGGATGATGTAGAGGGCATCGGAGCCGTCGTCCTCGAAAGCACCGTTGATGCCGTAGGGCCAGAAGTGCATGTTGTCGCCGTTGACGGTGGCCGTTTCGCTGTTATCCCAGAAGCGCAGCACCTCCGTGGCACGGTCGCCGAGCCACAGTCCACGGTTGCCGTTGGAGCGCATCTCGCCGTCCCACCAGGGGTTGTGGGTGCCCACTCCCACGCCGTGGGCCATCTCGTGGAGCATGGTGCCGGTGCGCTGATAGCTCGTGTTGGAGCCCACGCGGATGTAGCCGCCGTAGGAGCAGTCGGCCGTGGGCGTGCCGGGATTGTGGCCCACATTGAACGTCACGCCCTGGATGGACGTGAGGTTGTTCCACCAGTTCACGGCGGCTTTCATGGCTGCATCGATGCGCGTGCGGGCCTCGGCGTCGCCACCATCGCGCATGGTATAGCCCAGCCGGCCCTTGGGAATGGTGTAGAATTTAATGACATCGCCATAGCCCACCTGCTTGCCTCGGGTGATGGCATAGGCGCGCATGTAGTAGCGCGTGGCGGGCGTGAGGCCCTGAATCCAGTAGATGGAGCCTTTGTGGTTCAGAAAATTGGTGGTGCGACTGTCGTTGATGGTGGGTTCGGGACTGGTGCTCCAGCAGAAGCCCTGCTCCACCACGTCCTTGCCGCTGACCGTGAGCCGTCCGAAGGCCATCGTGGCGCCGCGGGCAAAACGCTTGTTGGTGGTCACCGTGGGTTTCTCGCCCGTGGGGCTGGCCCAGGAGAAAATCTCGACGGCTTCGGCCAGCTGCATGAGGGCCTCGTTCACGTCGGCCAGCGTGGCCGAGGCGTTGTCGTGCACGGCCTGGGCCGCTGCAATGGCTGCCCGGAACGTGGCGGCTGCCTCGCCCGTGGCCTCGCCCAGCCGGGCCGTGGCCGCTGCGATGTCGGCGGCGAGGGCCTGCTTCTTCAGATCCACGTCGGCCGAGCCGATGGGTGTGGTGCGCAACAGGCGCACGTAGTCCAGCGACACCTTGGCCAGATTGCCGCTGCCCTTGTTCACCGTGGCCAGGAAACCCACCTGGATGCGGCCCTTGGTGGGGGCGGTGAGGGTGAACGAGAGCGTGTCGGGTGTCCACACGCGCACGGCAAATTCGGTGAGGGCCGACTGCACGGCCGGGCCGCTGGCCGGAATCCAAGCCACGAGCGAGCCGCCGGGCGTCTTGTCGCCGCCGTTATAGAAAGCCGAGGCCAGCTTGTAACTGCCGGCCGGAAGCGTCACCTCCTGGTAGAATTTCAGCATCTGGCCCCAGCCGGTGCTCAAGGCGAGCACGCCGCCGGCGGTCGTGCCGTCGTGGGCCGTGGCGGGCACGGCAGCCCCGTTAAAGGTCTTGGCCGTGCCTATCTGGTAGGTGCCGGTGATGGTGTAGTCCACGGAAATGTCCTTGGTCCATCCCGCGACATCGCGGATTTCCTGGGCCACGTTGCCGGTTTCGCCCACGGCATAGTCGTAGCCCGAGTCGAAGTCGTAGTTGTTGAGATAGGCCTCGGAAACGTCGTACAGACCCTGGGCATGGAGCGACGTACCGCCGCATGCGCAGAGCATGGTGAGGAGTAAAGTTCTAAAAGTCATACTATTGTTGGGTTAGATATTGCTGTAGGCCGATAGGCGGAGGCGCCGCGGGGCGATGCTGCGGGCTTTGCCGAGCCGTGCTGCGGGCTGCATGGAGCGGTGCCGAAAGCTACACAAGACACAGCTGCGGGTCGCGTAGAGCCGTGCTGTGGGCTGCATGGGGCGGTGCCGTGGACTGCAATGCCGAAATATTACATGGCAAAAATACAATAAAAAAGCGTGCCCTCCAAGGATTTGCACCATTTTTTATGCCGCAAAGCAGACGGAAAGGCCGCGAATCCTTAGACACAACAACAAAGCAACCTCTTGCCGACCGACAAGTTTTCTCACAGATTGCACCGCCTATAAAGTCCTATAATATCCTATACCATCCTATAAATTCAGCCCAAATCGCCCACCGCAGGGGCCAGGCCTCACGGCAAAAACCACATACAGTCAGGATGAAAACCACACAACGGCAAAATGAATACCCCGCAAACGCAGGACGACGACGGCGCAAACGCCATGCGATTACGCCGTGGCGGCCGGGCGAATACGGCATAAACGCAAAGCCGCGGCGGCATAGTGGTACGAGGGCTGCAAAGCAAAGGTCAGGGCACCGCGAAACAAAGAAAGAACAACAAAGGCGCGGAGCACGCACGACCATAAACCGGCGGAAGAACAACCGAGGAGCAGAGCAGGAACGCCAGCAGGGCGAATCGCACACGACCACGCTTGGGCGGGCGCATAAAAAAGCCTGTCCCGCCTCTGCGACAGAGACGGGACAGGCTGACAAAAGCGCAGCAAGGCGCGGCGGACTACATGCCGGCCAGCGTAGCTGCGTGGATCCAGTTGTAGACATAACTGCACACACCGAAAGCCACAATGCCGAGCGTGCAGACGGCCAAGGCCAGCTTGGTGTTGCTGTGGCTCCGGAATGCGGGCAGCGGATGGTCGTTGTGCTTGATGAACATGGCTTTCACGATGAGCAGATAGTAGTAAAGACTGACCACGGTGTTGACCAAGGCGATGAACACCACGGCGTAGATGGTGGCGCCAAGAGTGGTGGACACCTGCGCGCCGTCGACGGCAGCCATGAACGCGAAGAACTTGGAGAACATGCCGGCAAACGGCGGAATGCCGCCCAACGAGAACAGCGCGATCGTCATCAGGAACGCCAAACGCGGGTTGGTCTGGTAGAAACCATTGTAGTCGTCCATGTCAACGGTGCCGCCGTTGTGCTCCTCCACCGAGGCGATGATGGAGAAGACGGCCAGGTTGGCCACCACATAGATGAGCACGTAATAGCTCAAGGCCGTCACGCCCATGGCCGTGTCGCCCACCACAGCCAGCATGATGTAGCCGGCTTGGGAGATGGAACTGAAAGCCATGAACCGCTTGAGGTCTTTCTGGTGGATGGCGAAGAGGTTGGCAACGGTGATGGAAAGCACGATGACTATCATGAGCATGTACTGCCAATACTCCACCATCGGGGCGAAAACTTTCATCAGCACGGCGCAGAGCGCAAAGGCGGCGGCGCCCTTGGACACGACGCTCAGATAGCCGGTGACGGCCGTAGGCGCACCCTGATAGGTGTCGGCCGTCCAGAAATGGAACGGCACGAGCGAAATCTTGAAGCCCAAGCCGCTGAAGAAGAACACCATGCCCGCAATGGTGAGCGGGGTGGCCGAGAGCTTGAGCACGGCGTCGTCGAAGTAGAGCGTGCCGGTGGCGCCATAGAGAAAACTGATGCCATAGAGCATCACGCCGCTGGAGAACGTGGCCGTGAGGATGAACTTGGCGCCGGCTTCGGCCGAGTAGTGGCGGTACTTATCGAACGCCACGAGGCACGCCATGGGCACGGAAGCCATTTCCAAACCGAGGAAAAAGAGCAGGAAATGGTTGGCGCTCACCATCATGTTCATGCCCAGCAGGGTGGCGATGACGAGTTCATAGAACTCGCCCTCCTTGAAGCTGGTGTCGTCGCGCTGCAGCCACTCGCGCGCCTGCACCACGACAATGAGAGTGCCGAAAGCCAGGATGGTCTTGATGACACCGATGGCAGGGCCCGTGGCATACATGCCGCCAAAGGTGGTGGCGGCCTCCGTGGGGAAGATGTTGATGAGGATGTGGGCCACGAACATCACGCACACCAGCGGGTTGAACCAGCGGCGGTCGGCGGGCACGCCGGACTTGGGTGCCGTGAAAAGGTCGGCCAGAAAGACGATAACCAGCATGGCCATCAGCGTGACCTCGGGTATCATGTGGAGGAATTGACTATAATCGATATGCATAATTCTGGTTTTGGAGGTTACATACCTGCGAGAGAGCCGGTTGTCATGATGTGGTTCACCATCGGGCCTACGGCGTCATTGATGATGTTCTGCGCCCAGAGGGGGAACGTGCCCAAGCCGGCCACGCAGAAAATGAGGCCCGCCACGGCGATGCGCTCGTCCCAGGAGGCGTCCGTGAGCTTGTAATAGTCCTGGTCGGGCACCTGCTGATAGAGTATCTTGCCCACCACACGCAGGATGTAGACGGCGGTGACCACGATGGAGGTACAGGCAATGATGGTGCAGGTGCGGTGGAACAGGTCGTTGACCTGGAACGAACCGACGAAGATATTCATCTCGGCCACGAAGCCGGAGAACAGCGGAAGGCCCAGGTTGGCCAGGCCGGCCACCACATAAGCCACGGCCAGGAACGGCATGATTTTCATCAATCCGCCCAGCCGGCGCACGTCGCGCGTGCCGCAGCGGTGGTAAATCATACCGATGACGGCAAAGAAAAGGGCCGTCATGAGACCGTGGGACAGCATCTGAAGGATGGCGCCGGTGCAGGCCGTCTGCGTCATCATGCAGAGGGCGAAGAGCACCATGCCGCAATGGGACACGGAGGAGTAGGCGTTGATATACTTCAGGTCGGTCTGCACACAGGCCGAGAGGGCGCCGTAGACCACGGAAATGGTGGTGAGAATGAGGAAAATCCACGAGAGCTCACGGGCGGCGTCGGGCAGCAGGAACATGGCGATGCGGAAGCATCCGTAGCCGCCGAGCTTCATGAGCACGCCGGCATGGAGCATGGACACGGCCGTGGGGGCCGAGGCATGACCGTCGGGTGACCAGGTGTGGAACGGGAACAACGCACCGAGAACGCCGAAGCCGATGAAGATGAACGGGAAGAAAATCTTCTGCACGGCCAGGGGGATGGCGTGGCTCTGGGCAATGGCCGCCACGTCCATGGTATAGGTTCCGCTGAACTGCCCGTTGTAGAAGTAGATGCCCAAGATGCCGATGATGAGCAGGGCAGAGCCTCCCATAAGCATCAGCGTGAGCTTCATGGCCGAGTATTCCTTGGGCCCGGTGCCCCAAACGCCGATGAGCAGGTACATGGGGATGAGGGCAACCTCGTAGAACATGAACATCGTGAAGAGGTCTTCAGAGATAAAGAAGCCGAACACACCCGTGGAAAGCAGCGTGAACCAGAGGAAATACTCTTTCTGCATGGGGTGCTGCTGCCAGGAGGCAAACGTGCCGGTGAACACGATGATGGCGGAGAGCAGAATCATCACTACGGCAATACCGTCCACGCCCGTGCGGTAATAGATATGGAGAGACTCGAACCAAGGCACGGCGTCGCCGAAGAGGAATGGGTATTGTTCGGCGGGCATCGTCGCGCGGGCTCCGAGGAAAGCAAAGACCAGATAGATGGACAGGCCGAGCAACGCCACCGAGCCGACAGCCATGATACCGCGTACCTGACTGTCGTTGCGGGCCACCCAGAGGCCAAGCAACATCAGAACGGGTATCACTACAAATAATGTAAGAAATGTCATTTTACGTTATGATCCTTAATTGATGATACTGTTAGCTAAGCATGCAAAGCAGGATGATGGTCAGGGCAACGCTGCCCGTGAGGAACCATGCGGCGTACTGGCGCACGTCTCCGCTCTGCCAAGGGCGTATGGTTTCGCCTGCTTCCTGCGTGGCCCACGCCGAGAAGTTGAACATGCCGTCGATGACGTGGCGGTCGAACCAGGCTATAGGGATGGAGAAGCAACGGAAAACCACCTTGTGTGTAAAGAACTGCCAGGCGTCGTCGATGTAGAAACGGTTGAGGGCTGCCCTGTGCAGACGCGGCATGCGCCGCTGCAACATGTCGGATGCAGGGTTCTCACCGCTCTTGTACATCCACCACGACAAGGACAGGCCTATGGTGGCGGCCAGCAGACTGAACCATGCAGTGGAGCCCCACTGGAAGTGCTGGAGGGCAATATCCTCCGCGTGGCCGTCGCCGGAAACGAAGTGACCAAAGGGAATCCAGCCGGCCAGGCAGGAAACGACGGCCAGGAACACCAGCGGGCCCCACATGATGAAGGGCACCTCGGCGGGACGACGACGGTGGTCGGGGTCCTGCTCATAGTAGGACTTGCCCCAGAAAATGACGAAATAGAGACGGAACATGTAGAAAGAAGTCATGCCCGACACAAGCGTCATGAACCAACCCAGCCACGGTGCAAAGTGGAAACAGGCGTCCACGATCTCGTCTTTCGAGAAGAAACCGGCCAGTGGGAAGAAGCCGCTGATGGCTATTGTGCCGATGAGGAAACAGATGTTGGTGATGGGCATGTACTTGTGAAGGCCGCCCATATACTCCTTGAAGTTGGACCCTATAATCACAATGATGGCGCCGGAACAGAGGAACAGCAGGGCCTTGAACATGGCATGGGTGAAGAGATGGAACATGCTGGCCATGTAGCCAAACCCGCCTTCGCCCTCAACGGCGGTGCACACGCCGAGCGCCACAAGCATGTAGGCAATCTGGGAAATGGTCGAGAAAGCCAGGCCGCGCTTGATGTCGGACTGGGTGCAGGCCACAGCGGCGGCATAGAAAGCGGTGAACGCGGCGATGTAGGCCACGTAGTGGAGTGCCTCTGGAGCGTACTGCACCCAGATGGGGAACAGTGCAGCCACCTGGTAGACACCGGCCACCACCATCGTAGCGGCGTGGATGAGCGCACTGACGGGCGTGGGACCCTCCATGGCGTCGGGCAGCCAGATGTGAAGCGGGAACATGGCCGACTTGCCGGCGCCGCCGATAAACATGAAGAACAAGGCCGTGGGCAGAATCCAAGCAGCGTGTGGAAGTCTGTCGGCCAGCGAGGCGTCGGCGTTCAGGTCGAAGTTGAACGTTCCCACATAGTAGCTGAAGAAGAGGATGCCGATAAGGAAGAACAGGTCGGCAAAACGCGTCACAATGAAGGCCTTCTTCGAGGCATGCACGGCCGTGTGCTTGGGATAGTAGAAGCCGATGAGCAGATAAGAGCACACGCCCACAAGCTCCCAGAACATGTACATCTGGAAAATGTTGGTGGCTACGACGAGTCCAAGCATCGACATGGTGAAGAGCGAGAGGAACGCATAGAAGCGCTGGAAGCCCTTTTCATAGCCTTCCTTGACGTAGTGCTCGTCGCGCTCAGCCATGTAGCCGAAGCTGTAGATGTGGACCATAGAGCTCACAGTGGTGATCACAATGAGCATCATGACGCTGATGGGCGTGAGGCGGAAGCCGATGTTGAACGTCAGCAAATCGGTGAACTTCAGCCAGGTGACGTCGAAGACGGTGACCGTCGGATAGAGGCCGTCGGCCCCACGGCCAATGGCAAAGAAATATTCATAAGCCGTGTAGAGGCTCATCGCCCAGAGGGAGAGAAGCACCACGGTGCCGATGACACCGGCTACCGGCTTCTTCATATACTTGCCGCCGAGTCCGAGCAAAAGAAAACTCAGCAGCGGGAGAAGAAGTATCAGGAACGAATAACTGTATTCCATGGTGTGATGAAGCAGTGTTGTTTAGAATTTCATATTTTCAATGCTGTTCACCTGGTCGCTGTGGTAGTTGCGGTAAACATTGATGATGATGGCGAGGGCCACAGCCGTCTCTGCCGCACTCACGCCGATGGAGAACAGTGTGAAGAACATTCCTTCAAACTGGCCGGGGAACAGGAAGCGGTTGAAGACGGCGAAGTTGAGGTCTACGGCGTTCAGCACAAGCTCAATGGAAATGAGCATCGCAATCAAGTTGCGGCGCGTCACGAAACCAAATACGCCAATAAAAAACAGCAGGGCGCTCAGACCCAACAGACATTCTACGGGAACGATCATTTCTTGTCCTCCTTTCTTGCAATCATAATGCCACCGATGATACAAGCCAGCAGGAACACTGAGATGAACTCGAATGGCAACACATACTGATATTTTTCGCTGCCCACAAGGGCGGTACCAATCTGATCCATGGAGACCTCCGCGTCGGGGGCCTGCATGAACAGATTGACGAAGCGGGTCTTGAGGAACACCACGGCCACCGTGCCCAGGCCAACCAGCGAGAGCAAGGCTCCCTGGAACACGCGCGTGCCCTTGAAACGCTCCACCAAGCCCTGCAACGTCTGCTTGGAAACCAGGTTGATGGCGAAGATATACATCATTGTAATGCCACCGGCATAAATGCTAATCTGGGCGGCACCAAGGAATGTATAGTCGAGAAGGAAATAGAGGCCGGCGACCCCAAAAAGCACAAACAGCAGGAAAGTAGCCGCCCGCATAATCTGGGTTGTCATCACCGACAGAACCGCTGAGCCAAGAATGACTACAGCGAGAATACAGAATACTACGATATTTGCCATAATCTTTACTTGGTTTTAGTATTGAACTTACCGATGGTGAGCGGTGCGCCGCCATCAATCAGACCGGGCAGCGAGCCGCCTTGATAGACTTCCTTGTCCAGATGAAGCACCAGTTTGGAACGGTCGAACACGGCGTTCTCGAAGTCGTTGGTGAACTCAATGGCATCGAAATTGCAGGCGTTGACGCACAGTTCGCAGAACATGCAGTCGCCCAAATCGTACTGATAGTCGTCCAGCTGCTTCTTCTTGCGGCCCGTCTCGGCGTTGGTCTCCATGTGAGCCAGAATCTTAATGGTGTCGTTGGGGCAGGCTTTCTCGCACATGGTGCAGGCCGTACACTTGTAGGCACCGTTCTCATCGCGCTTGAAGACAAGTCTGCCGCGGTGACGCTTGGCCACGTGGAGCGTGGTCTTGCGGTTCTCAGGATATTGCTCCGTCGACTTGGGCGTGAAGTATTCCTTCAGCGTCGTCTTCAGGCCAACAGCCAGCGTCTTCATGCCGTCCGCAATTTCCTGGAAATAAGTTTTATTATTGTTAGACATGTTACCTTATACCTTTATTTATATAAGCAGTTTTACTTCACGTACCAGCCCAGTGCCACGCACACGGTCATCAAGACCAGGTTGAGCAGCGACAGCGGCATGAGGTACTTCCATTCGAGCTTCAGAATCTGGTCAATGCGCAGACGGGGGAACGTCCAGCGAATCCACATCAGCAGCCAGACCACTGCAAAGGTCTTGCCAAAGAACCACACGAAGCCGGGGATATAGTTCATCACCGTGTCGAAAGCAGCCACGCCGATGTTCAGCGGGGCCCAGCCGCCCAGGAAGACGGTGGAGGCGATTCCTGCAATGACAAAGAGATTGAGATATTCGGCCAGGTAATAGAAGCCAAATCCCATGCCGGAGTACTCGGTGTGATAACCGGCCGTCAGCTCGCTCTCGGCCTCAGCCATGTCGAACGGACCACGGTTGGCCTCGGCATTGCCGGCTACAAGGAACACGAGAAAGGCAATGATGGCAGGGATGTGGCCCTTGACAATCAGCCAATTCCAGGGTCCTGTCTGCTCGGCCACGATGCCGCTCACCTGCATGGTGCCCGTTAGGGCAACGGCTGCAATGAGGCAAAGGCCGAGCGAGAGCTCATAAGAAATCATCTGTACGGCTCCGCGCATGGCCGACACCACGGAATACTTGTTGTTGCTACCCCATCCGGCAATGAAGATGCCCAGCACGCCAATCGACGAGATGGCCGTGATGAGGAACACGCCAACGTTGAAATCGAGGATGCCGGCCCCCTTGTTCCAGGGAAGGAACGAGAAAGTGCCGACCGAAGCGATTATCACAAGGAACGGGGCGAGGTAATAGAGGAACTTGTCGGCCTTGTCAACCGCGAAGATTTCCTTTATCAGCATCTTCACCACATCGGCGAATACCTGGAAGATGCCCCACGGGCCCACGCGCATTGGGCCGAGTCGGCACTGGAAGTAGGCACACACCTTGCGCTCCATGAAAATCAGAGCGATGGCGATAAGAGCGTAAGCCGTGAGAATCAACACGCCCACAACCACGCACTCTATCAGGATTGACAGGAAGTCGCCCAGGCCGAGTGTCTGGCGCAGAAGACTGTCAAACCAAGTTGTTACTATGCTAAAGTCAAACATTGAAGAGGAATGTTTTAATCTTTTTATCTGTTAATTCTATAAACTCTACCGGTCGAGGTCGGGAATCACAAAGTCGACAGCAGCACCCGTGGCCACGAGGTCGGCTATCTTCTGCCCTTTCAGCATCCTGTCGAAAGCACCGGCAATGGTGAGGCCCATCGGGCGCATCTTCACGCGGTAGGGGCTCTTGTCGCCCCGGCTGTCGAGATAAACGCCGAACTCGCCGGCTCCACCCTCCACCGAGAAGTACCACTGGCCCTCGGGAACCTTGATGATTGGCTTCTGCTTGATGTAGAAGTCGCCCTCGGGGATGTTGTCGATTAACTGCTCGATAATGTCGAGACTCTGATAGAGCTCATGGATATGAATCATGTAGCGGTCCATGGAGTCGCCATGGATACCCACGATTTCCTTAAACTCCACCTTATTATATAAGGCATACGGATGGTTCTTGCGCACGTCGTTGTGCCAGCCAGAGGCGCGTCCGGCGGGGCCGGTGACACCATAATTGATGCTGTCGGCCATGTCGAGCGGGCCCACACCCTCCAGCCGCTGGTGGGTAATCACGTTGTCGCCAAACACGTCAAGATACTCCTGCACCATCGGACGCAGGTACTTGCACAGGGTCTTAGTGTTCTGTACGAAGTTTGGATCGATGTCGGCCTGCAGGCCACCGATGCGGTAATAGTTCTGAATGAGCCGGCCGCCGGTGGTTTCCTCCATCACGTTGAGCACGTGCTCACGGTCGCGCATGCAGTAGAGAAAAGCCGTCAGCGCACTCAAATCCTGCGCACAGGTGCCAAGGAACAGCAGGTGATTGTCGATGCGCTGCAACTCGTCCATGATGGTGCGGACGTAGAGAATGCGGTCGCTGAGCTCGACGCCCATGGCTTCTTCTATCACGCCCACCAGTGCATGGCGGTGGTGCATGGCGCAGAGATAGTTCAGACGGTCGGTCAGAGCCAGTGTCTGCGGGTAGGTCATGCTCTCCATCATCTTCTCCATACCGCGGTGGATATAGCCCAAATGCGGATAAACATGCTTGATTGTCTCGCCGTCCACCACCGTCTGCAAGCGCAGCACACCGTGGGTGGACGGGTGATTGGGGCCGAAGTTGATGACGAAGTCGTCCTCGTCGAAGAGGCGGTGACGGGTCTCCACCAGGCGTCCCTCGTCGTCCAGATTCCACTCCGACGTCCAGTCGGTCTCGGGTTCGTCGGTCATGGGGAATCGGTTGGCCTCGGGACTCATGTCGAAATCCTTGCGCAAGGGGTAGCCTGTGAAGTCATTACGCATGAAGAGGCGGCGCATGTCGGGATGCCCCAGGAACTTGATGCCGAGGAAGTCGAACACCTCACGCTCCAGCAGGTCGGCGTCGGCCCAAAGCCGGATGACCGAAGGAACCACGTATTCCTCGCCCACCTGCTTGGCCAGCTGCTTCACCGAGGTGCGCTCGTGTGTCTGTGTATTCTCCAGAATATAGATGCACCCCAGTCCCTCTTCGGGGCCGAAGTCTTCGCCTACAATGGTAACCAGGTAGTCGAAATGCTTCTCTTCCTTCAGCCTGCCCATTTCCCGGGCAAAGCTGTCAAAGCCGAATTCTTTGTTTTCGAGTTTCATTCTCTTTCAATATCTTTATATTCCGATTACCTTATTTATTCTCAGAGGCAGGTGCTGCGGCAGGTGCAGCAGCGGCGGAGGCGGCTGTCCGGGCCGGGGTTTCCTTGTCGGCAACCGGGGCGGCGGCGGGAGCAGCCGTCTTCAGTTCCTCGAGTTCCTTGCCCAGCTGTTCCACCTCTTCCTCGGTGGGAATGCCGGAAACGATGATGGGAGCCTTGTGACCGATCTTGGCCGACGAGAAGTTCTCGTTGCTCATGCCGTGCAGACCGCCGAGGGCCAGGCTCTCCTCTTTCTCGTCGCGGGTCATCTTGTGGTTGGCTCCGCCGAAGAATTTCTCCACCTTTATCTTGCGCTGCAACTGCATCATGCCGTAGATGATGGCCTCGGGACGCGGCGGACATCCGGGGATGTACACGTCCACGGGCACCAGTTCGTCGATGCCCCGCACCACGCTGTAGCTCTTTTTGAACGGGCCTCCGCTGATGGTGCATCCACCTACGGCCACCACATACTTGGGTTCGGCCATTTCGTCGTACAGGCGTTTGAACACCGGGGCCATCTTGTTGGTGATGGTACCGGCACACATAATGAGGTCGGCCTGGCGCGGCGAGTTGCGCGTCACCTCCCATCCGAAGCGTGCCATGTCGTAACGGGCGCAGCCGATGGCCATGAATTCAATACCGCAGCACGACGTGCCAAAGGTCAGCGACCACGGCGAATTGCTGCGGCCCCAGTTGATGGCTGCGTCCAGCGAGCCCAGAATCACGTTGGCTCCACCGTCGTTCAGCTCCTGGGCTATCTTCTCCAAGGAGTCGTTGTCCTTGAATTCATCAAAAGGAATGCTCTTGATCGACGCTCTTTTACTTACTTCCATTCCAGCGCTCCTTTCCGCCAAGCGTATGCCAGGCCAAATACCAATACCAGCAAGAAGAAACCGATGCTCACGAGGGCCATCGCTCCAAACTGTCTCACGACCACCGCCCAGGGGTAAAGGAACACGGTCTCGATGTCGAACACCAGGAAGAGGATGGCAAAGAGATAGTATCCCACGTGCATCGGCAGCCACGAACTGCCGCGTGTGGGGATGCCACACTCGAAAGGCTCACCCTTTACCGGATTGTAAGAGCGCGGTCCGATGAGCTTGGCGATGACAAAAGCAGCCACCACAAGCGTTACAGCCGTCAGCAAAACGGTAATCAACAAAGTGAAATTCATAAAAAATATAACGTTATTTTAGATATAATTCGCTAAGCGAGCACAAAGTTAGTAAATCTTCGGCTAACTTTTCAACCATTTAACAAAAAACTTCGGGCACGGTACACATATTTATACATACGGCTCGTGCAGCCGCCGCCGGCCGCTGGGGTCAAAAGCTAAAAGAATGGCCGGCAAGGCATTATTTTCAAAACGCTTGCACACTTATCAGCCAAACTTTTTATAACTTTGCAGTCCCAATCACGCCGTTTACGCGTCACGTATATGGGAAAAAGGCTCGCATTCACGGCGTCGGCCCCGCCGTTCCCGCAGCCCTCGCCGGCCACGGCGGGAACCGCTCCCCGCAACACGACCCGCATGCCATGCAAGATGAAACATGAACAGATGAAAGAACAACAACCCATACTCATCGCCGGCCCCTGTGTCATCGAGTCGGCCGAGCTGCTCGACACCGTAGCCTCGCGCCTGACGGCCATCAACCGCCGCCTGGGCACCGACATCATCTTCAAGGCCTCGTTCGACAAGGCCAACCGCACCTCGCTCCACTCGTTCCGCGGGCCGGGCCTGGAGCGCGGCCTGCAGATGCTCGCCGACGTGCGCCAACGCCATCACCTGCGCATCACCACCGACATTCACGAGGCCTGGCAGGCCGAGGCCGCCGGCGAAGTGTGCGACGTGCTCCAGATTCCGGCCTTTCTCTGCCGCCAGACCGACCTGCTCGTAGCCGCCGCACGCACGGGCCGCATCGTCAACATCAAGAAGGCACAGTTCCTCTCGGGCCGCGACATGGTGTATCCCGTACAGAAAGCACGCGAGAGCGGCGCCCGCGAAGTGTGGCTCACCGAGCGCGGCAACTGCTTCGGATACAACAATCTCGTGGTCGATTTCCGCAACATCCCCGACATGCTCGGGCTGGTGCCCACCGTCGTCATGGACTGCACCCACAGCGTGCAGCGGCCCTCGGCCGGCGACGGCAAGACCGTGGGCGACCGCAAGTTTGTGCCCGCCATGGCCTTGGCCGCCAAGGCTTTCGGGGCCACGGGCTTCTTCTTCGAGGTGCATCCCGACCCCGACCGCGGTCTCTCCGACGCGGCCAACATGCTCGAACTCGACAAACTCGAATCCCTGATTTCCCAACTGCTATGACCGAACATTCCTCCGAAGAGCGGCTCAAGCTCTCCCGTCAGTATGCCGAACGCTGCTTGCGCGACGAGGCCCAGGCCGTGCTCGACCTCATTCCCCAGCTCGACAACAACTTCGAGCGGGCCGTCTCGCTGATGTATCACTGCCGCGGCAAGGTCATTGTCACCGGTGTGGGCAAGAGCGGCAACGTGGGAGCCAAGATCGCGGCCACGCTGGCCTCCACCGGTACGCCGGCTTTCTTCATCAACCCGCTCGACGCTTACCACGGCGATCTGGGCGTGATGACGCCCGACGACGTGGTGCTGGCCATCAGCAACTCGGGGCAGACCGACGAGTTGCTGCGCTTCGTGCCCATCCTGCTCCACATGAATGTGCCCCTCATCGGCATGAGCCGCAACCCCCAATCCCTGCTCGCCAAGTACTCGGCAGCCCATATACAGGTGCACGTGGACCACGAAGCCTGCCCGCTAAACCTGGCTCCAACCTCGTCGACTACGGCCGCATTGGCCATGGGCGACGCGCTTGCCGTGGCCCTGATGCAGGTGCGCGACTTCCGTCCGCTCGACTTCGCACAGTTCCATCCGGGCGGCGAACTCGGCAAGCGACTGCTTACCACGGCCGAGGATGTGATGCGCACCGACGACCTGCCCATCGTTCCCGAGGGCACGCATCTGGGCGAAGCCATCATCCATGTGTCCAAGGGCAAGCTCGGTCTGGGCGTGTCGCTCGATGCCGACGGCCGCGTGGCCGGCATCATTACCGACGGCGACATCCGCCGCGCCATGGAGCAGTGGCAGGCCCAGTTCTTCGACCACACCGTGTCGGACATCATGACACGCACCCCGAAAATCGTGGCCACCACCACCAAAATCACCGAGATACAGCGCATCATGCACCATTACAAGATCCACTCCGTCCTGGTGTGCAACAGCGACAGGCACCTGCTCGGCATCGTCGACAGCTACGCCACAACGTTGCTAAACCAATGAGCATGAAGCGTCCTGTCCGTCATCGCCGCCACATCCTCGCACCCCTCTTCATCCTTTTCCTTGCCGTCGTCGGCCCGGCAGCCCGCGCCCAGACCAGCGACTCGCTCATGGCCCGCCACCTGCGGGCGTGTGGCGTGAGCTTTTCCCACGACAACAGCGTCGCCCTGCTCGCCACCGGGCAGCAGAAATTCGACGATCTTTTTGCCGCCATCCGCCAGGCACGCTCGTCGGTGCACCTCGAATACTTCAACTTCCGCAACGACTCCATCGCCTCGATGCTCTTCGACCTGCTGGCCCGCAAGGCGGCCGAGGGGGTGGAAGTGCGCGCCCTCTTCGACGCTTTCGGCAACCGCAGCAACAACCGCCCGCTGCTCAAGCGCCACCTGCGCGACATCCGCCGCCGCGGCATCGAGATTTACGCGTTCGACCCCATACGCTTCCCCTGGGTCAATCATGCCTTTGCCCGCGACCACCGCAAAATAGTAATCATCGACGGCAAGATAGCCTACACCGGCGGCATGAACGTGGCTGACTACTACATCAACGGCACGCCGCAGGTGGGCTCCTGGCACGACATGCACTGCCGAATCCAAGGCACTGAGGTGAACACCCTGCAGGCCATCTTCCTGCGCACGTGGAACCGGGTCACCGGGCAGCGCGTCCACGGCCCGCAATACTTCCGCGGGCTGGGCCTTGACGGCTATTTCCACGGACTCCGGCCCGACACTTGCGCCACGGCGGGCCGCAAAATGGTGGGCATCATCAACCGCGAGCCCCGCACGAGCAACCGCATCATCCGCGAGTTCTACACCAACGCCATCCGCTTTGCACGCGACAGCATCAAGATCATCAACCCCTACTTCACCCTCAACGGCCCCATCCGCCGGGCCCTGCGCGACGCTGCACGCCGCGGCGTCAAGGTAGAAATCATGCTGTCTGTCAGGAGCGACATCCCCCTCACGCCCGACTGCGGCTTCTACAACGCCCACCGGCTCATGCGGCAGGGCTGCACCGTTTGGCTCTACAAACCGGGCTTCCACCACACCAAGGTCATCATGGTCGATGGCCGATTCTGCACTGTGGGCTCGGCCAACCTCAACGCACGCAGCCTCGCCTGGGACTATGAGGAGAACGCCGTCATCCTCGATCGCTGTACCACGCACGAGCTGGACCGCCTCTTCGACAGCGAGAAACACGACTCCTTCCGCCTCACCGAGGAGTCGTGGAGGCAGTGGCGCACGCGCGGGCAACGGTTCACGGGCTGGCTGGCCCACCTGCTGGCCCCGTTCCTCTGACCCCCGACGGCCCTCCGCCCCACCCTTGCGCGGTCTCCACGACGCGCCCAATGGGCCACGACGGGCCAAGACACGGAAAGTTTTTCAGAAAAAACGCCACAAACGTTTGGCCATTACAGAAAAAGGCACTACCTTTGCACACGCAAAAACGAAATGGGCGTCCTTAGCTCAGCTGGTAGAGCAACTGACTCTTAATCAGTGGGTCTAGGGTTCGAGTCCCTAAGGACGCACCATCGTTGGCTCCTGACCCAAGCCGTTTCGTTCGCGCACGCGTCCTTAGCTCAGCTGGTAGAGCAACTGACTCTTAATCAGTGGGTCTAGGGTTCGAGTCCCTAAGGACGCACAAAGGCCCGAGGCATCATTGCCCCGGGTCTTTTTTTTGACAGGGCCACATGTCGGGCATCGAGCTGCGCCAAATAGGTTAAGACAGAACAACAGATGGGACATCGGGCTGTGCAGAAAGGGTTTGGACAGAACAACAGATAGGACACATGGCTGCGCCGTATAGGCCCTCGCCCTGCGGCAACGGCAGGGAGGCTGCGCGACAAAGCCGCAAACGCCACGCGATAAAGCCGTAAACACGGGGCGACAAAGCCGCAAACGCCATGCGATTGCGGCGCAACGGCGGGGCGACAACGGCGGTTTGGCAAAAGGGCGAGCCGGCGGCGGCGCAAATTTAACACCCCGGAGGCCCTGCGTTCCATATTTTTTGCCTATATTTGCAACGCCTTATCCAAAGGCAAACCATACGCTACTTGAACTAAAGACACATGCCAAGCCTATACCTCCGTCTCCTCATGGCCCTGCTGGCCCTGAACGCAATGGCCGCGCGAGCCGGTGAATGGCCCGCCGTGCAGCTGCCCGTCATCGCCGCCACGCGCTCTTTCTGCATCACCGACTGCGGTGCCACCACGGCCGCAACCGACAATACCACGGCCATTCAGGCCGCCCTCGATGCCACCATCACGGGCACCCCCACCGCCATCTTCCGGCCCACGGCTGCCCGCCAGCCCCTGCCCCACCTTTATAATATAAGGGGCCAACGGCTCCCCGCCGCATCGGGCAAGCTCGGCCAGGCCCAGCTGCGGCGTGGTGTCTACATCAGCAACGGCAAGAAATACGTCAAGAACTAAACCCTTCACCATGCACACCAAACACATTCTGGGCTCGCTGCTGCTGGCCGTGCTGCCCCTTGGCGCCGCGGCGCAGTACCGCTCGCAGGTGTGGTGCCCCGACAACGGCGACGGCACCTACACCAATCCCGTCATCAACGCCGACTACAGCGACCCTGACGTGGTGGCCGTGGGCGACGACTATTACCTCACGTCGAGCTCCTTCAGCTGCACGCCCGGACTGCCGGTGCTCCATTCCCGCGACCTGGTCAACTGGGAAATCATCGGCCATGCCCTCGACCGCGTGCTGCCCGACAGCATGTTCTCCGGCCGCCCCCAGCACGGCAACGGCGTGTGGGCGCCCAGCATCCGCCATCACAACGGCAGGTTCTACATCTACTGGGGCGACCCCGACAACGGCGTCTTCATGGTCAGGGCCACCCATCCGGCCGGTCCCTGGGAGCCGCCCGTGCTGGTCATCCCCGGCAAAGGCATCATCGACACTACGCCGCTCTGGGACGACGACGGCCGCTGCTACCTCGTCAACGCGTGGGCCAACAGCCGCAGCCGCTTCGCCTCGGTCATCACCGTGCGCGAGCTCAACGCCGAGGGCACCCGCGCCATCGGCCGGCCCGTCATCGTGTTCGACGGCAACGGCACCGAGAACCACACCTGCGAGGGCCCCAAATTCTACAAGCGCGACGGCTGGTATTGGATTATGTGTCCGGCCGGCGGCGTGCCCACGGGCTTCCAGCTGGCCATGCGCGCCCGCTCGCCCTTCGGCCCCTACGAGGTGCGCAAGGTGCTGGCCCAGGGCGACAGCCCCGTCAACGGGCCCCATCAGGGCGCGTGGGTGCACACGAAATACGGCGAAGACTGGTTCCTGCACTTCCAGGACAAGGGGCCCTACGGCCGCGTGGTGCACCTGCAGCCCGTGACCTGGCGCGACAACTGGCCCGTCATGGGCCGCGTGCCAGCCCGTGGCTATTGCGGCACACCCTGCCTCACACACCGCATGCCCAAGGCTGCCGCCCACACGATAACCAACCCGGCGGAGAGCGATGAGTTCAACGAGCCGCGCCTTTCGCCCCAATGGCAGTGGCAGGCCAACTACGACGCCACTTTCGGCATGCCCACCGCACTGGGCTTTTTCCGCCTCTACACCCACAAGAGCGACCTGCCGCTCTGGCACACGCCCAGCCTGCTGCTCCAGAAGACGCCGGCCGACCGCTTCACGGCCACGGCTCGGCTCAAGCTCGTGGGCAAGGCCGAGGGGCAGATGGGAGGCCTCGTCATGATGGGCCTCGACTACTCGGCACTCGTCGTCAGGCGCGTGGCCGACCGCTTCGAGCTACGGCAAATCACCTGCCACAACGCCGACAAGGGCAAGCCGGAGACCGTCCGCACGCTTGCCACGCTCCCCCCGACCGGGCGGGACGAGACCGACTACCAGTTTGCCATCCACGAAGACATCTACATGCGCATGAACGTCTGCGACGGCCGTCTGCAGTTTGCCTACAGCCGCGACGGCCGCCGCTTCACCCCCGTGGGCGAGCCTTTCGCCATGCGCGAGGGCAAGTGGGTGGGGGCTCGCATGGGCTTTGTGGCTCAGGAGCCCGCCGGAAATGCCAACCGCGGGTGGGTCGACGCCGACTGGTTCCGCGTGACCCCGTTGGAAAATGCCGCGAACAAGAAAGACCGCAAGCAAGCCCCTTGAGCCGCTGCCGACCTATCCGTTCCCTGCTGCAACAACAAGTCCCAATCCCACGATAAAGAGCACGAACATCGCCGTAAGCAGATAGTTGGCCACAGCCGGGGCGCCTTTATACTCTTTCCATATAAATACGCCCCAGATGGCAGCTATCATCGGGGCGCCTTGCCCAAGCGCATAAGAGATGGCGGGCCCCGCCTGCCCCGATGCGATGTAGCTGAAAGCTGAACCCAAAGCCCAAATGGCGCCCCCAAGCATGCCGGTAAGGTGAGTGCCCGCACTGCCCTTGAAGTACTCACGATAGGAAACTGGCGAGCCCACAAACGGGTATTTCATGACAATTGTATTGAAGACGACGTTGCTAACCAGCACGCCCAGGGAGAAGATGAATATGGCCGAATAGGGAGTAAACATGCCTGCCTGAGGGCTCTTGAAGTTCTCCATGTCCATGCCTTTTACCACAAATCGGAAGAAGAGCGACATCAATACGCCGGCCAGAAGGGCCAAGACGATTCCTTTTTTATTGGCAGAAGCGGCTTCGCCCTTTGCCATGCTGGTCTTGCCTGAAGCCACTCCGTTGCAAATGATGGCAAGTACTATCAGGACGATGCCTCCAAAAAGCAGCAATGGATTGCCGGACGGAACACCCAAATAATTGATGACAACGCCCAACACCAAGGCTATGCCCACGCCAAGCGGAAAGGCTGTTGCCATGCCTGCGAGGGACACCGAGGCAGACAAGAGTATGTTGGAGGCATTGAAGACAACGCCGCCTAAGACGATCCAACTGAAATTTTCAGCCTCTCCTTGGGCCAAATCGATCATGAACGACCGACCTTCCTCGCCCGTAGACCCCATAGTAAGACCTAAAAGCAGGGCAAAGAGCACCATTCCAAGCACATAGTCCCAATAGAAAAGTTCATAACGCCAGCTTTTGGAAGCCAGTTTCTGGGTGTTTCCCCAAGAGCCCCAGCAAATCATGGTGACAAAACAAAAGATGATTGCCAAAAAGTAATTGTCAACAATAAACATAGTTTTTGCTCATTTTTTAATTATACATAAATTCTTTGAACGATATACAGCAGCCATTCTTTCCACTGAACAGAAGCCTTTGCCATGGACGAACGGTATTCATGCTCCTTTTCATTGGAACATAGCCAGATGTGGAGTTCGCTCCATGAAGCATAGCTCCAGGCATCTGCCGGCTCATGGATCCATAGTTTCGGATAGCGTTCGCAGCCCTCCATGGCAGAAATGGCCGTCTTCTCAGAGACTGTTCCTCCCTGGTTGATAACGACAGCAGCAAACAGGTTCTCTTGTTTCAAGCCATCAAAGAACGCTCTTCCCTGACCGTTCATCAGGATGAGGCCGCGCATACGCTGGGATTTTCGGATGCACCTGACATGCTTTTCCGTAGACAGCACTGCCTCATTGGAAAAGCTGCCGTTCAGGAAAGCGACTACGATTTGTGGCAACAGCCCTTGACGCATCAGCTCATCAACAGCGTCGAGACATTGCCGTTGCTCCTCGCCGGTGGTTCCGCTGATATAGACAACAGGGTATTTGCGATAGAGTGTACTCGTGTCAGAAGGCAGCCAAACCGTAGCCTCTGGAATGTAAATCTGCTTTCCGGCCAAACAAGTCTCCATGAAAGAACGGGGGCTATCCAATCCCTCATACTTTTGTCCGCTGAAACGCGACGAGAGATAACTGAATGCAGATGGCAAAGCAGCATTCCAGACTGCGAAATCATGCCCTCCATGGCGGACGTTCCAATAATGCTGGAAGCCTTTTTCCAAAAGTAATCTGTGAAGCATTTCGTTACTCCTGCAGAGAGTTCTTTCCTTGTCTCCCACATCGATGAAAATACCTCCATCCTTCAACCTGCTGTTCTTCGAGTTCCGAACAAGATGCAGAGGTGAATGAGTTTTATAGTACGGGGTGATTCGAGCTTTGCCTTGAGCTCCTATCCCACCGAAGATTTTTCCCCACTGTTCATCCCATGCAGACTGTGGATTTTCCAACATATACTGTTCGTCCGTCCGAATGGATGGGGAGAGGGCAACGGCAGAACCGAGAACACCATCGTTGCGAAGGGCCAGCGACAACGCGCCGGCACCTCCCATGGAAAAGCCCATCACTGCCTGATGGGCGGCATCCGGCATGGTCCTGTAATGTTCGTCGATAAATGGTTTCAGTTCATGGATGAAGAATTCTTCATAAGGCTGACGCCCATCATAGCTGTCAACATAATAAGAAAGGTAGCCGTCAGGAATAACAATGATGAAAGGAAGAATCTGCTCCGCCTTTACCATATTGTCCATTACCGTGGCTACATGTCCATATTCCATCCAAGTGGAGCAATCGCCACCAATGCCATGCAACATGTAGACAACAGGATAACGATTGTTGTTTGCGCTGTATCCTGCTGGGAGAACAATAGAATATGCAACGTCCTTTCCCAGAATCTCACTTTGAAGACAGAGGGCCTCTTTCTCCATGGGCCGCTGTGCTGCTGAAGTGAATGGCATGCCGAATACGAATGCCATGAAAAACAAGAGGATTTTCTTATTCATTTACTTTCCAATTCACAGTATTACACATTCATTGTCATTCGGTCCTTTTCCAAGTATTCAAGTCCTTGCACTGAATCGCATAGTCTGGATGCGGATTGAGCCATGTCACGATCATAGAGTGTCTGCCGTCGGTGAGGTCATAATTCCAATAGATGTCATACTTGCGCTTGATGTAATCAAAAGGCATTTCAACTTCGGGCATTTCAATACCATCAATGGATATTCCAAGTCGTGCTATGTAATTGCTCGCATCTTTACCATCCCGACGAACCAAGCCTTGCAGCACAACCGCACATCCCGTGAAGGTGAAAGTGCGCTGTGTACCGAGATCAAACTTGAGAATTTGCCTCTCCAAGGGTTCAAGGCCCTCAAAACTTTCCTCTTTTGCTACTTCCATTGGCTGCTGCACTTCAAAGATATAGTTTCCCTTTCTTACCTTTCCTCCATTGGCGATTACTACGTCTTTTAGAAGTTTCAAGTTAATGTCATAAACGGAGTTGAGGGAAATATGGGTATAAGGAAAGTCAATGTCGCCACAGCGGTCTATGGCTGCTTTCCATTTGTCAGGGATTTGGCTCCACCCTTTGATGACGCCAAGGATGCCTGCCGCCGTAGCAGGGTTACAGTCGGAATCCTGGCCGCAGCGAGTCGAAATGTCAATGGTCTTGTCAAAGTCCCCATCACCATAGAGGAGACCCATAACACAATATGCGCCATTAATAACAGCATCAATGTCAAAAGCATTATATACCCCCTCCGGACAGCCTATGTCAAAAGAATAATTGCGCTCGACTTCGAGCCAGCAACGCTTCCAGTCATCAGGATATTGCTGGTGATAGCGAACAACATCCTCTATGCAACGCCGATATTTACATTCGGAAGGAAGCGACTTCAGGGATGAGGTGATAATCTCTTCAATATCATCGCAGACAAAGGCATAGGTGTACATTGCCGACATAAACACTCCACCATAATATCCATCACCATAGTTCATGATGTGGCCGATACGATCAGCAAAGCGTGCTGCAGCATTAGGCATCCCTGGACAAATCATTCCGATAAAGTCAGATTCTATTTGAAAATCAATATCGTCTACATGCGGATTATTTTTCCAATAGCCAGAAGCAGGTGGCATTATACCATGAAGAATGTTGTATCGGGCTGCCTGATTGGCGTGCCACAGCTTGTAGTTGGCATTTGCAAATGCTTTGGCATAAGATTCCGCGGGCGCATCAATGCCTTCGTGCTGCATCACCTCAAGAAAAGTCAGGTCCATGTAGACATCATCGTATAGTCCGGGATCTTGTTCAAAGATATCCTTACAATAGTCATCATACCAGATGATGGGGGTTTTGTCATTAATAAAAGCTCCCTTGTATTTGAATTCGGTTGGGCCTCCATAAGTGCAGCCAATGGTCTGCCCGGCCCACCCTCCTTTGATTTTATCAAGAAGCGTTTGTTCTGTCAAAGTTATCATCTGTCCAAAGGGAATAGCCGCGGTCATGTTCGTAATGCACATGAGCAACATGCCCACCAGAATATTGTACTTGTTGCTTGTCTTCATTTTCTTGTCTTTTTCTTTCCGTTGTAATAAAACCTATCCGTGAGTTCGTTGGCAGAATAATAAACTATATCGTTGATACGAATGACATAGTCTTTTCTATGATTTCTCCACTTCATCACGACCTGATGATGACCTTCCTGAAGAAGATATTTCCAGGCTGGCTCTACCTTTCTTTCTGTATTTTTCATCGGCAGGAGGGATACTTGGTCGAGGTTCCCGTCTATCCATACTTCTATTTCTGCAACATAGTCATCATCAGGTTCCGCGAGTCCGAACACCTCAGAACCGATGTGACGGATGGAAACACGATTGATATAGTCTTCATTGATATGCTTAAGACTACAGATGTTGCCCCAGATGACGAACCCATTACCATCGAAGTCAAACTCATATTCATCGTGCATGAAGCAGTCCTTGCGATCGCGGCATACGGGATACATCCCCGTGAAATTCTGCTCCAAGGGCAACACCTTGGCTTTGGAAAGAGGTATCTCCACCATATTGTCTATGATTTTACCTCCTTGCTGTTTAATCATTTGCAGGGCAAGTTCGTAGCTCTGTCTATAGGATTTGGAGAGAGACAAGTCTGTCCCCTGGAAACACAGGCCTTCAATCTCTTTGAGCGGCGAGAGCCAGAATTCAGGGATATGGCTGTAACCCAACACAACTCCCAGTACTCCAGCAGCCGTAGAAGGATTGCAATCGGAATCTTGACCCAGTCGCGCGGCAATATCCAATGTACGAGTGTAATCTCCATTGCCATAGAGCATCGCCAAGACTACAAATGCAGAATTTAGTTTGGCGTCAATATTGAAATTAAGGAAAACCCCTTTGGGACAGCCTATATCATGATTCCAATGCTCCTGTAGATAGAACCAGCAGTCTTTCCAATTATCTGGGTGTGCTGCATGGTATTTGCGTACATCATTAATACACTGATAAAAAGTACTTTGCTTTGGAATCGGCTCCAGAGCATTGTCGATGATCTTGCCTATGTCATTGAGATAAAACGCGCTACAGTAAAGCCCGGCAACAAATGCGCCCCCATAAAAGCCATCGCCACTATTCATGATATGCCCCACACGGTCTGCAATGTCAAGAGCCATTGGCATGAGGCCTGGCGACATGAGCCCGATAAAATCCGCCTCTATTTGGAAATCCAAATCGTCCGCATGCGGATTATTCATCCAAAAACCGGATTCCGGAGGTTCCAAGCCATTCTTTATATTATAACGTCCCATCTGGTTTGCATGAGCCAGATGGTATTTTGCCGAAGCAAAACGCTGTGCAAGCTGTGTGGACGTACAGTCTATCCCGAGCTCTGCAAAGGCATCGGTGAAAGTGCAGTCATTATACACATCATCGAAGAGCCCTGGCTTTTTTCCCCACCAATATTTGATATACCCCTCTCCCCATGGAATAGGCTGATAGTCCTGGATATAGCTTCCCGTAAACTTAAACTCTGTCGGTGCGCCGAACACTACACCGATAGTCTGCCCTGCCCATCCTCCTTTGATCTTGTCCATTAGCTCGGAAGTGGTTAGAGCCTTTACATTCGCTGCCGTCATGGAAAGAGAGAAGATGAGAGAAAATACAGCGACGAATAGTTTCTCCATTGTTTTCATCTATATATAAATTATCTATTTATTTTGCCTCATGAACCTCAATCTCTGTGACCGAGATAAAGGATGAAACATTCTTGGTGTATTTTTCCCAATGGGTCTGTACCTTGTCATCGAAGACTATACGTATGCCTCGGGTCATGACCGGTTCAAATTCTAGAATGTAGGAAGCGTAATGAGGTTGGAAGAATACTATATCTGTATCAGGCAACTTGGGGGAAGAGCTGAGGCCCTTAACATTTCTCCAGTGTCCATCTTGATCCTGATACTGAACAAACAAATCGGAAAACCAGCCACCAAACTCTTCAAGACAACCTCCATTAAAAGTAAGCATTCCGATATTGTGAGGCTTATTCCAGCCATATCCGAAGTAATCCATCTTGGGATTGTTACTTTTCGCAGCAAGCGAATAAAATACAGAGTGCTCACCCCTTGTACGACCATCATTGATGGCCTTTATATCAAGGGCATAGATAGGATATCCAAAAGTTGTCCAACAGGAGTCGAGAACATTCATATTGACTTTGCGTACTGTAGTGTAGATTGTATCTGCCATAGGTGCAATATTAGGAGACTTCACAAGAATATCAAAGTTTTTCTCCAATGTATGATTACCATCCGACAAAGATAATTTTACAGGATAGTGGCCGGGTACTTCGGGAATACCTGACAATTGCCCCCTATTGAAAATAATGCCATTGGGTAGCTTTCCACTTACAAGCTTCCAGTGATATGCCTGGTTACTGCAACAGGCGAAGCTGTATTTAGACTCCTGGCCTTGCTCAAGCACAGGTTTGGGGCCAGTACAGAATTCCAAAGGAATGACAAACTTGGCATTGGCATTGATTTTGAGTTTGTTACCTTTCAATTTTCCCCCCATAGCTATGGAAAGCTTGATGGCCTGACGATAGGTTCTGTTGATAATATCGTCTATCGAAGCATCGGGCATATCGTAGCGTGTGACATTTATATATCTGTCGTTGAAAGGTTTGGACCATCCCTTGATCGGTTTTGTGAGATTAGCAGGAATGGATGATGCTCCGTACATTACTCCCATGAGACCACTGATGGTGGCAGCCTGGTTGTCACAGTCAAATCCCATGGCACAGCAAAGATCGAGCGTGCGCTGGAAATCACCGTTCCCATAGAGCATGGCAAGAATGGCACAACAACCATTTAAATTAGCGTTCCAAATGGTCTTGGTCATAGGATCCTCGTTGATGTAGAATTCCTCCGCCATCTTAGCACGTGCCGTCTGCCATGAGTTAGGATATTGCTTATGGAGAGCTATCATCTTGCGAACACCACGCGCAAAGCGTCCATTGACAGGCAGATACTTCAAACCCTCGTCAATGAGTTTACGTATGTCGTTGCAGAAGAAAGCTTTGGCAAACATGGCACCATACATTATCGTAGGTTCTATTGCCCACGAATCACTGGTTATACGAGCTGCCCAGTCACTTTTGGCCGCGGCATAATCTACCATGCCTGGTGCAGTGTACCCCCATATCTCGTTGATGAGCTGCGGATCTATCTGGTACCAGTGGGGATTGTATTCTTGCATACCCGTAAAGGGCGGTGTGTATCCATAGTGCATCAGACCCAGAGCTGCCCTGTTGGCAAGCCATACTCTGTCACGAATATGATGCATCCACAATTGGCGCATTTGTTCGTAGGTGGGTTCGATACCGTATTTTTCCATCCCCATCAAATAGAGATATTCCACGTCAGTATCGTCATCCGAGAAAGCCCCATCATATTTCACAAGTTTATCCATATTCTTGGTGTAACCAAAGGGGAAGCGCGCCTCGTCGCCAGGCTCGTCTATAAACTTGTTTTCAAAAGGGAGCCCATAAATATTTCCGACCATCTGTCCTATCCAGGCTCCGGCAATCTTATCCTTGAGCTGGGATAAAGAAATCTGTTGCCCATGTCCCGTGGCATGGAACAGAATCACAGGTATAAGAAGTGAAAGAAATCTTTTATGTTTCATAGTTGTAGTATTTTCTATTTATCATATCCGTCGTTCTGTACTAAATTCGGGTTAGCATTCAATACATCTGTTGGAATAGGGAACAGAAGTCGGAAAGTTTCAGCCGACTGATCAGGATGTGCCCAATATTTCTTCAGATAGGTGCCAAAGCGTATCATATCCTCGTGGCGCCATCCTTCCCATGCCAGTTCTCGTCCACGTTCATTGTAGAGTTCCGATAAAGTAATATCTTTTTCTGTATAGATATTGAGTCCTGCTCGTGTACGGATTTTCGATAATTCCTGCAATACAACAGGACTTTTGCCCTGACGCAATAAAGCTTCTTCATACATGAGGATAACATCAGCATAACGGAAGATGGCAAAGTCATTATTCTGCGAAGCATTACCACCTGTAAGGGTACCATCGGTCTGATAAGGCCATTTCACGCAGCGTGCCCCCTCGTCATCAGAACGGCCACCATTCTTATTATAATATTTGTCCTCATCAAAATAAGGCTTATAGGTAAATGGATAACCCTCGCCGCCAACAAGCCAACACATATCGCGACGCTTGTCTTTCTCATCGTAAGTCTGATAAAAATCTGGCTCGCAGATAAAGCCATCCCAAGCATCGGAAATTTTGAAATATGATGCTGACTTTCCGTCAAGCGTGAGTACATAAATGATTAAACCTGTATCCCAACTACTGGTATAAATATTGTCATAGGGGATTACAAATATATTTTCCTTTGATGCAGCATTGTCAATAGCAAAGTTAGCTACATAATCATCCTCAATTGCATAGTGACCGGAATTTATAATGGCTTTACATTGTTCCTCTGCCTTGTCGTAGGCTTTATGCCCTTCGCCAAACCACGTAGCTGCATTCAGATAAAGTTTGGCTAACAAACAGCGAGCAGCACCCTGTGTAATACGCCCATAGTTAGACGAAGCAGGCGAGGCATCCAAGAAATCCATGTTGTCATTGATCTCTGTGATGAGGAAATCATATATTTCCCTGCGACTCTTTTGCTTAGGATAATCAGTATCTGTATAATCGATAGTGAAAGGCACATTGCCCCAATTAGAAATAGCTTCATAATAGAAAAACGCGCGTAGTACTTTCATTTCGGCAATAAGTTTATCCTTTCCTGACACCTCAACAGAAGTCTGCTCGGTCTCAAAAATAATCTCATTACATGACGCTATGCCATTGAACAAGAAATTCCATCCTTTCTTCACTAATTTATTGGCAGGAGGAATCATATTAGTCTGTAGTTCTTCATACCGTCCATTAGAATACCAGCTACCACCATGGGCCGGTACTGCACATTCGTCAGAAGTTTGCAACAATAGGGTCCACAGACTCTGCTCTTGGTTGTATGCCTGCAACTTTGTGTAGGCCCTTCCTGCATTGGCCACCAGTTCCTCCTCGGTTTTGAAGAAGTTGTTCATGTCAATGTTAGAATATACATGCTCGTCAAGATTATCGCAACTAGACATGGCAAGAGCCATTATGCCAGATGTAAATAATATATATAGCTTTTTCATTTCTATAATTCTTTAAAATTCAACTTTAACTCCAAAGGTAAATTGCGTTGTGCGAGGATAATAGTTTAAGTATTCAATGCCTGGCTCCAGACCGGAAAGGGCAACTTCTGGATCTACGCCCTTATATTTGGTAATACAGAATACATTCTGTGCTGTTAGAGCAAGGCGTAGGCTATGTATAAATTTAGATTTGAAATCAAGGTTATAACCCAACGATACATAGTCGAGTTTTAAGAATGATGCACTTTCTATATACTTTGATGAATACTTATAGGTAGTACTTGTAAATTCCTTGCAATCAAGCCATTTCTCAGAAATATTACGAAGTCCGAGACTACTTAGGTTGGCATATTCCATGGCATAGTTGTTGAGAATATCGCCGCCAATGGAAGCCCGCAGGGAGAAACCAAGATCAAATTTCTTGTAGCGGAAATTATTGCTCCATCCCATCTGGAAGTCAGGATAGGCGTTTCCTATTTTCTCCCACTGTTCCTCTGGAACTGACCCATCACTTCCTTGTCCCTTGAGGATGTCGTTGCCGTTAGCGTCAATTCCCGTCCATACAGGACCATAGAATGTTCCCAGCGATTCTCTTTCTATTAAGCGTTGGGTATAACATGCACCACTGGTTGACCAACCAACCTTATATGTTCCGTTTTCAAATTCTTTATTAGTGAATTTCTTCAGTTTATTGCTATTATGTGAAAGAGTATAGGTCATGTTCCATTCGAAGTCCTTGACTCGGACTGGTATTACGCTGAGAGTTATCTCAATACCATTGTTACTGATTTCACCCACATTGGTAAATATCGTATCATAAACATAAGGAGGTGTTGGAACGGTATAAGAATACAACAAATTAGTAGTCAGCCTGTGATAAAAGTCTATCGTACCAGAGATACGGCCATCAAAGAAACCAAAGTCAAGACCTACATTGAATTCGTTTTTTCTTTCCCATTGCAGGTCAGGATTGGCATTGCTAGCCGGCTGATAGGTATGTATCCAGCGTCCATTGTAATAACAATAGCCTGCTACGGACATCAACATTAATGATTTATAATTAGAAAAATCTTGGTTTCCTGTAACACCATAACCTATGCGTAATTTGAGGTCGTTCATCCATTTGGCATCTTTCATAAAAGATTCTTTATTGATACGCCATCCTGCACTGACAGCAGGGAACCATCCCCATTTATTGTTGTTTCCAAAACGTGAAGAACCGTCACGACGCATCGAGAAAGACAGAAGATAACGGTCATCATAGTTGTACATGATTCGGCCAAAATAAGCAATATAAGTGTTGTCTTCTTTATACGAATTCATAGAGGCTTTACCTTGTGACAAATAGGCACCTGCACCAATATTGTTCCAAAGATAGTCATCCACATCAAAGTATGAGTTCTCCATTCCAGAAGTACTGTTCTTCTGATATTGATATTCATAGCCTAACAGTGCTTGTACTGCATGTTTGCCAAACTCTTGGAAGTAGTTTAGTGTTGACTGGAACTGGGTGTCGTCATACTGGACGTTTGAGATTTTGGCTAATCCATTGGTGCCTATGTAGCTTGGATAATAGTGCGAATAATACGTATTTTCAGTTGATTTCTCACGGTCATACGAAAGGAAATTATCCCATTTCAGCCCAGGAACACATTTGATGTTAAGGGAGGCACGTAGATTACCACCATAGTTATCGTCTTCGTTCTCCATCGAACATTCATTGATCATTGCCACAGGATTGTAATATTGCATGGCAACAGTACGGCTATATCCACCAGCTTCCGTATTGGATGCGTCATAGACAGGTGTCGTCGGATTATGCGTAAAAGCCTGTTGAAAAGCAGAAGTACTGGAAGGATAATATCTGCGGTGAGCAATACGGATGTTATAATCCATATCTAACCAGCTATCGAGAAGCGACTGACGGATATTGCTTGAAATGATCATCTTCTCATTATAATTCTTTCTCTGCAAACCTTGTTGATATTGATAGTTAATATTAGTATGATGAGAGAACTTTTCTGTACCGCCCGAAAGAGCTACAGAGTGACTATGCCCTATCGGTGTACGAGTAATTTCCTTGAACCAGTCTGTATTGTCTTTGCCAATATATTCTGTAAGTTCTGGGCGATAATTTTTGATTACTTCCCTATAATCCGTTGCTGATAAAGGTTTAGCCCTGCGATTTACTACTCCCAAGGAGAATTGCGCTTCGTAGCTCACTTGGGTGGTGCCGGCATGAGCTCGTTTGGTTGTCACAATGATTACGCCGTTTGTACCGCGTGTGCCGTATATGGCAGCAGCAGAGCCATCCTTCAGAATATCAATCGATTCAACTTCTTCATAATTGATATTGCGTATGTCTGCGCCTGCAACACCGTCAATGATAACCAGCGGCCCTTGTCCAGCCGATAGAGTATTGGTACCACGCAACAGTATTTCATATTTAGCATTGGGATCTCCACCATTGGCATTCACTACAGAAAGTCCAGCAACCTTTCCTTGTAGCAGTCCCATAGCATTGGTAAAAATTCCTTTATTCAAGGATTTGGCCTTTAAACTGGCAACAGATCCCGTAACCTCTTTTTTGGTAGTAAATCCATAGCCAATCACTACAATCTCATTCAGATTCTGATTGTCTTCCTGCAATGTAATAGTATAGTTATTCCTACCAGAAACTTCCTGAGTGTGGAAACCTATATAAGATATGACAAGTGTCTCTGTTGGATCAGCCATAAGAGAGAACTTGCCGTTTAGATCAGTAGTAGTACCCCTTTGAGTACCTTTGACAATAATGGATACGCCTATGGTAGGATCACCATTGGCATCAGTTACAGTTCCCGTTATTTCCTGGCAGAAAGCATGGACAGAAATCATGGAGAACAGCATAAAAGTAAGAATGTGTCTGTACATAATAGTATTGTTTATGAATTATTTTATCTCGTACCTATAGGGTATTGATGATTGCGCGCCCATGCGTGTCACTGATATAGCTGAAGCATGGCAGGCAAAACGTGTACCCTCTTCCAATGACATGTTTTCCGAGAGAGCTACAGCCAAAGCTCCGCAGAACGTATCTCCTGCCGCAGTGGTATCTACTGCTTCCACCTTGTCTGATGGAACTACCGTAATTTCATGGTTTGCTATCATGGCGCCACGTGAACCAAGAGTGACGATAACTTTCTTACAGCCTACTTCTTGAATCTTTTTTGCTGCCCTCTCGGCTTCTTCCAAGCTTTGCACCTCAATACCGGAAATAATCGAAGCCTCGGTCTCATTGGGAACAATGAGGTCGATATTGGATAGAAAGCCCGCGGGGAATCCCTGGCTCGGCGCAGGCGCAGGATTAAGTATTACTTTTTTTCCATGGGCATGCGCAATCTCTGCAGCCTTTACTACGGATTCCATTGGTATTTCCAACTGAAGGACTAAAATGTCAGAAGCTTTAATAACTTCTGTGAGACTTTCAATATCTTTAGAAGTAAGTGCATCGTTAGTACTCTCTGCTACAACAATGCAGTTTTCCCCTTTGCTGTCCACATTAATCAAAGCTACCCCAGAATTTCCCTCTGGATCCTCAAGAATATGAGACACATCAATACCCTCTTCCTTAAATAATTCGCGGGCTTTCTTGCCAAAAGTGTCCCTACCAACTTTGCACACAAACGTTACGTTACCACCCAGCCGGGAGGCTGCAACAGCTTGGTTGGCCCCCTTTCCTCCAGGATTCATCATGAATTTTCCTCCAAGCAATGTTTCGCCCGGTTTAGGCAATCGATCAGATTTAATCACCATATCGGTGTTACTGCTTCCTATCACAAGTATTCTTCTCATTATTATAGATTTTAGATATTTAGTTATTATAAATCTGATATTGAACAGATAGCACAAACGTTTGTGCAAATATATGAAAATATCAATTAGTTGCTCGTTTTTTAACCTACATTAACTCTGTGTTTCAGAAGAAGTCATGCGTTGTCTATGAATTATAAATTAGAATTAGTAAATTTGTACTCTATACTTTTAACAAGATGAAAGAAACTCTTGAATCTCTTTCCAAACGGCTTGATTTGTCTAAAACTACTATCTCCAGGGCACTGTCAGGTAAGGGTGAACAATACCGCATCAACCCGGATACGGTTACCAAAATTATTGAAGAAGCACAAAAATGTGGCTACAGGCCCAATTTTGCTGCACAAATGTTGCGCAAAAAGGCATCTTATACCATCGCTTTAGTCATACCTAACATTGTAAATCCTTTTTTTGCAAACATTGCAGGTGTAATCATCGAAGAGGCAAAAGAAAAAGGGTATTTCATCAATGTTATGAATACCTTTGAAAACGAAGACATAGAGATGGAGTCCATCGAGAATGCCTACTCGCACAATATGGACGGAATCATCCTTGTTCCAACTGGCAGCAACGGCAAACGGCTGAAAGCAGCATACCAACCATCAGTCCCACTGATTCTTATTGATCGATATTTTGCCGACACCACTTTACCTTATGTTTCCACGAACAACTATGAAGGCGGCTATCGAGTAACCCGGTTACTGCTTGAAGCTGGACACAGAAACATCTTGTGCCTGGCAGGAGAAAGCAATTCCATCACCACGAAAGAGCGTGTACGTGGCTATCAAGATGCCATGAAAGAATTTGGGAATGAGGGAAACATCAATGTCAAAGGAAAAGATTTCTCGCTGATGAATGGATATATTGAAACACAAATATGTCTGGCGTCAGATTACCAACCAACGGCCATTTTTTCCACCAGCAACACCATTCTTCTGGGAGCCATGAAAGCACTGAAAGAAAATAAAAGACATATACCAGAACAAGTCTCAATGGTTTCTTTCGATGACAACATCTTCTTAGACTACCTTGAGCCTGCCATAACGCGTGTAATCCAACCTATACAAGAAATAGGAATCATCGCATTTGACATGATACAGGATGAAATAGAAAAGAAAGTAAAAGCCAACAGGCAGATTCTACTGAGTCCTGAACTTATCATACGCAACTCTGTGAGAATACTTTAGCTTGGCTTCGATATGAAAGTTGTCAGATTTTGCCCGAATTTCACTGACTGCCCACATTCCTCTCGACAATCAATTATTTGAGACGTTTCCGTGTTTTTTCTCATAAAAATCGTATGAATCTAAAATAAAATTCGTATGTTTGCACGCAGATAAAAACCCTACGAAACTGCTACGACCATGATATATATTGACCTGAAAACAACCGCGACCCACCGACTCAGCTTCTATCTCGCCATGGAGGAATACGTGGCCCGCAGCGTCTATGCGGGCGAGGACTGCTTTTTCATGTGGCAAGTGGAGCCCACTGTCATCTTCGGACGCAACCAAGTGGCTGAGAACGAGGTGGATCTGGCCTACTGCCGCACCGAGGGCATCGACGTGTTCAGGCGCAAGAGCGGCGGCGGATGCGTGTATGCCGACATGAGCAACGTGATGCTCTCCTACATCACGCGCGAGAACGACCTCACCGAGGCCTTCGACCATTACCTTGCCCTGCTCACCGCGGCCCTGCAGCGCATCGGCATTCCTGCCGTGCGCAACGACCATAATGACGTGATGCTGGGCGGCCATAAAATATCAGGCAACGCCATTTGGCACCTTCCCGGCCGCACCATTGCCCACGGCACGTTGCTTTACGACACGCGCATGGAGCACATGACACGCGCCATCACGCCCGGCAAACAGAAGCTCGACAAGAACGGTGTGCAGAGCGTGGCCCAGCGCATCACCCTGCTCAAGGACTACACCACACTCTCGCTCGAAGACATCAAGCGGAGCCTACGCAACACCATCTGCGACAAAACCCACTGCCTCACCGAGGCCGACGAGGACGGCATCCGCCTCATTGAGCGCGAATACCTCGACCCACAGTTCATCTACAGCAAGTAGACGCACCGGCACGAAGCAACAATCCAAACCTGTCCCTATATGAACAAACGAACCTGTCTCTACGAGCGCCACCAGGCCATGGGTGCGCTCATCCAGCCCTTTGGCGGATTCGACATGCCCATACAGTATTCATCCATCATCGACGAGCACCAGGCCGTGCGCCGGCATTGCGGCGTGTTCGACGTGTCGCACATGGGCGAGGTGGTGGTGCGCGGCCGCGACGCCGAGCGATACGTGAACCACATCTTCACCAACGACGTGTCGGGCGCCCCCCTCTACCAGATTTTCTACGGCATGATGCTCTATCCCGGCGGCGGCACCGTGGATGATTTGCTGGTCTACAAGATGGGCAACGAGGAGTTTTTTATCGTTATCAATGCAGCCAATATCGACAAAGACGTGGAGTGGATGCGCCGCCATGCCGAGGGGTTTGACGTGGTGCTCGACCACGCTTCCGACCGCTACGGCCAGCTGGCCGTGCAGGGACCGGAGGCCGAAGAGGTGATGGAGCAGGTGCTTGCACTGCCCTGCCGCGAGCTCTCGTTCTACACGGCGAAGACCCTTGAGGCCGCGGGCGAGACCGTTATCGTGAGCCGAACAGGCTACACGGGCGAGGACGGGTTCGAGATCTATGGCTCCCACGCTTTCATTGTGGCCCAGTGGGATCGGCTCATGGACAGCCACCGATGCACGCCCTGCGGCCTGGGCTGCCGCGACACGCTGCGCTTTGAGGTGGGGTTGCCGCTCTACGGCGACGAGCTCTCGCCCGACATCTCGCCCGTCATGGCGGGTCTCGGCATGTTCTGCAAGCTCGACAAGCCTGAGTTTATCGGTCGCGAGGCCCTCGTGCGGCAGAAAGCCGAGGGCGTGACCCGCCGTCTGCGCGGCATCGAGATCGACGACCGTGCCGTACCGCGCCACGGCTACAAGGTGATGGCCGACGGCCAGGAGGTGGGCGAGGTGACCACCGGCTACCGCCTTATCTCCGTGGACAAGAGCTGTGCCGTGGCCTTAGTGGACAGCCGTCTGCAGCTCGGCGACCGCGTGGAGGTGCAAATCCGCAAGAAGCTCTTCCCCGGCACCATCGTCAAAAAGAAGTTCTACGAGAAGCATTACAAGAAGTAACAGCCCACCTCCACCTACCCCATAACAGCCCATCACCCTTATAACAGCCCACCCCCACCTACCCCATAACATCCCATCACCCTTATAACAGCCCACCCCCACCTACCCCATAACAGCCCATCACCCTTATAACAGCCTATCCCCACCTATCACCTCCTGTCAGGTATAGGTGTAGGGGCCGGCCTACGGGCCGCCCCGCACGCTTGAAACAAGCGTTCGCCATCCCCCGACAACAACCCTATTTTAAACCTAAAAATACATCATCATGACTTATTACAGCGAATCACACGAATACGTGCGCGTGGAAGGAGAGTTTGGATACATCGGAATCACCGACTATGCACAGAAAGCTTTGGGCAACATTGTCTACGTAGACATGCCCGAAGTGGACGACGAGGTGACGGCCGGAGAGGACTTCGGCGCCGTGGAGAGCGTGAAAGCTGCCAGCGACCTCACCTCGCCCGTGAGCGGAACAGTGGTCGAAGTGAACGACGCGCTGGCCGACCGACCCGCCCTCATCAACGAGGACGCCGCCGCCAACTGGCTCATCAAGGTGAAGCTCGCCGACCTTTCGGAGCTCGACGCCCTGATGAACGAGGAGGATTATCTGGCCACCGTGCAGTGACCCCAACCGCCAAACGCCTATGTTCAAGTATTTTCCACACACCGATGCCGACATCCAGCGCATGTTGGCAGTGGTGGGCGTGGGCTCGATGGACGAGCTCTACGCCGACGTGCCACGGGAGGTGAGGCTGCAAGGCGCCTACGACCTGCCCGCCGCCATGAGCGAGACGGAGGTGCGCCGCTTCTTCGACGGCCTGTGTGCAGCCAACAGCGTGAAGACCTGCTTTGCTGGAGACGGCGTCTACGACCACTACATCCCGGCCGTAATACCCCAGATTGTGAGCCGCTCGGAGTATCTCACGAGCTACACGCCCTACCAAGCCGAGATCTCGCAAGGCACATTACACTACATCTTTGAGTACCAGACGATGATGGCACGGCTCACCGGAATGGACGTGTCCAACGCCTCGATGTACGACGGCGCCACGGCCACGGCCGAGGCAGCGATGATGGCTTGCGGCATCGCCCGCAAGTCAAGGCGCGTGCTCGTGGCCGAGACGATAGACCCGAAAGTGATGCAAGTGGTGCAGACCTATGCCCGCTTCCATGGCATCCGGCTCGACATCATTCCCCAGCACAACGGCGCCGCCGACCTTTCCACCCTGCCCTCGCTGCTGGCCCAGGAGCCCACGGCGGGCGTTATCGTGCAGCAACCCAACCGTTACGGCATCATCGAGGACTTCGACGATGCGGCCGACGCCTGCCATGCGGCCAAGGCCCTGTTCATCGTCAACAGCGTGGCGGCCGACCTGGCCCTGCTCAAGACCCCCGGAGAATGGGGAGCCGACATCGCCGTGGGCGAGGCCCAGAGCCTCGGACTGCCCATGGCCTGGGGCGGTCCTTACCTGGGTTATCTCTGCACCACGGAGAAACACATGCGCAAGATGCCGGGGCGCATCGTGGGGCAGACCGTCGATCAGGACGGCCGGCGCGCCTACGTGCTCACCCTGCAGGCCCGCGAACAGCACATCCGACGGCAAAAAGCCATGTCCAACATCTGCTCCAACGAGAGCCTCATGGCCCTCTGGGCCACCATCTACATGGCCCTCATGGGCAAGCAGGGACTGCGCGAGGCGGCCCAGGCAGGCTGCGACGGCGCCCACTACCTGCACCGTGCGCTGCTGTCCACGGGCCGCTTCAGCGAGGCTTTCCCCGGCCGCGAGTTTTTCAACGAGTTCTGTCTGCGCTACGACGGCGACCTCGAGGCCCTGCAACAGCGGTGGCTCGACGCCGGTTTCTTCGGCGGCGTGCGCGTGGCCGACGACGTGGTGATGCTGGCCGTCACCGAGCAACGCACCCGCCAAGAGGCCGACACGCTCGTGGGCCTCGTGCCCGAGGCCGCACCGGCACCACATATATAAATAAGGAGGAGCACTATGAACAACAAGCTATATTCACATCTCATCTTCGAGCTCGGCCGTCCGGGACGCGTGGGCTACAGTCTGCCCGCGTCGGAATTTCCCCGCCACGAGCTGCCCGCCAAGGCATGCCGCGGGCGGGCAGCCGGTCTGCCCGAGTGCGACGAGCCTACCGTCGTGAGGCATTACACCAACCACAGCGGCAACAACTTCGGCGTGGACAACGGCTTCTACCCGCTGGGGTCGTGCACGATGAAGTACAATCCCAAGATCAACGACGAGACGGCCGCCCGCCGCGAGTTCCAAAACCTGCACCCGCTGCAGCCCGACGCCACCGTGCAGGGTGCGCTACAAGCCGAGAAACTGCTGTGCCGGCTGCTGGCGGCAGTGACAGGAATGGACGCCTTCACGCTGAAGCCCTGCGCCGGCGCCCACGGCGAGCTCACGGGGCTGATGGTGATTCGCGCCTACCACGAGAGCCGGGGCGACACGGGCCGCACCAAGGTGCTCGTGCCCGATTCGGCCCATGGCACCAACCCTGCCTCGGCAGCCGTGTGCGGACTGGAGGTGGTCGAGGTGAAAAGTCTGCCCGACGGCACCGTCGACACGGCCGACCTCGAGACCAAACTCGACGACACCGTGGCGGCTATGATGATGACCAACCCCAACACGCTGGGCCTTTTCGAGCACCGCATCGTGCACATTGTGGAACGCGTGCACGCCTGTGGCGGACTGATGTACTACGACGGGGCCAACCTGAACCCGCTGCTCGGCGTGTGCCGGCCGGGCGACATGGGCTTCGACGTGCTGCACGTGAACCTGCACAAGACCTTTTCCACGCCCCATGGAGGCGGCGGACCGGGCAGCGGGCCCGTGGGCGTGCGCCGCGATCTGGAGCCCTTCTTCCCCACGGTGAACCCCTACCACGGCAACTTCCTCGTGGAGCTGCGCGCCCTGGCCTACCTGCTCACGCTGGGCCGGGAGCACATCGGGCAGGTGGGGCCGCTGGCCACGCTCAACGCCAGCTACATCAAGGAGAGCCTGCGCGACGTCTACGAGCTGCCCATCGGCGGGCTGTGCAAGCACGAGTTCGTGTTCGACGGCCTGCGCGACAAGTCGACCGGCGTCACCACAATGGACGTGGCGAAGCGCCTGCTCGACTTCGGCTTCCATGCCCCGACCATCTATTTCCCCATGTTGTTCCACGAGGCGATGATGATTGAGCCCACCGAGAACGAGAGTCTGGAGACCATCGACCGCTTCATCGCCGTCATGCGGCAGATAGCTCGCGAGGCCATCGAGTCGCCCGAGGTGGTGAAGACGGCCCCGCACACGGCCCCCATCTCGCGCGTGGACGACGTGCTGGCGGCCCGCGAGCCCGTGCTCACCTATCCCGAAACCCAACCCACAGAACCATGAACACCGACATTCTCATCATCGGCAGCGGCCCGGGCGGCTACGAAACGGCGGCCTACGCCGCACGCCTGGGCCGCGAGGTGACCGTCGTGGAGGAGCGGCTGGCCGGCGGCACTTGCCTCAACTGCGGCTGCATTCCCACCAAATCGCTCGTGCACGACGCCCGGCTGGCCGTCGCTGCCACCGACAAGGCGGCCCGCTTCGCCGCCGCCATGGCCCGCAAGAACGGCGTGGTGGAGACCCTGCGGCAGGGTGTGGAGGGACTGTTGCAGCAGCCCGGCATCCGGCTCGTCAGGGGCCATGCCCGGTTCGTGGCCGACCGCACCGTCTGCGTGGGCCCCGAGCACATCGAGGCCCGCCACGTCATCATCGCCACGGGCTCCGAGGCCCGCATGCCCCCCGTGCCCGGACTGGGCGCGGGAGAGCGGAGCCCACGCGTGGTCACCTCCGAGCAATTGCTCTCCCGTCAGGAGCTTCCCGCCTCGCTTTGCATCATCGGAGCCGGCGTCATCGGCCTGGAAATGGCCTCGGTGTTTGCTGCCTTCGGCTGCGAGGTCACGGTGGTGGAGTATCTCAAGGAGTGCCTGCCCACCATGGACGGAGAGCTGGCTCGCCGTCTGCGCAAGGCGCTCGACAAGCAGGGCATACGCTTCTGCATGGGGGCTGCGGTGCAGCGTGTCGAGGGCGACAACGTGGTATGGCTCGATGCCAAGAAGCAGACGGAGGTGCGGCTGCGGGCCGACGCCATCCTCGTGGCCACGGGCCGGCGGCCCCGCACCGAGGGGCTCGGGCTGGAGTGCACGGCCATCGGCGTCACTCCGGTCGGCATCACCACCGACGACAACCTGCAGACCACCGTGCCGGGCATCTATGCCGTGGGCGACGTGAACGGCCGGCAGATGCTGGCCCACGCCGCAACGTTCCAAGGAATGCGCGCTGTAAACCACATCATGGGCCGTCAAGACGCGATACGGCTCGACGTGATGCCGGCCGCTGTGTTCACCCAACCCGAGGCCGCCGCCGTGGGACTCACCGAGGAAGCGTGCAAGGAGGCGGGGCTGGACTACGCCTGCCACAAGGCCATCTACCGGGCCAACGGACGGGCACAGGCCACCGAACAAACCGACGGGCTGGCCAAAATCATCTGCGATGCCGACGACCGCATCATCGGATGCCACGTGCTCGGGGCCGACGCGGCTGCCTTGGTGCAGGAGGTTGCGGCCCTGATGAGCCTCGGCATCACCCGCCAACGGCTGGCCGACATCGTACACATCCACCCCACGCTCAACGAAATCCTGCTCGATGCCGCCCGGCATTGAGGGTTTCCAATACCCTTTCGCACCACCCGCTCACCCGTTTTGTACACTGCATCCATGTGTTTTGCCGATTGGATTTGCATGTCCCATTGATTGGATTTGCGTGTCTTGTCCGCTCGATGGCGCGTGCATGCAGATGCCTATCCGTGGGCATCTGTGTGCTTCTGTGGCCTAAAATAATGGGCGTGGCACCGTCCCCGGCCAACCATCGTGCCGCAAAGGCCAAACCATTGCGGCGTAATCGCAACGCGGCGACGGCGTAAACGCAGGGCGATTACGCCATAATCGCCTTGCCATAATCCCTGCTTTCACATGCCACAACCCTGCTTTCGGCCTTGCCGGAACCCTCACAACAGGTTCCGGCAAGGCCGAAAACGTTAAAAAGGGGGCTTTCTCCCTGATTGTTTCACTATTTTCGTATCTTTGCAAAACCCGTCAAAAACGGGAGGAACGCCCACAACAAAAGGGCCCACGACCCGTTACGGGCGAGAAAGATTCCCGTCAACACCGAGAAGGCATGCACCATCTGAAACAACTCTTATGCACCATTGGCTTCGTCTGCGCCCTGCTGCCCGCCCGCGCCCAGATGAAGTGGAACCAGCAATACCAGCTTTATTTCGACCAGTACAAGGACTTGGCCATCGAGGAAATGCTGCGCTACCGCATCCCGGCAAGCATCACTCTGGCCCAAGGCGTGTTTGAAAGCCGGGCCGGACTGAGCGACCTGGCCACGCGGGGAAACAACCATTTCGGCATCAAGTGCCATGGCTGGACGGGCCGCACCATCGCGCAGGACGACGATGCCGTGGGCGAATGCTTCCGCGCCTACGACAATGCACGCCAGAGCTACGAGGACCACAGCCGCTTCCTCTCGGGCAATGCGCGCTACGCCCGCCTGTTCAGCCTCAGCCCCGGCGACTACCGCGGCTGGGCGCAGGGCCTGAAAGACTGCGGCTACGCCACCAACCCGCGCTACGCCCAGAAGCTCATCGAGATTATAGAACTGTACGGTCTGCACCAGTACGACCAGGCACGGTCCTACGACAAGTTCCTGGCACGGCGGTCGGGCATAGACCAACCGGCCCAGAGCGGCGGCCGCCTGCACCCCATCAAGATATACAACAAGAACTATTACATGGTGGCACGCGAGGGCGACACGTTCAAGTCCATCGGCAAGGAGACCGATCTCTCGGGCCGAAGGATTGCCAGATACAACGAGCGCGGCTACAAGGACGTGCTGCACGAGGGCGACATCATCTATCTGAAAAAGAAACAGAAGCGGGCCGACAAGGCGTTCAAGCGCAGGCCGCACACCGTCCAGCCGGGCGAGAGCATGTACTCCATTGCCCAGCTGTACGGCATCAGACTGAAGAGCCTGTACAAGAAAAACCACCTCACGCCCGACTATCAGATACGCGTGGGCGACCGGCTGCGCGTGTATTGAGCCACCCGCCGCAACGCCGGCAGCCCGGAGGCCGCAACCCCCGAACTCCACTTTGACAGACCATCAACCCATCACACCACACCAACCACCCATGAGAAAGCTCATCCTCTGCATGGCCATGCTGCTCCTGACAGCCGTCGGGGCCACGGCGCAAGACTTCGACCGCTACTTCCAGGACAAGACCTTGCGCATCGACTACATCTTCTCCGGCGACCGCAACACCCAGCATCTGGCCCTCGACGAGCTGATGGTGGAGCCCCGCTGGTACGGCAAACGCAGACGGCTCGCCGAGGTGCCCGTGGAGGGCAACGGGCAGATCACCGTGCGCGACCACCGCACGGGCCGGGTGATCTACCGCAACTCGTTCTCCACTCTCTTCCAGGAATGGCAGCAAGAACCCGAAGCCCTGCACACCACCAAGGCGTTCGAGAACGTGTTTCTGGTGCCCATGCCCAAAGATACGGCCGACGTAACCGTCGACTTACGCGACAACCGGCGGCAGGTGTGCGCCCGGTTCACCCACCAGGTGGTGCCCACCGACATCCTGATACGCCCCATCGGGCAGCACGGCGTCACGCCCTACGAGTTGCTGCAACAGGCTGCCGACACCGCCAACTGCATCCACCTGGCCTATCTGGCCGAAGGTTATCGGGCCGAGGAGATGGGCGCTTTCATCGCCGATGCGCGGGCCGCCATGGAGGCATTGTTCGAGCACGAGCCCTTCAAGAGCTCGCGCAGCAGGTTCAACATTGTGGCCGTGAAGTCGCCGTCGGCCGAGAGCGGCGCCAGCAACCCCGGCAAGGGCATCTGGAAAAACACGGCCCTCCACTCCCACTGGTACACCAATTACAGCGAGCGATACCTCACCACGTCGCACCTCAAGGACATGCACGACCTGCTGGCCGGCACGCCTTACGAGCACATTCTGGTGCTGGTCAACTCCGACGGCTACGGCGGCGGCGGCATTCTCAACTCCTACATCCTCTCGACCACCCGCAACGCGTGGGCCAAACCCGTGGTGGTGCACGAGTTTGGACACAGCTTTGCCGGGCTGGCCGACGAGTATGCCTACGACGCCGAGCCCGTGGACCTCTACCCGCTCGACGTGGAACCCTGGGAAAAGAATATCACCACGCGCGTGGACTTCCGCGACAAGTGGGAAAATCTGCTCGGCAAAGACAAGGCGGCGGGCTTCTACGAGGGGGCCGGCTACAAGCTCAAGGGCGTCTACCGGGCCTATGAAGACTGCCGCATGCGCACCAACGAGACGCCCGAGTTCTGCCCCGCCTGCCGCCAAGCCCTGCAGGCGCTCATCGACTTCTACACCCGATAAGCCCATGCACAGCCAGTGCCGCCGGCTGCGTGCCGCCCTCGTGGCAGCGGTTCTGCTGCTGTCTGCCGCCGCCCCAGCCCGGGCACAGACGGCAGACAGCGAGCAGCTGGGCCGTGCCATCGACTATTTTCAGAGCGGCAAGTACCACGAGGCACGCCTCATTCTCCAGCGGCTCGACGGTCGCTACAGGCTCAATCCGCGCTTCCGCGCCTACCTGGGCGTGTGCCATTACTACGCCTGGGCGTATGCAGAAGCCGCCGCTTGCCTCGACTCCGTCATACCCCGCCTCTCGGCTTTTGCCCCCCAAGAGCGGTCGTTCTACTGCTATGCGGCCGCCGAGAGCCACTTCCAACTGCAACAATACGACCGTGCCCTGCCCCTGTACGAACAGATGTTGACGCTCTGTCAGGACAACGAAAAGGCCGATGCGTACTATCGGGAGGGCTTCATTTACATGTACCGGGAGGACTGGATAGCGGCTCTCGACCACTTCCAGAACGCTCTGGTGTACTACCGCCGGTACCGGCCCGAAGAGACTGCACGCGTGGCTCAAATCAGGAACATGATTCAGGGGTGTTGCGAGAAAATAAAGAATAAGCACGGCTAAATGCTTTATTTTTAGTAACTTTGCCGCATGATATTCTATTTTTCAGGCACCGGCAACACCAAATGGGCGGCCTGTCGGCTGGCCGAAGCCACCGGCGAGACGCTGGTCTGCATGTCCGAGCGTCCTGAGGAACCCGTGGTCTGCGACCTGCAGCCGGGCGAGCGCGTGGGCTTCTGCTTCCCCGTCCACGGATGGCGACCGCCGCAACCGGTGCGCCGCTTCGTGGAGAGGCTATGTCTGCAAGCGGCCGCGGGCCACTATGTCTACGCCCTCTGCACCGCGGGCGACACCATCGGGGAGACCATGCGCCTCTTCGAGGCCGACCTGCGGGCCCGCGGCATCGGGCTCGACGCCGTCTTCTCGCTGCTCATGCCCGAGTCGTACGTGGGACTTCCGTTCATGGATGTGGACACCGCCGCCAACGAGAAGCGCAAGCAGCAGGAGGCCGCCGCGCGGCTGAAAGCCTACACGGCCGACATCGTGGCCCGGCGCAGCAGCCGCCCCCGGCTCGACGTCGGCCGCTGGCCGCGCGTCAACTCGCGGCTCCTCGGCAGCTTCTTCGTGCACTGTCTCATCACCGACGGGCCCTTTCGCGTGGACAGTTCGCGCTGCGTGAAGTGCGGCATCTGCGCCGACGTATGCCCTGTTGGCGACGTGGTGGGCGGCTTGGGGCACGAGCCCCGGTGGCGGCACGACGGCTCGTGCCTCACCTGCTTTGCCTGTTACCACCACTGCCCGCACCACGCCATCGAGTACGGACGGCGCACGCGGCACAAAGGCCAGTACTTCTTTGGCCGGCCACACACTTCACATTAACCTCTTACCCCAACACCAAAACAACATGAAGAAAACCATTTTCACCCTGGCCATCGGCCTGTTCTCGGCCTCTGCCATGCACGCCTGCAAGGCCTGGCCCTACCCCATGACCTTTACACAGAGCGACGGAAGCCAGATTACCGTCGTGCTCCACGGCGACGAACACTTCAATTGGTACACCGATCTGCAGGGCAACGTGCTGCGCCGCAAGGGCAACGACTTCGAGCCGGCCGGCGTCACAGCCGAGCAAATCGAGACCCGCGCCGCCGCCGCACACCGCAAGGCCGCCCGCCACAGGGAGCCCATCGCCCCGGCAGCCAACCTCTTTCCCCACACGGGGTCGCCCCGCGCCGTGGTGATTCTGGCCCAATATCCCGACCAGCCCTTCACCTTGCCCAACCCGCGGGCCTCCTTCGACCAGTACCTCAACGGCACATCGCCTGCCGGGCCCGTGGACATGGGGCATGGCGAGCAGTACAACCGCGGCAGCGTGAGGCAGTATTTCATGGCCCAAAGCGACTCGACCTTTGCGCCACAGTTCGACATTTACGGCCCCATCACCCTGCCCCGAAACATGGCTTACTATGGCGGAACCAGTGACAACGGGCAGGATGAACGCGCTTCAGAGCTCGTGGCAGACGCCTGCACGGCCGTGGTCGACTCCGTGGACCTTGCCCAATACGACGGCGACGGCGACGGCAACATCGACCTGGTGTACGTCATTTATGCCGGTTATGGCCAGAGTTCGGGCGGTCCGGTGGAGACCATGTGGCCCAAGGCCATGTGGGGATCGAGCGGCAAAAAGTACGACGGCAAGGGCATCAACCGCTGCGGCATCAGCAACGAGCTGCTGGGATACGAGGGTGTCAACGGCTACATCTACAACGAAGACCACACCGACTCCACGGCCATCAGGCGCATTAACGGCATCGGACTCTTCTGCCATGAGTTCTCACACTGCCTCGGTCTGCCCGACTTCTACCCCACGGCAGGCAGGGCACAGGGCATGGACAACCAGGGCATGGAGGACTGGAGCCTGATGGACAGCGGCGAATACGTCTACCGCGGCTACTGTCCCACGGCCTACACCGCCTGGGAGCGCGAGGCCATGGGCTGGGGAGAGATACGCCCCATCACCGAAGCCGGGCAGTACCGGCTCACCAATATCTTCGAGGGCGGGCATGCCGTAAAGGTTGTCAATCCCACGAATGCCCGCGAATACTACGTGCTCCAGCTCTTCGAGGACAAGGGTTGGAACGTGCGCATGGCCCGCGTGGGCTCGAGCTACAACCCCCAAACACGCGGATTGCTCGTCTATCACGTGAATTATGACAACAGCTTCATGCTCTCCAACAACACCGTGAACAACGCCGTGGGCGCACCGCGCATGACTGTTGTGCCGGCCGACGGCACACTGCTCACCAGCTATCGCGTCAACAACAAGAAGCCGGGATTCGGCATTACCTCGCGGCAATACGCCGAGAGCCTGCACGGCGACCTGTTCAGGGAGGACGCGAGCTTCGCCCAAGGCGGCGGTTTGCCCAACGGCGCGTGGTGGACGGCGGCCGCCGAGACACCGATTTACAACATCAATTACAAGGATGGGGCCGTCTACTTCGACTACCTGAAACGGGTGGCCGCCACCGGCATCGACCGCCGCACAGACGACAAACGGCCGTCGACGGACAAGATTTATACCATCGACGGCCGCTGTGTCGGCACTTCGGCCGACGGTTTGCCCCACGGCATCTACATCCGCGGCGGCAAGAAGTTCGTGATTTAACGGTGCTTGGGCACCACGGCGAAGTAGACGAGGTCGTGGTCGGTCAGGTTTTCCATGTAGTGGCTGTGCCCCATCGGGCAATAGTGGCACTGGCCGGCGCGGCACTCCTCCACCGTGCCGTCGTAGTGGAACGTGGCCACACCGCTTACGACGAACACCACCTCGCAGTTGCCCTCGTGGGTGTGCAGCCCGCTGGAAGCCCCGGGACGTAGCGTGGAATACATGATTTTCACCTTGTCGTCTGCGTAGTTGCGGGTGTCGAGACGGCCTTGCCCACCCTTGAAACCCTCGACATGGGTCTCTGGAATCTTGTCGAAATCGATAATCATAACGTTTGTTTTAAAAGCTTTCCGGCCGCCGCCCCAGCGGGTCTGCACGGCGCAGTTGCAAAGACAATCAGAAAGTGGAAACTCCATGCAGGGGCTTCCACTTTCTTGTTTGTCGGTATCGGGCGGCCCTGCGGGTCACCCGGTTCCGGTGTCAGACGGCTCGCCGGGCTTACTTCTTCGAGAAGAAGAAGCCGCCGCCCATCTGAATCGTACCCTTATAGGTCGTTTTATAGCCTATCATCGTGATTTCGTTGCCCTCGGCAATGCCGGCCGTCGTGAGGAAATTCTTCTTTGCATCGCCCGTAGCGCCATAGCCGGGCATGCAGCCGTAGACGTAAACCTTGGCGTCGCCGCTCTCCAAATCGAAGTTGCCGTAGGTGGTATTCTTGATGTTTGCCACCTTGCCCGACACCTTATAATATACGTTCAGGTCGTCGGCCTTGGTCAGGAACTCGGCCACCGACACCTCGGCAACGGCCTGAAGTTTCTCCAACGTGGGTGTGAGCATCTCAATAACCTCCTTGTATTGGCCGCGCTTGCCCACGAGAGTAACGATGTCTCCCTCCTTGGCGCCCGTGGCCGGGAAGTTCGGGAAACCGTAGACATAGGTCTCTCCGGAGAAGTCTTTGATGTGGAAACGGCCCTTGGCGGCATCGTCCACCTTGGAGATGACACCCGTCAGGCGGTACATCGTATTGCCCACCGGGGCGGCATTGAACTCGGCCACGGTAGCGGCCACGATGGCTCCTTTCTGTACAAGCTCGGCGGTCGACGAGTATTCTTTCTTGCCATCGGTGGTGCTGAAGGTGATGGTAGTGGTGCGATCACCGCCCGCATTGGCCGCAACCTTGAAGATGACGGTGGCCGTGGTGCCGCTTTGCTTGATGGAAGAGATGGAGAGCCACTCCTTGGCGTCCTCGGGAATGCCGACCGACACGCCCTGACCCTTGCACGTAAGATGGGCCACCAGCTCGCCGCCCTCGAGCGGCAACGTGTTGCCCACGGTGCCGGCCACCTCGGTGGAGTCCACCTTGATGAGCGACTTGTTGATCTTCTCCACGGTAACATTCACCAGTTCGACGGTTGTTCCATAGGTCTTCTTGGGGCCGGTGACGGTAATTTCATCGCCCACCTCGATGCCGAGGCTGGCAAAATTCTTCTCGGCTTTCTTGGCGTCGAGCGTGCCGTAGATGTAGATCTGGCCTGTAGCATCGGTGAGATACCAGTTGCCGTAGACGGTATTGGAGATGCCTGTACAGATACCCGTCACACGATAGCTCTTGTTGTTGGGTCCGGCAATCACCTCGGCGCAGGTCACGTCGGCCGGTTTGACCACGCCCTGCTGGATGTTCAGGTGCTGCGTCTGGCCGTTGCAGTGGAGCAGCACCTCGCCGGCACGCCCGCCGGGCTCGGCTGCAGCCGAGAAGACGAGCTCGGTTTCGCCGGCTGCCCCCGCAACCTTCGAGATGCCGAGCCACTTCAGGGAGTCGTCCTTGGACACCACTTTCTCCAGCGTCCAGTCGCCCGTAGCGGTCACGGTGATGGTATCTGCGCCACCCTTGACGGGGATGGTCACATACGATTTAGAGACCTGAAGGTTTCCGAGCGCATCCTTTACATAGTCGTCCGAGCAGCCCGTCAGCATGGCCAGCAGCCCGAACAGAGCCGGAATGATATGTTTGATTTTCATGATTGAGTCTTCGGTTTAAACATTAATTGAACATGTACTTGATGCCGATGGAGGCGTACCAGCACTGGCCGATGGCGTGGTTGGGGGTCCAGGTCTTGGTGTTGCCGTTGATGGAGCTCGGCGTAGAGAAAGTGGCATAGCCGTCGGCGTCCACGCCCTCGTAGTTGAGGATGCGGGCTTCGTTGCCTATCTCGGGGTTGAGCGTCTTCATCACGCCCCAGCTTGAGTTGAAGAAGTTGAGCACATTCTTCATGTCAAAGCTGAGCTGGAGCACGTGCTTGGTCTTCGCCACGTTGAGCTTGAAGTCGTGCTTGTAGCTGAAATCGATGCGGTGCACCCAGGGATTGTACACGCTGTAGGCCTCGGCATACTTGCCTTGACGGCCTTTCAGGTAGCCGTTGGCATGCACATAGTCCATGAAACGAGCCTTGTCGTCCTCGGTTTTGAAACGGAATTCGTTGTTGGCCACCTGGGCGTCGGTGGGCACATAGATGGCATCATAGTTGTAGCCGTCGCCGTTCATGTCGTTGGTTGTCATGTAAGAGTAGTTGTAACCGCCGCGCCAAGTCTCGTAGATGAGGCTGTAGTGGTTGCCGCTCTTGTCGTGCGAGGTGATGGAAGCCACGAAGCGGTCGGGCGTGACATACTGCGAATTGTGCAGCCTCACGTGGTTGGGACCGTCCACGGTGGCCATGTAGTTGAGCACGGACGAGGCGTTGGAGCCGGGCATGCCGGTGATTTCCTTGGACACGGTGTGGGTGTAGGCGGCCATGAGTTCGAGGCTCTCCACGGGGCGTGCGTTCACGCTGGCGTTGAAGATCCAGCCGTAGCCCTTGTGAGTGTTCTCCAACATGTAGGCCGACACGTTGCGCTGGAAGCCCTTGGGGAACAGGGGACGCGCGTCGGCTCCATTGAGCCGGGCGAAGCCGTCCACGCTGGGCACGCTCCAGTCGCTCAGCATCACGCCGTAGACTGTCTTGTTGAAAATGCCCTCGACGGTCATGGAGAGGGGGAAGCCCACGGGGAAAGAGTAGTCCACGGCCAGCGACGTTTTCCACACCTGCGGCATCTTGAACTTGGGGTCTACGCCCGAGATGGCCGAGGGAACGGTGCCCTCCTCAGGGGTGATGGTCGTGGGATAGCCCAGGCTGGCCAGCTTGTTGTAGAGGGCTGCGGCCGAGGCTTGCCCGCCCTCGGTGACGAGGCCGCCGGCAAACTGCGTCATGTCGATGTACCGGCTGCCGTCGGCATCGGTCGTGGTGGGGCCGGTGTACGAGGGCATGAGCGTCTGTTTCTTCTTGCCGTCATACACTTTTGTCCTGGCGTTGAGCTGTGCCTGGTACTGCACCATGCCCGAATTGGTGGGCATGTTGGTGAAGAACACGAGGGGCAGCCGGCCCGAGAAGAGGCCCGAACCACCGCGCAGCTTGAGGCTCTTGTCGCCCAGCACGTCCCAGGTGAAGCCCACGCGGGGCGACACGGTGAGGCTTGACGAGGGCCACTTGCCGGTGTCGATGTGGCGGCCGAAGTAGTCCAGCTCGTAGATGGCCTTGTTGGTTGTCAGGTCGCCGTTGTCGAAGAAGAGGCCATCGAGACGCAGTCCGTAGGTCAGCTTGAAGCGGTCGTTCACGGTCCACTCGTCCTGCGCGTAGACGCCGGCCTTGTTGAACTGCACGCGTGCGGCGGGGTTGCCCACGCCGTTGTAGCCGTAGGTGAGACACACAATCTCGGGCGTACCCCCGTTGAGGAAGTCGTCGAGCGAGTCGTAGCGGTAGTAGCCCGTTCCGTTGCGCATGTACTGATTGTCGGCCATCTGGTGCTCAAAGCTCAGTCCACCGATGATTTTGTGGTTGCCGGCATAGTAGGTAAGGTCGTCCTTGACGTTCCACACCTTGTTGTGCACGGCGTTGTTCCAGGTGAAGAGCTCGTATCCGAGCGAGATGTAGGCCTGTCCGTCCTTGAGAATATCAATGAAAGGGAACTCGCTCGAGTTGCTTGCACGCAGGTCGTCGAGCTTGGAATAGGTGGCCAAGAACTGGTTGGACAGGTTGTCTGAGAAGCGGCTGTTGAGGTCGAGCGAGAACGAATGCACCAGGTTGTCCATGGCATACATGGTGTTGGCATAGGCCATGGAATACTGCGAGAGGCGTGCGCCCGACACGCGCGAGCCGCCGTCCATCGACGTGGCGTTGGGCGAATTCCAGGCGCGATTCTTCGTGTAGTTGTAGCGGAAAGCCAGATGGTGCATGTTGTTGATGTTCCAGTCGAGACGGGCCAACAGCTTGTAGTTCTTCTCATCGGCAGGGAAATTGGTGTAACTGCCCGTGTCGTAACCGTACTTCTGCCTCACAAAGTCGGACACTTTCTGCAGGTCGGACAGCGTGGTGCGCGACACATAGTTGTCGGCATCGGCCACTCCATTCTCGGAGCCGCGCCAACGATTGACCACAGTGGGCGTGACACTCATCTCGCCGTTGACGAAGAAGAAGAGCTTGTCCTTGAGGATGGGGCCGCCAAAGGTCATGCCGTAGGTGGTGCTGCGGTCGGTCTCGCGGGCGCCGGCAATGGCCTCATGGTCCACGGCGTCGCCGCGCATCTGCTCGTTGCGGTGGTAGATGTAGGCCGTTCCCTTGTAGGTATTGGTGCCCGACTTGGTGATGGCGTTCACGCCGCCGCCGATGAAATTGGTCTGGCGCACGTCGAAAGGCGACACCACCACCTGCATTTCCTGGATGGCGTCGATGGAGATGGGGTTGCCGCCGCCGGGCAGCCGGCTGCTCAGTCCGAAGTTGTTGTTGAAGCTGGCACCGTCTACCGTGAAGTTGGCCGTGCGGCCGTCGGTGCCGCCGAAGCTCATGCCGTTGCCGCCGTAGGGCGAAAGACGGGTGATGTCGGTGATGCTGCGGCTGACGGTCGGCATGTTGAGCATCTGGTCATTGGAGATGTTTGTCGAGGCGCCGGTCTTCTCCGTGGTGAACTTCGTGGCCTTGGCCGACACCACAATCTCGCCCAGCTGCTGCGCGTCCTCGGTGAGCGAGCTGTTCAGGCTGTAGGTCTCGCCCAGCTGAAGGGTGACCCCTTTCACATCCTTGGTCTGGTAGCCGATGTAGCTGATGCGCACCTCGTAAGGGCCGCCGGGGCGCATGCCGTTGATGGTGTACATGCCTTTTGCATTGGTCACGGCCTGATAGCGCGTGCCCGAAGGCGTGTGGATGGCCTCGATCGTGGCTCCAACGACGTCCTCGCCGCCGGCCGTGACCCTACCATTGATACCAGAAGTTGTGATCTGGGCCGTCATTGATGCGGCAAACATCAATACCATGGCCATCAGAAAGAACAATCTTTTCTGCATAAGATGATATTAAATTAAAATTAAAACCTTGGGGCAGAGACCCCGTCTTTTACCTTTCTTGTGCAAAATTAAGTAAATTATCTCAATATTATGTTATCATTTCGTTAAAAAACAAGCCGTAAGCGAAATTATTTTGAAACAGCCGCCTTGGCGGCAGAAAACGAGCGTGCGCAGGGCTCCGGCCGGCCCTGCCACCGCCTCCAGGCACGGCCGGCCCTACGGCCACGGTGGCAAGTGCGGGCCGCCACGGCGGCGGGTGCGGGGCTCCGCGGCAAGATGGTCCTACGGCCACGGCGCAATCGCGAGGCGACAACGGTGCAAACGCAAGGCCGCTGCGGCGTAAACGCGGGGCGAATACGGCGCAATCGCAGAGCCCCCACGGCGCAATTGCGGCGCGGCGCACCTACACCTTATTATATATATGCCGCCCACGACGGCCCGCACCGGCGGCGAGGGGGCTGCGTCCGAAGATTCACCACAAGGCGGAGACCGACAAGTTGGCAGCCGTCCGGAGATTGGCCGCGGGGCTTGACCCATGTCAAGCGCAGGGCCCCCGCGGGTTGACCCACGTCAAATTCGGCCCCGAAAAAAGCAGAAAAACGGGCAAAACTGTTGCACGTACCGAAGAATGGCCCTACCTTTGCACCCGACAAAGTGAACATATACAGGCAAGAAGATTGCAGGATAACATCGGGCACACGTGCGTGCCCCAAGAAAAGAAAGGAAAAGAAAGATGAAAAATTTGATGAACAACATGAGAAACGTATGGTCCAAAGTGGTGCGCAGCTACGCCGCCTGCATGCGCATATACGGCGAGGGGCTGCTCCGCGGCGGGTCTTACGGATGTGCATAGAGACTTCTCAACAGGTAGAACATAGAGGCAGGGCTGCCGCATCGGACCACGAAATCCGGGCGGCAGCCTTTTTGTTAAATTCTTATAATTCGGAAAGAAATCCATGGCACGGCAACGTGCATGTCGGTCTTTTTTCGTAATTTTGCAGCTGATTCATTCCGTGGAGGCCCGAAAAAGCAGGGGCGTCAGGCCACTCGCCTTGCGGAGAAACCCGTTTTTTATAAATAAACATGTACGCAATTGTAGAGATTAACGGTCAGCAGTTCAAGGTCGAGGAGGGCAAGAAGCTCTTCGTGCACCACATCAAGGATGTGGAGGCCGGCAAGACTGTTGAGTTTGACAAGGTGCTGCTCGTAGACAAAGAGGGAGCAGTGACTGTCGGCGCACCGCAAGTGGAAGGTGCCAAAGTGGTTGTAGAAGTGGTGAACCCGCTGGTCAAGGGCGACAAAATCATTGTTTTCAAGATGAAGCGCCGCAAGGACTCGCGCAAGCGCAACGGCCACCGCAGCCAGTTCACAGAGGTAGAAGTTAAACAAGTAATCGCTTAAATCAGGAGGAATTCATCATGGCACATAAGAAAGGTGTAGGTAGTTCTAAGAACGGACGCGAGTCGGCTTCACAGCGTCTGGGCGTCAAGATTTGGGGTGGACAGAAGATTGTGGCCGGCAACATCATCGTTCGCCAGCGCGGCAACAAGCACTTCCCCGGCGAGAATGTGGGGCAAGGCAAGGACGATACGCTGTATGCCCTGGCCGACGGCGTGGTGTACTTCCACAGAGGAGTCCGCGACAAGAGCACCGTGTCGGTGCTTTCGCCCGAGGATTACGCCGCCAAGACCAAGAAGGCCGAGGCTTAACACAATCCCGACTTATTCCAAACAAACATAGAAGCCCGCTCCTTTTAGAGCGGGCTTTCTGCGTGTGGAGCGGCGAAAGGGCGGCCGGAGGTCCCGGCCGGAGGTGCAGACGGCGGCGGGATGGCCGCCGTTCAGCCGAGGGCGAGGATGTCCTCGGGGCGGCGCACCAGCGTGGCGGCGCCGTGGGCCCGCAGGAACGGCTCGTCGCGGAACCCCCAGAGCACGCTGATGCAGGGCATGCCGCAGTTGCGTGCCGTGTCGATGTCGACGTCGCTGTCGCCGATGTAGACGGCAGTTTCAAGGGGCATTCCCAGCTGGCGCAGGGCCTCGAGCACGGTGTCGGGGGCGGGTTTGCGGCGGATGTTTTCGCGTTCGCCGATGGCCACGGCCACCTCGTCGCCGAAGAAGTGGCGCACCAAGGCCTGCGTGGCAGCGTAGAACTTGTTGCTCACCACGGCCACGCGGCGGCCGCGCCGACGCAGCTCGGCCAGCAGTTCGGGCACGCCGTCGTAGGGCCGCGTGGTGTCCAGGCTGTGGTCAAGATAGTGCCGTCGGAAGGCGGCATACACCTCGTCGAACTGCGCCTGGGGGCACCCCTCAGGCACGGCACGCTCCATGAGCTTCCTCACGCCGTTGCCCACGAAGCGCCTCACCTCCTCCACCGTGCGCTCGGGCAGGCCGTGAACGCACAGCGCATAGTTGCAGCTCGCCGCCAGATCACCCAGCGTATCGAGCAGAGTGCCGTCCAAATCAAATATATAGCTCTCGTAAGTCATAGTCGGTCGTATGGTCTTCGTTCAGCAGTTCGTCGTGAAAGGTCAGCGTCGTGGCGGTGCGCACGTTGCCGCCGTAGACCACGAGCTGGTCGCCCGTCTCCAGCCGTCGCAGTGCGGTGCGGCGGTTGTCGCCCCGCTCCCACTCCACGATGTCGTGCGTATGGTCGTCCACCACCACATACTTGAACGCCACGGGCAGCCCCAGTGCGTAGGCGTTGATAGAGAGCATCCAGTCGCCATCGCCCACCGGATACATCTGCAAATAGCGCTTTTCGCTCCATGCTCCCAGGGCGGCGTCGCTGCCCAGCAGGGCCACGGAGCGGCCCGCCGGCACGTGGGGAGCCGACACGCGGAAGATGACCGAGCGGTTGAACTGCGGCACGTCGCACAGGCGCATCAGCGGGCGGCGGGGCCGGCGGACGGCAAAGAGATAGTGTTGCAGCGAGAGGTCACGCCAGATGTCCTCGAAAATGTAGTTGCGCGACTCGTCGCAACAGTAGAGACGCGGCACGGCGGCCCACTCACGGCGCATCAGGCGGCCCGCGTCGTCCTCCACCTGATAGTGGTACGCCAGGTAGCGCACGGCCTGGCGGGGCAGCGGGCGGGCCGTGGTCTCAAGCCGCCACAGCGTGCCGTCGTCGGTGTGCATGGGCAGGTCGAGGCTGCGGCCGTGGCCCCCGGCGTCCAGATAACGCAGGCACACGTGCACCGACTGGCCGAAGGGCGCCCGATAGGAAATGCTGAATTGGAGTTTCATGCTGCAAAGTTACGACAAAGAAACGAAGTGAAGCACAAAAAACGACGCCAAAATGCCGCCGCCGACACGAAAGTTGGAAGTCGAAAGTTTTGCCATGTCGCCGTTTTGGCGTACCTTTGCACCGTTTAAAAAGACGACAAAAATCATGAAGAAAGACATGAAAAGAAAATACCTCCTGCCGGCCGCACTCTGCCTGTTGCTCATGGCCGGACTGGGCTACTACTACTTCTTCACCTCGTTCACGGGCAAGGCCGAGACCTGTTATGTCTGCATTGACGAGGACGACAACTACGACTCGCTCATGGCCAAACTGGGAACTGTCGCCCAAAAGCACAGCCTACACGCTTTCAGCACTCTCTCGCGCCACAGCAACCTGGCCAAGCACGTGCACACGGGACGCTATGCCGTGACCCCGACGACCGGGGCTTTCAGCCTGTTCCGCCACATCAAGAACGGCATGCAAGAGCCTCTGGCCCTCACTGTGCCCAGCGTGCGCACCATGCAGGACCTGGCCGGCACGCTGGGTGCGCGGCTCATGGTGGACAGCGCGCGGCTGGCCCGCGCCTTCACCGACGAGGCGGTGTGCCGGCGTTATGGTTACGACACGGCCACCATCGCCGCCCTCTTCATCCCCAATACCTACAACATCTACTGGAATACATCGGCCGAAGCCCTCATGGAGCGTATGCAAAAGGAGAACCGCCACTTCTGGAACGAGGAACGAACGACCAAGGCCAAAAGCCTCGGGCTCTCGCCGTTGCAGGTCGTCACGCTGGCCAGCATCGTCGATGAAGAGACTGCCAACAACGCCGAGAAGCCGATGATTGCCGGCATGTACTACAACAGGCTCATGCTGCGCGACGCTGAATATCCCGAGGGCATGCCCCTGCAGGCCGACCCCACCATCAAGTTCGCCTGGCAAAACTTCGCCCTGAAGCGCATCTACAACAGTCTGCTGCGCATCGACAGCCCCTACAACACCTACCGTTTCCCCGGTCTTCCGCCGGGCCCGATACGCATTCCGTCGGTCGCCGGCATTGATGCCGTGCTCAATCTGGTGCGTCACGACTACCTCTACATGTGTGCCAAGGAGGACTTCAGCGGCACGCACAACTTTGCTCGAACCTACGCCGAGCACATGGACAACGCCCACCGCTACGCCGACGCCTTGAACAAACACGGAATCAAATAGGCTTCCCGCGAGAGAAGCACCCAAAAAGAAAATGGCATCCGCTTCACAGCGCATGCCATTCATTCTCAATAGGTATTAGCCTTTCGTTAAGGTAAAAAGATTGTATTCAGGATAACGGTTGCAAAGATAAAACTTTTTAATGACACTTGCAAATGTTTTTGAACCTTTCACTTATAAATTATGGAGAAATGACTAACTTTGCAAATATAATCAATTAACAGGAATATGGACATTAAGGAAAGCAATACGGGTGAAGAAAAACGGAGTCTGAGCTTCGTGGAACAGCTCGTAGAGGAGGATTTGGCAAAGGGAAAGAACGGCGGACGCATCCAGACTCGCTTCCCCCCGGAGCCCAACGGATACCTCCATATCGGCCATGCCAAGGCCATTTGCATGGACTTCGGCGTGGCCGAAAGATACCACGGCGTGTGCAACCTACGCTTCGACGACACTAATCCGTCCAAGGAAAATACGGAATATGTGGAGAATATTCTGAACGACATCAGCTGGCTGGGATTCAAATGGGGCGACATTTATTACGCCTCCGACTACTTTCAGAAGCTGTGGGACTTCGCCGTTTGGCTCATTCGCAAGGGTCTGGCCTACGTCGATGAGCAGACCTCGGAGCAGATTGCCGCACAGAAAGGCACCCCCACCACGCCGGGAACCGACAGCCCCTACCGCAACCGGCCCGTGGAAGAGAACCTCCAACTGTTCGAGAAAATGAACACGCCGGAGGCCGTCGAGGGCTCGATGGTGCTGCGGGCCAAGCTCGACATGGCCAACGATAACATGCACTTCCGCGACCCCGTCATCTATCGCATCATCCAAACACCCCATCATCGCACCGGCACGAAGTGGCATTGCTACCCGATGTACGACTTCGCCCACGGGCAAAGCGACTATTTCGAGGGCGTGACCCACTCGATATGCACACTGGAATTTGTGCCTCATCGTCCGCTTTACGACAAGTTGGTGGACTTCCTTAAGGAGTGCGACGGCACGGCTGCACGGGGCATCGACGACTTCCGCCCCCGTCAGATTGAGTTCAACCGACTGAATCTCACCTACACCATGATGTCGAAACGCAAGCTCCACGCCTTGGTGGACGAGCACCTGGTCAACGGTTGGGACGACCCCCGCATGCCTACACTCTGCGGCATGCGACGCCGCGGATACTCGCCGGAATCGGTGAAAAACTTCATCAAGTCCATCGGCTACACTAAGTTCGACGCGCTGAACGACATGGCTCTGCTCGAAGCAGCCGTGCGCGAAGACCTGAACAAGAGGGCCGTGCGCGTGTCGGCCGTGCTCGATCCGGTGCGACTTGTCATCACCAACTACCCCGAGGGCCGCAGCGAGGACATGGAGGCCGTGGACAATCCCGAGGACGAAAACAGCGGCACGCACGCCATCACGTTCTCGCGCAACCTGTGGATGGAGCGGGCCGACTTCATGGAAGACGCGCCGAAAAAGTTCTTCCGCATGAGCCCCGGCCGGGAGGTGAGGCTCAAAAACGCCTACATCGTGAAGTGCACGGGCTGTACCAAGGACGCCGAAGGCAACGTGGTGGAGATTCAGGCCGAGTACGATCCCGAGAGCCGCAGCGGTTTGCCGGGTGCCGACCGCAAGGTAAAGGGCACCCTCCATTGGGTGAGCACGGACCACTGCGTCAAGGCCGAGGTGAGAGAATACGACCGTCTCTTCTCCGTGGAGAACCCGTCGGCCGACGAGCGCGACTTCCACGAACTGCTCAATCCCGACTCCTTGCGCACCGACCGCAACTGCTTCGTGGAGAGCTATGCCGCCCGGAAACGGCCCGGCGAATACCTGCAGTTCCAGCGCATCGGCTACTTCATGGCCGACCCGGACGGCACCCAAGAGGCCCCGGTATTCAACAAAACCGTGGGGCTGAAAGACACTTGGGCCAAACAAAACAAGTAAACTTTGGACGACAAACGCTACGACAAGGAGTTCCTCGAAACGCTCCACCAGTATGAAGCAGCCTGCAAAGCGGGCGGCTCCATCTACTTGGAGTCCGACGAACTCACCGACATCGCTGAATATTACTATCAGCACAGCCGTGTGGACGAGGCCATTGCCACGGCCGAACAAGCCATGGCCATGTTCCCCGGGGCGGCCGACCCGCTGCTCTTCCGCGCCCGCATCGCCCTGCAATACGAGAACAATGCAGACAAGGCCGAGCAGCTGACGCACCAGGTGAACGACACGGACGAGCTGGAATACTACTACATCACAGCCGAGATTATGCTGGCACGCGAGCAGGACGAGGAGGCCGACAGCTACCTTGCAGCCCGCGAAGCGCAGGTGGACGAGGACGATTTGGAGGACTTCCGGCTGGACGCAGCGGGGCTGTTTTCCTCGTACAGCAACTACGAACTGGCCGAAAAATGGCTGGCCAAATGCCAGGACACCGACTTCGACGACTACCGGGAGATTGAAGGACAGATAGCCATGGGCACCGGCCAATACGAGCGGAGCGAGAAGATTTTCAACCATCTCATCGACCGTGATCCCTATTGCATCGAGTATTGGAACGAGTTGGCCTCGGCCCAGTACATGGCCAACAACCCCTCGGGTTCGCTCGAGAGCAGCGACTTCGCCTTGGCCATCAACGCCCGAAACCCCGACGCCGTCATCAACAAGGCCAACAGTTTGATGATGCTTCAGAACTATGACGAGGCACTAAGATACTACCGTCTCTTTGCCTCGCTACAGCCCTACGACGAGGCCGGCAGCATGGGCATCGCCAGTGTGCTCTCCCTTCAGAACCGCAGCGCCGAGGCCTTGCCCTATCTGGAACAGGCCGAACGGCTCTCGACACCGGGTTCCGGCACCTATTTCGAGATTCTCTGCAACAAGTGCTACACACATGCGGCCATGGGAAACTACGGCCTTGCGTTCGACGTGATCGACCAGATTGCGCGCGATGGCGGCAGCATGGCCGAACAAGACATGCTACGGGCCTACGTGTTCCTGCGGCAAGGCGACGAGCCCCAGGCCGTGGCCCACTACCGCAAAGCCATGGCCGCCACCGACCCCAAGGAGCAGAAACGCGGCCAGTTCTTCTTTGCCACATCGGCTTTCGGCAGCGAACACCCAGCTCTGGCCCGCCAAATCTTCGGCGAGATGGCCGGCGGCGACACGGGCGACGAGTGGCCCGACGTGTGGGTGTACCTGGCACTGTGCGACCACCGGCTGGGCCAGCGCGAGGATTTCCTGCGCCATCTGCGCACCGCCGTCGAGCGCAACGGCGACGAGACACTGCAAGGACTGGCCGATCTCTTCCCCAGCCACATCGCGCCCGCCGACTACTACCGCTACGCGCTGACCCATCCCGACATGGCCGCACGGCCCTCCGGCGACACCGACACCCATAACCCATCACACCCATCAATCCCCCACACACCATTATGAACATCCTCTCATCGCTTCTCGACAACCTGAACTATGGCACTGTATTCCTGCTGATGCTGCTGGAGAGCACGGTAATCCCCGTGCCGTCAGAGCTCGTGGTCTCGCCGGCAGCCTATCATGCCGCGGGCGGCAACCTCGACATCTGGATCGTCATTCTGGCCGCCACCCTCGGGGCCGACTGCGGAGCCACCATCAACTACGTGGCCGGATACTACCTGGGCCGCCCCATCATCTACCGATTTGCCAACAGCCGCTGGGGCCGTCTGTGCATGCTGAACCAGAAAAAGGTGGAGCACAGCGAGAAATACTTCAACGACCACGGCATGGTGGCCACCATCACGGGCCGCCTGCTCCCGGGCATCCGTCACCTGATTTCCATTCCTGCCGGGCTGGCCAAGATGACTTACTGGAAGTTCCTGCTCTACACCACGCTCGGTGCAGGCTGCTGGAACATCATCCTGGCCGGGCTGGGCTGGTACCTGCACGCCGTGGTGCCCGAGGAAAAGCTGAACGACAAAATCATGGAATACGGCGAATACATCAAGCTCGCGGTCATGACGCTTGTGGCCGTGGCCCTGCTTTATTTCCTCGCCAAGTGGTACATTGACCGGCGCAGACGGATGAAACTCTGACCGCCGCGCGCAGCCACAGCCGCGACAAGCCCGCAGCCACACGCACGCGGCAATGCCGCCTTGGGCACACAAGCCCACCGCGGCACATCCTCCGCCCCGCCGCCTTGGGCGAACGAGTCCGCAGCGGCACTCCCAAACCGTTTTCCACCAAACGCAAGAAACCACGCCTCCGGTTACCCGGGAGGCGTGGTTTCTTGCGTTGCAACGGGCAAGCCCGTGTTTAGAAGAAGAGGTAGCGGTTGTCTACGACGTTGGCTTTGATGTAGAGCTCGTTCATAAAGTTGGCCGCATACTGCATGGACTTCTGGCGAAGTTTCGTTTCCTGCTGCTTCTCGTCGAACTTAGCGGCGTTCCTCGAACGCTTCACCACCTGGAAGCGGTACACTCCGGCCAGTCCTTTCACAGGGTGGCTGCCGAAGGCTCCCTGCTTGGTGGCATAGACAGCACCGCTCAGAGCGGGCTCGCTGGCACCGGTGGACTGCACGAATACAGGGGCTGCGAAGGTCACCTGGTTCACCGTAGACACCATGGCTCCCTTGGCCTTGGCGGCGGCCATGCTGCCTGCACCCTTGGCCTTGGCCAAGAGTTGGTCGGCCTTTTTGTCGCGCATCACCTCCTGTCTGACCATTTCCTTGACCTGCGGATCGTCGAGGCCACGGTAGCCAATGGGGTGTATCTTGTCGCAGACGACGAGCAGCAGGTTGTTGCCGTTGTCGCCGCACTCGTACATTTGAGACACTGCACCCTCGTCGGCATCGAAGAGCCACTTCAGCGCGTCACGGGTGGAGCGAATGCCAGCAAGGTTATGCTGGGCGGTGGTCACGTCCTTGAGCTCCTGCACCCTGTAGCCGCTCTTCACGGCATTTCTCTCTATATCGGCCGCCGTCTGGTTGGCACTGACAAAGGAGCTGAACTTGTTGAAGGCTACGCTGCGCGTCTCGCGGGAGTAGTCGATGGGCTTCTTCACCACAGCCACGGTGTACTTGTCGATCATGTTGCGGCGGTCGAGCACCTGGATGATGAGGTTGCCCTGCGTGAGCTGCACGTTCTTGGCCTGGCCGACGCCGAGCGTGAGCAGGTCGTTCAGGTAGCCCTTGGTCTCCTTGTCCATGGAGTTGGAGTATTCATACTGGCGTGTGGTGAGCCACTGCTCCTTGCCGTCCTGCCCGTATTTCTTGGCCAGCGTGGCAAAGTCGGCCCCAGCAGTCAGTGCAACATACACGGAGTCGGCCCGCTGATGGGCCTCGTCGGGGGTGGCGCCGCCCACCTGAATGGCGCGGAACTGCACCGAGTCGGGCAGCTGCTGGCGTGCCACGAGCTTCACAATATTGAGTGTATTGTCCTGCATGTTCTCCACGGGGCCGAGCGTCTGGCCGACCGACATGGAGTCGAGCTTGGCGGCAACGTCGGTGGGCAGGGCCTCCTTGCCCACGGGTACGCCCAGCCAAGGCACCTCGGAAGTGCTCTTGCGCACCACGTCGGAGGGGTCGGCGGCGGCGGCCAGCTCCTTGGCATAGCCGTCGAACTGCTTGCGCAGGGCGGCGCGGTCGGCGGCCGAGGCGCTGATCTGCACGTCTACGTACTTGATGTCGCGGCTCTCCACATACTGCTGGAAGCGGCCCTTCATTTCATCGTACTTGGCTTTCAGGTCGGCGTCGGTCACCTGCACCTTGGCGTCCTGCACGCTGGCGTAGGACCAAGCGGCGAGCTGAATCTGGCTCTCCTGGCTCTCCTCGTCGAAGCTCATCTTGGCCTCCACGGGATTGGAAAGGAAGCAATGGGCCAGCAACCCGTTGTATTTCTGGATGAGCAACTGCTGGCGCAGCGACTTCTCCACGTATGCCCAGTACTTGTAGATGGCCTGCATCTGCTCCGACATCTGGGGGTTGGCGTTCTTTTGGCTCTTGTATTGGGCCAGGAATTGCTTGAGCTGGTTGGCGTCGAAGCGGCCCGTCTGGCGGTTGACAAAGGGGGTGGAGAGCAGCATCTGGTTGGTGCCCTCATTGAGTACGTTCTGCATTTCGCCGTCGGTGACGGTCAGGCCGAGCTTGTCGCACTCGTTCTTGATGATCTGATACTGCACGTAGCTCTGCCACACCTGGTCGCGGAGCTGGTTCAGCTGGTCGTCGTTCATGTTCTCTTGGCCCATGAGCTTCATGGCCTCCTGGGCCTCGTCCACGAGCTTGGCGAACTCTTCGTAGCCAATTTTCTCACCTAACACTTCACCGATCTGCTGGCGCTGGTTGTTGCGAGACGACTCGCAAGAACGAAAGGCTTCCTCGGCGATAAAAGCAAACAGGCCCAGACCGATGATGACGATCAGCGTGATGCCCCTGCTTCTGATTTTTCCTAATGCTGCCATTTGTTTTAAATGATTTTATTTTATTGTTTTATTCTTGCTCCGGGTTTAAGAGGCTTGAGCCTACAAAAGGCGTACAAATTTACGAAATATCCGTCAAATCAAGGCACGTTTCCCCAAGAAAATGCGCACCGTGCACACAATATGCCCCCGCGGCAACGCCGCAGGGGCAAAATCGCTGTGCTGTAAACGCCCTGCGATTGCACCGCAGACGCCGCGCAAACACGCCGCAGACGCCGCGCGATTGCACCGTCGTCGCGGCGCGGTTACGGTGCCGTCGCGGAGGGGCCGTGCCGCCGTCGCCGGGCGGGCCTACCGCACCGCGTCCACGCGGAGCCGCACGAGCTCTATCTTGGTCATGGTGTTCTTGATGATTTTGAAGACGAAACGGCCCACGCGCACCTCTTCGTTGAGCTTGGGAAAGCTCTGGTATTCGTGCAGGATGAGCCCGCCGAGCGTCATGTATTCGTCGCTCTCGGGCAGGTCGAGGCCGAACATTTCGTTCACCTTGTCTATCTCGAGCCGGGCCGAGAGGATGTAGTCGCCGTTCTCGGTCTGTCGTGCCGTGTAGTTCTCGGTGTCGTGCTCGTCCTGGATGTCGCCGAAGATTTCCTCCACAATGTCCTCCAGAGCCACCAGCCCGCTGGTGCCGCCGAACTCGTCGACCACCACGCCGAGGCTCTTTTTCTGCTGCAAAAAAGTGCGCATGAGCTTCTGCGCGGCCATGGTCTCGGGCACGAAAGGCAGCGTGCGCACGTGGTCTTGCCAGCGCACGGGCCGCCGAAACATCTCGTGGCTGTGGATATAGCCCACGATATGGTCGATGTCTTCCTTATAGACAATGATTTTGGAGTTGCCGCTCTCCACGAACATCTGCATGAGTTGCTCGAGCGTACAGTCGTCCATGTCTACGGCATGTATCTCGGTGCGCGGTATCATGCAGTCGCGCACACGGATGTCAGGGAACTCGAGGGCGTTCTGGAATATCTTCACTTCGTCGTCGATGGTCTCCTCGTCGGGCGCGTTGTCGATGGACGACTGCACCAGATAGTCCAGGTCTACCTTGGTGAATCCCTCCCCGTCGGAGTCGTAGTCGAGGCGGATGCCCGCCACGCGCAGCAGCCCGCGGGCCATGGCTGTGGCTACCTTGCTGACGGGCCACAGCACGATGTAGAACCCGAAAGCCACGGGGGCAAAGAGGGTGAGCAGCGTGTTGGGATTGCTCTTGAAGAAGGTTTTGGGCAGAAATTCGCCCGTGAAGAGCACCACAAGCGTGGAGAGCACGGTGTCGAGGGTGAGCTGAACGCCGGGTTCCATGCCCGCGAAGAGCGTGCTGTCGAAGAGCCGGGCAAAGAGAATGCCATACACCACGAGCACGATATTGTTGCCCACAAGCATGGTCGAAACGAAGCCGTTGGCGTGGCGATAGAAGAACGATATGGCTTTCTGCGCGAGCCCGTTCTTCTCTCTGTCCATCTCGACGAGCATGCGGTTGCTGGACACAAAGGCTATCTCCATGCCCGAGAAAAAGGCGCTGAGCACCATCGCCAGGGCGATGTTGGCAATGAGAGTAAGGTTTGGTTGTTCCACGTCTGAAGCGTTTAGGGATTACCGGTGTTGCGCATGGGCACCGCCTGCCGGCGGCGGCTCATCTGCAGGCTGTCCTGCACCGCGCGGGCCGAATCGGTCGACGAGCCCGTGCCGTCCACGTCGCCGCGCTCGAAAGAGCCGCGCGAGTTGGACACGTAGTAGCGCGTCATCTTCTCGTCGGAGCGGAAGTAGGTGCCCTGCAGCGTGCGCTCGGGGGTGACGAGGCGGGAGAAAACGTAGGAGTAGAGCTCGTGGCGGTTCTCGTCCCAGAAGAGTTGCTCGCTGGCAAAACGCAGTCCGTCCTTGGTGAGCACGCGCACGCGCGAGCGCAATTCCCACAGGTGCAGCTGGTCGTAATAGTAGGCTGTGTCGCACTGCACGTAGGACTGGACGTGGAATTTGTCGTCGAACTGTTCCAGAAAGAGGCCCTTGTCGAAAGTCCAGCGCGAGGGATTCTTCGCCTGGTTCACCTCCCACCGCTCGGTCACGATGCGGTATTTGATGACGCCCGAGTCGGAGATGAGGGTGTTCACGCCCCACGTGGTCATCACGGCCACCGAGTCGCGGCTGTGTATGGCGCCGGCCGTGTGCTCCTTTTGCTCCTCACAACCGAAGAGCACGAGCGCGGCGGCCAGCAGGCTCGGCATGTAGTTCTTGGCTTTCAAACCCCGTGCAGCGATTACTCCACTTTCCATTTGGCAAACCAACGCTCGTTGAACGTGATGCCGATGTTGAGGCGGAAGCTGTTCTCCGTGATGTAGTTGCGGGCCGACTGGCGCACCCATTGCACGCCGACGTTCAGCTGCGAGCGGTTGTTGTAGCCGTTGATGATGGGAATGCCGAAGCCCAGACTGGCGCTGAGCTCCTTGGGGCCGTCCTGCCCGTTGATATAATAATAAGGTGTGGCATAGGCCACGCCGGCCCTGTAGTGCACGCGGCGCATCAGCCTCCGGCTCTGCCCCTGGGGGCAGAAGTCGGCTCCCGCGGTGAGCTTGTGGCGGTCGCTGTAGTAGCCCGGGCGCATGCTGTAGGTGACTTTCTGGCCGGCGTCGCTCGCCTGGTAGACAGGCATCTCCACGCTGCCCCACTTCTGCAGCGTGTAGTCCACGCCCAGTTTCAGGCTGTTGTCGTGGTTCAGCATCAGGCCCACGCCCAGCGTTCGCGGAATCTCGAGCTGCAGTTTGCCGCCGTTCGAGCCGTTGAAAGTGGCGGTATCGGCCACTTTAGTCTGGGCGTTGGTCGAGATGATCTCGAGCTTCGGGTCGCCGCCAATCTTGCGGCCCAGGCCGTAGGTCACGCCCAGCGTCAGCTCGTCTTTCTTCGTCAGGCGGGCCGTGTACTGTGCGCCGAAGTCTATTTTGAAATTCCTCACGTCGGCCGTGTATCGCTTTGTCAGGGTGTTGGCATAGCTGTCGCTGTAGCTGTTGGCCACGGTGCGCGTGTATTCGCCGTAGATATAGCTGCCGTTCACGCCGACGGCAAGCCCTCGCAGGGGCTCCCAGCCCACGCCGAGGTAGATCTGGTGTAGCCCGCCCGTGCCGCTGTAAGTGTTGGTGGCCACGGTGGTGCCGCTGCCGCCCACCCGCTGCGAACTGGAGTAGGAGTAGCCGATGTTGGTGTAGGGCAGCACGCCGAAGCTCACGCCCACGTGGCGCAACGCCCGGAACCCGGCCATGACATACTCAAAACTGGAGCTGTTGGCGTTCAGCCGGTTGCCCCCCTCCTTGAAGTTGGTCACCTGGCCTGACACACCTGCATCGAAGATGAACGAGAGACTGTCGAGCGAGGAATAGGAGGCGGGGTTCAGATAGTTCACCTGATTGTGCTCGTGAAAGCCGAGGCTGAGGCCGTTCATGCCGCGGCTGAAACCCGAAGACTGGTCTGAAAGAATGCCCAGACCATACTGGCTGTAAGGGGAATTGGTGCTGCTCTGGGCCAGGGCAGCCTGTACAGAGACTGCTATCACGATGGCAGTTGCGAGGTATCTCTTCATGTTCTGAATGTTTCGTTGCGCCGGGCCGGAAGCGAAAAACGCCAGCCCGTGTTGAAATAGCCAACTGCAAAAGTATTGAAAAAAAACGGAACAAAAGCACGTTAACCGGAAATAATAAGGTATTTTTGCATCGTGAAACGTTTGGATAGTCTTTTAAGAATACTTTTTCTGGCGGTTTTTGTTTTCTTAACACCGGGTGCACGGGCCACCGGCGACGGCAGCCGCGACCACGGAATGGACAGCGTGGAAATCAGTCTGCTCACTTGTTCGCCGGGCAACGAGGTGTGGAGCCTCTACGGCCACACGGCCATACGGCTGCGCGACCCCGCCCGCCAGCAGGACTTGGCCGTCAACTACGGCATGTTCAGCTTCGGGCAGAAGTATTTTGCACTGCGCTTTGTCTTTGGCCTCACCGACTATGAGATGGGCATCCAGCCGTTCCCCATGTTCCTCATGGAGTATGCCCGCAACGGCCGCGGTGTGGTGCAGCAGACGCTCCGCCTCTCGCCCGGCGAGAAAGCAGCCATCCTCCAGGCCGTCTACGAGAACTACTTGCCGGCCAACCGCACGTACCGCTACAACTATTTCTACGACAACTGCACCACGAGGGCCCGCGACATACTCGTCGGCCATCTGGACGGGCGCGTGGCTTATGCCGTCGATCCGGCTGTCACCACCTCCTACCGCGACATGATTCACCAGTGGAACGCTGGGCATCGCTGGGCCCGATTCGGCAACGACCTGCTGCTGGGCATGCGCGCCGACGCACCCACCGACTATGTGCAGCAGCAGTTTCTGCCCGACTCGCTGCGGCACGACTTCGCCCGGGCCACCGTCATCGACGCCACGGGCCGCCGCCATCCGCTGGTCGATTCCACCGTCGTCCTGCTGCGGCCCAACGCCGCCAATGCCCCGTCGGCGGATTCCGGGCTGTGGGACAGCCTCACGCCGCGCCTGCTTTTTGCCGCCCTTTTCGTGCTCGCGGCCCTCGTCACGCTGTACGAGCTGCGCCGCGGCAAGGCTTTTTGGCTGGTCGATGTGGTGCTCTTCACTCTCGACGGGCTGGCCGGCCTCGTGTTGCTGGCCATGGTTTTCTCGCAGCATCCCACGGTGAGTTTCAACTTGCAGATCCTGCTGCTCAACCCCATCGCCCTCGCTTTGGTCTATCCTCTTGCCGCCCGCACCCTCCGCGGCCGCTTCCACCGCGGCTGGGACGTGCTCTCGGCATGCCTCCTGCTGTTCCTCGCGGGTGGCTTTTTTCAGGACTATGCCGAGGGCGCCGTCTTTTTGGCACTGTGTTTGCTCTGCAGAACCACGAGCAAACGATTCATATACAAGCAGCAATAGCCCATGAGATACCTGGCCTTTATACTGGCGGCCCTCACGTCGGCCGAGATGCAAGCCTACCAGCTGGCACCGCGGCTGGTGGTCAGCGTCACCATCGACCAGCTGCGCTCTGACTACATGGAGGCCTTTGCCCCGCTCTGTCATGCGGACGGTTTCCGCCGTTTGCTGCGCGACGGCATGGTCTACGACAATGCCAGCTATCCCTTTTCGCCGGTCGATCGTGCGTCGGCCACGGCCACCCTCTCCACCGGCGCCACGCCCTACTACAACGGAATCATCGCTTCGCGCTGGCTCGACCGCCAGACTTTGCAGCCCGTGAGCTGCGTGGACGACGCCCGGCACACGGCTTCTCCGGCCCGTCTGGAGACCTCTACCGTGGGCGACGAACTGAAAGTCAGCTCTGCCGGACGCGCGCTGGTCTATGCCTTTGCGGCCGACAGCGAGTCGGCCATTCTGTCAGTCGGCCATGCCGCAGACGGTGCTTTCTGGCTCGATAAGGCCGGACACTGGCAGACTTCTTCCTATTATGCCCCCGCCCCTGCGTGGCTCAGGGCCGAGCCCGCCGCCAGGAACGCCCACGGCGCACCGGCCAGCAACGACGACGTGGTGACGGCATCGCTCAGCGCACTCGCCGCCACACCCCTCGGGCAGGACGACAACACCGACCTGATTTGCCTCACGCTCTCGGCCGGCAAGGCCGACGGCAAGCCCGTGCGGCAGTGGCAGGACGAGATGGAGAGCGTCTACCTGCAGCTCGACAACACGCTGCAACGCCTCATCAGCGGCGTCGGACAGCGCGTCCCACTCGACCGCGTGCTCTTCGTTGTCACCTCCACCGGCTACACCGAAGAGTCTGCAACCGACCCCGGCAAGTACCGCATCCCCACCGGAACGTTCTATATCAACCGCACGGCCAACCTGCTCAACATCTACCTCGGGGCCGTCTACGGCCAGGGACGGTACGTGGAACAGACCTTCGGCAACCAGATGTACCTGAACCACAAGCTCATCGAGCAGAAGCGTATCGGCATGACCGACATCCTCGGGCGCAGCCAGGAGTTTCTCGTTCAGAACGCGGGCGTGGCCGATGTATATACCAGCGTGCGCCTGTTGGACGGGGGTTCCGACATCCTGAAATACCGCAACGGTTTCCGTCCCACGCTCAGCGGCGACATCGCCATCGAGGTGGCGCCGGGCTGGAAACTGCTCAACGAAGACACCCAACAGACTTATACCAGCCGGGCCGGCTTCATGCCGTTCCCCATTATCTTCATGGGCCCGGGCGCACAGCCCGGCCATGTCGCCACGCCCGTCACCGTAGACCGCATTGCGCCCACGGTGGCCAAGGCCATTCGCATCCGCGCTCCCAACGCCTGCAACGCCGCTCCGCTGTTCTGAGCCGCGCTTGCGGCACGGCGGGCCGGGGAAAACGGCCTGCATTTCCCCTTTTCAAGCCCTTTATACGCACACCGCAACGCGATGTGCCAATTCGTAGGCCGAATCACCTGCATTACGGATTCTTTTTCGTAATTTTGCAGCATTCAACAGCATAAAATCAATTTAGATATGAACTTCAACAACATTTTGAAATCGCTTTTCGGCGACAAGTCAAGCCGAGACATGAAGCTTATCCAGCCCCTTGTGGAGCAGGTGAAGGCCGTCTATCCCGACATCGAGAAACTCAGCCACGACGAACTGCGTGCCAAGAGCCGGGAAATGCGCCGCCACGTGCAGGACGCCGCCAAGCCTTACCTCGACAAAATAGCCGAGCTCAAGGGCCGCATCGAGGACACGCCCATCGATGAACGCGAGCCCATCTTCGACGAAATCGACAAGCAGGACAAGGAAATGCTCGACGCCCTGGAGCAGGTTCTCAACGAGGTGATGCCCACAGCCTACAGCATTGTCAAGGACACCGCACGCCGCTTTGCCGAGAACGACGAGGTGGTGGTCACGGCCACCGACTTCGACCGTGAGCTCGCCGCCAATCCTGCCAACGACTTTATCACCATCGACGGCGACAAAGCCGTCTACCACAACGAGTGGACGGCCGGCGGAAACAAGATGAAATGGGACATGGTGCACTACGACGTGCAGATCTTTGGCGGCATCGCCCTGCATCAAGGAAAGATTGCAGAGATGGCGACGGGCGAGGGAAAGACCCTCGTGGCCACGCTTCCCGTGTTCCTTAATGCCCTGACAGGCAACGGCGTGCACATGGTCACGGTGAACGACTACCTGGCCAAGCGCGACTCCGAATGGATGGGGCCGCTCTACGAGTTCCACGGCCTTTCGGTCGATTGCATCGACAAACACCAGCCCAACTCCGAGGCGAGGCGCAAGGCCTATCAGGCTGACATCACTTTCGGAACCAACAATGAGTTCGGTTTCGACTACCTGCGCGACAACATGGCCCTCTCGCCCAAGGACCTTGTGCAGCGTCGCCACAACTTCGCCATCGTGGACGAGGTGGACTCCGTGCTCATCGACGACGCGCGGACGCCGCTCATCATCTCGGGCCCCATCCCCAAAGGCGACGACCAGATGTTCGAGGAATACCAGCCGCTGGTGGAGCGTCTCTACGAGGTGCAGCGCAAACAGGCCACCGAACTGCTGGCCGAGGCACGACAGAAAATCAACGAAGGCCGCGAGAAGAAAGACCAGAACCTCACCGACGAGGGCTTCCTCTGCCTCTTCCGCTCCTATAAAGCCTTGCCCAAGAACAAGGCCCTCATCAAGTATCTCTCCGAGGAAGGCATCAAGTCGGGCTTGCAGAGGACCGAGGAAATCTACATGGAGAACAACAACCGACGCATGCCCGAGGCCGTCAAGCCCCTGTACTTCGTGGTCGACGAGAAGATGAACAGCGCCGATCTGACCGACAAAGGCACTGACTGGCTGGCCCATCAAGTGAACGATCAAGACCTCTTTGTGCTGCCCGACATCGCTTCGCAGCTCTCCGCCCTCGAGGCCGAGACCGGCCTCGACGACCAGCAACGCCTCGACCGCAAGGACGATTTGCTCAACCACTACGCCGTGCAGAGCGACCGTGTGCACACCCTGCAGCAGCTGCTCAAGGCCTACACCATGTTCAACAAGGACGACGAGTACGTGGTGATGAACGGCGAAGTGAAGATCGTGGACGAGCAGACGGGCCGCATTATGGAGGGACGACGCTGGAGCGACGGCCTGCATCAGGCCATCGAAGCCAAGGAACACGTGCGCATTGAGGCCGCCACGCAGACCTTTGCCACCATTACTCTGCAGAACTATTTCCGTATGTATCACAAGCTGGCCGGCATGACCGGCACGGCAAGCACCGAGGCCGGCGAGTTCTGGGACATCTACAAGCTCGACGTGGTGGAGATTCCCACCAACCGTCCCATCGCCCGCCACGACCTCGACGACCGTGTCTACAAGACCAACCGCGAGAAATACCGTGCCGTCATCGAGGAGATTGAGGAGATGCGCCAGCAGGGACGGCCCTGCCTCGTGGGCACCACGTCGGTCGAAATCAGCGAACTTCTCTCCAAGATGCTCACCATGCGGAAGGTGCCCCACCAGGTGCTCAACGCCAAGCTGCACCAGAAAGAGGCGCAGATCGTGGCCGAGGCCGGCAAGTCGGTCAACGGACTGGGAGCCGTAACCATCGCTACCAACATGGCCGGCCGCGGTACCGACATCAAGCTCAGCCCCGAGGTGAAGGCCGCAGGAGGCCTCGCCATCATCGGCACCACCCGCCACGAGAGCCGCCGTGTGGACCGACAGCTGCGCGGACGCGCCGGCCGTCAGGGTGACCCGGGTTCGTCGGTGTTCTACGTCTCGCTCGAGGACGACCTCATGCGCAAGTTCGGAAGCGAGCGCATTGCCAAGGTCATGGACCGCCTCGGCTTCGAGGACGGCGAGCGAATAGAGAGTTCCATGATCTCCAGAAGCATTGAGCGGGCCCAGAAAAAGGTGGAGGAAAACAACTTCGGAATCCGCAAACACTTGCTCGAATACGACGACGTGATGAACAAGCAGCGCACCGTCATCTACGAGAAACGCCGCCACGCACTCATGGGCGAGCGTATCGGCATGGACATCACCAACGTCATCTGGGACCGTGTGGTGAGCATTGTCGACAACAACGACTACGCAGGGGCCAAGGAAGCCTTCTTCGAGGTGCTGTCTATGGAGATTCCTTTCACCGCCGAAGAGTTCGACAACAGCAACAAGGCCGACCTGCAGGAGCGTGCTTTCCAGAGTGCCATGGCCGCCTTCAAGCGCAAGACAGACCGCATTCAGGCCGACGCCTACCCCGTCATCAAGGAGGTGTACGAGCACCAGGGCGAGCAGTTCCAGTTCATTCTTGTGCCCATTACCGACGGCCGCCACGTGGTGCAGCTGCGCGTCAACCTGAAGGAAGCCTACGAAACCGAGGCCAAAAACATCGTCAGAGAGTTCGAGAAGTTCGTCATGCTCAGCATCATCGACGACGACTGGAAGGAAAATCTGCGCCAGCTCGACGAGTTGCGCCACAGCGTGCAGAACGCTTCCTACGAGCAAAAAGACCCGCTGCTCATCTTCAAACTCGAGAGCGCGAAGCTCTGGGACAGCATGATCGACGACATGAACAACCGCATCTCGAGCTTCCTCATGCGCGGACAGATACCCGTGCAGACCCAGCAGCAGGTGCAGCAGGCCGCTCCCGAGGAGCAGCGCAGCCAGCGTTACAACGAGCAGAAAGACGACTTCGACGAGATACGCAGCAGTCAGCAGGCCGCCGCCAGCCAGGACACGCGCGAGCCCGTGCGCCGGCGCGAGCCCGTGGTGCACGACAAAATGCCGCGTCCCAACGACCCCTGCCCCTGCGGCAGCGGCCTGAAGTTCAAGAACTGCCACGGCAAGGGCCTCAGCTAAAGGCCCCCGCCCGCGGCCCATCCACCCATCCACCCGAAAAGGAGACCCCACCGCCACTCGCCCTGCGACGGCCGTGCGGTCTCCTTTTCCCGTTCCAACCCATCATCCCGACATGCAAATCCAACTCCACCAACTCCTCAAAACCTTCGGCGACAAAACGGCCGTAGACATCCCTTCGTTCACCGTCGGCCACGGCGACATCCTCGGACTCGTGGGCAACAACGGCGCGGGCAAGACCACGCTCTTCCGTCTTGTGCTCGACTTGCTCAAGGCCGACGCGGGCCAGGTGACGCTGCTGCCCGCCCCCACGGCCGGCCAACCCGACCCCGAGCCCATCCTGCCCGCCCAGTCGGAGGCCTGGAAATCGCTCACCGGAGCCTACATCGACGAGCGTTTCCTCATCGACTTCCTCACGCCCGAGGAGTATCTCGACTTCATTGCCCGCATCAGCGGACTGCCCGCCATCGACTGGAACCACCCCGAAAGCTCGGCCGTGGCCCCGTTCCTGCCCTTCGCCCACGACGAGGTGTTCGGCCAGAAGAAGCTCATCCGCAACCTCAGCGCGGGCAACAAACAGAAAGTAGGCATCATTTCCGTGCTCTTCTCCCGCCCCGAGCTGGTGGTTCTCGACGAGCCGTTCAACTTTCTCGACCCCTCGAGCCAGAACCTTTTGAAGAAGCTCCTCCTCGACCACCACGCCGCTACAGGGGCCACCATCCTCGTGAGCAGCCACAACCTGCAGCACACCATCGACATCAGCACGCGCGTGGCCCTGCTCGAACACGGCCGCATCATCGAGGACCTGCCCAACACCTCCGGCTCGGCCACCCGGCGGCTGGAGGAATATTTCGAAGCCCAGGCATAGCCGGGCAGCCCATGCGAACGGCCCGCGGCGGCGACACGGGGCGGCCGACCCGCCACCATGACACGGCCGCAACACCTCTGCCATGCGGCTGCGACACTACCGTCAGGCCGCACCTCCTCCACCACCGTGCCGGAATCCCCAAACGACGACGGCGTAATCGCATTGCGGTTACGCCGTCGTCGCGTCTCGATCACACCGTCATCGCCGCGCCGTTGCACCGTTATCGCAACGCCTCCGCGGCCTTTTCGCCGGCGCCCCCCACGCTGCGGGCCGGGCGTCAGCGTTTGAACAGATGGGGCACGAAAGCCCTGAGGCAGCGCCGCCACGTGAGCCACTCGTGGTGGGTGCCCACAGACACATAGCTGTCCACACGCACGCCAGCCCGCCGCAGGTCGGCCACCAGGCGGCCGGTGCCCATGTCCTCCTCGCTGCCGCAGCCCAGAAACAGATAGTGCAGGCGGCTGTTCACCTCGGCCGGGCGCGAAAATATGCCGCCGTAGGTCTGGTTCACGTCGAGCCCGAAGATGGCGCCGCTGAAGGCTCCGGCGTAGGAAAAGAGGTCGAGATGGGTAAACACCACGTCGAACGTCTGGTGCCCGCCCCACGAGAGTCCGGCCATGGCCCGGTGGTCGCGGTCGGAGAGGGTGCGGAAAGTGCGGTCCACCATGGGGATAAGGTCGTTCAGCAGCACCTTGTAAAACGTCGCGCCGTAGTCGCTCCGCCCGGCCTCGTTGGAGCCTCCGCGGAACGGAGCCTTCACGTCGCCGCTCTCCATCACCACCACCATCGGCACGGCCTCGCCCCGTGCAACGAGGTTGTCCATGATGTGCGGCAGCTGGCCTTGCCGGCTCCAGCCGGTCTCGTCCTCGCCCATGCCGTGCTGCAGGTAGAGCACGGGGTAGCGGCGCGTGCCCGTCTCATACTCGGCGGGGGTGTAGACCATGGCTCGCCGCCACTCCCGCGTGCTCTCGGCGTAGTACGTCACCGAGCGCACCTGCCCGTGGGCCACGCCTTGCCGGGGCCGGTAGTAGTCGCCCTCGGGGCCCTCGGGAATCTCAATGCCACTGGCCTGGCGGCAGCAACCGAAGAAGGTGTCGGTGGCGGGGTCGGCCACCTGCACGCCATCGACGAGCAGAAAATAGTAGTGGAATCCCACGGCGAGCGGGTCGGTCATGCCCGTCCACACGCCCAGGGCGTCGCGCTGCATGTCGTATTTCCGGCCGCATATCTCCACTTGCACACGGCTGGCCCCGGGGGCGGCCAGGCGGAAGTAGGCCCGCCGCAGGCTGTCCACGCGCGGATAGTCGTTGCCGGGCTCGGCCGTCGAGGCCAAACGGGTGCCGGCTGGCAGCCCGTCGGGGGTGGCATGCGGCGGCTGCGGGGCCGCAAGCCTGGGCCGCGGGGCGGCAGGGGCATGGACTTGGGCGGCTGCGGCAACCCCCATGCAGAGCAGCACGCCGGCGGCCCACCGGGCGATCCGGCGGCCCCGAACTTGACTTGTACGTTTCATATCATTTCCTGTTTGAGTGGTTTCATGGTGCAAAGATACGCAACATCGGCCAAACGGCACTTTCTTGTTTGTCTCTTTTCTTTTCCTCTTCCGCCTCCGGACGGTGCGTGCGGCCGGCTGTGATACAAAACCGAAACCTTTGGAAACATCCGAAAAGCCCCGCCCGCGCCAAACTCCGTATCTTTGCGCCCGACATTCCACGCATCCATCACAACAGTCACACACCTGCCATGCAACAAGAATCCAACGGCGCGGCCGCCGAACAACGCGGCTTCTACAAGCTCTCCTGGCTGCAGCGCACGGGCTTTGCCTCGGGCGACCTGGCGCAAAACCTCATCTACCAGACCATCGGCATGTACTTGCTGATCTTCTATACCAACGTCTACGGCCTCAATCCGGCCTCTGCCGCGTTCATGTTTCTCGTGGTGCGGCTGGTCGACGTGCTGTGGGACCCGCTCGTGGGAACCTTTGTCGACAAGCACTCGCCCCGGCTGGGCAAGTACCGCGCATACCTGGTGCTGGGCGGCATCCCGCTCACGGGCTTCGCCGTGCTGTGCTTCTGGAACGAGTTCCACGGCTCGCTGGCCTATGCCTACGCCACTTATGTGGGCATGTCGATGTGCTACACGCTCATCAATGTACCCTACGGCGCACTCAATGCGTCCCTCACCCGCGACACCAACGAGATAACGGTGCTCACCTCCGTACGCATGCTTTTTGCCAATTTGGGCGGCTTGGCCGTGGCCTACGGCATACCCAAGCTGGTGGCTGCACTGGCTCCCGGCGGTCAGGTGAACACGCAGGAGGCCGCCGGCGCCTGGTTCGTCACGATGCTGGTCTACGCGCTTGTGGGCCTCGCGCTGCTCTTTTTCTGCTTCAGCCAGACGCGCGAGCGCGTGGTCATGGACCGCAGCGAGACGGCCAACGTGCGCGTGTCCGACCTCTGGACCGAGTTCGTGCGCAACCGTCCGCTGCGCGTTTTGGCCTTCTTCTTCGTCACGGCATTTGCCATGATGGCCGTCGGCAACTCGGCAGGAAGCTATTACATGATCTACAACGTGCACGGCACGCCCGACCAGATGGCCAACTTCATGGCCTTGGGCTCCGTTCCGGCCTTCATCTTCATGCCCTTGGTGCCCGCCATCAAGCGGGCCATCGGCAAGCGGCAGATGTTCTTTGCATTCCTCGGCATCGCCATTTTGGGCATGGCTATGCTCTATGCCATCTCGATGATACCGGCCTTGCGGTCGCAGGTCTGGCTGGTCTACGTGGCGCAATTTGTCAAGTCTACGGGCGTCATTGTGGCCACAGGCTACATGTGGGCCTTGGTGCCCGAGGTGATTTCCTACGGCGAATACACCCACGGCCGCCGCATCTCGGGCATCGTCAACGCCCTGACCGGCATCTTCTACAAGGCCGGCATGGCCCTGGGCGGCGTGGTGCCGGGCCTGGTGCTGGCCCTGGTGGGCTTCGACCGGACCAATGCCACCACCCAAAGCGCACTGGCCGAGCAGGGCATTCTGTGGCTCGTGGCCGTGCTGCCGGCCCTGCTGCTCGTGGTGGCCATGCTCATTATCTCGCGCTATGAGCTCACCGACGAGGTCATAGACGACATCAACCGCCAGATCGAAGCGCGTCACAAGGCCCCGCAGGCATGAGCCGTCAACCCCAGCCGAAACCCTAAACCCACCAAGCCAAGCCCTTGGCAGCCCCGCTGTCCAAGGACGGCGGAGCCTGCATGGAGCCGAAGCCCAGCCTCTGGGACGACGACAACGACGAAGAATAACCTGCAAACCAACGCCCCGGACTCACAAACCGGGGCGTTTTTGATGGCCGTATCGGGATTTTTCCGTACTTTTGCAATTCCTCTGCCGACGGCACGCCGCGGAATCGTTCCGCCGCCAACCGCCGGGCAAGAACCACACCACCATGACAAAAAAAGGAAAATTCTCGGTGCTTTTCATCTGTCTGGGCAACATTTGCCGGTCGCCGGCGGCCCAGGGCATTCTGGAAAAGATGGTGCGCCAGCGCGGCCTCGACCATCTGGTCCATATCGACTCGGCCGGCATCGGCGGCTGGCACGTGGGGCAGCTGCCCGACGAGCGCATGCGCAGCCACGGCCGCGCGCACGGCTACGAGTTCGACCACAGGGCGCGGCAGTTCGACGCCCGCACCGACCTGGACCGCTTCGACCTCATCGTCACCATGGACGACGACAACTATGAGGCCGTGATGTCGCGCACGCGCACCCCGGAACAGCGCGCCCGCGTGACACCCGTGAGCACGCTGTTCAACGCTTATGCCGGCCATGCCAGCGTGCCCGACCCCTACTATGGCGGCGCGGCCGGCTTCGAGCTGGCCATCAGCCTCATCGAGGACGCCTGCCAGACGCTCATCGACAAGTACCTGGCCAAACGCTGATCCCATGTACAAGCTCTACATTCTCGACTTCGACGGCACCGTGGCCGACACCAACCGAATCATCACCGACACCATGCAGGCCACCCTGCGCGAGGCCGGTCTGCCCGCGCGCAGCCACGAGGCGTGCAGCCAAACCATCGGACTGCCGCTGGCCGAAGGCTTCCGCATGCTGATGCCTCTCACCGAGACGCAGGTACAGGCGTGCGTCGACATCTACCGCCGACGCTTTGCCGCCAGCCAGAAGCCGGGCGTGGCGCCCCTGTTTCCCGGGGCCGCCGAGGCCATGCGCCGGTGGCACGAGGGCGGCGCGCGGGTGTCGCTGGCCAGCAGCCGCGGTCACGAGTCGCTCATGGCCTTCGTCCGCGAGATGCAGTTGGGCCGGTACGTCTCGCTCGTGCTGGGCTGCGAGGACGTGGCCCGGCCCAAGCCCGACCCCTGCCCCGTGCTCCAGACGCTGGCCCACTTCGGCCTCGACGCGACCGACGCACTGGTCATCGGCGACATGCACTACGACATCCTCATGGGCCGCGGAGCCGGATGCCGCACCTGCGGCGTGACCTACGGCAATGGCACCGAGGCCGAGTTGCGCGCCGCAGGAGCCGACATCATCACCGACTCGCTACTCTCCATCGACTGACCCCACGGAGCCGTCGCACCGCCACCACGCCGCCTATGCTACGCGAATAACCGTTTGCCGCCGTGCGATTACGCCATCGTCGCAGCGCAAGATAATTCTTGAAATACAACTTATTGAAAATAAAGAAGTTACCTTATCGCATAAGCCAAACAGGTAACGATTTGGAAACGAGCAGGCTACTTGGCTTCGCTGTTTTCTGCCTAACAAAGAACGCTTATTATTCTGTTTGCAAAGATAATACTTTCTTACCGAATAATGGTCATTATGATGAGAATAAATATAAAAAAACAGATAACTTAATATAATATCATATCACTTCTGAATAGCATCTTCAAGACTTGGATAACCGCCAGCACCTCTATATACATAATTACAAAGTGTGTTGTAAATACTTTTTATATTTTTTTCTCTTCCAACTACATATTGTGGCACATTAGAAGAGGTAATGTGAAGCAAAGGATTTGAAAAATAATCCATACCATTCAGTGTGTATTTCACCCACTCAGCACAAAAATAAAAGTGTACCTCCGCATCTATACCATCCTTAGTGAAATGGATAAAAAAATCATTTGAAAGCGTACAATCTGTATATTGGACTAGAAATGAAACCGATATTGTTCTCAGTTTTGAAATTTCATCAATAGCTTTTAGCAACTCACTCTTGTATATTGGAGTACGAGCATCGTGATGTGATAACGGATTGAGGATTCTCTCCCTATACATCTGTATATCTGGAGTAATATCAGGAATTCCTGTGTCTGAATAAAACTGATTGAGAGCACCCATCATGTTGGATAGTTGTTTAGGAGAAGTTTTGGGGAAAGGGGCTCTCTGAAATTCTACTGTAGCATTGAATGGTAGCAATCTTTTAAGCTGCTCTTCACATTCACGTCTTAATGCATTGGCAGACGCAGCATAGTCACGTTGCTCATAAAAAGCTTTTGCCCTATCAATTGCATTCTGATTATCAACAAGTAGATAGTCTGGTATATTGTCTATATCATCATTCAAGCAGTATAATTCCTTGAACAACCAGCTGCTATCATGTTTCTGCTGTCTAATCTTTGACCTCAGAATATCGAAGAAGGTGTAATCATGCGTGAAAAGTAGTATCTGATAATTACTTTCATAACTCAAAATAATGTCCATTACTTCAAGTCTTGTAGACATATCTAGACTAATCAGCAAATCATCGAGGAATAGTGCAGAGACACCATCATCCTCGGCACGGTGCATAATTTCGACAACAGCAAAACGCATCGCAATGGCAAGACAAGTAAGTTTTGCCTCATTGAAAAAGGAGCGAGGATGTAATATGTCATTATGTCCAACAATATGGTTATGGCTGAATTCTGCCTTAACCTTTATTTTGGGAGGTAATATTTTTTTGTTATATAATACTCCTGGCCCCATCTGGACATCTGTAATCCTTGCATTCTCATAGTCCATCTGAAGTCTCGCATTCAATTTGAAGCTATTAGAAATCATCTGATTGGCCTTAGTTTCAATTAGGGTCACATTATTCTTTATCTGTCTGTTAAATTCTTTCAGCAGTCTGGAATAACGTATGTATTCATCAGAAGTCTTCAAAATATAATGTGGATTAGAACCTCTCTTTAGATTCTGAAGGTTATTATTTAAATACTTCCACCAGTAGTCAGCTGTCATTACAGATGATTGTGTGCCATCACAGTGAATGAGTTCCATGGATGGTTGTAAAATTAGAGCTGGGAAAATATCACTGACGAAAATATTGAAGATCTCGGGCTGCTTGCTATTTTTAAAATCGAAGATGGCAGAAAGAAACTTGTAGTTCATGAAGGTACTAGATCCTGCAGTAATGCTCATAAAAGGGTCTGTAGAAGTATTACACCTGACATTTGAGTCTTCATAAGACTTTCTACGACCATCATCTTCAGATATAAATTCTAATTCAACACCAGACCTCTGAGTATCAGGTAAGAATTTGTTACGAAGATTTTCCGTGTTATCTGCTACAAAATATTTCTGTGCATCATCTATTGTTGGTCTTTTATAACAACTCTGAAACAAGGTATAGATAGCCCAATAGATAGAACTCTTTCCACTACCATTCTCTCCATACAGAAGCAAATTCTTACCTTCAATATCCATCTTGAAAGGGCGATGGAAAAACTTGAAGTTTTCTATTTTTATGCTATTAATCTTCCACTTTGTCATGGTCATGGATTTTGTTCGCAAAAGACATCAAATTAGTGAACAGAATACGCACTTTACGTACATCGTTCATAACTTCAGTTTTATTATCAAGAAGGGCATCGAATATAGTATTGACACCATTTTCGTTTATTTGGCTTTTATCCAAAAGAGCTTTCCAAGAATTAAATAAATTCAAGTTGATCCCCATTTCTTTTAGAGAAGGTTGCATAATCTGAGCAATGCTTAGAGAATCACGGACATCTGTAAACATACTCAACCGAAGCTGAAAATACTTGTCGTTTATATGCTTAGAAATATACATCGACATATTTGAAACTATTAAGGCACTGTAACCGTAAACTCTTTGAGTATCTTGGTCTTCTTTTCTAAATTCAAAGTTCAATAATTGTGTTTTTGTCAGTTTTTTTCTGAATTTCATTTTGTCCTTGCTGAAGAACAAGGCAACATATCCAGCTATACTACCAATTTCAAACATCAAATAATCATAACTCACTTTTTTCTGATAATCAGGATTAAGTCCCACATAAAGCCCATCGTCATCCCTCATTTTATTGGTAATAATCTGCGAGTTTGTTAGGAATTTTTCACAATCTATAGGAACAAAGATAAAAGGAGCCCTATTATCCATGTCCATCAAACTCCACTTCTGCTCAACTTGAGAGCGGTTGTAGACAAAGCCGATATCACCAATACGAAGCCTATCTTCAGACATCTATCATTATAAATGTTTAATAGATTGCAAAGATACTGTTTTTTATCAAGAAATTGCAAATAAACTCGGATTTCTGCGTAATATGATGTATTCTTTATTGCTGCGAGTTACATTCTTCTCCCTCGCTTCTTTCTGTTCGCTTGATTTCTTAGTTTGCGCTGCCACGCTGCTTCGGCATAGTCATCGCCCTGTACGGTTGGTGTAATCAAATCGCCCAACCCTTCCATTAGTTCATCGGCTGCGCTAACTATGGTGTCTGCCACTGCACCAATGGAGTTCTGCGCTCGTGGAGTGTCGTTGTCTCGTGAAATTGAGGAACGGCTTGGAGGTACGAGTTGGTAACCTGTCTCAGGTTGTTCTTTCTTTTCTGTTAGTCCTTGTACTGTTTGATGCGGTTTCTTTGGTTCTTTCTTGTTGGCAGTCTCAAAGTTTTTCTGCAAGGAACGGTAGCCGAACTCCCTGCCGATTTCGGAAGCCTTGAACGATTGTCCACCAAATGAGAACTTCAAGCCATAGACCTTGCCTTGCTTGTTCTTCATGCGCTCTATGACGACGCCGCTCTTGTTCAATTCATAGAGAAACATGGAATGCCCTGTGGTGCCTGTGCCTTTGTACTTATCAAGCAAGGCATAGCAAATCTTCTGCACCTGCTGCTTTGTCTGTTCTCTCGTTAGATTGGCTTTTGACTTTTGGTATTTCTTTTCCGCCTTGACCTCCTTTGCGATAGTCAAGTTTTTCTCCCTGCTTATTTCCTCCGCCACTCTCGCTGCCTTGTTGCTCACAAAGGTGGTATCATAGACCTCTCCATACAGACTGATACGGTTGGCAATGATGTGAATGTGTCTATTATCGGTGTCCTTGTGCGTTACCGCCACCTGGAAAAGCCACTCTACTTTGACCCCTTTGGCCAAACAGGATTGCTCACCTTGGCCATAATATGATTGACCCTTTTGGCCAAAATAACATTAACCACTTAGTACAAGTGTCGTTAGAGTTTTTTTATGTAGATTTGGGAACCCGAGTCCTGGTGTAAGGGGTAATAATAAAATCTATGCAAATGAACAAGAGAATCAAGAACATTTTAAGATGTTATGCGGCAGGGATGGGTATCAAGGAAACGGCATCCACGTTCCATACTTCCCGTAACACTGTCCGCAAGTATGTCCGTCTGTTCCTTTCAAGTG
>NZ_JADU01000007.1 GCF_000518545.1 Hallella seregens ATCC 51272
AGAAGCTGATCGATGCTTTTCTCACTTGAAAGGAACAGACGGACATACTTGCGGACAGTGTTACGGGAAGTATGGAATGTGGATGCCGTTTCCTTGATACCCATCCCTGCCGCATAACATCTTAAAATGTTCTTGATTCTCTTGTTCATTTGCATAGATTTTATTATTACCCCTTACACCAGGACTCGGGTTCCCAAATCTACATAAAAAAACTCTAACGACACTTGTACTAAGTGGTTAATGTTATTTTGGCCAAAAGGGTCAATCATATTATGGCCAAGGTGAGCAATCCTGTTTGGCCAAAGGGGTCAAAGTAGAGTGGCTTTTCCACTATCTGAACAATCCGAGCTTTGACGAGGGGCTGTCCAAGTGGCTGACCGAGAACGAGACGGTGTTCTGGCTGGTGGGCAACAAATGGATATGGGCCAACGACAAGGTGCTCACGAAGAAAGGCGACGGTGCCAGCGTTACGAAAGATGACGGGCGTGTCGTGGTGCGTATCAGGAACAAGTACATCACACAGAAGAACGCCAGCCTGAAGAGCGTGCCACCTATGAACACGAATAGCAACGGCAAGAAGGAAGCCCTGCCCGTATACCTGAGCTTCTTCTACCGCTGCGCAAGAGAGGGTACGCTGAAGGTGAGGTTTGAGAATGTCGATAAGACAGGCTTTGAGAACTTCAACTCGCTGGAGGTAGAGGAAGAACTTGTACCTACCAACGGCTACAAGCAGTACACCTGCAACGGGCTTTGGAACGGCACGGGCGACTTCAAGCTGAGCTTTACGGGTGACATCTACCTCTACATGCTCATCTTGAGCACGGACAAGATAGAGAGCCTGACCTACAAGTACAGGACACTGTTCGAGCAAAGCGAGAAACTCGTAAAAATAGCAGCACAGAATTTCGATAAGGACGGTCGTGTGCTTGCCGAGAGTGGCATCATGGTAAAGGCTGAAGGTAGCGGTATCTATGCACAAGGGCCCGACGGGAAACTGGCACTCATCGGTGTAGCGGTGGAAGAGACCGATGCCGAAGGACACACGAGGACCGTCATCAAGCTGCTTGCCGACAATATCAAGCTGGAGGGACTGGTAACGGCAAACAGGAATTTCAGGATACTCCCCGACGGCAGTATTGAGGCAAAGAACGGAAAGTTCGATGGCGAGGTCAATGCCGAGACAGGATACATTGGTGGCTTTGCCATCAGTGGAAACCATATTGGTGTGTCAAGCCGTGTATTGCAGCCGGACGGTAGCTACAAAGTTGTGGATGACAGGGATGGTTTGTTCCTGTATGACACGATGATAGGCTTCAACGCCAAAGACCGACAGGCGATTTTCGGAACGTGGCATAGTCTTGGACAGCCTATGCTCACAAGGCTTGTTGACACGGCAACAGACTATACTGACAGCAACGGCAAGAAATGGGGTTTTCTACCTAAATATGGCATCATCTTCGACATAGAGAATTCCATGAGCGGCAACTTCGCCTTCGCAGGGAAAGGAAGCGGTGCACTGAATGGATTCGTGGACGGATTCCGCTTTGATAAGGTGAAGGTGGACAAAGCCAATACAATCTATGATGTGGAGATAAAGGACAGTAACCGCCTGATTGTGGTCTGTGCCGTGAGCAATGCTGGCATAGCCCTGCCCCGTCTTCCGGCAATGCGTTCAACTCTGGGTATAGGACAGGATACTCCATTTGCCTTCCGGCTGACTGTTTCTTCTGACTTGGGAGCAGGAGACTTCGTGATATTCGGGCGCAACAAGAACAAGAACAGCAAGCAGGAGACACCTTGGGACAAAGAGGACTATCCGCTGCTTACTACTTGGAATGATGAACAGTGGGGGGATATGACAATGGGACAAGGAGATACTGTGGAACTGCTGCTGGTGTATGATCCAGAGCGTACTGCACAGATAGATGGTTTCAGTACTCAATATACTGCGAGAATAATCAACAGACAGAATTAGCAACAAATATAAATCATAATGACATGGCACTGACAGAACAAGAAAAACAGGATCTGAAGCGGGATATTATTTCTCAGATAAAGAGTGAGAGTCAGGGAGTAAATGAACTACAGGAGGTATCAAGCCTCGATGGTGTGAAGACACTCCCTGCAATGCGTGGCGAAGAACTGGTAACGGCTCCGATAAGTCTGCTGGGCAAGCCAGCCTCCGATGCGGCAGCACAGGCACAGGCTGCCAAGCAAGCGGCAGATACCGCTGCGACAAACGCGGTACAGGCTGCCGCCAATGCCGCGACAAAAGCACAGGAGGCACAAGAGGCAGCGCAGGCAGCGGGCAGGGCCACAGGGGAACTCGAACAGGTCAGGACTTCGGCACAGCGGGTCATCGAACAGTTTGAAGGCGTGGCCGTGCAAGCCCTGAATGGTGCGACGGTGCGCTTTGACGGGATTCTTACCGATGCGACCATTGAGACACTCAGCGTTCTGGAAGTAACGGGCGTGTACTATGTTACGGCAAAAAAAATCTTCGCAGGTAAAAACGGAAATAAGTATTATAATAACTGGAAGAATGCAGACCTTTACCTCACCGAGAACAGAAAGGAGATACGCAAGAACAAGCTCTACCTGCTGGGCTCCGTAATCTATGCGTGGAACGGAACAGACGATGAGTTGACGGAAATCACCGGCAGCGGTGGCGGTAATACCATTAATGTAACATCAGCTTATCCCCTTGAAACGGGATATTATACATTGGCGACTGCTATCAAGGCTGTGGAGGAAAAGAAGCGTGTCAGAGGTTGCTGCATCACCTTTGAGGAAAGTCAGGGGAAATGGCGCACGAAGCAATTCATCGGCACGAATATCGACAGTTGGGCGCAGGAAGCCAGCTGGGAGGACTTCGGTGGCGCAGGCACGATAAAGAGTCTGACGGTGAACGGCAGGAAGCAGACTGCCGATGCGGAGGGCAACGTGAGCCTCACGATAGACAATATCGATGTGGACGAGAGCCTCGATGCAGACAGTTCCAATCCTGTCCAGAACAAGGCCGTGGCCACCAAACTCAGTGAAGTGGAGGCAGGTACCGTTTTCGGAATGACGGCAGAATTGAGTGACGATGCGAATACGGTACGCCTCGCTCTTACGAACAAAAGCGGTGCAGAGATAGCCTCAGCGGACATTCCTGCCGGCGGTGGTGGAGGTGGTGGCGACAGCAGCGCGACGAAGATAGTGCTGACAGCCGGTGTGGGCAAGACCACCATCAAGGAAGGTGATGTGGTGAAGCTGACCTATACCTATGACCACAGGAATACAGATGGGGAAAGTACGGGACAGAAGGCGGCGATACAGATAATGGTCAAGCGCGGTGCCACCACGACATATAACGAGACAGTGAAAGAAACGGGCAAAGGAACCTATACCCTTGATTTGACCAAATACCTGCTACTGGGTACGAACGACATCTACGTGATAGCCACGACTACTGACCCGACAACAGGCAAGGCGCAGCGTAAACAGTGCTACGTACCAGTAAAATCCGTTACCCTGTCCCTCTCCACGGGTTACAACCTTGCATCGGGACTGTCTTCCGGAGGATACAGCAGTTCGGAAATGGTGAGCGTCCCTTTCTCCGTGAGCGGCAGCGGTACCAAGACTGTGTTCCTCTATGTGGACGGTACGCAGCGCAATACCGAAACCATAACGCGCAGCGGCACAACCAACGGCAGCTTCAACCTGTCAATGAGCGGTCTGTCCGTCGGGCGGCATACCGTGCAGATGGTTGCTGAAATGGAGGCTGACACACTGACCCTGAAGAGTGAGAGTATCTATTTCGACTTCCTGAAAGCAGGGGGCAACTCGCCGTTCATCGGGCTGATGATTACCCACCCAGACGGCAGAATACAGACGGCAGGGGAATATCTGAAGCCGGTTATCAGCGTGGGGCAATACGAGTCGTGCGAGTTCAGGTTCGTTGTCTATGACCCCAGCCAGACCCCGGCCACCGTTTCAGTAAGACGGAACGACACGCTTCTCCAGACCGTAAGCGTGCCGAGAACGATGCAGACCTACCAGAACCGGTTTACTGAGAAGGGACGACAGACGATGACACTCACGACAGGCGCAGCCACCTATTCCCTCTACATTGACGTGGAAGAGAGCGGAATCGACATTAGCGAGGCTTCCTATGGCTTGCAGGTACGACTGAGTCCTGCCGGCAGGAGCAATGGTGAGAGCGATCCTGCAAAATGGGAGTCGAACGGCGTTAAAACGGCATTCGAGGGCTTCGACTGGTCGAGTAACGGCTGGACGGGCGACAGCCTGAAACTCTCCAACGGTGCGAAGGCCGTCATCGGCTATGAGCTGTTCAGGGAAGACGCAGGTGCGAACGGCATGACCATCGAGATGGAGTTCAAGGTAACCAACGTGATGGACCGTACCGCGGAGGTCATCAGCTGTATGGCCAGCGGCAAGGGACTGAGCGTAACCTCAGTGGAGGCAAGTATCAAGACAGGAACCATCCTTCATTACGTCAATGAGGAAGGCGCAGATGCAAGCCGTGAGATAAAGATCGGCACGAAATTCGCCCCGGAAGAATGGCTGAAGGTTGCCTTCGTCATCGGCAAGCGGACGGAAGGACGGCTTATGGAACTGTACGTGAACGGCAGCCGGGGCGGACATCTACGACGGCAGCTACTACTTCCGTCAGGACAACCCTGTGGGCATTACCCTAACAAGCGAGGCTGCCGACCTTGAGATGAGGAACATACGCATCTACAACCGTCCCCTTACCGATGACGAGGTGTTGGAAAATCGCATGGTCGATGCGGGCAGTACGGATGGCATGATGCGTATATGGGAAGAGAACGACATCATCGGCGAGACGGGGGATGTCGATATAGACAAACTGCGTGCCAAAGGCAAGGGCGTGATGCGCATCGTGCGCAAGGGCGGCCTTGACGAGGTAAATCAGACCAACAACAAGAAGACGGACTTCATTGCCGACGTTTATTTCTACAGTCCGTTCGGCAAGGAATATGACTTCATCCTACGCGACTGCTACATTCGTATTCAGGGTACCAGTTCCACCAAGTATCCGAGCAAGAATATCCGTATCTATTTCAGCAAGGGCGGTGCGAACCTCAGCCTTGAGGTGAATGGACTGACTGTCGAGGGTGGGAAGTACAGGATGCGCCCCGGTGCCATAGCGATGAACCTCTACTGTATGAAAAGCGACTATTCCGACTCGTCAATGAGCCTGAACACTGGCGGTGCCAAGCTGTTCAATGAGGTGATGAAGGAACTGGTTCTGCTGACACCCCCGCAGCGGTACCAGTACGAGCAGGGCGGCAAGAGCCTCAACGCTGTAGCGGTGCGTACGGCCATCGACGGCTTCCCCATCGACGTGTTCAGCGCGGAAACGGCAGACGGCGAGAGTACCTATTTCGGGCAGTACAACTTCAACAATGAGAAGTCAAAGAGCGGCAGGTTGTTCGGTATGGAGGGCGTGGACGGATTCTCCCCTGAATGTCCCCTGACTTTGGAAACGCTGAACAATGGGGAAAAGGCTTGCCTGTTCCAGAGCGAGAGCGACGAGGACCTTGTGGCAAACTTTGATGCCGGCTTGGAAACCAATTTCCCCGACGATGTGAAGTGGGCAGGACTGTCGGAAGCACAGCAGTCAGCCCTGAAACGTCTGTTCGGGTGGATAAGGGCTTGCGTTCCCGAAGGCGCAAAGGCAGGTGCTCTCTCTACATTCAGGAGTGAGAAGTTCGTGTCTGAGATAAGTCAGTATTTTGATAAGGACTTCCTGCTGACATACTACATACATACGGACTACCACGCCAGTGTGGACCAGCGTGCCAAGAACATGCTGCTGCGCACGTGGGACGGCAAGATATGGTACATCACCTATTATGACGGCGATACGCAGGACGGCAAGCGCAACGACTGCTTCCTTGCCTACGACTACACACTTGACCGCGACACTTGGGACGCGGAGGCGAGCAAGTACGCCTTCGAGGGCAGGGAGAGCTGGCTTTGGAACCTCGTGCTGGCAAACCTCGGCGATGACCTGAAACGCTGCGCGGCCAACTACCGGACGAAGATGACTCCGGAGCGTGTGCTGTCCATGCTCACCGTGAAGCAGATGGGCAACTGGAGCGACAGGGCTTACAACAAGAGCGGCTATCTGAAATATATCCGTCCGGCAATGGTGGACACCTACGGCAAGAAATGGCCGTTCATCTACGCCCTTCAGGGCAACAACAAGGCGTTCCTGACCTACTTCGTGAGAAACCGCTTTGCCCTGCTCGACGCAAAATACGGCACGAGCAGCTTCACCTCGGACAACATAGACCTCTATATGGCACGCACAGGGGCTGATACGGCTGATACGCTGAGGATAACTGCCGGCGAGGTGTATGCTTTCGGCTACGGTACAAACAACAGTCCTAACCTTGGCAACAGTGGAATAGTGGACGCTGGAAAGACAGCGGAATTGCGCATAACGGGTGCCTATACCGTCAATGATCCCCTGCGCGTGTATGGGGCGAGCCGTATGCAGGTGCTGGACATGACGGATGCAGCCGACCATCTGAAAAACGGTCTTGACCTCGGCAAGTGTACCGCCCTGCGCGAACTGAACCTTCAGTCCGGTACAACCGGCAGCACGGGATGGTGGCTGAACATCGGCAGTTGCCGGCAGCTGCGGAAGGTAAACCTGCGCAATCAGCAGCAGGCCAAGACAGGCGGCAGCACTTCCACGGAACTTGACTTCTCCAATCAGACCAAGCTGGAGTATCTCGACGCGCGAGGCACACAGCCGCAGAGCATTGCTTTTGCCAAGGGCGCTCCCATAACGACGGCAATGCTTCCCGGCACGCTGAACGTGCTGAAGCTCGAATACCTGAGCAAGCTGACGGTGAACGGTCTGAGCCTTGAAAGCTATTCGGGCGTGAAGACGCTCATCGTGGACGGCTGCCCGAACATCAATTGGGAAACGCTGCTTCTGCGCTGCACGGGAGTGGAGCGTCTGCGTGTAACTGGCATCAGCAAGACCGACGACGGCACTTGGCTGAAGCGGTTTGCCGACATGGGCGGCGTGGACGCCAACGGCAATGCCACCGAAACCTGTGCGCTGGTCGGCACGGTACAGCTCACCAAGTACGTGGAGGAGGAAGAGTACGGCAGGCTGTGCGCACACTTCCCCGAACTGAACATCAGGCAACCGGACTACACGATGATAGAGTTCGACGATTCCATCGCCGATGATGTCAATGTGACCAACCTTGACAACGGCACGGGCTACCGGAGCAGCACGCCCTACAAGCCGAGCGGTCATATCTCGGCCATCATGAGGCAGCGGCACAGAGTATTGGCCAAGGTTACCAAGAAAGCCACGACGCGCAACGTGAACATGGCAGGTCAGGACGTGGCCGTTCCCAACCTTGACGGTGAGGTAATCTATTATCCCTTGGATGATACCGACAGCAACAAGTACGCAGACGGTACGGAGGCGAAGCTGGACGGCACGGAGGGCGACTGGATGATGTACGAGCCTTTCTTCTGGTACAAGGGTATAAACGACTACCTCAAGGGCAGGCATTACAGCTGCTACAGCAGCAACGACCGTAGCCACAGACCTGCCAGCCCAGCAGCAACCGTATTGACGGAAAAAGAGGTTAAGAACGCCCAGAACGGATTTTTGTCCGGCAAGAAGATAATGAGCGGCAAGGACACGCTGGCAGGCTCCTATACCACCGACAGCGCATACAGCGTATGCAAGGTGGGCGTTGAGGGCTTCAAGCGGGTACGCTTCCCAAGCGTTCCCGGCACGAACCTCATCGGCTCCGTGTTCGTGGATGCGGAGGGCAAGGTCATCAGCTCCGTCGTGGTACCGACCATCGGCAACAAGTTCGAGGCAGGTATGTACCTCATAGCCGATGTGCCGGAAAAGGCCGTGAACCTGCACTTCACTATCCTCAATACGGCGGAGTTCGACTGCGTCGTGCTGAGCAATAGCGAGAGGATAGAGGATATGGAGCCTAAATGGGTGCCCAGTGATGAGCACCTGTGCGCCGTGGTGGGCTCGACCGTCATTGGCTCCAAACTGCGTGCAGCCATTACGGGCGGCAGCACAACGGCAAATATGACATGGACCGATTTTCACTATTACAGCGTTCAGCGCGGTATGCAGCAGATAGACGCGCTGATGCACTCTCGCATTGCCAACCTGTTTTATGCGTGGTACGGCCGTCTGAACGCACAGGAGCAGTGCGGAGCAGGACAGCATACGAATACACGTACAACGGGTGTTACAGCGTCAAGGGGCATGACTGACACAATAGGCTATGAAGAAGCGAAGAACATAAACGGCAACGTAACAAACAGCCTCGTGGACAATGCCGTCCATCAGTTTGCTTGGTACAAGAGTGCTGACGAGTACGGTGGTGCCGCGGTTACTCAAGTAAACAACATCTGTTGTTTGGGCTATGAGGATATATACGGGCATAAATGGGATATGATGGATGGCGTTGATTTACCGAATGACGGTAATAATTATTACAAATGGCGTATTTTTATGCCCGATGGCTCAGTCCGTATGGTCAAGGGTACTACGAACAGTATGTGGATAACGGCAGTAGCTCACGGCAGATATATGGATGTCATACCTGTTGGAAATGTGAACGGTTCGTCCTCCACCTATTACTCGGACTATTATTCGATAAATGGTGGACAGTCCCGTGTTGTCTATCGTGGCAGCAACTACGCGTACCCGAGCTGCGGTGTCTCGTACACGAATGCGTTTAGCGATGCTTCGGCTTCGTACACGTATGTCGGTTCGCGTCTGGCCTTCCGCGGTCGAATCGTGAAAGCGCAGAGCGTTGCTGTGTATAAGTCGATCAGCGAGAAAGCGTAAACGTAAGGCGGGAGCGAAGCGACAAAGCGAAAGAACGGCGTTGGAGGATTATTCCAACGCCGTTCTAATATTGGTATACCGGCGAAGCCGGTCGATTTTTTAGAGAAAAATAAAGAGACACTTAGGTACGTTTCGTTTTACGAAATAGAACGCTTCGTTCTGAATGGCACGAACATTTCGTTTTGCGGATTATATAACTTGCTTTTTGAGTGCTTAAAAGCTGCTTATTTCCGTTTTCGCCCGGCTGCAAAAAGGGCACGAAAAGTTGGGCAAAGGAAACTCCGGGGAGTCCTTTGCCTATTGGGGTTGCGCGTGGTTCGCCTCGCGCGCGTACGCGTGTATGTTTTAGAGAGAGGTTACGCCAGTGGCTTGAGAGAGAGAGAGAGAGAGAGAGAGAGAGAGAGAGAGAGAGAGAGAGAGAGAGAGAGTAGCAAATTATTTGGAACTACCAAACAATTCGACAATAAATTTGCACGAAAAGTTGTTTTCTCTTGTGCGGCCGACAACAAATTTACAGGAAAAGTGGGCTTTTCCTGTGCTGCACATACACCTCTATGGTATAGGGAGCAATGCTGCTGACGGTTATGTCTCTCTATGGCAATCAATACCAATGATTTGGATTTGGGTGCAAAGATAGCGATAAAATCGGAACTACGCAAGAGAAATGGCAATTATTGCGTCATGTTTGTGCCCGGCTACACCATAAACATAATGATGATTTGGACGATGACGACACGGACAAACATGCCGAGGGGATAGACGGCGGCGTAAGAAATGCTGGCCGTGTCGCCGCGCAGCGTGTCATTGGCATAGGTCAGGGCCATGGGGTTGGCCATGCTCCCGCAGAGGATGCCGCAGATGGTTCCGAAGTCATATTTCCGGGTTTTCAGGGCGATGAGGCCCACAAGGACGACGGGCAGTAGCGTGATGAGGAAGCCAATGCCCACCCATGCGATGCCCTCGGGGCGCACGACGGTGGCAAAGAAGTCCTTGCCCGCATCCAGTCCCAGACAAGCCAGATAGAGCGACAGGCCCAACATGCGCAGCATGAGCGAGGCCGAGCGCGTGGTGTAGGAGATGAAGTGCATGCGCGGCCCCAGCGCGCCCACCAGAATGCCCATGATGATGGGGCCGCCGGCGATGCCCAGCCGGATGGGCGATTCCATGCCGGGCAGACTGATGGGGATGGTGCCTAAGGCCACGCCCAGGATGATGCCGAGGAAGATACTGCCGATGTTGGGCTCCTCGAGCGTCTTCACGGAGTTGCCCAGAAAGTGCTCGGCATTCTCCACATCGTTGTGCTTGCCCACCACGGTCACGCGGTCTCCATATTGCAGACGGAGGTCGTGGCTGGCCAGCAGCTTGACGTCGCCTCGGATGATGCGGCTCACATTCACCCCGCAGATGTCGCGCATGCGCAGTTCGCCGAGCCGCTTGCCGTTGAGTCCCCGGCGTGTCACCACACAGACACGGCTCTCCACATTGGAGTCGATGGCGTTCCAGTCTATCACGTCGCGGTTCCAGTCCTTGGCTTCCTGGCGGCCGAAGAGCAGCACCAAGGCCTCCTCGTCTTCCTTGGTGGTCACCACGAGCAGGGAGTCGTTGACCTGAATCACGGTGTCTGCCACGGGCACAATGACCTGGCTTCCGCGCCAGATGCGCGAGATGATGAAGTGCAGGTGGGTCATCTGGGCAATCTGTGCAATGGTCTTGCCGTCGATGGCCGGGTTGATGGCCGTGAGCTGTGCGATGTATGTATTGTCGTCGTCGCTGAGCGGTTTTACCTTGAGGTCGCAGGGCTTCACAAACAGTTTGCGCATCAGCATCATGGCCAGGATGACGCCCACCACGCCGAGCGGATAGGTCACGGCGGTGGCCAGGGCGGCCCGTCCGCTGGGAATGCCCAGGTGTTCCAGTGCCTGTGTGGCGGCACCCAGGGCGGGTGTGTTGGTTGTGGCGCCACAAAGTAGCCCCACCATGTCGGCCACGCCCACCCCCGTTATCGGCACCAGCACCAGTGCCAGCAGGGTGCCCGCCAAGATGACGGCCAGCCCCCACAGGTTGAGGGCCATGCCTTCGTGGCGCAGCGAGCCGAAGAAGTTGGGGCCAACGTGCAGTCCCAGGCAATAGACAAACATCGACAGGCCGAACGTCTCCACATAGTCGAGCGTCCGGGCATCGATCGACAGGCCTGCATGTCCGGCCAGAATGCCGGCGAAGAACACGAAAGCAATGCCCAGCGAGACGCCCATCACCTTGATGCGGCCCAAGGCGAGGCCAAGCGCAACGACCATAGAAATGATGATCACCGTCTGTACGGACGAGTGGACACTGAAGAGGGAGGACAGCCAATCCATGGGATGCAGAGGTAAGGTGTGGAGTGGGGGTGATTAAATAAGGTGGAGGTAGTTCTCCAAGGGGATGCCGCGGTTCTTGTCGGCGTTGTCCTTGTTGCACTCGATGAGCCGCGACACGGCGTTCATGGCCTCGCGTGTGGAGCGTCGCAGCCCCTCGCCGTTGAGCAGATGGCCGATGAGCACGGCCGAGAAGATGTCGCCCGTGCCGGGGAAGTGGACGGGAATTTCGGTATAGGGCAGCATGAAATACTGTCCGCTCTTGTGGTTGTAGCCCACCACGCTGGGCTGCCTGTCGACCGGAATCGACGTGATGAGGGCCGACTTGGCGCCGATGGCCGTGAGCTTGTCGAGCAGTGCCCGAGTCTCCTCCATCGTGATGCCGTCGGGACGGTAGCCGGCGCCGGTGAGATAGCAGGCCTCCGTGTAGTTGGGGAAGATCAAATCGGCCACGGCAATCATCTCTTTCATGCTTCCGATGGTGGCGGGGGTCACCCCGTTGTAGAGCTTGCCCTCGTCGCCCATGATGGGATCCACGAAGATGGTGGTGCCGCCGAGGGCCTGTTCACGGCAGTAGGCCGACACCACGAGGGCCTGACGCTCGGAAGCAATGAATCCCGTGGCGATGGCGTCGAAGCGGAAGCCCAGCCCTTTCCACACGGGAAACACGCCGGTGATGTAGTCGGTGGTGTCGAGAATGTTGAACTTTCCATAGTCCAGCGTGTTGGATACCAGCGCCGTAGGCAGATTGTAGGTGGGGTGCCCCATGTAGGAGAGAATGGGCAGCATGGCTGCCGTGGCCACCTTGCCGTAACCCGCCATGTCGTTGATGAGGAGTATTTGCTTCTTGCTCATGATGTCGTCAAATCGGTTGCAAAGTTAGTAAAAAGCCGAAAGGTGGAAAAGTAAAAAGACAAAAAAGGTTGGTTATTGAAAAAATAAGCCAAAAAAGCGGCCGAAAGCATGGTTGTATCGTTTTATTGTCGTAATTTAGTTCATGATTTTAAATCTATGCTTTAGCCAAGATGAGCAACAACAACAACAACTTCTGCCTGATACTTGCCGGGGGCAAGGGGCGTCGCCTGTGGCCTTGCAGCCGCGAGAATTTCCCCAAACAGTTCATCGATTTCTTCGGAACGGGGCGCACGCAGCTTCAGCAAACCTACGACCGCATGGCGCGCATCCTGCCGTCCGACCATATATTCATCAACACCAACAGCCAGTATCTGCCTCTGGTCATGGAACAACTGCCCGAGGTGCCCCGTTCGCGCATCATGGCCGAGCCCATCCATCGCAACACAGCTCCCAGCATAGCCTGGGCCAACTACCGCATTTCGCGCCTCTGTCCCGAGGCGCGCATCATTGCCGTGCCGTCTGACCAGCTGGTGATGAACGAGGAGGCATTCCGGCAGAACGTGCTCGACGGCCTCAACTTTGTGGGCACACACGAGACTTTTCTCACCATGGGGGTGAGCCCCACGCGGCCCGAGCCGGGCTATGGCTATATTCAGAAAGCCGAAATGCTGGAGCAAGATGTCTACCAAGTGAAGACTTTCACCGAGAAACCCGACCGCGAGTTTGCCCGAACGTTCATGGAAAGCGGCGAGTTCCTCTGGAACACGGGCCTCTTCCTCTCCAGCGTCGTCCACCTGCGTGAGAGCTTTTCGCACATCCTGCCCCCCGTGCTGCGCGAACTCGAAAGAATCAACAAGGATGCCACGGTGGAACAAGAGGAAGCCTACATGCAGGAACACTTCACGCTCTACCCCAACATTTCGCTGGAGGCGGGCGTGCTCGACAATGCCGAGGGCGTGTGCGTGATGAAGTGTGACTTCGGCTGGGCCGACCTGGGAACCTGGCATGGCATCTACGAGGCCATGCCGCGCACGGTCGAGGGCAACGTCGTCATCAATTCAGAAGTCATTGTTGACAACAGCCGCAACAATGTCATCAAGCTGCCCAAGGGGCGGCTTGGTGTTATCAACGGGCTCGAAGGCTTCATCGTGGCCGAGAAGGACAACGTGCTTCTCATCTGCCGCAAGGAAGATTCTTCGGCTCTGATACGCAAGTATGTGAACGAAGTTCAGCTCAAAATGGGGGAAGCGTTCATTTGAACGCTTCCCGAATCTTGGCTGCCGTCTCTTTCATCTCGTCTTCGCTGAGCGTTACGTGCTTCTTGAAGTCCACGTCGCCCTCGGTGTTGATGGGCATGAGGTGGATGTGGGCATGGTTCACTTCGAGCCCGAGCACCACCTGCGCCACTTTCTTGCAAGGGAAAGCCGTGCGGATGGCCCGTGCCACGCGTTTGGCAAAGAGCTCAAAGGCGGCCAGGTCTTCGTCGGCCATGTCGAAGATATAGTCCACTTCCTTGCGGGGCACCACCAGTGTGTGGCCCTTCACCACAGGGTTGATGTCGAGGAAAGCATAGAAGCGTTCGTCCTCGGCGCACTTGTAGCTGGGTATCTCGCCAGCGGCAATCTTACTGAAAAGGGTAGGCATAAGGCAGTTGGTTTTCCTATTCAATGGTAATCTTGTCTATTTGCAGCTTGAGCGTTCCGCGCGGAACCTTCACCTCTACCACGTCGCCCACTTTCTTGTTCAGCAGTCCTTGGGCAATGGGAGTGTGGATGGAGATCTTGCCTTCCTTGAGGTTTGCCTCGCTCTCGCTCACCACAGTGTAGGTCATTTTCTTCTTTGTGGTGAGGTTTGTCATCTCTACTTTCGACATGATTTGCACCTCGTCGGTGGAGAGTCGCGACATGTCCACGATCTTGGCAAGGGCAATGGTCTTCTTCAGTTCGTTGATTTTGTTCTCCAGATGCGCCTGTGCCTCCTTGGCAGCGTCGTACTCTGAGTTCTCGCTCAAGTCGCCCTTGTCGGCCGCCTCGGCGATGGCCGCCGACGCTTTGGGGCGCTCGATAGCTTCCATTTGGTGGAGCTGGGCCACGAGTTTGTCGTAGCCCTCTTGTGACATATAAGCCATAGTTATCTCTTTAAATTGTTTATGCGTTTCCAAACGGAGACTTTAGAAAGCAGCGTTCCGACATGATTGCGAATGTCGGAACGCTGCTTTCTAAAGTCTGTCTGTTGTCGTGTATCGGTGCAAAGGTAGGCATTAATTTCGACAGACACAAGCAAATGGCCTAATATTTTTGTTTTTCGCTTGACGAAGATCAAGAATTTGCGCTTTCTGCATTTTATTTTCGCCTTAGATTTGCATTGAGTTGGAGATTTGTTTATTTTTGGTTTGTGTTTTTCATAGTATTAGATTTAAGGTTAACAAAGGTTGGGGACTCGGCGGAGCCCCCTTTTTTGTACCCTTTCCGAGCTGAAGAACCGAACGGCACGGGGCGTGCGTCGAGGCCCCGAACGGTGCCCAAACCGTAGGGGCATACGGCCTGTGCCTGCAAGGGCAGGGCCCGGCGGGCGGCCCCGCACGGGGTGCCTCCCTGCATGCCAACCGCAGTTCTTGTTTCAAAGTGCATTTTGCCGCAGGACGATGACGGGACAATCGCGTCGCGATTGCGGCGTTTTCGCGTTGCGTTTACGCCGTTTTCATGCCGCGATTACGCCGTTGCCGCATCGCGATTGCGCCGTTGCCGCAGGGGCTGTGCCGGGCGGCCGTGCAGCCGCAGGGCGGCGGGGGCGTGGCCGGGAGCCGGCGGGCTACCCCACGTTGAGCCTGCCGTAGGGGCCGGTGGTGCTGGCCCGGTAGCGCGTCAGCTTCTTGCCGGCCTCGCCCTCACTGACGATGCCGCCGTTGTTCAGGTCGTACCGGCGGTGGCACGTGTGGCAGACGGCGATGCCGAACTCGCCCACCTCGACCTTGTGGCTGCGCACGGGCAGGGCGTTCGGGTCGAAACAGTTGGGGCATTCGCGGTCGTAGGCATAGAAAGTGCCGTCGGCCGAGTTGCCGTAGCCCACGATGATGCCGCCGTTCATGCCCAGCACGAAGCCCCGTCGCTCGTCGAGGGCCGTCATCGTGACGCGGCTGTTGAGGCCTTGGTTGCTCTCGAAGACAAACTGTTTGCCCGACGTGCTGATGGTGACAAAGACGCCCGAGCCGGGCGTCATGCCGCCGGCCAGGGTGGCGTCGTTGTGCCGAGCATTGTCGAAGTAGAGGCGGCAGTAGCTGTTGCTGTACAGATCCTGCGTGTCGCCACAGGCACACGGCAGGGCCGCAAGGGCCAGCACGAGTCCGAATGTGAGGTTTCTGGCGGTCATGGGCGGGGAGGATTCAGCAGGGCCTGCTCGGCGGCGGCCACGCGGTCGAAGTGGAATTCGGCCAGCGTGCTGTCCATGAGCGCGCGTATGCGGTCGTTGCACAGGTTGCCGATGGAGCCCTCGTGGGTGTGGTGGATGTGCTTGTCGGCCTTGAAGGTGCCGGCCTCGATGTCGAGTCCCACCTGTTTGTAGGCGTCGCGGAACGGCATGCCGGCGGCGGCCAGACGGTTCACCGCCTCGACGGAGAACATCGGGTCGTACATCGGATTGTCGAGAATGTGCTCGTTCACCTCCATTTTGTTGATGATGTAGGCGGTCATCCGCAGACAGTCTTTCAGCTCGTCGAAGGCGGGCAGGAAGATTTCCTTGATGACCTGCAGGTCGCGGAAGTAGCCCGTGGGCAGGTTGTTCATGATGAGCATGACCTGTTGGGGCAGGCCCTGCAGCTTGTTGCTCTTGGCGCGGATAAGCTCGAAAACGTCGGGGTTTTTCTTGTGGGGCATGATGCTCGAGCCCGTGGTGCACTCCTTGGGCAGCCGCACGAACCCGAAGTTCTGCGAGTTGAAGAGGCAGGCGTCGAACGCCAGCTTGGCCAGTGTGCCGGCCACCGAGGCCAGGGCAAAGGCCACGTTGCGCTCCATTTTGCCGCGTCCCATCTGGGCGTAGACCACGTTGTAGTCCATCGAGTCGAAGCCCAACAGCTGCGTGGTGAGCGTGCGGTCGAGGGAGAACGACGAGCCATAGCCGGCCGCCGAGCCCAGGGGATTGCGGTTGGTGAGGCGGTAGGCCGCCTGGAGAAAGAGCATGTCGTCGGCCAGGCTCTCGGCGTAGGCGCCGAACCAGAGGCCGAAACTGGAGGGCATGGCTATTTGCAGGTGGGTGTAGCCGGGCATGAGCACGTCCTTGTAGAGGTCGCTTTTCTGGACGAGCTCGTCGAAGAGCAGCTTCACGCCCTCGGTAATCTCCATGAGCTGGCGGCGTGTAAAGAGCTTCAGATCCACCAGAACCTGGTCGTTGCGCGACCGTCCCGAGTGTATCTTCTTGCCCATATCGCTGAGCTTTCGGGTGAGCATCAGCTCCACTTGGGAGTGCACGTCTTCCACGCCCTCCTCGATAACGAACTGCCCCTGCTCGCAACTGCGGTAGATGTGGCGCAGGGCTTGCAGTAGTTGCAGCAGCTCGTCGCGCTCCAAGAGCCCGATGGACTGCAGCATGGTGATGTGGGCCATGGAGCCCAGCACGTCGTATTTGGCGAGGTAGAGGTCCATCTCGCGGTCGCGGCCCACGGTGAACCGCTCAATCTCTGCGTTGACTTGGAAGTTTTTTTCCCAAAGTTTGGTGGCCATGGTTGCTGTGAATTGATGTGTGGGTAAGGAGTTATGGAGTTAAGGAGTTAGGGAGTTAAGACAAATGTTTTGTCAAAAGAGTGCATGGGGAACGCCTGACATTTGTCTTAACTCCCTAACTCCTTAACTACATAACTCCTTGAATTTAACTCCCTAACTCCTTAAAATGAATCAAACATAGTGTATCATCTGCAGCGCGTCGGCGATTTTCTCGATGCCTTCCTGCAGCGGTTTCTTCACCATGCCGCTGATAAAGGGGTTGAGATCGGCCTTGATGGTGAGCTTCATCTTGCTTGTCGACTCGTCTACAGGGAGTATTTGTATCCAGAAATTGAAAGGTAGGGGGCTCTCCCGCGTCTCAAACTTGATGGTCTTGGGCGCTTCGCGGTCTACGACGACGAGCTTCACGGCCCCCATGGGGGTGGAGATGGAGATGCTGTCGGCGTCGAACGTGAGGTCTTTCACCTTGTCTTCGGGGAGCTTGTCCCTCACTTTGTCAATGTTGCTGAGGTCGCTCAGCATGTCGTAGACCGACTGTTGGGGGTAGTCAATCTGCCGGATGGTACTTTCGATGGTGGTCATAAGTGTTTTAAGGAGACAGCTCTCGCGCGCTTTCAAAGGAAAGAACCGCGCAAAAAGTCGTTTCTGTGTAATGGTATTTATCGGGTATGGCCCCGCATTCCCTCCTTTGGAGGGGACTGTTGAGGCTCTTGGAGGGCCCCTTTATCCCCGCCTTTGGAGGTGCTTGGGGAGGCTTTTGGAGGGGCTGGGGAAAGCTATTTCTTCCAGTTGGCCGGGTCCTTGCGCCATTCGTGAAGCGTTGCGATGTCCTGATTGGTGATATAGCCGGTCTTTTCGGCTTGGGCCACGACGTGCTCATAGTCGGTCAGCGTGACGAGCTTCACCCGGGCCTCGTCGAAAGCCTGGGCGGCCACGGGGAAGCCGTAAGTGTAGCTGGCCACCATGCCCACCACCTCGAAGCCGGCCTGTCGCAGGGCTTCTACGGCCTTGAGCGAGCTGCCGCCGGTGGAGATCAAGTCCTCAACCACCACCACTTTGGCCCCTGCGGGCAGTGTGCCTTCGATGAGATTGCCCATGCCGTGGTCCTTGGGCTTGGAGCGGACATAGCAGAAAGGCAGTGCCAGCGCGTCGGCCACGAGGGCGCCCTGGGCGATGGCGCCGGTGGCAACACCGGCTACGGCCGTGGCCTCGGGGAAGTGTTCGAGGACGGCATGGACGAGTCCCGCCTTGACCATACTGCGCAGATCGGGGTAGGAAAGCGTCTTGCGGTTGTCGCAATAGAAAGGTGATTTCCAGCCCGAGGCCCAGGTAAAGGGGTCGTTCGGCTGCAACTTGATGGCCTTGATGTCCAGCAGACGTTTGGCAAATGCTTTCTTGAAGTTGTCCATAATTGTCGTTGTTAGCGCGTTTATTTGCCGCAAAGTTAGCGCAAAATCACGACAACGGCAAGCAAAACGGCGTATTTGTCGCCCGAAAATCGGCAAAAGGGGCGATTTGACGGCACGGTGAAGTCCCAGGCTTGGAGGGGTGGGGGCTTCGGCTTGGAGGGGTCTTTCTGCCGTTTCGGATGGGTGGGGCTGTTGTTTTAAAAGGGTCTTTCTGCCGTTTTGAAAGGGTCGGGTTATCGCCTTGGGTCTACGAAGCCCAGGGCGGCCACGCTGATGCGCACGCCCTCGACGCGCTCCAGCTCGGCGGCGCAGGCGCAGATGGTGGCCCCGGTGGTTACTATATCATCGACAAGCAGCAGGTGGGCGCCCTTGATTTTGTTGGCGTTGCGCAGTGCGAAAGCCTCCGCTACATTGGCGTTGCGCTCCCATCGGCCCTTGGTGGTCTGGCTGCCGCGGAAGTCGCGGCGCGTCAGCACGTCGGTGAGCACGGGCTTGCCGCACACCTCGGACAGCCCGAGGGCGATGCGTTCGCTCTGGTTGTAGCCGCGCTCCCGCCGGCGGTCGGGGCTGAGCGGCACGGGAACGATGAGGTCGATGTCGGCCCAAAAGCCGCTTTCGGCCATCTCCTGGCCGAGCATGCGTCCCAGCATCGTGCCCAGTTCGGGCCGATGATGATACTTCAATGCGTAGATGGGATTGGAGGCTTGCGAGCCGGCCTCGTGGTAAATGAGGGCTGCCGCTTTCTCCATGTGGCGGATGCGGCCCCAGAAAGTCTTGGCCATCTCGTTGTCGTAGGGGCGTGCCAGATGGTCGGTGCGCGGCAGATGCAGGTTGCAGGGCGTGCAGACCACGCGCTCTCCGGGGGCCAGCCGGTAGCCGCAGACGGCGCAGCTGCGTGGCGCAATGAGGTCGGTCAATCGGCCGAACAGCTTAGAAATCATCGTCGGGAGCCTCCGCTTCTTCTCCCATTTCGTCAATGCACCGCCTGATGAGACGCAGGTCGAAGCCCCGTCCCATGGCAAATTTGATGAGTTTCATGCTGCGCTCGTAGTCGCTTCTGCCCTTGATGGTGGGCCATTTGCCGCGGAGCAGCGGGCGCAGGACGCAGAGATAGTCCTCGTCGGGAACGCTGTCGAGGATGGGGGCATACACTTCTTCCGCCACGTGCTTGGCCCACAGGGCCTGCGAAATCTTGCGCGAGCCCCAGCCGTTGTACTTCACTTTGTCGTTGATGAACGCGTGGCAGTAGCGCGCGTCGTCGACAAACTGATGCCCGACGAGGTAGCCGAGCACGCGTTGGCGCGCCTCCTCGTCGAGCCCCCAGCGGCGCATCTTGTCGTCGAGTTCGCCTGTACAGTGCTCCCCCTTGGAGCAGAGGGAGGCCAATGAGGCGAGGGCCTTGTCTTCGGTCATGGTCATAAGCGTGAGGATTTATCGGCCGGCGGTGCAGAACCGCTGCTTGCCGAAGTCGTCGTCGAGCAGTTGCACGTGGCCGAAGCCCAGTTGGCCGAGGAGTGTCTGGAGCTCCGTGGCGTAGCGGGGATTGATTTCAAAGTAGAGTGTTCCGCCGGTGCGCAGGGCGTTTCGGGCGTAGGAGGCGATGGCGCGATAGAAGCGCAGCGGGTCGTCGTCGGGCACAAAGAGGGCCAGCGAGGGCTCGTGGCCGACCACGTGGGGCGACATTTCGCGGCGTTCCTGCTCGGCAATGTAAGGTGGATTGGACACAATGATGTCCCAACGGGCCGTGTCGGCGGGCGGCTGCAGCGCGTCCTGCCACTCCAGATTGACCTTTGCGCCGAGGCGGTGGGCATTGTCACGGGCCGTGAGCAGCGCGTCGGGCGAGACGTCCCAGGCCGTCACGGCCGCATGGTAAAGGTCGAGAGCCAGTGTCACGGCAATGCAGCCGCTACCCGTGCCCACGTCGAGCACCTGCAATGGGACGGGCGGTTGCAGGGCGCAGTAGGGGCGGTTGTGGTCCGAAACAATCTTGCGGCACAACGCTTCGGTCTCCGGACGGGGGATGAGTACGCCGGGCCCCACATGGAACGGACGGCCGCAGAAGTCGGCACGGCCCAGCACATACTGCACCGGTTCGCCCTGCCCGAGCCGCGTCATGATGTTCTGCAGCCGCTCTTGTTCGGCCGCCGGCAGCTCCTCCACCTTGCCGCAGCAGATGTCGGCCATGGTCAAGCCGAAGCCTTCGTCGAGCACCAGCCGCACGATGGCCTTGGCTTCGGCCTCGTCGTACCGGGGCAACAGCCTCCGCCAAAGCGTCTGATAAGAACGCTTCGGCCCTTGTTCCGTCTGGTTTTTATCTTGGTTCATCCTTGCTTTGCTCCTTGCAGTCCTTTGCTTTTCTCCTTGCAGTCCAAGGTTTGCATCCTTGCAAATTTAACGAGTTTTTGGAAGACGGCAAAGGATTCAAAGGGAAAAAGCGGGGCCTTTCAAGATAAAAGTTCTAACTTTGCAGCCTTGGGAGGGAGTGTAAAAACGCTCAAGAACCAACGTTGAGAACCAGAAATATGGATGTAGAACCGCAGAAAGCCATAGACGAACGCTATATGCGCCGCTGTTTGCAGCTGGCGCGCAACGGCCGGCAGCACGTCAAACCCAACCCGATGGTGGGTGCAGTGATTGTGAGTGCCGACGGACGGATTATCGGCGAGGGCTACCACCTGTGCTGTGGCGGGGCCCATGCCGAGGTGAATGCCTTTGCCAGCGTGCGCCCCGAGGACGAGCAGCTGCTGCCCGGAGCCACGGTTTACGTGAGTCTGGAGCCGTGTTCGCACTGGGGCAAAACGCCGCCGTGTGCCGATCTCATCGTCAAAAAGGGAGTGTGCCGCGTGGTATGCGGGTGCATAGACCCCTTTGCCGAGGTGCGGGGACGCGGTGTGCGGCGCATCCGCGAGGCGGGCATCGAGGTGACTGTAGGCGTTCTGGAGCAGGAGTGTCTGGCCTTGAACCGGCGGTTCATCACGGTGAACACCCGCCGCCGACCCTATATTCTGCTCAAGTGGGCCCAGACGGCCAATGGCTTCATGGCCGCTGCCGGAGGCCGCCCTCTGGCTGTTTCCACGCCGTTCACCCGGCAGCTTGTCCACCGGCTGCGGGCCGACTGCGATGCTATCCTCGTTGGTCGGGGCACGTTGGAGGCCGACCGCCCGCGCCTCGACGTGCGCCACTGGAGCGGGCCCGCCCCCCGGCGCATGGTGCTCACCCATCAGCCGGACGGCGTGCCCGAGGGCTTCGAGGCCTGTGCAGGCATTGACGAGGCCCTGCAGCAGCTCTACAACGACCGCTGCCAGAGTCTGTTGGTGGAGGGAGGAGCCCGCACGCTGCAGGCGTTTATCGACCGCGGGCTCTGGGACGAGATACGCGTGGAGACCGCACCATGGGTCATCGACGGCAGTGTGCCCGCCCCCCGGGTGCCGGCCCAAGCCCGGTTGGCCGACGTGCAGACGTTCGACGGCAACCGCATCTGCCGCTACGAGCGGCCCGACAAGGGGTAGCCTCCAGCCCGATAACGGGAATCCACCGAATCCACCACCCACCACGCCCGCTCCTATTAAGGCAAAGCCGGACAGACTTCAGGTCTATCCGGCTTTTCAAGTGATATGGAAAGAGAATGACATCTTCCCCGAGCGGGAAGACATGAAAGGGCCCGAGGGTCAGCATCCCTTGCTTGTCATGATGCTGAGCACCATGTCGTCGGTGCTGGTCATGGCCTCCTTGCCGATGCTTGTCAGGTTTCGGATGCTGCGGTCCACGTCCTGGTCGATGATGCCCTCGGCGGCCGTCACGTGCTCTCCTTCCATGCTTAGTAGAGCCGAGAGCAGTGCAGACGACACGCCCGAGCAGATTTTGATGGAGCAACTGGGCTTGGCCCCGTCGCAAATCATGCCTGTGAGGTTGGCAATCATGTTCTTCACGGCATGGCACACACGGGTGTAATCGCCCCCCATGAGGTAGACAATGCCGCAGCTCGACCCGATGCTGGCCACCACGCAACCGCAGAGTGCGCTGAGTTTGCCCAGGCTCTGCTTGATGTAGATGGCCGTGAGGTGCGAGAGTGTGAGGGCCCGAACGAGCTCCTCCTCGGTGTTCTCGTTCTCCTGCGCATAGACGGCCACGGGGTTTGTGGCGCAGATTCCCTGGTTGCCCGAGCCCGAATTGGACATCACCGGAATCATGGCCCCGCCCATACGAGCGTCGCAAGCCAGTGCCGTTTGCGAGATGATGTGCGAGAAAATGGTCTTGCCGAAGATGCCATGACTCAGCGGACGGTCGATGGTCTTGCCCAGACAGTGCCCATAGTTTCCCTTTTTGCTCTCCTCGGCGGCCCGGAGATTGTAGTCGCGTGTCTTCAGAATGAAGTCTATTTCGCCCACCGGAGCCGTGGTGGCAAACTCCCAAACGGTCTTCATGTCCAGCTGAATGTCGCCCTCCTCATTGCCGTTGCCGCCGAGGCACTGCCGCTTGTCGAGCAGCACGTTGCCGTTGCGTTCCTCGTAGACAAAGTTGGTATGGCCCGCGGCGATGACGGCCGTGGCGCAGTCGTCGCCGGCCTGACAGCAGATCTCAATGTAGAGTTTCTCGCTGATATTCTCCTTGAGCTTGATGTCGATGCGGTTTCCATCGCCGAGAAAGCCCTTGCCCTCCTCGAGCGATTCGGGCGTGAGATCCTTGATTACTTCCAGCTGATACTCGCTCTTTCCGATGAGCGCGCCCAGCGCAATGGCGATGGGCAGCCCTATCATGCCCGTTCCGGGGATGCCCACGCCCATGGCATTCTTCAGGATGTTGGCGCTGAGCAGGGCGGTTATCTTCTCCGGCCGGCGGCCCAGGTTCTCGGTGGCGCGGGCCGTGCACAGGGCCACGGCCATGGGTTCGGTGCAGCCCACGGCGGGCACCACCTCCTTGTTGATGAGCGCAATGATGCGCGCGCGGGTCTCTTTTTCAATCATTTCGTCTTGTTTTTGCCGCCGCCGGGCTGCGGCGCACCGGGTGGCGGGGCTCGGAGTTACTTGGCATAGTTGTCCAGTCCCTTGTTCAGGAAGTCGAGATAGGCCGGCACATCCTCCTTGTAGCTGAACGAACCGGTCAGCGGGTTGCCCTCGTTGTCCAGGGCAACATAGAACGGTTGGGCGTTGGCGCCGAACTTGTGGCTCTGCAAATAGCTCCACTTGTCGCCCACGGTGCGCAGCGTTCGCGTCTGTCCGTTGGCCTCCACCTGCATGGGCTGGGGCAGCGGCGTCTTGTCGTCCACGTAGAGCGAGATGAGCACATAGTCCTTTTCGAGCTTGGCCGACACCTGCGGGTCGGTCCAAACAGCGGCTTCCATCTTGCGGCAGTTCACGCAGCCGAAGCCCGTAAAGTCGATGAGCACGGGCTTGCCCTGGGCTTTTGCAGCCGCCATGCCCTCCTCGTAGTTGGTGTATTTGGCCTCGACGGTCTTGGTGTTGAGGTTGAAATCCTGCGTGTTCATGGGCGGGGCGAAGGCCGAAACGGCCTTGCACGGCGCACCCCAGAGGCCGGGAACCATGTAGATGGCAAAGGCCAGGGAGCACAGGCCCAGCATGATGGCGGGCACGGGCATGGGCTTATGGAGGTCGCCTCCAATCTGGTCTTCGGGGAACTTGAGCCAGCCAATGAGGTACCAACCCAAGGCCAGGAAGATGACAATCCAGAGCGAAAGGAACACCTCGCGGTCCAAGAGGTGCCAGCCGTAGGCCAGATCGGCCACGCTGAAGAACTTCAAAGCGAAGGCCAACTCCACGAAACCGAGTACCACTTTTATCTGCGTCATCCATGCACCACTCTTCGGACTCTTCTTCATCAGCGTGGGGAACATGGCGAAGAGCGTGAACGGCACGGCCAGTGCAAGGGCAAATCCCAGCATGCCTACGGCCGGGGCGAGCCAGTTGCCCGACGTAACGGTCTGCACCAGCAGCAGTCCGATGATGGGCGCTGTGCAGGAGAACGACACGAGCACCAGCGTGAAAGCCATGAGGAAGATGGAGAGCAGCCCCGTGGTGTTGCTGGCCTTGGTGTCTACTTTGTTAGCCCAACTGTCGGGCAGTTTTATTTCGAACCAGCCGAAGAAGCTCACGGCAAACACCACAAGCAGCAGGAACAGGAAGATGTTGAACACGGCATTGGTGGACAACGAGTTGAGCGTACTGGGCCCGAAGACGGCCGTCACGCCGATGCCGAGGCCCAGATAGATGACCACAATGGCGATGCCGTAGGTCATGGCATCGCGCACACCCCGCTTCCTGTCGTCCTTGGACCGCTTCAGGAAGAAGCTCACCGTCATGGGAATGATGGGCCAGATGCAGGGCATCACCAGTGCAAGCAGACCGCCCACCAGGCCCATGAGGAAGATGTAGAGCACCGACTGGTTGGCAATGTCGCCGGTGCCGCCGAACTGTTGCAGCTGCTTCACCACCGGCCGCCACAGGGCATCCTTGTCGGCTGCCGAGAGATTGCCGGCGGTTGCAGCCGTCACTTGGGCTGCGGAGTCGGCCCGGAGACGGGCCAGCGAGTCGGCATCGCCTGGGGCCATGGCGGCAGCGGCGGCAGCGGCGGCAGCATGGGCGGGGCCGGCGCCGGCCTGCAGGGCGGCTTGGCCCTGGGTCTGCGGGGCAGCGTCCGGCGCACCCTTAGCTGCGGCGGCCACGGCGGGGCTCTTGCCGCTCGCTTTCAGGTCGACGCTGGTGGGCGGCAGACAGTTCTGGTCGTTGCAGGCACCGTATTCCAGATAGGCGTCGATGGTGTACGAGGGCTTGGTGAAGCGCACTTTCTGCACGAATTGCACGCTATTTTCAAAGTAGCGCAGGGTCATCTCGAAGAGCTTGTCATAGCTCTTGATTTCGTGGCCCTTGGGCGTGAGCCGCCCCACGAGCTCCACGCCGTCCAGCTTGTTCACGTTGAACGTGGCCGAGATAGGGCCGTCGGCACCCAAGCCGGTGGAGTAGACGTGCCACCCCTTGTCTATTTTGCCGGTGAAGACAATCTCGCCTTCGGCCGTGTTGCCGGTCTTGAGCTGCGAAGAAAACTTCACGGGGTCGAGCATTTGTGCGTGGGCCAGCACGGTGACGAGCATCAGCAGGGCCAGGGTCATTGCTTTTTTCATTGGTTTTTCCTTGTCTATACCTTATTATATATGTGGGTCTCCGACCTCACGCGGCCGGGTCGTGGCTGCAGTGCGTGGCGGTCTTTTTCATTATCAGTACGTCCGGCCGTCGAAAAAGGCTACAGCCCATGACGATAATTGACGGTTTTTAACTGATACGCCCAACGGGGTGCACCCTTGGGGGCACATCCCGTTGGGCGAGGGTTGCGCGTGTGCGGCCATCAGCGGCGGCTGCGGGCCGTGGTCGTGGCGGTGCGTGGCCGGGCTGCGGGCTTCTTGCCGGCGGTGCGGGTTGTGGCTGTCGGGGCGTAGATCTTGGGGACCGTGCCCTGCCGCTTGATGTCGGCCTGGGCGGGCGGCATGCAGTTCTGGTCGTTGCATGCACCGTATTCCAGATAGGCGTCGATGGTGTACGAGGGCTTGGTGAAGCGCACTTTCTGCACGAAGCGCACGCTGTTTTCAAAGTAGCGCAGCTGCATGCCGAACAGCTTGTCGAACTTGTTGATCTCGTGGCCGTCGGCCGTGAGCTTGCCCACGAGCTCCACGCCGTTCAGCTTGTTCACGTTGAACGAGGCCTGGATGGGCCCTTCGCTGCCCAGGTCGGTGGAGTAGACGTGCCAGCCCGGGGCCATGGCGCCGGTGAAGACTATCTCGGCTTGGGCGTCGTCGTGGGTGACGAGCTGCGACGTGAAACGCACGGGGCCGGCCGTCTGTGCGTGGGCGAGCATGGCGAACGCCATGGACAACGCCAGGGTTGCAATCTTTTTCATGAGTCCGTGAGTGATATGTTGTTGCAAAGTTATAGTTTTCTTTCGGCCCGTCCAAAAACTTTCGGTTCTTTCTTTGCCGCGGTTTTGGACGCAAAAGATGCCCTCGTCCTGTTGCGGGCGGCAGGAGGGCATGGGGGGGTTGACACGTTTTGACGTTATCGGGGTGTAACCATCAATATGCAAGGATGAAGCGTTTCAGAGTCTTTGGGGTGTGGGCCGTCTGCCTGATGGCCGCTCCCGTTGCGCATGCGCAGGGAGCGCAGGGCGTGTTTGCCGAGCTGTTCGGGGCATCGACCACGTTTGGAATCCATTACGACAGCCGTTTCAGCAGCCGCACGCGCTGGGGCGGACGGGTGGGATTGGCCTATACCCGCTCCCGTTCGCAGGACTTCTTCGATTCCAATCCCGAGGCCACGAGGGGCTGGAGCTTCCCCGTTGCCGTGAACTATCTGGTGGGCCGTGGGCGGCACCATGCAGAGATAGGCGTGGGGGTGAGCTACGGACTCTACACCTGCAAGTATCACGACCCCGCCGGGCGGCAGGTGGAACACGACCGTTCGGGCACTTTCGGCTTTCTGGACCTGGGCTATCGCTACCAGCCCGCCCGCGGCCTCATGCTCCGTACGGGCCTTAACCCGGCCGCGGCCCTGGGCCGGCGCGACCCGTTGGGGCGGAGCGAGCACGGCGTGGATCGCGCTGCCGTTGTCTATCCTTACCTGAGTTTGGGATGGAGTTTCTAAGCCAAGCGGCGGCGGCAAACTTCTCACTGCCCGGCGGCGCCCCGTTTCCGGCCGCGCGATTGCGCCGCAACGGCATCGTGAAGACGGCGTAAACGCGCGGCGTTTACGCCGTTGTCGGCTTGCGTTTGCGCCGTCATGGTCTGGCGATGGCGGCACGGCCGTCGGCCGGCCGCAAAGGGTTAGGGCTGCGTGCCGGCGTCTTTGCCGGTTGTGGGAGCCGTCGGCACGAGCTCGGCAACCATGAAGACGGAGTGGATTTTGCGCTTTTCCACGGGCGGAATCTCCATGTAGTCGTGGAAAAGGTCGCGCAGGTAGGCGTCGGGATTGGCCGGGCCGAGAAACGTGTGGCCCTCGAACGTGATGTCCTTCACGGGGAAAATGCTGTCGCGCCGGTGCATGATGCCGTAGCCGTTGTTGACCAGCGTGTTGCTGAAGAACACGTCCTTGCGGTGCGTGGTGCACACGGCGGCCCAGGCGGCACGCAGCAGGGCATGCTTGGCGCCGAACCAAAACAGCTCGGCTACGGCCCGCCACGAGTAGTAGTGGCGGTGGTGCAGGATGGAGTAGCTGCGCGAGAGCTCGCGCGTGATGCGTCTCACCATGCCGCGCGGGGCCGAGGGATAGGGCACCATGGGGAAGACGTCGACGTACAACCCCTTTTGATAACCCATGGAAAAGTCGTCGCTTGCCTCGACGTAGAACGAGTTGAGGTCGCGTATCTTGATGATGGGCTCCTTGGTGTGCTCGGCTCCCGGCAGCTGGAGCTGCAGGTGGGCGGGCAGCTCGCGGGCGGCCGCGGCCTCGAAACGGGGCAGGTCGTCGCGGCGCATGGCAATGTCGATGTCGTCGTCCCACGGAATGAAGCCTCCGTGGCGCACGGCTCCCAGCAGGGTGCCGCCATCGAGCCAGTAGTCGATGTGGTGCGCGCGGCAGATGCTGTCTACGGTTTTCAGTATCTCCAGCTGCTTCAGTTGGCAGGAGCGCAGCTGCTGCGCCTTGTAGGCATCGAGGTAGGTTGGGGTCATGGCTGCGGGGTGTCGGTTTTCAGAATCTCGAGCGTGCGCTCCACGGCCTCGCCGAAGGCGTAGTGCGGTCGCCAGCCGATAGCCTTGAGACGGCTGTTGTCCAGAATGGCCGTAGAGGCCACGGAGAAGCCGCGCCGCTCGGTCTCCGTGGGCAGGTCGAACACCACACGCGTGCCGGCAGCGCGGGCACAGGCCTGCGCAAAGTCGCGCAGGTGTACGTTGCAGGCCTCGCTGGCAATGTTGTAGGCCCGTGCATCCTCGCCGTGGAGCATCACGTGGAGCAGGGCCGAGACGGCATCGGCCACATAAGTATAGGAGAAAAACTGCGTGCCCTCGCTCTTGAGCACGATGTCCTCGCCGTGCAACGCTTTCCAAATGAACTGCGACGAGGCCTTGCTGTCAGTGGGCAGCACCGACGGGCCGAACACGCGGCTCAGGCGGGCAATGCGCACTGGCACCCCATACTGGGCCGCATACGACTGGCAAAGAGCCTCGCAAGCCCGCTTCGACTCGGTGTAGCACGCCCGGCTTGTGGCCAGATTCAGCTGGCCGGTATAGTCTTCGGTGAACATGTCGGCCCCGCGGGCGTTGCCGTATATCTCGACCGTGCTGGGGTAGAGCACGGTGGCATGGCTGCGCCGGGCCAGCTCCAACGCGTGGCGTGCACCGTCCAGATTGAGCAGCATGGTCTCTACGGGCTGCTGGCTGTAGGCCAGCGGATGGGTGTGGCTGGCCAGCGGAATGATGTAGTCGGGTGCGAGGTCGGGCGCGAAAGGCCGGTCGGCCCCCTGTTCCACAAAGGTGAACAGCGGGCTGTCCAGGGTCTCGCCCAGCCGCTCGGCGGCGCGCTGACGGCTGCGTCCGGCGGCCGTGATGCGGATGGCGGCCCCCTGCGCGTTGTAGCGCATCAGGGCGTCGACAAGCTGTGTGCCGATGAGGCCGGTGGCCCCGGTGAGGAGAATGTGGGTGCCCCGAAGCCGTTCGATGCCCGCGGTGGCGAGGATATGGGCCAGGTCTTCCTGGTAGAGGGGGTGCTGTCTGCTACGTGCTGTCATGGTGGCGGGGAGTTATTTCAGCCAGTCGGAATGGCGGCTCTCCTTGGCAAGATAGCCTTTGAACATCTCGAGGTCGTCCTTGGTGGTGAGCTTGATGTTCTTGTCGCTGCCGGCGGCAAAGTGCAGCCGCACGCCCAGCTCCACCATCATGGTGTTGGTGTAGGCGCTGCCGCGGATGCCGATGCCGCGGGCAAAGGCCTCGTGATACTTCTCGTCGAGCAGCTGGAAGCGGTAGGCTTGGGGTGTGCTGACGCGGCGCAGTGTCTCGCGCGGGATGTATTTCGTGGTGGTGCTGTCGTCTTCGGGGTCCACGATGAATATCTGCTCGTTGTAGGGCAGACTGGTCACGGCGTTGCCATATTTCTGTGCTTTGAGTATCACGTCGGTGAGCACCGAGTCGTCTACCATGGGCCGAATGCCGTCGTGAATGATGATGGTGTCGTCCGGCGAGCACACGCCCTCCAGCCGGTACACGCCGTTTCGTATCGACTCCTGCCCGCTGTCGCCGCCGGGCACCACCCATTTCAGCTTGTCAATGTTGAACTGCCGGGCGTAGGCCCAGAGCACACGCTCCCAGCCTTCGAGGCAAACCACCTCGATGGCGTCCACTTGCGGGTGGCGCTGGAAGCCCTCGAGGGTGTAGATCAGGATGGGTTTATCGAAGACATTGATAAACTGCTTGGGGATGTCCTGCCCCATGCGGTGGCCGGACCCGCCGGCAATGATGATGGCGATGTTCATAAGCTCGTGTTTCGATTAATCTGTGGCCGCCCCGCGGACAACCGCCGGCCAGCCCTCGCAAAAGTAGGAAAAATATCGGGCGCACGCAAGCAAACAGGTGTAATTCTGCCGAAAAAGGGCTAACTTTGCACCGTAAAAGCTAACGAAACACAATATGGAGAATCCTTATGTCAAGCAGTTTCCCGACCTCATGGCGGGCAAGATCATTCTCTACAACCACGGATTCGGGTCGTCTGCAGCCTCGGGCACGGTGGCGCGCATCCGGCAAACCTTTCCCCAGGCCCGTGTGGAGGCGTTCGATCTGCCGATCCATCCGGCCGAGGCCATGGACTTGTTGCGCCGCAAGGTGGACGAGCTGAAGCCCCGGCTCATCCTCGGCACGTCGATGGGCGGCATGTACACTGAGATGCTCTACGGCTACGACCGCATCTGTGTGAACCCCGCTTTCGAGATGGGGCAGACCATGAAAGACCACGGCATGACGGGCAAGCAGCTGTGGCAGAACCCGCGTCGGGACGGCGAGACGGGGTTCTTGGTGACCAAGGCACTGGAGAAGGAGTATCGGGAAATGACCGAACAGTGCTTCAACGCGCTGGAGGCCATGGGGCCCGAGGCGCGCGCCGCCGAGCAACGGCGCGTGTGGGGGCTCTTCGGCGACGAGGACGACGTGGTGGATACCTATGCCCTCTACCGCCGTCACTACCCCCAGGCAGCCCGTTTCCACGGCGGCCACCGCATGGACGACCGCTCGTTCATGAATGGTGTGGTGCCTGTCATCCGCTGGATAGACGACCGGCAGGAGGGCCGCGAGCGGCCCATCGTCTACATTGACAGCAGTACGCTAGCCGACGGCTACGGCAAACCCAAGTCGAGTCTGGCCAAGGCTTTTGCCTTGTTGGTGGAGAGCTACGAGGTGTATGTCGTGGCCCCGGCGCCCACCAATGCCCATGCCGACCTCGCCGACACGGCCTCGTGGGTGGAGCAGTACCTCTCCACACCGGCCCACGACCGCGTGATTTATACCAACCAGAAGCGGCTGCTCTATGGCGACTACTTCATCGACACGGCCCCCGACACGGGTTTCATGGGCACGGGCATCGCCTTCGGCTCTGACGAGTTCAAGACATGGGAAGACATCATCACGTTCTACAGCCGTCTCAAACCAGCCGAGAGTTAGACAGGGCAACAGTGGGAGTTAGACAGAACAACGGTGGGTTTTAGACATAACAACATATTAAACATATGGCTGGCGCGGTGGGTTTTAGACATAGTAACAGAATAACATATTGGCTGGCGCGGTATTTTTTAGACATAGTAACAGAATAACAGGTAGGGTGCGCCATATTTTTGGGGGTAATGATATATTGATGTGTTGATTTTGTGGGCTAAACGGATATTGGCGTAGGGGCCAGCCCCTACGCCAATATCCCCCCACACCACATTCAAAGTCCGTTGTAACAGCTAAAACCCACCGCGCCAGCCATATGTTTAATATGTTGTTCTGTCTAAAATCCACCGTAACTCTGTCTAAAAACCACCGTTACTCTATCTAAAACCACCCATTATTCTGTCTAACTCCACCGCGCGCCACATGGCTTAATACCGGGTTTTGTCTCCTTTGTCTCGCCACAGGTCAAATGCCCGACGGCCCTCTTCGGGCAGCAGGGGCTGGATGGGGCAGTGGCGCTGGGCCAGCGGACGCCCTATTTCCTCATAGATGAAGTCATCGTCGAAGCCGATGCCGGCGGCCGCCTTACGGTCGTTGGCATAGTAAATGCGGTCGAGCCGGGCCCAGTAGATAGCCCCCAGGCACATGGGGCAGGGCTCGCACGAGCAATAGATTTCGCAGCCCGAGAGGTCAAAGGAGCGTAGCCGCGTGCAGGCTGCACGGATGGCATTCACCTCGGCATGGGCCGTAGGGTCGTGGTCCAGCGTGACACTGTTGGAGGCTTCGGCCACCACCACGCCCTCGCGGGCAATCACAGCACCAAAGGGACCGCCCCCTTGGCGCACACTCTTTTCGCTCAAGGCAATGGCCCTGCGCATCAGTTCTTCCTGGTTCATCGTGTTTCGATTTAATGGATAGGGCATCAAAGATAAGCAAAATCCCGAAGAAAGCACCGTAAAGGCCCCAACTTTTTGCACCTGGACGGGCTTTTTCGCCGTTTATTGCCTATCTTTGCAACGCTACAACACCCAGCAGAACATCAAGACATGACCAAGATTGAATACGGATTTACCGACAGTCCTTTCGGCGAGCTTATCGTGGCCCGCACATGGGACGGCATCTGCGACCTGCAGTTTCTCGACCACAACCGCATGGAAACCATTCATGAGCTGGCTCGGCGATGGGGCGAATACACGCCCACCACGCAGAGCGACACCATGGCTCACACCGTGGAGCGCGTCATCTTTGAGGGTTACGACCATGCGTTGAAGCTCGATCTGTGGGGCACCGACTTCCAAAAGGTGGTGTGGCAGGAGGTGATGCGCATTCCCTTTGGCCAGACGGCCAGCTATCAGGAGATAGCCGATCGCGTGGGCAATCCCCGCGGCGTGCGCGCCGTGGCCTCGGCCGTGGCCCGGAATCCTGTGGCTATGCTTGTGCCCTGCCACCGGGTGGTGCACAGCGACGGCACCACGGGCGAATACCATTGGGGGCGCGAACTCAAGCAGAAACTCATTGCATGGGAGCGGACCAGACTGGCCGACCGGCAGTAAACGGGGGTGATGGACAATCGGTTGACAGACATATCGGCCCGCCCCGCCGCCAGCATCGCCGCGGACGGAGTGGCCCGTGAGCTGATGGACACGGTAGCCTCGCTGCCCGACATCCACGCCCGGCATCCGGCAGTGGCCAACCGACTGATGCACGAGACGCTGGTGCAGGTGTGTGCCGAGGGGCTCAAGCACACGCGGTATGGCTTTGGCGACCTCAATGCTCAGGTGGAGACGCTCGTCCGCATGCTCCATATCCCCGCCCCGGAGGCCAATGCCATTCGGCAGATGCGCCGTGACTCCAACCACAGCCGGCCGCTGACGCCCGAACAGCTGCGCTACGACATGCACGCATTGGCCACGCTCGTGGGACGCGTCTACCGTGTGGCCGTGCCCTCAGCACTCACGGATGCCCTGTCCAGCAACCACCCGGAAGCCGAGCGTCGGCCGCGGGCCAATACGCCCGACAGGCGGGCCATCGTGCGCTCGTGGGATGAAAACGTGATTCGGGTGGTCATCGACGAGGACCCGGAGACCGGGGACACGGCCGACGGGCAGCCCCTCTACGAGGTGCGATATACCGAGGAGACACAGTATGCGCGCATGGGCTATTTGGCCGGTTTGCTGCGCGAGGGCATGCAGCTGGGCCTGCTTGGCTGCCACGCCGAGGGGCGCACGCTCACGCCGCGCCTCATCGTGGTGGAGCCCGACTGCCTGATCGACATCAGCACCATTGCCAGTTGTTTCGAGGACTACGGGCACCACCCGTTGCTTTATCTCGTCAGCCGCATGCGTTCCAAGGCCAACAGCCAGCCCATTTTGCTGGGAAACTTTGCTGGAAGCGCACTCGACGACATCATCAACCAGCCCTCTTTCTCGCCGGCCCGCACGCTGATGAACAGCTTTCGGGAGAGGGCAATGGAGTACAGCACGTGCCCCGACTTTGACGGTGAACGGTTCAAACAGGATGCCGCTACGCAGACAACCAACCTGCAGCACGTCGTGGAGGCGTTGCGACAAGAGTTCCGTCTGGACAGGGCCATCCTGGAACCGTCGTTCATCTGTGAGAAACTGGGCATCCAAGGACGCGTGGATCTCATGACCACCGACCTGCAGCTGCTCGTGGAGCAGAAGTCGGGGCGCAATCTTTTTGTGGAGCGTGGGCTCAACAACCGGCATGGGTCGCGGGCTGTGGAGAAGCACTACGTGCAGGTGCTGCTCTATTATGGCATCCTCTATTACAACTTCCACCGGTCGGAAACACACATCCGTCTGCTCTATTCCCGGTATCCGTTGCCCGGCGGTTTGCTCGATGTGGCCAACCTGATGCGGCTGGTCTACGAGGCCATTCGCTTTCGCAACGAGGCCGTGGCCCTGGAGTTCGAGCTGGCTCATGACGGCCCCGCCCGCTTGTTGCCCCGGCTCACGTCCCAGGAACTCAACACCGAGGGCATGCAAGGATTCTTCTACGACCAGTATCTGCGGCCGCAGCTTGACGAGGTGCTACGCCCGCTACAGGGGCTGCGGGGGCTGGAACGCGCCTACTTCTGCCGGATGCTGCGTTTCGCCGTGCGCGAAAACCTGATGGCAAAGGTGGGTGTGGCCGGAGGCGTAGGTAGTTGCACGGCCAACCTCTGGAACATGCCCTTGGCCGAAAAAAAGGAGACCGGCAACATCTACACCGGTCTGCATATTATAAATAAGGAGAAAAGCACGGGGCCGGAAAGCTATGGCGGCTACGACCTCATCACGTTGTCGGTGCCCCATCAGGGGGAGGACTTCCTGCCCAACTTCCGTCGGGGCGACATGGTTTACCTCTACGCCTACCCCGAAGACCAGGAGCCCGACGTGCGTCGAGCCCTGCTCTTCAAGGGCGGGTTGGCTGAAATTCACACCGACAGCCTCACGGTGAAGCTGGCCGACGGCCAGCAAAATGCGGCCATTTTCGACCATTTGCCCTACGGCGGATGGGTGGCGGGCGAGGCTGCACAGGGAAAGCCGTTCGCGTGGTGTATCGAACACGGCAGCAGCGATGCGGGTGGCAGTGCTGCCATACAGGCCATTTACGAGCTGGTTACCTCCACACCCGACCGCAAAGCCCTGCTGTTGGGGCAGCGTGTGCCGCGTTGTGACAAGACAGTCACCCTGTCACGCAGCTATGATGCCGAGCTCGACCCGCTGCTTCTGCGGGCCAAACAGGCCCGCGATTTCTTCCTGCTCGTGGGGCCGCCGGGCACTGGAAAGACCAGCAGGGCCCTGCGGTATTTGGTGGAAGAGGCCTTGGCCGCATCTCCAAATTCCTCCATTCTGCTGCTTTCTTATACCAACCGTGCCGTCGATGAAATCTGCGGCATGCTTGTTGAGGCGGGCATTGGCTTCATTCGGCTGGGCCATGAACTGAGCTGTGCACCGGCCTATGCGCCCTATCTTGTCTCCAACATCGTGGGCGAAAGTCCCCGGCTCGACGACATGCGCGGGCGGTTGCTGCGCACGCGTGTCGTCGTCTCCACCACGTCGATGCTCCAGTCACGGCCTTTCATCTTCAGCTTGAAGCACTTCTCGCTAGCCATTGTCGACGAGAGTTCACAGATTCTCGAGCCTTCCATCATCGGTTTGCTGGCCAGCCACCGCCCCACCGTCTCCCCGGCAGACGGTGCTGCTGCGGCGATGGGCGGCGGGCCTACGTGCAACATCGACAAGTTTATCCTCATCGGTGACTACAAGCAACTGCCCGCCGTGGTGCAGCAGAACGACGAGGAAGCCCGCGTGACCGAGCCCGAACTGCAGGCCATCGGGCTCACCAACTGCAAGAACAGCCTCTTCGAGCGCCTCATCCGCCAGGAACAGGCGGCCGACCGCACCGATTTCATCGGCACGTTGCGCCGACAAGGACGCATGCACCCCGCCATCGCAGAGTTCCCTGGAGAGACGTTCTACTTTGCCGAACGGCTGGTTCCCGTACCCCTGCGTCACCAGCAAGAGACAGAACTTGGCTATGCCTTGCCCGCCCAGGATCGCGTGGACGAGCTGCTCAAACGGCATCGTCTGCTCTTCTTTGCCTCGGAAGACTGCCGCCAGCCTGACCTCTCCGACAAGGTGAATGCCGCCGAGGCCCGCCTTGTGGCTTCGCTGCTACGGCGCATCCGCCGGTTTTATGGCAGTCGTTTCGAGCCCGACAAGACCGTGGGTGTCATCGTTCCCTACCGCAACCAGATCGCCATGATACGTCAGGAGATCGAGCTTCTGGGCTTGCCCGGACTGGAACAAGTAAGCATTGACACCGTGGAACGCTACCAAGGGTCGCAGCGCGACGTCATTATCTACTCGTTTACTATCCAGCAACGCTGGCAGTTGGGCTTTCTCACGGCCAACAGCTTCTATGAGGACGGCCGCCTTATCGACCGCAAACTCAACGTCGCCCTTACCCGCGCCCGCAAACAATTGCTGCTCACGGGCAATGCCCGGACGCTGGCGGCATCGCCCCTTTTCAGCCAGCTCATGGACTATATTCGGGCTCGCGGAGGCTATATAAGTCAAGAAAATGCCGAGAAAAAGGTAAAAAAAGATTAATAAACGGCTGTTGTACCGCTTTTTTTATAACTTTGTCACGACTTGAAAGAGCCAAAGAGAATTAAAAACAAGTAAGGAAATGAAAAAGTTATTCATGACTTTGGTCATCGCCATGATGGCTGTTTGTGCTCAGGCACAGGTGTATTTAGGTGGAACTGTCGGCATAGCCAGCATTGGTTCGCAGGGCGGTGACGACGAAACTTCGTTCAAGTTCTTGCCCGAGATTGGCTACAACCTGAACAATTCTTGGGCAATTGGCACGACGATTGGCTATCGGAAAGGCACTTTTTCCATGCTCAACAACAAGTTGTCCAACGCGAATGACGTCAAGGCTTTCGAGATTTCGCCCTATGCCCGCTGGACTTTCTATCACTCGAAAATGGTGAACGTGTTCCTCGACATGGGCCTCGGTTTCGCGTCTGGAGAGGCTAATCACGTGGACTTCACCGCTTTCAACGTGGGCGTTCAGCCGGGCGTGGCCGTGAATCTGAGCAAGCATTTTACGTTCGTGGGCAAGGTAGGCTTCCTGGGCTACGAGGAAATGAACCCCGAAGGAGACAACAACAACACCCACGCTTTCGGCTTCGACGTGAACGGCAACAACGTGCAGTTCGGCCTTTACTACAACTTCTAAACCGCCCCGAGGCGGTGACGCTACTTTACCATAGGGATATTCCCCCTGTTTTTAGGGGAATCTCCCTATGGCCTTTTTAAGAATTCTTTTACTTTTGCACTTGTCGGATGCAGACCGGAAACCGATCTTGATACGCCCGGCAGCAAGAGAAGACGATCAAATGAATGATTATTTTAACCATTTAAACATAGTGAACATGAAAAAGATTATCCTTTCAGCAGTTGTGATGCTTTCCTCCTTGGCTGGCTATGCTCAGCACGAGGTCGGTACATTGTCATTGAAACCCCAAGTGGGCATGACCATTTCCAGCCTGACCAACGCCCACGCCGATGCCAAAGTAGGCCTTGCCGCCGGTGCCGAATTCGAGTATCAGGCCACCGACATCTTCAGCATCACCGCCGGTGCATTCTATTCTATGCAGGGTGCCAAGTGGAGCGGAATCAGCGTCGACCTGCCTTTCGTGGGCAAGGTAAAGACCGGCGACGTGAAACTCAACCTGAGTTACATCAACGTGCCCATCCTGGCCAACGTGTATGTACTCAAGGGAATGGCCGTGAAACTTGGCGTGCAGCCCGGCTTTTGCGTAGACAAGGACAACTCAATTGCCAAGACTGTAGACCTGGCCATCCCCGTGGGGCTGTCGTATGAGTACAACAACTTCGTGCTTGACGGCCGTTACAACTTCGGTGTGGCCGACGCTTTCAAGTCTGGCGACGCGAAGAACAGCGTGTTCCAGATTACGCTTGGCTACAAGTTCGACCTGTAATCCATGCGCGAAGCGCGTGCCGGACACACGTCATGTATGTGTCGTCCGCACGTCATGCACGTGCCGGCCCGGTGCCGATACCAAAGACTCCCTGAAAGAATGCACTTCATTCTTCCGGGGAGTCTCCTTATATATAAGGTGTGGTCAGCCCACCTGGGAGCCGGGTTTCACCTCGCCGAGCGTCGTGGTGACGGCCAGCGACCCGTCGAAATTGAGGGCGGAGAGAATCATGCCCTGGCTTTCGATGCCCATTATCTTGCGTGGAGCAAAGTTGGCCACGAAGAGCACGTCCTTGCCCACCAGCTGTTCGGGCTCGTAAAACTTGGCGATACCCGAGAGGATGGTACGGTCCTGTCCCGACCCGTCGTCGATGGTGAACTGCAAAAGCTTGTTGCTTTTCTTCACCTTTTGGCAGTCCTTGACGTGCCCCACACGGATGTCGAGCTTCTCGAAATCGTCGAACGGGATGTCGGCCTTGATGGGCGCAGCCTTGTAATCCAGTGCGGCCTGGGCCTGTTCGTTGGTTTGGCGCGTGGCCTCCAGCTTGTCGAGCTGAGCCTGGATGGCCTCGTCCTCGATCTTTTCAAAGAGCAGATGCGGCTTGCCCAGCCGGTTGCCGGCCTTGAGCAGTTCGGTGCTGCCCAGCTCGGCCCAGTCGAAACGTGTCATGCCAATCATGCCACGCAGGTCGCGGCTGCTGAAAGGCAGGAACGGTTCAAAGGCTATGGCCAGGTTGGCCACCAGCTGCAACGAGATGTTCAGAATGGTTTCCACGCGCTTGGAATCGGTTTTCCACACTTTCCAGGGCTCGCATTCGGTGATGTACCGATTGCCGATACGGGCCAGGTTCATGGCCTCTTTCTGGGCCTCGCGGAACTTGAAGGCATCGAGATACTGCTCCACTTTTTCCTTCACATCCTTGAACTCGGCGACAGCCTGACGGTCCACATCCAGCAGTTCGCCGCAGGCCGGCACCACGCCGTCCCAGTATTTCCAGGTGAGTTGCAGGGCGCGATTCACGAAGTTGCCGTAGATCGCTACCAGTTCGGAATTGTTGCGCTCTTGAAAATCCCTCCAGGTGTAATTGTTGTCCTTGGTTTCCGGGGCGTTGGCCGTGAGCACATAGCGCAGCACATCCTGCTTGCCGGGGAAGTCGCGGAGGTATTCATGCAGCCAGACGGCCCAGTTGCGCGAGGTCGAAATCTTGTCGTTCTCCAGATTGAGAAACTCGTTTGCCGGCACGTTGTCGGGCAGGATGTAGCTGCCGTGGGCCTTGAGCATGGTGGGGAAGATGAGGCAATGGAACACGATGTTGTCCTTGCCGATGAAGTGCACCAAGCGCGTCTCCTCGTCCTGCCACCATTTTTGCCATGTGCCCCAGCGTTCGGGCTCGCGGTCGCAGAGCTCCTTGGTATTGGAAATATAGCCAATCGGCGCGTCGAACCACACGTAGAGCACCTTGCCTTCAGCCCCTTTCACGGGCACAGGGATGCCCCAGTCCAGATCGCGCGTCATGGCGCGGGGCTGCAGATCCATGTCGAGCCAGCTCTTGCACTGGCCGTAGACGTTGGAGCGCCACTCCTTGTGGCCGTCGAGAATCCACTGTCTGAGCCACTCCTGATAGTTGTTCAAGGGCAGGTACCAGTTCTTGGTCTGCCGCACCACAGGCTTCGCTCCGCTGATGGTGGAGTGGGGCTCGATGAGCTCCATGGGGCTCAAGTCGCTGCCGCACCGCTCGCACTGGTCGCCGTAGGCATTGGGATTGCCGCAGTGGGGGCAGGTGCCCATGACGTAACGGTCGGCCAGAAACTGGTGGGCTTCCTCGTCGTAGAGCTGCTCGGTGTCCTTTTCCACGAGCTTGCCGTCGTTGTATAGCTTCCTGAAGAAGTCGGAGGCAAACTGATGGTGCGTCTTCGAGGTGGTGCGGCTGTACACGTCAAACGAGATGCCGAACTCCTCGAACGAGTCCTTTATCAGCTTGTGGTAGCGGTCGCACACGTCTTGCGGCGTGAGCCCCTCCTTTTTGGCACGGATGGTAATGGGCACGCCGTGCTCGTCGGAACCGCCTACAAACACCACCTCCTGCTTCTTGAGCCGGAGGTAGCGCACGTAAATGTCGGCCGGTACATATACGCCGGCGAGGTGCCCTATGTGCACGCCGCCGTTGGCATAAGGCAGTGCAGCGGTGACCGTGGTCCGCTTGAACTTGTTGTTTTGCATCTGAATGTAATTTGTAATTTGCGTACAAAATTACAAATTAATCTGCTAACGGGCTATAAAAAGCCCCATGAACTTCGGCCCATTCCGCCTTTTTCGGTGTCAGGGCGGCGGGTGTCACGCCGTCTTGCCACAGCCGGCCGTGTGTCCGGCAACGGCTTCGAGCAGCAGTTCCACCAGCCGCGGCAGGGCGTAGCGTTCGATGTCGGCCTCGGCAATCCAGCGGTAGCCGGGGGGCAGCGTGGGGCGCACATCGGTGTCGAGCAGGTAGAAGTCGGCCAGAAGAATGCGGTGGGTGAGCACGTGCTTCACGCCTTGGCGCAGCAGGGTGAGCCTGCCGTCCAGACGGGGCAGGGGTGCATCCTCGACGAGCAGCGGCTCCCACAGCCCCTGCCAGATGTCGCCCGCGCCGCGTTGACGGATGGCTGTGTGGCCCTCGCAGCGTATATAGACGTAGCTTAGGCGGCGGGTGGCTACCTTGACGGTCTTGAGTTTGACGGGCAATTCCTCGGTGCGGCCCTGCCGCAGGGCCGCGCATCGCTCTGCCAACGGGCAGAGCAGGCAGTTGGGCGACTTGGGTGTACACTGGATGGCGCCGAAGTCCATGAGGGCCTGGTTCACGGCTCCCGCCTCGTGTCCCACGATGAGCTGGTCGGCCATGGCCTGGAACAGGTGCTTGCCCTCCGTGGAGTTGATGGGCGTGTCGAGGCCGTGGACGCGTGCCAGCACGCGGTAGACGTTGCCGTCGACCACGGCGACCTGCAGCCCGAAAGCCAGCGAGGCAATGGCGGCGGCGGTGTAGTCGCCCACGCCTTTCAGCTGCCTGATGGTGTCGAGCGTGTCGGGAAAGCGGCCCAAGGCCGCCACTTGGCGGGCGGCGTGGTGCAGGTTGCGGGCGCGGCTGTAGTAGCCCAGCCCTTGCCACAGGCGCAGCACGTCGTCCTCCGAGGCTGCTGCCAGATCGGCTACGGTGGGATAGCGGGCCATGAACCGCTCCCAGTAGGCCTGTCCCTGACTGATGCGCGTCTGCTGAAGAATCACTTCACTGAGCCAGATGGCATACGGGTCGCGGGTGTGCCGCCAGGGCAAGTCGCGCCCATGCTCGGCATACCACTCGAGCAGCGTGCTGGCAAGGTCGGGCGTGGGCATCTATCTGCCTCCCCCTTTCCGCGTGCATTCGGGGCAGAGCCCCTTGACCACGTAGTTGGCCGTGGCCGCAGTGTAGCCCTCGGGCACGGTCACCGGCGGCACGGGCGTGTCGTAAAGGCAGAAGAGCCGGTGGCAGCTCCTGCAATAAAAGTGGACGTGCGTGTCGTCGTCGTCGCCGTCTTCGTCGTGGCTTAGACACAGTTCATACCTCACCCCGCCCTCGCCGTCGTCCAGCGCGTGCACCAGATGGTGTTCGCGAAAGAGCATCAGCGAGCGGAAGATGCCGCTCTTGTCGATAGTCAGTATGGCCGTCTCCAGGTCGGAGAGCGATGCCGGACGGGGGGCGGCGGCCAAGGCTTTGGCCACCACGATACGGTTGCTCGTGGGCTTGACGCCGTGCTGTTGGAGCAGTTTTACGCAGGTCGATTCATCCATTACAGTTGCAAAAATAGCAATTATTCCGCGTTTTTCGCCATGCCGTCGCGTTAAAATCGCTATCTTTGCAGCAGATAACCAACCACAGCCAACAGTCCATGAAGATACAGAAACCCTCCTTTGAGATATGGCTCCAACAGCCGGGACTCGACGGAATATACCGCCAGATAGAGCGGGCGGGCCGCGTTTGTTACAAAAGCGAAGACCACTGCACGGCCGATTCGGCCCGTCCCTTTGTCGAGCGGATGGTCAAGAGCGACCACACGGCCATGCTCGAGCACGGCACGGTGTACCTTGCCTGTCCCTCGGCCGGCCGTCCTGCCGGGGCCGCCGGCCCTGCCGCCGACCTGCCCCCTGCCGAGCGTTACCGCCGCAACAAGTTCTCTTGGGTGAACGACGTGGCGGGCACGGCCTACGTGACGACCAATCTGCGCGTGCTGGCTGAGAACGGATGGATGGCCGACCTCGACCTGCTTGCCGGGCCCACACCGCACCACGAGCGGCGCGTCACCGTGCACTTCACCACCCAGATAAGCACCACCCGCGAGTTCAACCGCCACCGTGCCAACTCCATGGCCGAGCAGTCCACGCGCTATTGCAACTATGCCAAGGACAAGTTTGGCAACGAAATCACCGTGAACCTGCCTACGTGGGTGGCCGATGTGGCCGCCGCCCCCGAACCCGCCGCGGATGCCGGCACGCTCGCCACGCTCTTCGGCCGCGTGATGGACGGCACGGCCACCGACCTGGAGAACTGGCAATTTGCCAATCTGGCCGCCGAACGGGCCTACATGAACCTGATGGCCGCGGGCCGAAAGCCGCAGGAGGCACGTGCCGTGCTGCCGCTCGACACCAACACCGAACTGGTGCACACCGCCTTCGTGGCCGACTGGCGCCACTTCTTCGACCTGCGCGCCCTGGGCACCACCGGCGCTCCCCATCCTGATGCAAAGGTGCTGGCGCAGCCCCTCATGGAGGAGTTTGTGCGGCTGGGACTGCTCTAAGCCGATGGATGCGCGCGTTCCTGCCGGTCTGCTGCACCCCTTGAACCTAACGGTTGAGCCGCCGCTGCGGTTCAACAATCCTTTTTATTATACCCTCGATGCGCTTTGCCGCGGGGCCATGAACGTGCTCACGGCCTGGCTCGACGGCTCGGTGTCGCAGTGTTTCTCCTCCCGGCCGCCCTCGTCGGCTTTCCAGGCGGAGATTGCCCGCGGCAAGATGTTTGGCGTGTTGATAGTCGAAACGCCTTGTCTGGCTCCCGCTTCCTCACCTGCCGCCGGCCCTGCGCCGCCCCGTTATCAGTTTCTCGCCGGCTACAGCGGGCAGATAGGCGGGCGCAGCGACTGGCCGGACTTCGTGCCGGCCGTGTTCGATTATCTGCAGCCCGACGGCTATTTCAAGCGCGAGGAGGCCGCAATCGTGGAGCTCGGCCGGCAGTTGGCGCAGCTGCCCCGCCCTCGGCCATGGGACGGGACGGCCGTTGCGCCGCGCCCTCCCGCCGACAAGGAGCGGCGGCAGGGTGAGACCGACGAGGCCTACATCCGCCGCCGGCAGTTCGAGAATGCCGAGCTGCACCGTTGGAAGCTGGGGCAGCGGGCCCTGCGCGAGGCGTTCGAGGCCGGCGAACGGCAGAAAGCGGAGCGCATCCAGACCCTTAAACGGCTGCGGCGCCAGCGCAGCGACGCCCTGCAGACGTGGCTCTTCCGCCACTTCGTGATGTGCAATGCGCGGGGCGAGCGGCGCAACCTGGTCGACATCTTTGCCGACCATCGGCTGGAGCCACCCGGCGGGGCGGGCGAGTGCTGCGAGCCGCGGCTGCTACACTATGCCTTCAGCCACGGGCTGCGGCCGGTGAGCATGGCGATGTTCTGGTGGGGCGAGAGTCCGCGGGGTGAGGTGCGCCACCACCTGCAGTGCTATCCGGCGTGCAACGGCAAGTGCAAGCCCCTGCTGCCGTGGATGCTGCGGGGCATGGACGTGGCCTCCAACCCGCTGGAGCAACCCTCGGCTCACACACTGCCGACGGTCTACGAGGACGACTGGATTTGCGTGGTGGACAAGCCCGCGGGCATGCTCTCCGTGTCGGGAAAGAACGGGCGCGAGAGCGTGCTGGGCCTCTTGCGCCGCCGCTATCCCGCCGCCGAGGGGCCGCTCATCGTCCACAGACTGGACATGGACACGAGCGGACTGATGGTGGTGGCTCTCACCATGGAGGCTTATCTGGACTTGCAACGGCAGTTCCTGCGGCGCGAGGTGTCCAAGCGTTACGTGGCCGAGCTGGTGCGTCCGCTGGCTGTAGGGCGTGGCTCGATAGCCTTGCCCCTGCGTCCCGACCTGGCCGACCGGCCCCGACAGATGGTGGATTGGCTGCACGGCCGCCCGGCGGAGACGCGCTTTGAGCGGATAGATGGCCGCCGTGTGGCCCTCTATCCGCACACGGGGCGCACCCACCAGCTGCGCGTGCACTGCGCCCACCGACAGGGTCTCGACAATCCCATCGTGGGCGATGCCCTCTACGGACAGCGAGCCGACCGGCTGCACCTGCATGCCCAGACCCTCTCTTTCCGCCATCCGCAGACGGGCCGACAGATGACCTTCACCTCCCCCGTCCCTTTCTAAGACAGGGTATCTTTAGACAGAACAACATATCTTACAGATGGCTCGCGCGGTGGGAGAAAGACATAGTAACAAAAGAACATATCAGCTCACACGGTATTTTTTAGACATAGTAACAAAAGAACATATTGGCTGCGCGATGAATGGGCTCACGCAGAGGCACAGAGACAAGGAGGCTGCGCGAAGAAAGGGCTCACGCAAAGGCGCGAGGACAAGGAGGTTGCGCGGGGATTTTCAAATCTGAATTTGGGGAAAACGAATGGATGGCCGGTGATTAAAGGTTTTGGCATAGGGGCTGGGCTCCGTGCCAGCCCGCACGTTTGGGACAAACGTTCACGGTGGTAGGATGCGTGAAAATGCGGTTGTGCATGCGCCACGACGGGGCCATGCCATGACGAATGAAACCCAATCTTTGTGGCATCCCTCGGTCGGGGCAAAATCGTCACGGCGTAAACGCGTTGTGTTTGCGCCGTCGTCGCATCTCGTTTACACCGTTATCACGATGCAAAAAGGCCGTAAACGCAAAGCGTTTACGGCCTTTCTGTTGCAGGTGCACGGTGTCATGGTTACAAGTATGCGGTATCATGGTTGTGAAAATGCAGTGTAAAGATTGTGGGTGCAGTGTGCCATGGTTGTGAAAATGCGGTACAATGGTTGATAGAATGTGGCACAATGGTTGTGGGTGCACGGTGTCGCCATGGCATGCCAACGGTATGTGGGCATTTCGTATTGCATATAACGTTTGTTCCAAACGGGCGGGCCGGCACGGAGGCCGGCCCCTACGTCAATACCTTTAATCACCGGCCATCCATTTGATGACCTTAAGTTCAGATTTAAAAATCCCCGCGCAGCCTCCTTTTCTCCGCGCCTCTGCGTGAGCCCTTTCTTCGCGCAGCCAATATGTTCTTTTGTTACTATGTCTAAAAAATACCGTGTGAGCTGATATGTTCTTTTGTTACTATGTCTTTTTCCCACCGCGCGAGCCATCTGTAAGATATGTTGTTCTGTCTAAACCCACCCATTATTCTGTCTAAAAAGCGCAGGCGGAGCCGTCTCAATACAGGTGTTGGACGATGAGCGTGAGGTTGTGTCCGAGGAGCAGGGCCACCACAAAGACCAGGACCGCCTGCGCCAGGAGATGCCACTTTCCCCGCATGCGCTGCAACACGAACGAGGCGGCGATGGGGAGGGTGAACAGCCATCCCGAGGCCATGATATAGATTTCGTTCACGGCAAAGCCAAGGACGAGGTTGAGCAGAACGTCGAAACAGAACCAGCAGAACAGCATCTGCACCAGCCGGTGCCGCCGCCCCAGCCACAGGCCACCCACGAGCAGCGCCACCATGAACGCCTCCACGGCGTAGCACCACCACGAGTGGTAGCGCACGATGCTGGGTCGCGTGCGCAGCACATCCTCCAGCGCGTGGCCGCGGTGCAGCAGGATAGACTCGCCGAAATAGTCCTCGACGAGGATGGGCAGCCGTGGCGTGGAGAAGTCCATGAGGCTTGCCACCCCCGTGCCGGCCGCTTTCATGTCGTGCGTTTGCTTCCAGCGGCGGTGGTCGGCAATCTCTTTTTTCTGCTTGGCGTCCATGGTCTTGGCGCTCTTTTTTTCCATCTGGGCGATGGCTTCGGCCTGTGGCACCTCGAAAGCCTCCACCTGATACTGCTGGATGCCCAGCAGCAACGCCAGCGGCATGACCGTGCCCAGCAGGACGAACCGGGGCCTGAACACGCGGCGGCTGTTCACAAAAAGGTCGGCCAGCAGCGTCTTCACGCCGTTGGAGGCCGCGATGCCCGCGGTGAAAAACAGCAGCAGGGCCGACTGCCACCACAGCATCAGCCGACCCGTCATCAGCTTCTTGCCGGCGATGTAGGCCGTCATGGTGAGCAGCATGAGCGAGATGACGAAATGGTCGGGCACCATGGCCGGCACCATGACATGGCCGAAAGAGAAGAGCAGGGCCGTGAGCAGCAGGGCATCATTGCGCGGCACCGACAGGAGTTCGCGGAAGATACGGTACATGAAGATGGCCGTGTAGACGGCCGAGAAAACCAGCACTGCCCCTATCATGAACACCGCAAAGTTGACGCCTGTCTCGGTCATGAGCCAGTGGTTGAGCAGGTACATGGGGTAGAGAAACGAGAGATAGAGCGGGTGGCGGATGGTGATGAAGTGGATGCGAAGCCCCGACACGGTGATCCACGACCAGCAGTCGTAGCCCGACATGGTGAACCTGCGCGTGAAGAGCGACCAGAATCCGCCCGGCGCTCCCTGGGTGTAGGCCTCCCAGTGGCTGCCGATGAGCAGGGCGTTGAGTCCCACAAAGAACAGCAGGGCCACGAGGGCCAGCCACCGTTCCTCCCGTTTGATTTTGAAAATATGCAGTGGATGGGTCATGAGAATGGTTTCAAGTGGTGTGTTGAACCTTGGTTTGTGCCCGCAAAAATACGAAAAAAAGGCGAAAGGGAACTGCCTTTAGGTACTGAAAAGCGCGGTTTTCCGAATAATTCACCTATCTTTGCAAGGGCGTGTTCCGGCTGTGGCAGACAGCGGCAACGGCGGAACCATGCCATAGAACTCAAGGACGAATGATGACAAAACAACCCTACAAGACAGACATTGCGGTGCTGATGCTCTTCTTCAACCGTCCGGAGACGTTCCGGCTGGTGTTCGACGAGGTGAGGAAAGCCCGCCCCTCGCGGCTGTTTCTCTACCAGGACGGGCCGCGTGACGAGCGCGACCTGCCCGGCGTGGAGGCGTGCCGGCAGATCGTGGCCGAAGAGAACATCGACTGGGAATGCGACGTGGTGCGCAACTATCAGACGCAAAACCGCGGCTGCGACCCGTCGGGCTACCTGTCGCATACGTGGGCTTTCTCGCTGGCCGACAAGGTGATGGTGCTCGAGGACGACGTGGTGCCCGCGCAATCGTTCTTTCCTTTTTGCAAGGAAATGCTCGATCGCTACGAGCACGACCCGCGCGTGGCGATGGTGGCAGGCTTCAATACCGACGAGGTGACGCCCGGCGTGCCCTACGATTACTTCTTTACCTCGGTGTTTTCCATCTGGGGATGGGCCTCGTGGCGACGGGTGGTGGAGCAGTGGGACGAGCAGTATGGCTTCATGCGCGACGACTTCAACCGCCGCCAGCTGGCCTCGCTCGTCAGGGCAAGGGGCTACCGGCGCGACTTCATGCGCATGTGTGCCGACCATGCTGCGAGCGGCAAACCTTTCTTCGAGAGCATCTTCTGGGCGGCCCTGCTCATGGGCAACGGACTGGCTGTGACGCCTACCCGCAACATGATTAACAACGTGGGGGCCACCGCCGACTCCACTCATTTCTCGGCGTTGAAGACCATGCCGCGCCGCCTACGCCGCATCTTCACCATGCGGCGGCTCGAAACCGACTTCCCGTTGCGCCATCCGCGGTATGTCATGGAGTACGTGGACTACAAGGAACACTTCTATCGCGCACAGGGCTGGAACCATCCTTGGCTCAAGGTGAGCCGCTCAATGGAAGAATTAATGCTGAATCTTCGCTACGCCAACTTTGCCGCCATCGGCCGCGCGCTGGCCCGGCGGGTGGGCAAGTGGACGGGCCGGGAACGGCATCGGTAGGGGAGTTTCGGGGGCGTGCCCCTACCAGAGGTACTCTGTGTAGAGCCAGCCATTCCACGCCAGGAGGAAGAGAGCCAGCGTGAGCACCGTCAGGCGGGCGGCCGTGTGCAGCCTTGGCGAGCGGCGAAGTGCCCTGAACAAGTAGGCCATGGCTATGGTGAGCACGAAGAGCCAGTGGGGCGACATGATGTAAACCTCGTTGAGACCGAAGCCCAGCACCACGTGGATGAACATGTCGAAAAGGAAGAAACCGAGGGCCAGCCAGAGGAAACGGCTGCGTCGTCCGCACCAGACGCCCGCCAGAAAGAGCAGTACGAGCAGGGCCTCGACCACGTAGTTGAGGGCATAGCGATAGGTCACGATGACGGGACGGGTGGACAGGTCGTCTTCGAGCAGATGGTCTTGGTGCAGCTGCAACGCCTCTCCGAAGAGGTTTTCGACCACCGACGGCCACCGCGGCGTGGTGATGTCAGTCCACTGTGAGAACTCTCCTTGGGCGATGGGACGGCCCACATGGGCTTTCCAAGGCTTGTGGTTTTCGCGGGCTTGACGGGCTTGGGCTTTCGCGGCCAGCAGTCGGTCGATGGCCCGATGGATGGCGGCGGTGTCGCGCAGACGCGTGGTATCGCGGAAAGCGCGTGCCGTCTTGTCGCGCCGTATCTGCTCGTTGCGGGCACGGATTTCCTGTCGGGTGATGTATTTGGGCCGCTCAAAATGGTGCCATTCCAGTCGGGCCACGCCCCAAAGCAGGGCCGACGGCAAGGCGACGACCAGCAGCAGGTGGGCCGGCCGCCAGAAACGGCGGCCGTTGGCAGCCCAGCAGGCCATGAATGTCTTGATGCCGTTGTTGAGCGAGATGCCGGCCGTGAGCGTGAAGAGCAGCAGCGTTTGCCAGACGCGCATGGGCCGCCCGTGCTGCATCTTGCGCCCGGTCAGGTAGAGGGTGAGCACCAGCATGAACATCGAGAGTGCGAAATGGTCGGGCACCGACACGGCCACCATGACATAGGCAAACGAAAACGTGAGGCCGCCGAGTAGCCAGGCGTCTGGCTGCGTCACGCCCACCACCTCGTGGAAGATGCGGCAAAGGAAGACAAACGCATAGAAACTGCACGCCACCAGCAGGGCTCCCACCACCAGTTGGGCGCAGTTGCAGCCCGTGAGCAGCATGAGGCCTTGGTTGATTTGGTTGGGAATGTACATGAAGAAAGCCAGCAACGGATGGCGGTAGATGTTGTATTCCGTGTCCCAGTTGGACACCACGGCATAGGTGAGGGGGTCGAATCCCGAGATGTGGAACGTGCGCACGAAAAGCCGGTGGTAGTTGTCGGCTGGAGTCATAAACCGGTCTGCATAGCGCGCAATGACGAGAACGTTGAGCGTGATGGTGTAGACGAGGGCCGCAAGAGCCGTCCACCGTTCGTCGCGGCGTATCTTGAAGAGGGAGAGGTAAGGCATTCAGGAGCTGTGTTGTTTGAGGAAAAAGCGCACCAGCAGGAAGTTGACGGGCACGCAGATACCGAACATGGGGATGGGTGCCAGCTGTCTGGGCACGCCCAGCCAGAGGAAAAGGGCCAGCGTGCCCATCTGCAACAGGTAGTTGACAAGGTGGCTCAGCGCGAAGCCCGCGCCGCGCCGGGCATTGGCCTTGACGTGGAACGTGAAGCGGGTGCTGGCATAAAAGTTGAACAGGAAGCTGACGGCGTAGCCCAAAGTGTTGGCCACGCCGGCGGCTGCCCACCGCAACAGCAGCAGGTAGACACCATATTGTATCAGCGTGGCCACGGCCCCCACGATGCCGAAGCGCAGCACTTCGCCCAGCTGCTGCCGTCGTTCAGGGGCGAAACGGCTTGTAATATCCTTGGTCTGCATAGGCTAACAGTTCGCGGTCGCCCCGGCTGTCGCCAAAGGCGGTGATGAAATAGTGTGAGCGCGGCCCGCTGAGCGCGGCCTCCACACGCCTCACCTTTTCCGCCCCGTAGCAGTTGGGGGAGGCGAAGTGGCCGGTGAGACGGCCGCCGGCAACCTCGACCTGCGTGCCGAGCACACGCACCTGGCGGTGCGGCAGGAAGAACGGGGCCACCCAATTGTCGATGCTTGCACTCACAATGAGCACCTCGGCACCCTCGGCCAAGGCGCGGTCCATGGCCGCAAGGCCCTGTGGCCGCAGCAGGTGGGCCGAGTCGTGGGCAAAGCTCCGGCAGCAGGCATCGAAGGCTTCGAGCGGCATTCCCCTGAAGTAGAAAGAGAAGAGGCGTTGCTTGGCCCGGCTGTTGGAGTAGAGTTTCAGCTTCATCAGCACCAGCAGCGGGGCGTGGAGCAGCAGTCCGCCCAGCAGGGCGGGTAGGCCCCGGACGTGGCGAATGAAGGCGAGCAGCGTGTCGCGGGTGGTGAGCGTGCCGTCGAAGTCGAAGGCATACAGCCTCTTGCGTTCGGTTGCCGCCGGGCTTTGTCCGGCCGTTATGGGGTGGTGAGGGGTCGTCATGTCGTCAGAGCACATAGATTATCATCAGGAACGCCAGCAGCCAAACCAGTCCCACGAGCTGGATGAACCGGTCGCGGAGGATCACCTGGGTAGGATTGCCACTCTTTTTCTCCACTACGGCAATCTGGATATAGCGCAGCAGACCCACCAATACCAACACGCTCGTGAGGTAAAGATAGTCGTTGTGCAGCTGGGCAATGACCTCGGGGCTCACCGTGTACATGATGTAACACACCAGTGTGACGGCTGCCGTGATGGTAATGGCCTGGTTGATGAAGGTGGTGTTGTAGTGTATGGTGTTCTTTCGGGGGGCTTCACCGGTGGCCTCCATGCGCAGCACGTCGTCGCGCCGCTTGGCAAAACTCATGAAGAGAGTGACCAGAAACGTCATGAGCACTATCCATTTGCTTAGTGCGATGCCCGTTGCCAGGCCCCCGGCCAACAGGCGCAGCACGAACCCGAAAGCCACAATGCACACGTCGATGATGGCATATTGCTTGAGCTTGGCGCAGTAGGCCAGGTTGAGCAACCAATAGAACAGGATCACCGCAAGGATTCTGAATGCGGAACTTGGGGCTCTGAACATTGAGCATTGAACATTGAACGTTGCGCTTTGAGCAAGCAGTGCGGTGTCCTCCGGGGCCATCTGGCACGTGCCCAACAGCAGGCACAGGGCCATGGAAGCCGCGAAGAGCAAGGCCATGAGCGCGTAGGCCCGGCCGATGGAGACGGCTCCCGAGGCGATGGGGCGGTGGCATTTCTCGGGGTGCCGCCGGTCGTCGGCCACGTCGTGAATGTCGTTGAAGCAGTAAATGCTCGATGCAGCAAGGCTGAAAGCCAGAAAAACGACGGCCCCCGACAGCAGGGCGTCGCCGCGAAACAGGGCTCCGCCGAAGACGAGAGGGCCGAAGACGAAGAAATTCTTCATCCATTGAGCGGGCCGGATAAGGCGTAGGAGATTCTTCATTCGGGTATCAATTGATCGATTCGGGCCGACAGCCAGCCGGCCACCTTGGCCAGCAGCCAGGCCAATGGCAGCGTCACGGCCAGACAAACAACGAACGTAGGCCAGTAGGTCCAGCCCTTGGGGATGTAGTCGAGAACGAAGTGAATGTGGACGAGATAGCACTCCAGGCTCAGCGCGCCCACCAGTCTGAAAGCACGGTTGAAGCCTGCCGGGGTGCGGCGGAACACGCGGTTGAGCAGCAGGATGGCCGTCACCGTGAGCGGAATGTAGAGCATGCGCTCGATGAAGAGCGGGAACTGGCCGTGCCGAACCTGCTCCAGGAAGATGCTGGAAGCCAGTCCCATGACGAAGATCAGCAGTATCATCCACACCCCGGTGCCGTCTACTTTCTGCCGGGTGCGCACCATCTCGCCCATGTTGATGCCGATGAAGAAGATGGGAACACGGCTCCAAAAGATCTCCAAATGGCCCACGGCGTGGTGGATTGGTGTGACCCACTCCACCAGAATGCACCACATTACCATTACCACGGGCAGCCAGCGGTACACCGGGTGGTGGCGGATGAGCTCCATATAAGGCGGTGCCAGGAGGTAGAGCATCATGGTGGCGGGAATGTACCAGAACGTAAGCTCGTCGCGAATCCAGAAGTCCCAGTTGATGGCGATGTCGCCCACGAGGTCGATCCACGCCATGACACTGCCGCCGTGGAAGCGCGGAATGTAGTAGAGACAGGCAATGATGAGCCACGCCGGATAGATGCGCAGGTAGCGGCGACGGAAGAATCGGCGCACGTCGGGCCGTTTCACCCACGAGAACCAGAGGCCCACACCACTGAGGAAGAGGAAGATGTCGACCCCGATGTTGCCCATGCGACGCAGCCCGTAAAAGGCATCCCATCGGGGCAAGGCCACGTGGAACAGGATGATGAACAGCATGGCCGCCCCCATAAGCTCGCCTCGATAGCGGCTGATGTTGGCCAGTTCGATGTCGGGAATGGCGTGTTTCATGACAGGTGGGGGTTCGGAATCTTCTTCATCAGCTCGCGGATGAGCCACGCGGCACCCAGTGAAGTGATGACGTAGAGCAGCAGACCCACATAGACGTCGCCGCCCCTTGAGATGGGAATGAACAGCTTGCGCAGCACGGGATGGATGACAAAGAGGGCCGCCGAGAGGCTGCCCATCCACTCCAATACCCACAGCAGACGGGCCGATAGGCCGCCCAGACGCACGCTGCCGACGAACTTCACCACGTAGACACTGGCATAACACACCAGGGCGGGCACCAAAACCCAGCCCCAGAAACTGCCGCTCAGCCCGTAGATAAAGAAAGAAGTGATGACCGCCGACATGAGCAGGGCCCCTGCATTCAGCCTCAACAGTATGACGCGCTCGCCATAACGTGCAAAGAGCAGCCCCATGCCGAAAGGCAGCATGCCGCCCATGAAGTTGTAACGGTAGCGATTGAGCGCCTCGCCCTCGGGGTCGAAGAGCAGCTGCGCAGCCGTGCACGCCAGCATAAGCCCCACTGTCCAGCCCCAGTGGCGGCGGTGGAGCAGCAGCCGGTAGACGATGTAGAGCTGGAGCATGAGCCCGAAAAACCAGTAGGGCCCCGGCCAGATGTTACGGTCGGGCTCGGGCAACAGGTTGTTGAGCATGGCCAATTGAGCCACGATCTGCACCACGCTGTAGTGCCAGCGGCCGGGCGTGAGCACATCGACAATGGCAAAACAGATGAAGCCCACTATCATCATCTTGAAGAGTTTCAGGTAATGATAGCGCACGAAAGCCAGCGGAGCCGCCGCGGGTGCGGGGCCGCCGTACTTGCGTTCCAGTCCGAAGGCACTGAGAAACAGGAACACCGGCACCCCATAGTGACCGAAGAACGACAGCAGATGGAGCGGCAGCAGTGCGTCGGGGGCGGTCAATGCCTGGTCCAGCCAGGCGGCATTGTGCCGGAAAAACTGGTATTCGTTCTCTTTCACCACGGGCCCCAGCCAGTGGCAATAGTTGTGCAGGAAGATGCCGAAAATGGCCAGACCGCGCAGCGCGTTGCACTCGGCGCGGCTCAGGAGCTCGTGGTTGATTCTGTATTCCATGCGTCAAAGTTGGTCGTAAGCAGGTTCGGCGGCTACTTTCTGTCGCGTCGCGCAGCCTCGTGGCGGGCGCGCAGCAGGTCGTAGTCGGCCGAATTTTTGAGGATGCGCGGGCGCATCGGGTTGTAGTCGGGCGAGAGCAGGTTGTAGGCCGGCCTATAATCCTTGGCGGCAATGCCGGCCAGCCACACCATCATGTGGGGCAGGGCGTCGGTCATGAAACGCTTGTCCTTGGCGTCCTTGATGGCCTTGAACACCTCGGGATGGCGCACGGCGTAGCGGTGGGAGCAGTAGATCCAGAACGGTATCTCGAACTCATAGTGGGCCAACGGCCAGTCAATGGCGGCACTGTGGTTGCGGCAAATGAAGTTGCGCCCCGGCTCATAGCACTCCTCTCCATGGTCGGGCATGTAGATGACGACGGCGTCCTCGTTCTCGAATCGACGGATGATGGCATCCACGATGGAGTCGTTGTAGCGCACGGCATTGTCGTAGTCGGCGATGGTTTGCCGGCGGCGGAGGTTCAGCTCGGGGCGGGCTTCCTCGTAGTCCTCGGGCGTGAAGACGCGCCGGTCGTTGGGGCAGCGCGTGCGATAGTTCACGTGCTGGCCGATGAGATGGAAGATGATGAGGTTGCGGTCGCCCTGTGTTGTGGCTGCGCCGGCCCGGTTGCGGCCGCCCTTGGCCAGCCTGATGCGGCCCTCCTTGAGGAAGCGGTCGTAGTCGGCCAGCAGCCCGTCGTCATAGGGATGGAGCTCTGTGTTGCGCGTGTCGAACTGGGCCTCGCTCAGCGTGGGGTTGTTCAGGAAAAAACCTCCGGAGAAATCATACACCGCCTCCTGGGCCTTGGGCAGGAACTGGTTGGTGAGGAAAGTGACGCGATAGCCCGCCTTGCGGAACAGTTCGGGGAAGAGCGGGTAGTCGCACCACTCGCCTTTCTCGCCGACGACATGGAGTGAGAGCACGTTCTTGAACACAAAGCTGGTGAGGTTCCAGCAGGTCACCACGTCGCCGAACGGCGTGAGCAGTCCGCTGCGCACACGTTTCACCTGGCGCGGGGTGGTGGGCAGCCGGTAGCCGTAGAGCTGGGCATGCACCTTGCCGTAGCTCTCGCCGATGATGAGAACGATGTTGGGCGAGCGGTAGGAGCAGGAGTCCACGCGCACGGTTTGGGCGGCGGCGATGCAGCGGTCTACCTGTTGCGAGGCCAGCGCATTGCTGTAGACGCTGAAGGCCAGCCTGTAGATGGGCAGGTAGAACACGCCGTGGTCGTGTTCGGTGAGCAGGTGCTCCACGTGGCCGATGGTGCTGGCCGTCATGAGCCGCGTCATCTGCACCTTGTTGTTCCAGCTGCACACGGCACCCGCCGCAAGCAGTGCAGCCACGCCCACGGCGGTGCCCAGTTGCAGCCGCCACGACCGCCCCCGCGCCTCGAGCCGCTCCAGACGGGCTCGCAGCAGGATGCGGCGGCGGTAGCCCAACAGGCGGAAGAGGCGGCGGCGCAGCGTCCATGCCGCGTGCACCGCCATGAGCAGGAACAGCCAGCCCAGCGGAGAGAACAGCACGTCGGGCGAGAGATAGGAGCGCAGGAACTCGCCGGCCTCGCGGCTGTCGGTCTCGCTCACGAGCAAAAGCATGGACGGAGTGAGCGTGGAATCGAACTTCCAGAAGCAGTAAACATCGACAACGGCCACGCCGTAGAGCGCCACATAGGCCAGCCGCCGGGCCCACAGCCGCACGCGCCGGGGCAGCACGGCCAGCACCGTGCAGGCCAGATAGACGTCGAGGAACAGCTCCACGAACAGGTTTTCGTAGAGCGCGGCGCCTTGCCGGCGGGGCAGCGTGAGCAACGCGCACGCCACACCGAGCACGTACATCGTGACGAAGAACACGCCGTTGGCCGCTATGGGGCGGAGCAGGAGGTGGGGGATGCGCCCCGGCACCCGCATGAATCTATTGCTAATCACAACTGCAAATATAGTACAAAAAGGGTAAAAGGCAAAGGTTCGGGCGACAAAAACAGCGCAAAAAGTTATTCGTCCGTGCGATAGTATTGCTCCACGAGCATGCGGATGGACTCGGGTACCAGTCCCTCCACCGACAGCCCGGCCTGCACGCGGCGGCGGATGTCGGTGCTGCTCACGTGGTAAAGGTCGGTGTCGAGCAGGTGTACGCCCGGCGGCAGCGCGGTGCAGTCCACCGGGTAGCCGGGGCGTGGGTACACGGCCACCTCGTGGTGGGCCAGAATATAGTCGGCGCGGGCCCAGCGGTCAAAGGCCAGCCAATTGTCGGCCCCGATGACAAGCACGAACTCCCGCCCCGGCCACTCGGCCTGAAGATGGGCCAGCGTGTTCCACATGTACGAGGGCTTGGGCAGCCGGAACTCGTAGTCGGAGGCCCGAAGCCGGGGCTCGCGGGCCAGCGCCTGGCGCGTCATGAGCAGACGCAGGTCGTCGGCCAGCAGGTCGGTGGCCGCCTCCTTGAGGGGGTTGAGCGGCGACACCACGAACCAAATCTCGTCGAGCGCGGCCAGCTGCAGCAGCTGGCGGGCCAGCCGGATGTGGCCGCAGTGCAGCGGATTGAAGCTGCCGCCGAAGATGCCGATGCGTTGGCGGGGAGAGGATGGCGGCACGGCCATGGGCAGGGGATTAGAGGTTGAGGAATCCGGAAACCAGTCGCCAGGCCTCGTCCTCGGCCTGGGTCAGGTTGTCGTTGACGATGACGCGGTCGAAGCGCGGGGCAAACGTCAGTTCATATTCGGCCTTGGCCAGCCGCTGCTCTATCACTTCGGGCGCATCGGTGGCCCGTCCCACGAGGCGTTGGCGCAGGGCCTCGACCGACGGGGGCTGGATGAACACGCTCAGGGCGCGGTCTCCATAGTATTGCTTGATGGTGCAGCCGCCTTTCACGTCCACGTCGAACACCACGTTCTGGCCGGCTGCCGCCTGGCTCTCCACCTGGCTTTTCAGCGTGCCGTAGAAGCGGCCGGGGTACACTTCCTCGTACTCCAGGAACTCGCCGGCGGCTATCCTGGCCCTGAATTCTTCGGGCGAGAGGAAGAAGTATTCCACGCCATGGCGTTCCGTTCCGCGTGGGGTGCGGCTGGTGCACGATATGGAAAAGGTGAGGCGCAGCTCGGGATGCTCCTTCATCAGATAGTTCACGATGGTGCTTTTGCCGCTTCCGCTGGGTGCGCTGAAGATGATGAGGCGGCCTGTCTGTGGGGTTTGCGTGTTGTCTTGCATGGGTATGCTTTCAGGGTTTGTGGGGGCGTGTGGCGGCGGCTGTGGGGAAAGGGCGTCGCGTCCACGCCGCAAACGCCGCGCGATTGCGGCGCAAAGGCGAGGCGAAAACGGCGTAATCGCACGGCGTCTGCACCGTTTTCGCGGGGCCATGACGGCGGCACGGCGGCCGGGTGGCGGCGCGGCTTAGAGGGCGTTGAGCACTTGCTCCTTGATCTGCTCCAGCTCGTCTTTCATCCTCACCACGATGTTCTGCATCTCGGCTTGGTTGCTTTTGGAGCCGGTGGTGTTGATTTCGCGGCCCATCTCCTGGGCGATGAAGCCCAGTTTCTTGCCGTTGGGCTGGTCTTCGGCCATGGTCTGGCGGAAGTATTTCAGGTGGTTGGCCAGCCGTTGCTTCTCCTCGTTGATGTCGAGTTTCTCGATATAGTAGATGAGTTCCTGCTCCAGGCGGTTCTTGTTGTAGTCGGCTTCGGGTATCTGTTCCAGTCCTTTGACGATGCTCTCGCGTATTTTGGCCACCCGTCCCTGCTCGAAGGGCTCGATGCTGCGCAGCAGGGCCTCGATGTTGTCCACCTTTTCGTGGAACTTGCGCTCCAGGGCGGCGCCCTCCTGGCGGCGGAAGGCCGTGAGCTCGCCGAGTGCCTGGTCGATGGCCTGGCCGGCCGCCAGCCACTCTTCGTCGTCGAGCTGCTCGGTCTCGGTGCGGGCCAGCACGTCGGGCAAGCGCAGCAGCGTGGCATACCAGTCGGTCGGCGCGGGGATGCCCGTGCGCTCGGAGAGCTGCCTGATCTGCTCGTAATAGTTCTCGACAAGGGAGGCATTGATGGGCGTGGCGTCGACCACGGACTCCTTTTCCGTCCAGATGGAGAAGTCCACCTTGCCCCGAACCAGCACGGCGGCCAGCTTCTGGCGTATCTCCATCTCTTTTTCGCGGTAGAGGGGAGCCACGCGTGTCGAGAGGTCGAGGGCCTTGCTGTTCAGCGATTTGATTTCCACATGGATTTTTTTGTCCTTGTAAGCCACCACGGCCTTGCCGTAGCCCGTCATCGATTGTATCATGATCCGATTCAAGTTAAATTTCTGCAAAAGTACAAAAAATGGCGGGAAAAAGAGTAAATTTGCACTTAATTAAGATGATTGACGGGGTAATCGCAGAAGCATCACGCCGTAGAATCCATAAAACCACTCATTGACAATGTCGTGCATATTGAGTATTGAGACGAGCACCGACGTGTGCTCCGTGGCCGTCAGCGAGGATGGCGGATGTATCTTTCAGCAAGAAGACCACACCGGCCCCAACCATGCCGAGCGGCTGGGCACGTTCGTGGACGAGGCCCTTTCGTTTGCCGACAACCACGCCATACCGCTCGACGCAGTGGCTGTGAGCTGCGGCCCGGGTTCGTACACGGGGCTGCGCATCGGCGTGTCGATGGCCAAGGGCGTGTGCTATGGCCGCGACGTGAAGCTCATCGCCGTGCCCACGCTGGAGCTGCTCTGCGTGCCGGTGCTGCTGCAAGAGCAGGTGGCCGAGGCCGACGCCCTGCTCTGTCCCATGCTCGACGCCCGCCGTATGGAGGTTTACGCCCAGCTTTTCGACCGCAGTCTGCGGGAAGTGCGGCCCATCCACGCCGACGTGGTGGAGGCGGAGACCTACCGTGAGTATTTGGACAGCCGGCCGGTCTACTTCTTCGGCAACGGCGCCATGAAGTGCCGCGAGGTGGTACGCCATCCCAACGCCCGCTTCATCGAGGGCGTGGAGGCCCTGGCCAAGAACATGTTTCCGCTGGCCGAAAAGCGCATGGCCGAGGGCCGGTTCGAGGACGTGGCCTATTTCGTGCCTTTCTACCTGAAGGATTTCGTGGCCAAGCAGCCGCGCAAACTGTTGTAGCACACGCTCCCCGCACTCCCCCGGCAACGGGGTGGGGGGCTTTTTTCTTATCATTCCAAAGTGCCGTGCCCACCTCCTGCCGGCACGCCCCTCGCGTGAGGGGACTGGCGGAGGCCGATATTATGAACATAGAAGGATTGGACTATAACACCCAGCGCGGCCAGCTCGTGCTGCCGGAATATGGCCGGGAAGTGCAAAACATGGTGGACCATGCCGTCTCGTTGCCCGACAAGGCGGAGCGGCAGCGGTGTGCCGAGTCGATCGTGGCCGTCATGGAGCGCATGTCGCCACAGGTGAGAGACCATGCCGACTACAAGCAGAAGCTCTGGGACCACCTGGCCCTCATCAGCGGTTTCAAGCTCGACATCGACTGGCCCTACGACGTGTCGCAGGCCCATGCCATCCACACGCGCCCCGAACCGCTGCCTTATCCCTCGGGCCGCATCCCCGTGCGCCACTACGGCCGCATGGTTTTCGACATCTTCGAGCGGCTCAAGACCATGGCCCCGGGCAAGGAGCGCGACGCACTGGCGCGGCTCGCCGCCAACCAGATGAAGCGCGACCTCATGCAGTGGAGCCACGGCTACAACAGCGACGAGAAGGTGGCCGACGACCTGGCACGCTACACCGACGGCAAGATTCAGCTGGACTTGGGCAAGTTCAAGTTCGACAAGATTGTGATGCGAGAGACCGAAAGGAAACGCAAGAAGAGATAGCCATGGAGTCATTCATCATTGAAGGCGGGCACCGGCTCAGCGGTTCCATCACCCCCCAGGGGGCCAAGAACGAGGCGCTGGAGGTGATCTGCGCCACGCTGCTCACCGAAGAGCCGGTCAGGATGAGCAATATCCCCGACATTCTCGACGTGAACAACCTCATCCAGCTGCTTCGTGACATCGGTGTCAAGGTGACGCGGCACAGCCGCAACGACTACACCTTTCAGGCCTCCGGGCTCAATCTGGACTATCTGGACAGCCTGGAGTTTGTCGGGAAGTGTGCCTCGCTGCGCGGCTCGGTGCTCATGATAGGGCCGTTGCTCGGCCGCTTTGGCAAGGCCACCGTGGCCAAACCGGGTGGAGACAAGATTGGACGGCGCAGGCTCGACACCCATTTCCTGGGCTTCAAGAACCTCGGGGCACAGTTCGTGCGCGACGAAGAGCGCGACGTTTACCAGATTCGCGCCCAGCGTCTCAAGGGCGCTTACATGCTGCTCGACGAGGCGTCGGTCACCGGCACGGCCAACATCATCATGGCTGCAGTCATGGCCCACGGCAACACCACTATATATAATGCGGCCTGCGAGCCCTACATCCAGCAGCTGTGCCACCTGCTCAACGCCATGGGCGCCAGCATCAGCGGCATCGGCAGCAACCTGCTCACCATCATCGGAACGCCCCGTCTGCACGGGGCCACCCACCGCGTGCTGCCCGATATGATAGAGGTGGGGTCGTTTATCGGCATGGCCGCCATGGTGGGCAGCGGTGTGCGCATCAAGGATGTGTCGCTGCGCAACCTGGGAATGATTCCCGATGCCTTCCGCCGGCTGGGCGTGAAGCTCAAGGTGGAGGGTGACGACATCGTGATTCCGCACCAGAGCCACTACGTCATCGACTCCTTCATCGACGGCACCATCATGACTTTGGCCGACGCGCCGTGGCCCGGACTCACGCCCGACCTGCTCTCGGTGCTGCTCGTGGTGGCCACGCAGGCCCGCGGTTCGGTGCTTGTCCATCAGAAGATGTTCGAGAGCCGGCTGTTCTTTGTCGACAAACTCATCGACATGGGAGCCCAGATTATCCTCTGCGATCCGCACCGCGCGGTGGTGGTGGGGCAGGATCACCGCATCACGCTGCGGCCCGGACGCATGACGAGCCCCGACATCCGGGCTGGCATCGCCCTGCTCATTGCCGCCATGAGCGCCAGCGGAACGAGCCGCATTGCCAACATAGCACAGATAGACCGCGGCTATCAGGACATCGAACAACGCCTCAACAAGCTGGGGGCCAAGATTCGGCGCGTGGATGATTAGGCAGGAGGAGGTCTACCGCATAGGCCGCCTGGGCAAGCCGCATGGCGTGAAAGGCGAGCTGTCGTTCCAGTTCAGCGACGACGTGTTCGACCGCGTGGACGCCGATTTTCTCGTTCTGGAGATCGACGGCATCCTGGTGCCGTTCTTCATGGAAGCGTATCGGTTTCGCTCGTCGGAGGTGGCACTCGTGAAGTTTGCCGACGTCGACACCGAGGAGCAAGCCCGCGAACTCACGGGCTGCAGCGTGTATTTTCCGCGCGAACACGCCGAGGCCGACACCGAAAATGCGTCGTGGGCCGAAATCATTGGCTACTGCGTGGTCGATGCCGGCACGGGGAAGACCGTGGGACGCATCGCCGATGTGGACACCAGCACCGTGAACACGCTCTTCGCCGTGCAGACGGACGCGGGCGGCGAATGCCTCATTCCGGCCAGCGACGAGCTCGTCACGGGCGTGGACAAGGCCGCCCGCACCCTCACCATGACCATCCCCGACGGGCTGCTCTCGCTGGATTGAACCATCCACAGACATCCCAGGGCCAAGCAAACAACGTATGAAGAAACAACAGATATGTATTCTGGGCAGCACCGGATCCATCGGCACGCAGGCCCTCGACGTGATAGCCCAGCACCCTGACCGCTACGAGGCTTACTGCCTCACGGCCAACAACAGTGTGGAACGGCTGGCCGAACAGGCGCGCCGGTTCAGTCCTGCCTGTGTGGTCATCGCCAACGAGGCCCGCTACGACGAGCTGAAGGCGTTGCTTGCCGACCGTCCCGACATCCAGATCTATGCCGGCAGCGAGGCCCTCGGCCAGGTGGTCGAGGCCGGACCGGTGGACGTGGTGCTGGCCTCGATGGTCGGCTTCTCGGGGCTGGTGCCCACCATCCATGCCATCAAGGCCGGCAAAAAGATTGCCCTGGCCAACAAGGAGACGCTGGTGGTGGCCGGTGAACTCATCCTGAATCTGGTGCGGCAGCACCACGTCGACTTGCTGCCCGTCGACTCGGAGCACAGTGCCATCTTCCAGAGTCTGGTGGGAGAGGACATGAACGAGGTGGACAAGATACTGCTTACCTGCTCTGGAGGTCCCTTCCGTCTCTACAATCACGAACAGCTTGCCGGTGTCACTGCGGCCGATGCACTGCGTCATCCCACGTGGGACATGGGGGCAAAGATCACCATCGACTCGGCGTCGCTCATGAACAAAGGCTTTGAAGTGATGGAGGCCCGCTGGCTCTTCGGTGTACCTGCCGACCGTATTCAGGTGCTCATCCACCCGCAGAGCATTGTGCACAGCGGCGTGCAGTTCGTGGACGGAGCGGTGAAAGCACAGCTCGGTGTGCCCGACATGCGGCTGCCCATCCAGTATGCTTTCTCCTATCCCGAGCGTCTGCCGCTGGCCGGCGACCGCCTCGACCTCTTCGCTGCAGCCCGTCTCGACTTCTTCGAGCCCGACTCAAGCAAGTTCAAGTGTCTGGCCCTGGCCTACGAAGCCATCCGTCAGGGCGGCAACATGCCCTGCATTCTCAATGCGGCCAACGAGGTGGCCAATGCCGCTTTCCGCCGTGGCGAGTGCTCGTTCCTCGGCATGGCCGACATCATTGAGCACACCATGCAGACGGCAACGTTCGACCGCAAGCCCGATCTCGACACTTATTTGCAGACCGACCGCGAGGCCCGCGAGGTTGCGGCGACTTTTCTTCACCCATAAAACCTTTTAAAAACACATGGAAATTTTTCTGATCAAGCTGCTTCAGTTCATCCTGTCCATCTCGCTGCTGGTGCTGCTCCACGAGGGCGGCCACATGGTGGCCGCAAGGCTCTTTGGCGTGAGGGTGGAGAAATTCTTCATCTTCTTCGATGTCTCCGTGGGCAAATGGAGCGGCAAGCTCTTCAGGTTCAAACCCAAAAACAGCAACACCGAGTTTGGCATGGGCTGGCTGCCGCTGGGCGGCTACTGCAAAATAGCAGGCATGATCGACGAGAGCATGGACACCGAACAGATGAAGCGCGAGCCGCAGCCATGGGAGTTTCGCACCAAGCCGGCTTGGCAAAGGCTCATGATTATGATAGGTGGCGTGACCGTGAACTTCCTGTTGGCACTGTTCATCTACTCGATGGTTATGTTCCATTGGGGCGAGAGCTACATCAACATGGCCGACATGTCGCAGGGCATGAAGTTCAATACCGAGGCCAAAAAGCTGGGCTTCCACGACCACGACATCCTTGTGGGCACCGACCTGGGGACGTTCCGCGACTTTAATGTCGATGTCTACCGCGACTTGTCCAAGGCGCAGTATGCCGACGTCATCCGCAATGGCAAGCCTGTTCGCGTGGCTCTTCCCGGTGATTTGAACCTGCTCGACATGCTCAAGACCACGCCGCAGTTCCTGAGGCCGTTTGTTCCCGCCCTCATCGACAGCGTGCCGCCGCGTGTGCCTGTGGCCGAGGGCAGCAAGGATTCCATCGTCTCTCCGGCTTTCAAGGCCGGCTTGGCCAAGGGCGACAAGATACTGGCCGTGAACGGAAAGGCCGTCGACTCTTACAACGAACTCGCGGAGGAGATAGGCCGTGTGGCCGACCAACTCTCGGCCGTGAGCACCCATCGCGACAGTCTGCGGCTGTTGAACGTGACGCTGGTCGTGGCCAAAGCCTCTGCCGGAAAGACCGACACGCTGCGCGTTATGCTCACCTCCAACCTCAAATTAGGCTTCGTCGCTCCCAACTTGGAGAAGATGTACAAGGACCGCACCACGCACATTACGTATAGTTTCTGGCAAAGTTTTCCGGCCGGCATCAAGTACGGGTGGAACGTACTGGCCGGCTACGTGAGCGATATGCAGTATGTCTTCTCGGCCGACGGCGCGAAGTCGCTGGGCGGTTTCGGCTCCATCGGAAGCCTTTTCCCCGACAGCTGGAACTGGTATCTGTTCTGGAAGATGACCGCTTTCCTGAGCATCATGCTTGCTTTCATGAACATTCTGCCCATCCCTGCCCTTGACGGCGGCCACGTGCTCTTCCTGCTCTACGAGATTGTAACGCGTCGCAAGCCCTCCGAGACCTTTATGATTCGGGCCGAATACGTGGGCATCACCATCCTGTTGCTGCTCATGGTGGTGGCCAATCTGAACGATATTCTCAGGTGGCTCGGCGTGATGTAGTTTCATCCGCAGTGCGTATGGGCGTCGTTAAATTCATCGAGGACTGGACTCTGCCCGTTGCCATGGCAACGGGCACGGCCGTCTACTTGCTGTTTCGCTTCGTTTCCGTGTTGCGTCCTATCGGGCAATGGTATGAGCCTTACAATGCCAACGTGCTGCCAGACTTCATGTTTCTCGTCCTTTTCGTGACGTTCTGCAAGGTGGATTTCCGCAAGTTGCTGCCCGTGAAATGGCACTTCTGGACGGGCCTTCAGCAGGTCATCTTCGTGCTGGCACTGGTCGGAGGCGTTGTGGGGTTCGGCATTACGGGCCGTGCCCTCGTCATGCTCGAGGCCATTTTGGTGTGTATCATCGGGCCCTGCGCGGCCGCTGCGGCCGTCGTGACGGCCAAACTCGGGGGCAGTTTGGAGGAGATGACAACCTATACTTTCGTGTCCAACTTCATCTCTGCACTGCTCATTCCCCTCTGTTTCCCCCTGCTGCCGCAGACCGACGCCGCCTTGGAGGCGGTCTCGTTTTTGCCGCTCTTCCTGGAGATTCTATGGAAAGTGAGTGTCGTGCTGCTGCTTCCCATGCTGCTCGCTTTCGTGGTGAAGCACGGCTTCGGACGGCTTCACCGCTGGGTAATCAGCGTCAAAGACCTGAGCTACTACATGTGGGGCGCGTCGCTTGTGGTGGTCACCGGCACCACTGCCATGAATATTGCCGATGCGTGGGGCCACACTTCGGTCTTCTTTTTCCTGTCCATCGCTGCCATGGCACTGCTTCTTTGCATCATCCAATTTGCCACGGGGCGCTTCATTGGCCACTATTTCGGCAGGACAATTGAGGCCGGACAGGCCTTGGGACAGAAGAATACGGCCTTCGCCATCTGGGTTGCCACGGCCTTTTTGCACCCATTGTCGTCGGTAGGTCCCGGCTGCTACATCCTCTGGCAAAACATGATTAACTCAGTCGAAATCTGGATTTTCCGCAAGCGCGGACTGGAGCAGGCGAGTTGAATACCCTGAAAAATCAACTTAAAACCATCATTAAAGCTTATGCACTATTCTAAAAAAATCACGCTTGCGCTGCTCTCATGGCTCACGTTGACCGCCTCGGCGCAGAACCCTGTCAAGGGCGACTACGGTTATCTCTACTGTCACATGAGTGACAAGGGCGAGTACACGGCCTATGCCGTGAGCCGCGACGGCTACCATTATCAGGACATTCTGGAAGGCAACGCCATCTTCGACCCCAAGGAGCACGCCCGCATCGAGGGAGGAACACGCGATGCTTACATCACCCGCGCATGGAATGGCAAGGGCTATATCATGGTTACCACTGACATGTGCGTGGCCAAAAGCCACAAGTGGGACAACTACGGCATCGACCTGCTCAAGAGTGATGACCTCGTGAATTGGACTTCGGTGACCTTCGATTACCGCAAGGGCCCTTCGATTTTCAGCGATGGCGCTACCGCCACGTCGCCCTATCGCGACTGGTCCACCATCAACCGCGTGTGGGCTCCACAGATATTTTGGGATCCCAACTACCGTTGGCCCAGCGGTGAGAAAGGCGGCTACATGATCTATTATTCCATGCTGAATCGCCCCGAGGAGGCCTACGACCGCATGTATTACAGCTATGCCAACAAGGACTTTACCCAGCTCACGATGCCCCGTTTGCTCTTCGACTGGGGCTATGCCACCATTGATGCCGACATCAATCTGCTGGCTGACGGCAAGTATCACATGCTCATCAAGAAAGAAGGAGGCCGTCCCGGCATCTATACCGCCACCTCCGACCACCTCACCTACGGCTGGGGCGAGCCTGTGGAAGACGACTACGTGAGCTTTGAGGGCCGTAAGAACTGCGAGGGTTCGTCGGCTTTCCAGCTCATCGGCGACAAGACTTGGCGCGTGGCTTACATCCAATACAGCGACCATCCCAAGCATTACCGCATCTGTAAGGCCGACGAGAACCTGCGCAATTTCCACGACCCCGTGGACATCGAGGGCGTTACGGCACCGCAGCACGGCTCTTTCATGCGCATCACCAAGAAGGAATACCAACGGCTGCTGAAGCTGAACAAGAAGTAAAGCCTCCCCACACCACAAACGAAACGGGGCCATCGCTGCTTGTGCAGCGATGGCCCCGTTTGACATCCCCTCCTTTGAAAGGGCTTGGAGAGGCTTTTGTTGTGGCTTGTCGAAGCCTTATCCGTAGATGATGTTGCCGTTCTCGTCCATGTAATCCTCGAGTCCTTTCTCGTAAGTGGCCATGGCACGCAGACTCATTCCCACGTTGGAGAAGCCGCCGTCGTGGAAAAGGTTCTGCATGGTAACCTTTCGGGTCAGGTCGGAGAACAGGGTGATGCAGTAGTCGGCGCACTCGTCGGCATCGGCATTACCCAGTGGCGACATGCGGTTGGCAAAGTCATAGAGGCGGTCCATACCCTTGATGCCCTCGCCGGCCGTGGTCATTGTGGGCGACTGCGATATGGTATTGATGCGCACGTGGTGCTCGCGGCCGTAGATGTAACCGAAGCTACGCGCGATGCTTTCGAGCAGGGCCTTGGCGTCGGCCATGTCGTTGTAGCCGTAGAAAGTGCGTTGTGCAGCCACGTAGGAGAGAGCCACGATGGAGCCGTACTCGTTGATGGCATTCAGTTTCTTGGCACTTTGAATCATCTTGTGGAACGAAACGGCCGAGATGTCGAGTGTGGTGTTCAGCATCTTGTAGTCCAGATCGTCGTAGGTGCGGCGTTTGCGCACGTTGGGCGACATGCCGATGGCGTGGAGCACAAAGTCGATTTTTCCCCCGAGCACCTCCATGGAGCGGCGGAACACGTTCTCCAAGTCCTCCACATTGGTGGCATCTGCCGGGATGACTTCGCAGCCGAGCTTCTCCGACAAGGCGGTCACCGTGCCCATGCGCACGGCTATTGGTGTGTTCGAGAGAGTGATGACGGCACCCTCTTCTACGGCTCGTTCGGCCACTTTCCATGCGATGGACTTCTCGTTGAGCGCACCGAAGATGATGCCTCGCTTACCTTTTAATAAATTGTAACTCATATTTTCTCGTTGTATTTCTTGGGGCAAAGGTACGAAGTTTTTGTGACTTTAACCGTGATTGCGGTGAGATTTTGCATGCGCCGCCCCCGCCGTCTCCGTTTCGTTGCGGGCCGGCGGCCTGTGGCGGAGCCGTCCACAGAGGTTAGTACCACCACTCTTCCGACAGGTTGCGGGCGGTGATGAGCACGCGTCCGTCGTCTTTTCCCGAGAACTTCGCCGTGGCCTGCTCAGTCTCTTTTGTGCCTCTATCGGTGATGTTGAGACCCAGTGTGCCGCTCGCCCGCAGCCTCCCCGGCTTCCCTTCGCCGCCGGCAGCGGTGGTGTCGGCGGGTATATAGCTGACGGTGAATGGTGTCAACAAGGGTGCCTCGATAAGGAGAGGAATATTCAATAGGGTGTACATCTCTATCTTCCCCTCCAGCCGGCACTGCGGTTCTCCATTGTCCTGGAGCGTCCATTTGGCTGTCAGGTCGGAGCCCCAGACATAGAATCGGTTGGCCACCGAGAACAAATCGGCCCAATACAGCTCCCTGGATGAATCGTCGGTGCTGGTGGTTGGATGGATAACATAGTTGTCAATCCTCCATGAACCGTCGCTTTGTTGATGGACGTCGAACATGCGATGGGTCTTCGTTTTATACAAATAGGTGGTACATTCTATGCGTAGATAGTTGTATCTATAGTCGGTAATGGTGTACTGTGTATAGAAGTAGTCGCTCTTCCGATCGGTCAATATGTACATAGGATTGAAAGAGTTTTCCTTTGATACCGTGTCTTTAATCGTCATGTCCCGCAGGTAGGTCTTGCGAAAAGCCTGGCGTGCCGAGTCGGTTTGTAGCCGGTTGTACTCCTGCATGCGGTAGGTGATGAACAGCGCATCGAGCATCGGCCGGTTGGCGTTCCTGACATATTCGAAGGCCTCGTAAATGCCCCGGGTGGGACGGTGATTCTCTTCCGGCTCTTCGACAATGCAGCTCGAGAGGAGCAGTGAGAGCAGCATGGCGGGCAGTAGGGCAAGTATTTTTTTCATGAGATGTGTCTGATGTGAAAGTGTTTACGGATAGGGGATGATGCTTAGAACCGGTAGCCGGTGCCCACGCGCAGCAGTCCGAGACTGCCGAAGCCCAGCTCTACCGAGCCAAACAGGAGGTGGCCCCACTGGAATCCCAGGTAGGTGAGCTGGCCGGTGAGCAGCACGCGGCCGTGGCTGTCGGGCTCGCCGCCGTTCTGCCACACGTTCAGCGCACCGCCCACGCCCAGCTCGCCATACATGCGGAAGCCCGGGCGACGCTTGTAGTAGAGGCGCACCATGGGCAGCACGGACAGGTAGTTGTCTTTCATGCGGTAGACGGTCTCGTCGGTGAGGCGGTGTTTCCAACTGCCGTGCTTGGGTTCGTAGGCCACGTTGAAGCCATAGGCCAAGCGGTGTTTGCGGCCGAAGTCTTTCCGATAGGACAGGCCGAAGCAGGGCAGCTGCACGGTGCCCTTGTCGTAGACGCTGCTCCAACGATAGTTCAGCAGCGGGTCTTCGTAGCGGGTCCAGTACGCGGCATCGTAGTTGTTGCCCGTGTCCCAGCCCAGGTTGGTGGTGCCGGTGCCCACGCTCACCATGATTTCGTGGGTGGGAATTTCGTCTTGCGCCCCGGCGATGCCGGGCAGGAGGCAGAGGGCAAGGCCGGCTGCCATAGATTTCAAATTCATGGGATTGGTCGTTGATGAGTGACTATTTGGAGGTTGACGGTGCAAAGGTAGTCATTCCATCCGTATCGCCCAACGTCTCGTTTCCCTTTTTTTCTCCCGCCGGCACCCGCTTCGCGGCATCGCCGCCACGGCATGCCCGGCTGACACTATTGGGGCCATCGTGCCCCGAAATCTGTACAAAGAGGTAGCCCGGGGATAAAAAAGCCGGCAAATGTTTTGCCTTTTGGGCGGATTGGCGTAATTTTGCAGTGCAAACTTTAATACCCAAGGATAATGGCCAATTTGAGATTTGAGGCGGTGACCGAGGCCTTCCGCAAGCGCCCCCACGAGGTTGTGGCACCCGTTGAACGCCCCTCCGAGTATTTCGCCCGCAAGGTTTTCAACCGGCAGAAGATGTACAAGTATCTTCCTTCAGACGTTTATGAGAAGCTCATCGACGTGATAGACAACGGTGCCCGCCTCGACCGCGGCATCGCCGACGCCGTGGCCCAGGGCATGAAGCAGTGGGCCGAGGAGAACGGCGTGACCCACTACACCCACTGGTTCCAGCCCCTCACCGAGGGCACCGCCGAGAAGCACGACGCCTTTGTGGAGCACGACGGCCGTGGCGGCATGGTCGAGGAGTTCTCCGGCAAGCTGCTCGTACAGCAGGAACCCGACGCTTCGAGCTTCCCCTCGGGTGGCATCCGCAACACTTTCGAGGCCCGCGGCTACTCGGCTTGGGACCCCACAAGCCCCGTCTTCATCATGGACGACACGCTCTGCATCCCCACCATCTTCATTTCTTATACGGGCGAGGCCCTCGACTACAAGTCGCCGCTGCTGCGCTCGCTCCATGCCCTCAACACGGCTGCAACCGATGTGGCCCGCCTGTTCTACCCCGACGTGAACAAGGTGCAGACCAATCTGGGCTGGGAGCAGGAGTACTTCCTCGTTGACGAGGACCTCTACTCGGCCCGCCCCGACCTGATGCTCACTGGCCGTACCCTCATGGGCCACGACTCGGCCAAGAACCAGCAGATGGACGACCACTACTTCGGCACCATCCCCGAGCGCGTGCAAGCCTTCATGAAAGACCTGGAGACGCAGGCCCTCGAGCTGGGCATTCCCTGCAAGACACGCCACAACGAGGTGGCTCCTAACCAGTTTGAGCTGGCCCCCATCTTCGAGGAGTGCAACCTGGCCGTCGATCACAACATGCTTCTGATGGGTCTGATGAAGAAGGTGGCCCACAAACACAGCTTCCAGGTGTTGCTCCACGAGAAGCCGTTCAAGGGTATCAACGGCTCGGGCAAGCACAACAACTGGAGCCTTTCCACCGATACGGGCGTGCTGCTCCACGCCCCCGGCAGGACTCCGGCCGACAACCTGCGCTTCGTCACCTTTGTCGTCGAGACGCTCATGGGCGTGTTCCGCCACAACGGACTGCTCAAGGCCTCCATCATGACGGCCACCAATGCCCACCGCCTGGGGGCCAACGAGGCGCCGCCCGCCGTCATCTCGTCGTTCCTGGGCAAGCAACTCGCCGACCTGATAGACCATATCCGCAAGGCCGACAAGAAAGAACTCTTCACCCTCAAGGGCAAGCAGGGCATGAACATCGACATTCCCGAGATTCCCGAACTGCTCATCGACAATACCGACCGTAACCGCACGTCGCCCTTTGCTTTCACCGGCAACCGCTTTGAGTTCCGTGCCGTGGGCTCCGAGGCCAACTGCGCGTGCTCCCTCATCGTGCTCAACACCACGGTGGCCGAGGCTCTGGCCGACTTCAAGGAGCGTGTGGACCGTCTGGAACAGGCCGGCGAAGACCGCACAAGTGCCATTCTCGACGTTCTCCGCGAGGACATCAACACCTGCGCCCCCATCCATTTCGACGGCAATGGCTACAGCGACGAGTGGGTGGCCGAGGCCGCCCGCCGCGGGCTCGACACCGAGAGTTCGTGCCCGCTCACCTACGACCGCTACCTCGATCCCGCCACCATCAGGATGTTCGAGCGGCTGAACGTGATGCACGAGAACGAGCTCCGCGCCCGCAACGAGGTGAAATGGGAGATCTACATTAAGAAGATACAGATCGAGGCGCGCGTCATGGGCGACCTCACGATGAACCACATCATCCCCGTGGCCACCCATTACCAGAGCCAGCTGGCCAAGAATGTGGACAACATGTACGCCATCTTCGACGAGGGTGAGGCCACGCACCTCACGGCACGCAACAAGAAACTCATCCGCGAGATAGCCGAGCGCACCCAGATTATCGAGACGGGCGTGGAGGAACTGGTCAACGCCCGCAAGGTGGCCAACAGGATAGACAACCTGCGCGACCGCGCCATCGCCTACCACGACACCGTGGAAACCAAGATGGAGGAGATACGCTACCAGATAGACAAGCTGGAGCTCATCGTGAGCGACGAGCTCTGGACACTGCCCAAATACCGCGAGCTGCTCTTCATCCGATAGGCGCCGGAGCGGTGAAAACTGCGGGCGGCAACGCCGAAAAACCTACGGGAATGCTGCGGCATTCCCGTTTTTTATTTAACTTTGCAACGAATCGCTTGCACGCGCCCGCCGGAAATCAAGCCTTTCCGGCGGGCGGCGGCGCGACCTCCGAAACCAACAAACGAAACAACATGAAACTATTCTGCCATTCCCTTTGCCATGCTGCGGGCAGGTCTGCCCGTGCGCGTCGCCTGTTCTTTCTGGGGCTGACGGCCCTTTCCTTGTATTCCACTCCCGCCATGGCCCAGACGCGCTACGACCGCGCCCGCATGGTCACCGAGCGGCTCAACCGTGGCGTGGTGGCCCTGCGCCACGGTTCGGAGGTGGTGGTGTCCTGGCGCACGCTGCCCGGCGACCGTGCCGCCGAGCCTTTCGACGTGTACCGCAACGGCGTGCGCCTCACGCCCCGGCCGCTCACTGGGGGCGGGACATTCTTCATCGACCGCCATCCGCTGGCCGTCCCGGCCACCTACGAGGTGCGCGGCGGCGGCCGCAGCGGCTCGTGGACGGTGACGCCCGCCGCCCCCGACGGCTTTCTGGCTATCCCACTCACGCCGCCCGTCACCGCCGACAGCACTGAGGCATGGCCGCGGCAGCGTGGCCGTGGCGGCGGCAGGAGGCCCGCAGCCGACCCGCGCAGGGACGGCATGGCGCGCCGAGTGCCCGTGACCTACAGCGCCAACGACGCCTCGGTGGCCGATGTGGACGGCGACGGACAGTACGAGCTCTTCCTGAAATGGGAGCCCTCCAACGCCCACGACAATTCGCACGTCGGGCTCACCTCGCCTGTCTATATGGACTGTTACCGGCTCGACGGCACGCGTCTCTGGCGCATCTGCCTGGGGCGCAACATCCGGGCGGGGGCTCACTACACGCAGTTTCTGGCCTACGACTTCGACGGTGACGGCCGCGCCGAGCTCATGATGAAGACGGCCGACGGCACCATCGACGGCACGGGGCGTGCCATCGGCGACGCCAACCGCGACTGGCGGAGCCTCGAGGCGGGCACGCCGCAGTATGGCCGCATCATGCAGGGGCCGGAATATCTCACCGTGTTCGACGGACTCACCGGCGCAGCACTCAAGACTGTGCCCTATTTGCCCGACCGCGGGCCGCTCATGTGCTGGGGCGACGACCACGCCAACCGCTCCGAACGCTATCTGGCCGCACTGGCCTGGCTCGACGGGCGGCGGCCCTCGGCGGTGTTCTGCCGCGGTTATTACACGCGCACCACGCTGGCCGCCTGGGACTGGGACGGCCGCGACCTCAGGCTGCACTGGTATTTCGACACCCACCCGCAGCCCGAACAGCTGGCCCTCCTGCGCGAGCTGGGACTCGAAAACCACGCCCGTCCCGACTATGCGGGGCAGGGCAACCACAACCTGCGCGTGGCCGACGTGGACGGTGACGGCAAGGATGAGATTGTGTATGGCTCGATGTGTGTGGACCACGACGGCCGCGGACTTTACAACACGGGCTTCGGCCATGGCGACGCCATCCACCTCGTGGCCGATCCGCGGACGAACAAACTCTTCGTCTGGGACTGCCACGAGAACCGCCGCGACGGCTCCGACCTACGCGAGGCGGCCACCGGACGTGTGGTGTTCCAGCGCAAGGCCGACTTCGACGTGGGGCGCGCCATGGCCGCCGACATCGACTCCACGCAGTATGGCGTGGAGGTGTGGAGCTCCAATGTGCCGCTCACCTCGCCCTTCAGCACCACGGCGCGGCAGCACGAGCAGCGGGGCGAGGTGGACTACAGTGACGCCAGCCGCGACGTGGCACGCCTGTCGTGCAACTTCGGCATCTGGTGGGACGGCGGCCTCACGCGGCAGCTGCTCGACCACGAGACGGTGACACGCTACAACCCCGACACACAGGCCATGGACGTGGTGACGCGTTTCGACGGGCAGTTCAACAACGGCACGAAGTCCAATCCCTGCCTCTCGGCCGACATCCTGGGCGACTGGCGCGAGGAGGTGGTCGTCCGCAACGCGCAGAGCACGGAGCTGCGCATCTATGTGTCGCCCATAACCACGCCCCACCGCGTGCCCTGCCTCATGACCGACATACCCTACCGCGCGAGTGTGGCCGCCGAGAATGTGGCCTACAACCAACCGCCCGAACTGGGCTGCTACCTCGGTCCCGACGCCCCCGTGCCCACCGGGTTTTAGACAGAACAACGGCGGGTCATGGATAGAGTCATGGGAGGTTTTAGACAGAACAACATATTTAACAGATGGCTCGCGCGGTGGGAGAAAGACATAGTAACAAAAGAACATATTGGCTGCGTGGTGGAAAGGTCTCACGGATTCCACAGATTTCACAAATGCTGCGCGAAGAATGGCTCACGCAGAGGCGCGGAGACAAGGAGGCTGCGCGGGGATTTTCAAATCTGAACTTAGGGTAACCGAATGGGGCTAAACTGGTCAAGGGTATTGGAGTAGGGGCCGGCCTCCGTGCCGTCCCGCACGTTTGGAACAAACGTTATATGCAATACGAAATGCCCACATACCGTTGGCATGCCATGGCGACACCGTGCACCCATAGCCATTACGCCGCATTTTCCAAAACGCTATACCGTATATCCGCAACCATTGCACCGTGCACCCGCAACATAAACACCGCATTCCATCAACCATGATACCGTGTACCCACAACATAAACACCGCATTTCATCAACCATGATACCATACACCTACAACAAAAATGCCGTAAACGCAACGCGTTTACGGCATTTTTGCATCGTGATAACGGTGTTAACGGGATGCGATGGCGGCGCAAACACAACGCGTTTACACCGTGACAATTTTGCCCCGACCGAGGGATGCCACAAAGATTGGGTTTGATTCGTCATGGCACGGCCCTGCCGTGGCGCATGCACAACCATGTTTTCACGCATTCTGCCACCGTGAACGTTTGTTCCAAACATAGGGGCTGGCATGGAGGCCGACCCCTACGCCAACACCTTTAATCACCGGCCATCCATTCGTTTTCCCCAAATTCAGATTTGAAAATCCCCGCGCAGCCTCCTTGTCCTCGCGCCTTTGCATGAACCCTTTCTCCTCGCAGTCTCTGTGAAATCTGTGGAATCTGTGAGCCTTTCCACCGCGCAGCCTCCTTGTCTCCGTGCCTCTGCGTGAGCCTTTCTTCGCGCAGTATTTGTGAAATCTGTGGAATCTGTGAGACTTTCCACCGCGCGAGCCATCTGTAAGATATGTTGTTCTGTCTAAAACCTCCCATGACTCTGTCTGACTCCACCCGTTGCTCTGTCTCAGAAACGGCACCGCCCCATCCTCGTTTCCGGGGATGGGGCGGTGGGATGGCGTGTGTCTGGGATCAGAATTTGTACACGGCGAAGGTCTTGGCAGGCACCGTAACGGTGGCGGCAGAGCCGTTGGCCTGTACGCCGGACTCCTGTGGCACCACGCTGTTGGGCTTGTCCAGGGAGTTGACGGCGCGGGGATCGTCGGCATGCAGCGTGATGGCGGTGCCGGCGCCGAGGCCCTTGGCACCCTTGAAGTTCAGGGCAATCTCCTGCGCCTTGTCGCCCGTGTTGGCTATCTTGACAATGTATTGCTTGGCATCCTTGTCGTAGACGGCGCTGGCATAGAGGCCGTCGGCACCCTCGACGGCCTTGCCGTTCTCGGTGAGCGAGAGCATGTGGGTGCCCCGATGGGTGGCGTAGAGCATCTGAACATACCAGTTGACCGAGCGCACGCTGCGCAGATTGTCGAACCAGATGAGGTCGGGACGCCACTGCCAGCCGTCTACATGGGCGAAGAGCGGGGCGTAGGTGGCCTGGTACACCACGTCGGCATTGCGCTCAAGACCCGTCATGAAGGCGGCCTCGGCCAGGGCGGCCTCGAAGTTGTTCATGGCCACGGTGGGCTCCTTGTCCAGTCCCCTGACGTGGCAGGCGTACTCGCCGGCGAACACCTTGGGGCCCTTGCGGTCGTAGTTGTCGTAGCGGCCGGCATTCTTCAGGAACCAGTCGGGCGACATGTAGTAGTGCTCGTCCACGAGGTCCACGTCGAGCTTGCGCATCTGCTCCCAGCCATAGTCGAACATTTCGCCGCTGGCCGAGGGTCCCGATGAGCCGCAAATCTTGATGTTGGGGTACTTGGCGCGAATCTGTTCGACGAACTTTTTCAGGCGAACGGGGTAGAGCTCGCCCCACTGTTCGTTGCCAATGCCAATCTGTTTGAGGCCGAAAGGAGCCGGATGGCCCATGTCGGCGCGCAGCTTGCCCCACTTGGTGGTGATGGCACCGTTGGCAAACTCGATGAGGTCGAGGGCGTCGTCGATGTAGGGCTGCAGGTCGTCCACGCCCACGTGGGCGTTGCAGGCATCGTCCTTGTTCTGATACTGGCACGACAGGCCCACGGAGAGGATGGGCAGCGGCTCGGCCCCTATCTTCTCAGAGAGCAGGAAGAACTCATAGAAGCCCAGGCCGTAGGTCTGGTAGTAGTTGGGGAAGAGGCGGTGCGGGAAGGTGTAGTTCCAGCGGTTTTCGTTGAGCGGACGGTTCTCCACGGCCCCTACGCTGTTCTTCCATTGGTAGCGCGTGGCCAGGTCGGTACCCTCCACGATGCAGCCGCCGGGGAAGCGGAATATGCCGGGATGCAGGTCGGCGAGATCCTGCACGAGGTCGGCCCGCAGTCCGTGCCAGCTGTCTTCGGGGAAGAGACTCACGTGATCGAGGTCTATACCGTCGCTGCTTTCCAGGAAGATGCGCAGGAGTCCTTTCTCCACAGTGCGGTTGGAGGTGAGCGTTGCGGTGGCCTTTTGCCACTGGCTGGCCTTGATGGTGATGGTCTGTTTGTCGATGGGCACGTCCTGGTCGTCCACCAGTTCGACGCGTATCCGTGCCTCCTTGCCCTGCAGATCGTGCAGACGGGCATAGACCGAGAAGTCGTATTTCATGCCTTTCTTCAGGCCCATGCCGAAGAAGCCGCGGTTTTCCAGCCCGGTGAACTTCTGGTCGTGGCCGGCCGACTCGAGCACCACGTAGTGCGGGTTGCGGTCGAAAGCAGGCTTCACGTCACTCACGGAGACGTTGCCAAAAGTGCCCCATCCCATGAGGTTGTTGGGAAATTCAAAGCTCCGGTTCTCCACCAACTCGGCATAAAGACCGCCGTCGGCGCCAAAGTTGATGTCCTCGAAGAAGATGCCGTACATGGTGGGCTGGATGGGGCCGCCGGGCTTAGCGTTGACCGTGAACTGGCGCGGCTGTGCCGAGGCTCCCATGGAAACCAGGAGGCCCATGGCCAGCGCGGAGAAGAGTTTTCGATGTTTCATAAATCTTAATGGTTGAATGGTTGTGGTGCAAAGATACAAAAATCCACCCGCTTGGGGGTGGATTTTTCTTCTTAAAAAGGTGGACAGTCGGGTAGAAAGCCCTGCGAACCTTACAGGGTCAGGGGCAAAAAGGACAGTTCAAAGTCTTTTGCGTCGTGGTGGACGATGACCTGCGTCGTGGCCGGAGCCTTGAGGGCGGTGAACGGACGGGGCCCCATGACCTCAATGCCGTGGCCGTTGGCCTCGGTGCCCCGCACGAGGTAGGCGCGCGGACGGCGGTCGGGGAGGGTGGTGAGCGTGTCGGTGCCGGTGAAGCCTTGGGCCAGGACCTGCGGTTGCTCAAACCGTGGCGAGAGCGACACGAGGATGTCGCTGCCGCCCCCGGCCGTGAGGGTGAGCACGCCGCTGGGCGCAATGTCGTAGACCCACGTGACGCGGCCCTGGCCCTCCACGTCGTAGACGGCCGTCACCCGGGTGCCACGCAGCTTGTGGGGCCGGGTGTTCTTGAAGCTCACGAGCTTGAACCGCGCGTTGGGCATCACGGTGACGCGAGCCGAGAACACGGCGACGTCGTTCAGTGTGTAGCTGTGGATGAGGCCCGTGAAGCGGTCGAACACGATGTGATAGGTCTTGTCCCTGACGGTAAACCAGTCGTCTGTCTTCTTTTTGCGGGGGCGGGGGTGCGGCAGGGCCTCGCCGGCCAGCCGGCGTTTGTCGGCCAGTGCTTTCGTGAAATCGAAGTCGGGTGCGGGCAGCAACAGGTCGTAGGCCGCGGGGGTGTAGGCGTTGTTCTCGTCGACGAGCCGCTCCGAGGTGACGGGCGGCGTGCTCACCACCGGCATGTTGTGTTGTCGGGCCAAGGCGAGAAACTCGGGCGACGACGAGAGTTTGTTGTAGGTGATGGCGCCGAAGCCCAGCTGGCGCAGCCGCTCGATGTCGGAGAGCATGCGCTGGGGCGTGTCGTCGAAGCCGCGGCTGAGGGCCAGGTTGCGGCGGTCGCCCACGCGGGTGCCGGGTGAGGCCGGGGCGGGGACCTGCTCCGGAGCCGGGCTGGCGTCGGCGGGCATGTTGTAGACAAAGCTGCGCGAGAGGATGCCCGTCTTGTCGTCGGGGGACAAGGGCGTGTCGCCCTCGTCGTAGTGGGGCATGTGGAACACGAAGAGATTGCGCTGGCCCAGCTTGATATAGGGCGTCACCTCGAACTCGGTCTGCGCCCGGTCGGTGGCGGAGCGGCCTATTTTCTGGCCGTTCACATAGATGTCGGCCGTGGCCGTGGTGAAGCCCAGATGGAGAAAGATACGGCGGTTCTTGAGTGTGGGCGGCATCTTGAGCCAGCCCCGGTAGGTGCCCACATAGTTGGACTCGGCCCAGGCAACGGGCACGCGCCAGGTGCCGGGCATCTTCTGGAACCCCCATTGGGAGTCGTCGCAGTGGGGTGCGGCATAGTCGCGGGGGGCCGTCGACTCGGTCTTGGCCAGTTTGAAAAGCCACTTTTCGTCCAGCGAAAGCGTGTCGCCGGGGTCGGCATGGAGGGGCAGGGAGAGGGCCATTAAGCAGGCGGCGGCCCAATAGCATTTGTTTTTCATATCCAGATTCTGTGTGACGGGGTGTTATCCTATAAAAAAATGGTAAGAAAAAGAGGGTGTGTCAAAACAGAACAACTGCGGCTTGCATGTGGGGATAACCCCTGCGCGTGTCTGTCCGCACCGTTCAATGCAGGGACATACAAGGTGTATGTCCCTGCGATTTGGCTATGATTCTTTGTTTTGGCACACCCTCTTGGAGTGTAGGGAGCGGATGATTATTTCACCGTCTGCGGCGTGATGCAGAACGTGAAAGTCATATCCTTGTAGGTGAGACGGTGCTGCGGCAGCGGCAAGGCCCCCCAGCTGTTCTCGTCGCCCAGGCCATATTGGGCCAGATCGAAGCAGAGCTCGGTGTACTTGCTGCGCTCGAGCTCGGGCGAGTGACGCTGGGCTTTCTCGTCGCCCTCGTCCAGACTGGCCACGCTGTAGTGCAGGGCGCTGGCGCTGAAGCGGTCGGTGGCGGTGAGGCGGAAGCCCCGGCCCGCGCCGTCGGTCTGCTGCCACCAGCGGATGTCACTCTTGGTGCCGGTCTCTTGCGGCCGTATGTAGGGGAAGAACTGCTGGTCGGCCGTCTGGGTGTAGATGCCCAGGGGCTGGCTTTCCTTGCGGTCGATGTAGTTCTCGATGGGGCCGCGGCCGTAGAAACGGCTCTGATCCATGCCGTAGGGCAGCTCCATCAGCATGCCGAAACGGAGCATGGGGCTCACCTCGGCGCCGGGCGTGGTCTTCAGGGCCTCGGTTACGGCCAGGCTGCCATCGGCTGCTGCGTTGTAAGTGAGGGTGAGGGTGGACTGCACCTCGGGCATGTCGTAGGTGGCTGTTATCTTGGCGGCGGTGCCCTTGCCGGCTTTCACTTTCTCGACGACGAATGATTTGAGCGTCATCTTGGGGTTGCGCCAGGCGACAAATTTCTTTTGCAGCTGTGCGCCCATGTCGTTGTCGGTCACGGCGCGCCAGAAGTTGGGCTTCAGGGCACCGCCCTCGCCGAGCAGGTTCTGGCCGTCCACGGTGTACTGGCAGAGCAGTCCGGTGGCTTTGTCAAACGCTAGGCGGGCCTGATCCGACGTGAGCAACAGAAGTGGGTTCTTCTTGTTGTTGTCGATCTTCAGCTTCTGATTCATCATCGTGTTCTCGGTGTAGCTCACGGGAGCTTCCTCGCGCACGGCGAGCTGGCGGTGGGCAACGGTCTGCCCGGCGGCCATCAACGGCTCGGCAGTCTTGAGCTTGAACTCGATGTTGAGCATGATTTCGCCATCGGCCGGCACCTGATAGGGCAGGGTGTAGGTGCGTGTCTGCTGCGGGGCCACCTGCAAGTCGCCCACCTCGCCATGCTGAACGGCCTTGCCGTTCTGGAGCAATGTCCACACGAGTTTGTAGTTGGAGAGGTCGCGGAAGAAGTATTCGTTGTACACGGAGACGGTTCCGGCCTTGAGGTCCACGGGCTGGGCCCAGATGTTCTGATACACGTAGGCCAGGTCGTAGGCGTGTGGATTGAGCTGTCGGTCGGGGCCGATGATGCCGTTGCAGTTGAAGTTGTTGTCTGAAGCATCGGTCTTGTTGTAGTCGCCGCCATAGGTATAGAGGGGTGACATATTGCCGGTACCGACCTCATATTTGGCGGCGATGGCTTCGTAATCGGCCAGTGTACGGCTGGCTTTAAAGTCGGGATGGCGGTGCAGTCCCTGGTCTACGAAGTCCCAGTCGTAGCCTCCCTGGAACTTGGGATACTTGCGCACGAGATCCCAGTACTCCTTGAGGCCGCCGCCTGAGTTGCCCATCGTGTGGTTGTACTCGCACTGGATGAGCGGCTTGGTGTAGGCGGGATTCTGTGCATATCGCTCGCAAGCCTCATGCGAATAGTACATGGGGCAGAAGATGTCGGTGTTGGAACCGTCGATGCCAGCGCGCTCCCAATGTATGGGGCGGCTCTGATCCTGGCTCTTGACCCACTGATAGGCGGCCGTGAAATTGGGGCCGTCGGCGGTTTCATTGCCCAGACTCCACACGATGATGCTCGGATGGTTGAACTGTATCTCGATGTTGTGCTGGTTGCGCTCCAGTATTTGGCGGGCAAAGATGGGCTTCTTGGCCTCAGAGTTATCGTTGTAGCCGAATCCGTGGCTCTCTTGATTGGCCTCGGCCGTCACGTAGAGGCCGTACTCATCGCAGAGATCGTACCAGAGAGGATCGTCTGTATAGTGGCAGGTGCGCACGGCATTGATGTTGAGCCGCTTCATGATCTTGATGTCTTGAATCATACGTTCGCGGGTGACTACGTAGCCGCCGTCGGGGTCCATCTCGTGGCGGTCGGCGCCCTTGAAGAGTACGGGCTGGCCGTTGACGAGGAGCTGGCTGTTCTTGATCTCGACTTTGCGGAAGCCAACTTTCTGTGGAATCGCCTGAACCACGTTGCCCTTGGCATCCTTGACAACGGCAAGCAGGGTATAGAGATACGGAGTTTCGGCGGTCCATTTCTTGACGTTGCGCACCATGAAACGGGCTGTACCGCGGGTCATGCGGCGGAAGTTGCCCGTGGATCGGCCCACCACGGCCCCTCCTTCGTTGAGCAGCTGGAACTCAATGACCGGGTCGCCCTGCACGTCTACGTCGATGAGCAACTCGCCGTCGGTATAGTCATTCTCCAGGTTGGGGGTGATGCGGAGGTTGCTTACGTTCACTTTGGCATCCTGTGCATAGAGGTAACTGTCGCGGGCCACGCCGGAGAGGCGCCAGAAATCCTGGTCCTCGCTGAGCGAACCGTCGCACCAACGGAAAGTCTGGAACGCGATGAGGTTGGCCCCGGGGTGCACATATTGGGTGATGTCGAACTCTGCAGCCGATTTGGCATCCTCGGCATAGCCCACGTAGCGGCCGTTGACATAGAGGTAGATATTGGAGGTAACGGAGCCGAAGTGGGCGATGATCTGCTTGCCGTTCCAGTTGGCCGGCAGGGTGATGGTGCGGCGATAGCTGCCCACGTGGTTGTCTTTGGTGGGTATGTTGAGCGGTTTGTTCCAGTCGAATTGATAACGCCAGGCAAAGCCAACATTGACATATTCTGGATCGCCGAAGCCGTTGAGTTCCCAGTTGCCCGGTATCTGCATGGTCTTCCAAGCAGAGTCATCGAGGTCGGTCTTGTAGAAGTCGGTGGGCCGCTGGTCGGCATTGGCCACCCAGTTGAACTTCCATGGGCCATGCAGCGACAGGTAGTTGGCAGAGGCTGTCTTGTCGCCTTTCAGGGCAGCAGCCTCATTTTCGTAGCCGAAGAAGCTGGTGTGCATCTTGAAACGGTTCACTTCGTTCACCTGTAAGTCGTTCCATTCTGTCCATGTGGGTTGTGGATCGACCGCGACAGACGGCTTGGGCTTGGCTGCTGTCATGCTTAGCGCCATGCCCATCATGGCCGTAATGAATAGGGTTGTTTTCATCATTGATAATTGGTTAGATTGCAATTTTGTAGGCAAATTTACGTAAAATCATTTATATCAGCAAGATTTGCCGCCTTTTTCGTTCAAAAAACAAATCAGGGGGGCACGCACCAGTCGGTGCGTGCCCCCCTGAAAAAGCTGTGGGCTGTGGGGTTATTGTGCGGCGGTCTTGTCGGTTTCCAGACCCCAATACGGATTCTGGTACATGGGACTTTCGCTCATGGTGGCGTGGTCGGGGGCCGTGAGGAGGAACTGTCGCAGCGGCAACGGCTCCAGATAGTGGGCCATCTTCCAGGTGAGTCCATCGTAGAAGTTGTTGTTGTCCTTGATAATCTCGTGGGGACGGAAGTACTCGCTCTTGCTCTGTGCGGAGACCGTGGCCGCGCTCGACCCGTCGGCCACCACATCCTGGGCGGCATACCAGTGCTGCATCACGGTGCCCCAGAAGTGGATGCCCTCGGTGTGGGCGGGAGTAGCAATGAGCTGATCGAAGGCGCGCCAGCGTTTCAGGTCCATGTCGCGCAGCCCCTCGGCCAGCAGTTCGCAGCGTCTCTCGCGACGGATGTTGTAGAGCACCTTGTCGGTGAGCACCTTGCCGGCGGTGTAAGCACCCCAGTCTCCGGTCTCCTTGCTCATGTCTGTGGCATTGATGGTGACGTTGGGATCGATGGCATCGCCGGTGAATCCGGCTGCGGTGCGCACTGCTCTCCAGTATTCTAAGGTGTGGCCGGTGCCCAGATTGCCGGTGAGCATGTACTCTGCTTCCATGTAATTGAGCAGGGCTTCGGTGGCGCGGAAGACGACGCAGGCGTTGTAACTTCCGCCGTTGGCGGTGAGCGAGCGGTCGTGGGTCATGCCTTTGCGAATGGCGTAGCCCGTGATGTAGCCGTCCTCGGCGTTGGAAATGAGGATGTTGGGCACGGGCTCGATCTCGGTCCAGTGGGTGCCGGCCTCGTCTGTGACGTTGATAAAGGCGTTTCTGTCGCCCGGTTTCTTGAGCATGACGGTGAGACGCGGGTCGCGATCGACGGTCACCTTGCTGACGGAAGTGTCGCTGTAGGTGTAGCTCGAGGCGTAGATGGGCTTGCCGTCTTTCATGACATAGCTCTCAATAAGGCTTCGAGTGAAGCCGGTGCCGATGTTACCTTTCTGAACTGCGACCTCAATGTCGTTCTGTACGCCGAGCGACTTGCTGTATTGCCGCCAGAGAAGCACCTCGGGAGTCTTGGAGCAGTCGGTTGTTCCCCAGATGTCGAGATAGGGATTGTCCTGCCCGAGCGCCTGGGGCACGGTGCCGTTGTTGACCGACAGCTGCCCCTTATACTTCTCTGCAACCTTTTCTGCAGCGTCCACGCTTTGCTGGAGGAACCACCGTGCCTCCTGCTGGATGGAACCTGCAGGGAACTGATAGCCGCTGTTCTTGCTGGCTCCGGGCCATCCGGTGCCGTTGGGCACGAAAGGTGTCTCGGCAAAATTGGTGAGCCAGGAGCCCTCGTACAGGGCGACGCGGCTCTTGAAGAGCTGCACGGCATCGTAGCCAATGCGTGTGGTGGCTACGGTGTGGCCCTCCATGTAGGTGGCTGCCGTATCGAGATTGTTGAGGATAAAGCGCGCCACCTCGTTGCAAGGCTGCCGGTTGCTGGCCGCCACGAGGTCTGCTTCCACGTCTTTCATGGCCACGGTGAGGATGGGAAGGTCGCCGAATTTCTGGAGCAAGTCGAAGTAAGCGAATGCCCGCAGGAAGTAAAGCTCCCCAATATACTGCTTGATATTGGCTTCCGAACCGTTGATGGCTTTGGCATTATACTTGGGCAAAATCTTCCCCAACTGGTAGTTTACGTTGCGTACACGGGTCCAGTTCCAGTCGTCGTTGGTGTTGCTGGTACGGTAGAGCGTGGTGGAAAACTGGTTGCCTGGCGTGCGCGACATTTGGTTGTCGGTGTTGTTGTCGCTGGTATAGGTGCCGTAATTCCAGCCTCCATGTCCGGGCAGAATGTCGGTATAGAGCTGGTTTGCGGCTGCCTGCAGCTGATCTTCGCTGGTGTAGAAGTTCTCGGGAGTGATACTTGACGGTGGGTCTTGCTCCAGAAAGTCGTTGCAAGAGGCCAAGCCGGCCGTGAGGGCCAGGGCCAACAGGGAAATCTTATAGCGTTTCATAATAGCATGCGGGGGGTTAGAAGGTTACGTTAAGACCAAAGGAGAATGTCTTGGAGAGCGGATAACCGTTGGAATGCTTGGCGTCTTTGCCAATCATTTCGGGGTCGAACTGCTCGGGCATGCTCGTGATGGTAAAGAGGTTCTCGGCGGAAAAGAAGACCCGGAGATTGGTGATGCTCCACTTTCCTGTGATGTTTCGTGGGATGGTATAGCCCAATTGCAGGTTCTTCAAACGCATGTAGGCGGCATTCATCAGGTAGCGAGTCTGGCACTGTTCGTTCTTGTCGCTGAACGTGGCACGCGGCAGGAAAGCGTCCTGATTGGCACTTTGGTAGCCGTTGGCCACCGACCAGGTGTTGGCATCACGGTAGTAATCCTTGACGGCGGTGATGCCGGTGGCCCACCATTCCCAAGAGTTGGTTGCCCCAAAGTAGTACTCCAGAGAACCCCATGAGCCGCCGAGCCACGAGTCGCGCTTGAGCACACCTTGGAAGAAGGCTCGGAAGTCGAAGCCTTTCCAGCTGGCATTCAGGTCGAGACCAAAGAGATAACGCGGCGTGGAATTACCAATGACCTTCAGGTCGCCGTGGTCGGCCAGCGTGCGTGCGCCGGCAGAAATCTTCTTGTCGTTGTTAGTATCTTCGTACATGATGTCGCCGGCCGCCCAGTTGCTGCCCAGTGTACTTTGGTCGGCATGGGCCAGATGGGCGTTCATTTCGTCGTTGCTCTTGGCAATTCCGATGGTTGTATAGCCCCAGATTTCGTTCAGATAGCGGCCTGCAATGTAGGTGTCTATAGAGTTGGTGGGGTTGTTGGGGTAGCGCGTAATCTTGGTGCGGGCATCCGAAAGGTTCAGTGTAATGCCATAGTTCAGCCCGTTGGACAGCCGGTCGTGCCAGCTGATTTGGAATTCCCAGCCGGTGGTACGCAGGTCGGTGTTGTTGGTTTGGGGAACATTGGTGCCCAGGATGGCGGGAAGTTCGGGGGCGTTGCCCATCATGTTCTTGGTGTTGCGGATGTACCATTCAAAGATTCCGCTCAGCCGATTGTTCAGGAAACCGAAGTCGAGTCCAATGTTATAGCTCTCGGAAGTCTCCCAAGTGAGCAGTGCAGAAACCAGTCCCGGCGCGGCGGTGGTGTTGGGTCTCACGCCATTTTGCAGCCAGTTGCCGGCAGAAGAGCGGTAGCTGATGGTCTGATAAGTTTGGTACCAGTTGTCGAGGTTCTGGTTGCCGAGGTTGCCATACGAGGCGCGCAGCTTCAGATTGCTGAGCCAACTCTTGGTCTCTTCCATGAAATTCTCTTCCGAGATGCGCCATCCCATCGAGAAAGAGGGGAACAGCTTCCACATCTTGTCGGTGCGGAATCTGGAAGTGCCGTCGTAGCGCAGGTTGACTTCGGCCAGATAACGTTCGTTGTAGTTGTAGTTGAGTCGTCCGAAGAATCCGGCCGTCTGCCACTGATTGCGTGCGCCGTTCGTACTCGGCACCACGGCCTTGCCGTCGTAGCTCAGCCCGCTGGTCAGGTCAACTTCGGGCTTGAAGGGGTCGAGGATGCCGTCTCGCTGCAGTCCGAACTCGGTGCGCTTCAGCTGTTCGGCCTGGAATCCGGCCATGATGTGGAAGTTATGCCTTGCGGCCAGCGACCAGGAGTATTCGCTGTAGGCCTGGAAATTCAGGTAATTGTCCTTGTACTCGTCTTCGTGCACGTTGGAGTTCTGGTTGTAAATGATGGGATCGCCGGCCACGTTGTGGTTGTAAGTGCGCTGGCTGTCCCAGTGACGTATCCTGTTGTCTATCTTGTAATTGAAGTCGATGTGCGTCACCCAGTTCTTGACGGGCTCGAGCACCAGTCCCAGCTGATGGTAGATGACGTCCTGCTCCTTTCGGTCTTCGCCGCCGGTGGCCAGTCCGAGGGCGGGCGACGGCGAGCTGTAGAGATAGCCGTTGCGGTCGTAGAGCGGCAGCATGGGCCAGCCCTGGCGGGCCATGTCGCTGTACAGGGCGTCGGTGAGGGCCGCCGGACGCTTGTAGTTGGTGCGGGTGAAGCGCATGTTGTAGTTCACGCGGGCCCAGGGAGAAACCTCTCCACTGAGCTTGACGGTACCGTTGTAGCGGTGGTAATTGTCGCTGCCCATGTCGATGAATCCACCGTTGTAGAGGTAGTTGCCCGAGAGGTAGTAGTTGAATTTTTCGTTTCCTCCGCTCACGCTGGCATTGTGTTCTTGGGCGAAGGCCGTGTTCTTGTAGACCACGTCGTACCAGTCTACGTCGTCGATGCCATAGCCGTAGCCATCGGCCCACGTCGTGCCGTTGAGGGTAGGAATGGCATAAAGCAGGGTGCCGTCGGCGGTTTTGCGCACGCCGGGACTCACGGGGGTGGCATTGTGATAGTCCACAATCTGCTTCATGCGGTCGTTCTCGAAGAACACGGTGCTGCCCGTATTGGTGCGGGCGTCGTTCATCCAGCTGGCGAAGTCTACGGAGTTCATCATGTGCTTGCCGCGAATCAGGTTGCTGAAACGGAAGCTGTTGTTGTAGTTCACCGTCACGCGGCCGTCCCTGCCGCCGCTCTTGGTGGTGATGAGAATCACGCCGAACGGTGCGCGCGAACCGTAGATGCTCGAGGCTGCAGCGTCTTTCAGCACGGAGATGCTCTCGATGTCCTGCGGGTTCACGGTGTTAATGTCACCCTCCATGCCGTCGATGAGGATCAGCGGCTCACCTTTGGAACCCTCACCGATGGTGGCCGTGCCGCGCACGTTGATGCTGGGATTGGAGTCCAGCGAGCCGCCCGACGAGCTGGAAATCTGCAGTCCCGGAACCACGCCCTGCAGGGCTTGGGCTGCGCTCTGCACCGGCCGTTGGGCCAGTTCGTCGCCTTTGACCACAGCCACGGCCCCAGTGAGGTTCACCTTTTTCTGTGTGCCGAAGCCCACAACAACCACTTCGTTCAGGTTCTGGGAGTTCTCGATGAGCGTAATCCGGGCGGAGCCGCTGCCGGCTTTCACGGTTTGCGGTTTGTAGCCCACGTAGGAAATCTCGAGCAAATCGCCGGGTTTGGCCTTGACAGTGTAGTTTCCGTCAAGGTCGGTCACGGTGCCTTCCTGGGTGCCCACCACCTTGATGGTGGCACCGATGATGGCTTCGCCGTTGGCGTCCACCACCCGCCCGTTCACCATTCCGGCCTGCTGGATGGTCTGAGTGGCGTTGATGCCGGCACGCAGCGGCTGCGGAAGCCCTACGAACAAGGCGGAGGCCAATATCGACGACAGGAGAATGCGCTGTGTCGATGATGGATTAGGTTTCTGTTTCATGGGTCGTTAATGTTTTTAATTGTTATAGGTTGTCTTTGTTTCTTCGGTTTCATCGATTACCTTGCAAATATAACATAAGTTCATACACGCCGCTGTGTTCTGTAACATAAATTAAGATTCAATTGCGGCATGCCGGAAAAAAGACCCGCATGGGCTTGCCGTTGTCGGGCGAATGGCTTACTTTTGCAGCGTCAACAACAAGCTATCATGATGTACAACCTCTTGTTTTCTCTGGCTATGGCCCTTTCGACGGCCCAGCCCATGGCGGCTGCCGAACCGGCAGATACGTCCCAAACCGTGGCCTTGGCCGACATCCGGCTGAGCGATCCTTGCATTCTGGCCGACCCCGTGACCCACCTTTATTATATGACAGGCACCGGCGGGCTGCTCTGGAAGAGCCCAGACCTGAAGCGTTGGACGGGCCCTTACCGCGTGGCTCGGCCCGACAGCAGCTCGTGGATGGGCCCGAACCCGATGATTTGGGCGGCGGAGCTGCACCGCTATCAAGGCAAATACTACTATTTTGCCACCTTTACCAACGAGGCGGTGAAGATAGACACGGTGGCGGGAAACGTGATTGACCGCCGGGCCAGCCACGTGCTGGTGAGCGACAAGGCCGAGGGCCCATACCGGCCGATGCGCGACAAGACCTATCTGCCGGCCTCCAAGCCCACGCTCGACGGAACGTTCTGGGTGGATGCCGACGGGAAACCGTATATGGTGTACTGTTGGGAGTGGCTGCAAAATGGCAACGGCACGGTCGATAAAATAGAACTCAAGGCCGACCTGAGCGGCAGCATCGGCGAGGGCAAGACGCTCTTCTGGGCCAGCGACAGCCCTTGGAGCAGGGAGATGGTGGACGGCAGGGTGCGCCCCAACAAGGTGACCGACGGCCCTTGGCTCTTCCGCACCGGCACGGGTCGGCTGGGCATGCTCTGGACCAGCTGGGTGATGGACGTCTATACGCAGGGCGTGGCCTACTCGCAGAGCGGCACGCTCGACGGCCCCTGGCTCCAGGAGCCGGATCCGATAACGCCTCCCAATTACGGCCACGGCATGCTTTTCCAGACCTTTGAGGGGCAGTGGCTCATGGCCGTGCACAGCCACGACAGCTCCACGGGCCGTACCATCCGCAAGCCCTGCCTGTTCGAGGTGGATCTGTCGGGCGACAAACTGAAGGTGGGCAAGCGGATATTGCCCTGACAACTTACCGCCCGAGGTAGCGGTGATACTCGCAGGCGGCCAGCAAGAAAGCCCCGGTGCCGAAGTTGGTCTGCGAATTTTGGTCGACCACCTGGCCGGGAATGGCTTTCTCGCCGATGGGCTGCACGTAGCCGATACCGCCATCCGGTTGCAGGGCCGTCTCGGTGAGGTAGCGCCAGGCGCGGTCGATGGCTTTCGTGACGGGCTTCTGCGGAGCCAGCTCGCCATGGTTCACGCCCCACAGCAGCCCGTAGGCAAAGAGCGCCGTGCCCGATGTTTCGGGGCCGGGAGCCTGTTTGGGGTCGAGCATGGAGCGTGTCCAGTAGCCTTGTTTCTGCTGGGCCTGCACCACGGCCTTGGCCAGCCGCTTGTACTTTTCGAGGAAGAACGCGTAGTGGCGGCAGCTGCGCGGCAGGTCTTGCAGCACCTTGGCCAGGCCGGCCAGCACCCATCCGTCGCCGCGTGCCCAGAAGTCTTTCTTGCCGCTGGCCGTGGCATGCCGGGGGTAGACATACTTTCCGTCGCGGAAGTAGAGGCCCGTCTCGTCGTCGAGCATGATGGAATCGGCATAGCACACGTAGTCGTAGAGCTTGTCCAGATAGGCCGCATCGCCCGTCAGACGGTACATTTTGGTCATGACGGGCATCACCATGTAGAGCGCGTCGGCCCACCACCAGTAGTCGTTGGCGGCCGACCGCACCTGGTAGCCCATGACCTCGCGGGCGCGCTGCACCATGCGTTCGTTGCGGGCCGACGCCCCTTGGGCGTTGGCCATCCAGTAGAGGTCGATGTAAGTTTGGAAACAGATTTGCCAGTCGCCGAAGAGCACGTGCTGCTGGCCTTCGCCATACTGGCGGTATTTCCACTTCGCGGGGTCGGTTTCGCGGGCCCCTTGCCACAGGTTGTGCTCGGCCCAGCGCGTGCTGTAGTCTTGCCAGGCGGCTTGTCCCAGCAGTTGGCAAGCCTCCATGTTGCCCGTATGGTACACGGCTTCGTCCCAAAAGCTGCGCACTTCGGGCTTGTGGTTCTCTTGCCAATGGTTGTTTACGCGGGTGATGAGGGCGGCCACCTGCTCTCGGGTCCAGTTCCTGGCCTGTAGGCCAAGGCCGAATGCCAGCAGCAAGGCCATAATCAGAGTCTTTCTCATGGTCGGTTTTATGATTGGGTTTATGGATGGGCGGTTGTCGTGCCGGCGTGCCTGTCCTGTGCGGCGGCGTGCCGGCGCCGGCCTATTGCCGGTTGGCGTCTATCAGTTCCACGAGCCGGTCGCTGTCGTGCGACACGACCTTGCGGCAGAACATCTTGCCCGAGGCCAGCAGTGTGTCGAGGTCTGACTCGTCGAGCACCTTGACCACGGGGTGGTAGTGAATGTAGGTGAGGGGCGTGAGGGCCGCCAGACTCTGGTATCGCCCCTCGGCCAGCATGCAGCGCGAGGCGAAGCCTGAGTTGAAAGCCACGGTCTGGACGAAGGTCTCGGCCGGGCAGAAGCTGGTCTTGAAGTAGCCCACGAGGTGCGCATTGCCGTCCCACTCCTCGACGACCAGCCGGGCCAGGTCGGGCGTGATGGCCCACCAGGCTGCACCTTTATATAAGGTATAGGTCTTGCCCGGGCAGTGAATGCGCAGCGTTTTCTGTACGCCCGTGGCCGCCACGAGGCGGCGCAGGGCCACGCGCAGCTTGCTCTGCAGGCTGCCGGCGGGCCATGGACGGCTGGCCAGGAAGCGGAAGTCGCGGTAGTTGCGCGAGGCCTTGCCCTGGCGGAGCATGGAGATACCCTGCAGGAACTCCCGGCCCCCGGCCTCGCTGAAGAAGCGTTTGATGCGGCCGTTGCCCCACAGCGGGTAGTCCATGCCGCTGAGGGTGATGAGATAATCAGCCCGGCCGTAGTAGAGGGCGGCGCGGATAAGCTCCACCTGATACTCCACTTCGTTGAGGCTTCCCCACACCACATCGACGCGATGCTCGATGAAACGGATGTTGGGCCGGTCGAGCCGCTCCTGGAACGGACGGATGTCGGCCTTGCGGTCGATGTGGATATAGAACTCCGAGTCCTCGGGAAGGCTGTTCACCAGCCGGGCAAGCTGGCGTGCATCTTGGTGTGCAGAGATGAGAAACGCTAATTTCATGGGTTTACTGTTTGTGGATTTTGGAAAGGATGTAACGCTGGCACTCCATCAGAATCCGGGCTCCGGCCACTCGCATGACCGCATAATAGAGCACGGCGGCCAGCGCCATGCGGCTGACAAGCAGCAGCGGAAGCGAGGCGATGGGGGCCGTGACGAGGTGGACGGCCGCCATGACCGCGAGGGCGGCGAGGGCAAAGGGCAGCGTGTCGCGCAGGAACATGGCGGGCGTGTAGCCCGCCAGACGCCAGACGAAAGCGTGCCACACGAAGAGCCATGCCACGTTGATCGCGGTGTAGGCCACGACCATGACGCGGATGCCCCACGGCCAGATGAGGAGCATGACGGCCACCTGCACCAGCCCCAACGCCAGGGTGCACCAGAAGAAAATGTCCGACCGGCCCTTGCTGATGATGAGGTTGGACAGCAGGGTGTAGAGCGGCATCGTGGCCCCGCTGACGCAGAGTATCTGTATCATTTCGGCGCTGGCCAGCCACTTTGCCGTGATGGCCAGCACGATAAACTCGCGGGCCACCAGCCCGAAACCGAACAGAAGCGGAAAGGAAACAAAGGCCGTGAAGCGCATCATCTTGCGCAAGGCGTTGAGCTGGCGGCCGCGTTCGTCGCGCAGGTTCACCAGCACGGGCTGCGCCACCTGGTTGGCCATGCTCTGCACCAGGTAGTAACACTTCGAGTTCCACTGGTAGGCCTGGTTGTAGTTGCCCGTGTCGTGGGCCGAAAAGTAGTGGCCCAGCAGGATGTTCAGGATGTTGTTGTTCACCTGGTTGGTGATGGTGGTGGCCAGAATCTTGAACGAAAAGCGGAACATGCGCCTCACGGGCCCGAACGAAATGTGGCGCATGCTGGGCCGCCAGGCCGAATAGTGCCAGGCCATGAGCGTGTTGCAGAGCACGAAGACGTTGCTCTGCGTGGCCAGCGACCAGTAGGCCCATCCGTTGAAAGCACAGGCGGCGCCCACCGTGCTCGAGACGATGACCGAGAGAATACCGGCCTTGGCCTGTTGCTTGGCCCGCAGGTTCTTGAAGAGCCAGGCGTTCTGCACCGTGCCGAATGAGGCCAGCACGAAGCCCAGAAAGGCGTAGCGGCTCAGCGGCACTATCTTGTCGGTGTGGTAATAGTCGGCGATGAGCGGGGCGCAGCAGAAGAGAACCGCGTAGGCCGACAGGCCCACGATGATGTTGAACCAGAAGACGGAGTTGTAGTCGCGGTCGGAAGGCTCCTTGATGTTGACCAGTGCGGTGCTGAAACCGCTGTTCTGCAGCGCGTTGGCAATGAGCGAAAACACGCTTATCATGGCCATCATGCCATAGTCCGACGGGGCGAGCAGCCGGGCAAGAACGATGCCGAACGCCAGCCCAATGGCCTGTTGCAAGCCACTGTTCAGCCCTCCCCAGAAGAGTCCCTTAGCTGTTTTTTCCTTGAGCGATTCCATTTTTCCTTGATGCAAAAATACGCTTTATCGGCGAATTGTCCAAGAAAAGGCCCTGATTTCATGGCTAAATCGCCGCAAACTCCTTACCTTTGCAGCCAAAAACAAGGTATGAGCAACGGCAGTTTAGTTTTTGTGCCCTCGGGAGGACTGGCCAATCGCATGCGGGCCATGGCCTCGGCATGCGAGCTGGGACGGCGCACGGGGGTGGCCGTCCGCGTGGTTTGGTTTCAGGACTGGGCTTTGCGCGCCCCCTATGCAGCCATTTTCGAGCCGTGCCCGGAGCTGTCGGTGCGCGAGGCCCGGCCGTTGGATTATCTGCTCCACGACCGTCCGCGCCGGCGCAACCTGTGGCTGCCGCGCCCGTTCCAGCAGCTGCTCTTCGACCAGCGCATCGACGAACCCGAGGTGACGCCGCTGAAACGGCAGGGCTTCGACTTCGATGCCTGGGCCGCGGGCCGCCGCAGCTACATGAGCTGCTATCAGGAGTTCGGCACGTTTCCCGACGCGGTCTACACCCGGTTGTTCCGGCCGGCAAGGCCCGTGGCCGAAGCCGTGGCCTCGCTGGCGGCCCGGTTTTCTCCCCACACCGTGGGCTTCCACATCCGCCGCACCGACAATGCGGAGAGCATTCGGCAGAGTCCTTTGCAGCTGTTTGTCGAGGCGGGGCGGCGCGAGGTGGCGGCCCACGCCGACACGCGCATCTTTCTGGCCACCGACGACGAGCCCACGAAGCGGGAGCTGCAGCGGCTGTTCGGCGACCGTCTGGTGGTGCAGGCGGCCCCGGCCGACCGCGACAGCACCGAGGGCATCCGCGGCGGGCTGGTCGATATGTACGCCCTTGCCGCCACGGGGCACGTCTATGGGTCGGCCGGCAGCTCGTTCTCGGTCATGGCCTCGCGCCTCGGCGGGTGTCCGCTCACGGTTCTCCGGCAGTGAAAGCGGCTTTTTGGGGCTGCGTTTGCGGCTGTAAACGCCGTGCGATTGCGCCGCAAACGCGCGACGTTGAGGCCGTAAACGCGAGGCCGTTACGGCGCAATCGTCGGGCGAATACGCCCGTGCCGTCTGCGCTGCAGCCTTTCCCCGCAGTTTGCCCATGCGTTGGCCGCCCCGTCCCGGCCCTGGGCAGGGCGGGCGGCGAGGCCGTCCATGGCATGGCTTGAAACCGTATTCGCGGGACGTTAATTAATCGAAATAAGGTTAATAATACTTAATCCATGGGCGTTTTCACCGTTTTGTCGTGCGTTGTACGTCATAAAATGTGTAATTTTGCAGAACCGATTATTTCCGGGGCACACTTAGAGCCCCATACACGACCGTGTTAATAGTCGCGCCTTTGGCCGGACGCGACGGTTAGTGAATCGGCCGTGGGGCAGGGCAAAAGCCATGGATGGTCTCTTTTAGACTGGAGGCGCCGTGAGGTCTCTGCTTGCATCAAGGTAAATAAAAACGTTTTTTAGTAGTAAATTTAAGTTTTAAAATGGACACTTTAAGTTACAAGACTATTTCCGCCAATAGGGAAACTGTGAAGAAGGAGTGGGTTGTCGTGGACGCTACCGACCAGATTGTGGGTCGTCTCTGCTCTAAAGTTGCCAAGCTCATTCGCGGAAAGTACAAACCTAACTTCACGCCTCACGTAGACTGCGGCGACAATGTCATCATTGTGAACGCCGAGAAGGTGGTGTTCTCCGGCAAGAAGGAGACAGACAAAGTCTACACACGCTATACTGGTTACCCCGGAGGACAGCGCTTCAACACGCCCGCGGAGCTTCGTGCACGCAAGGGCGGTGTCGACAAGATCATTCGTCACGCTGTCAAGGGCATGCTCCCCAAGGGCCGTCTGGGACGCGCCTTGTTGGACAATCTCTATGTTTTTGAGGGTGCCGAGCACGACAAGCAGGCCCAGAAGCCCAAGACAATCGATATTAACCAGTATAAATAATAAGGAGAAAAGATGGAAGTTATCAACGCAATAGGTCGCCGCAAGAGTGCCGTCGCTCGTGTTTACCTCTCTGAGGGTACCGGCAAGATCACAATCAACAAGAGGGATTTGAAGGAGTTCTTCCCATCGGCCATTCTGCAGTATGTGGTGAAGCAGCCACTGGAGCTGTTGGAAGTTGCCGAGAAATATGACATCAAGGCCAACCTCGACGGTGGCGGTTACACGGGTCAGAGCCAGGCTCTGCGCCTCGCCATTGCCCGCGCGCTGGTCAAGGTGAACGCCGAGGACAAGAAAAACCTGAAAGACCACGGTTTCCTCACACGCGACAGCCGTGCCGTGGAGCGTAAGAAGCCGGGTCAGCCCAAGGCTCGTCGTCGCTTCCAGTTCAGTAAGCGATGATTCGATTCAAAATTCAAGATTCAGCTTTCAAAATTTAAAGCTCGGGGTTCAAAGCGGAACCGCACCTCCGTGTGGCAGTCCGTGCCCATTCGCGTGGCGGCTCATGTCCGTTTGTCTCGTGGTTCGTACCCGTTCACACAACGGCTCATGTCGGTTCGGACAGCGGCTCATGCGCTAACGTCGCGCCAGCCTAATTTTGAATTTTGAATTCTGAATTTTGAATTACAAAACTCTGTTTAGCATCCAAACCCGTGAGATTCGCATGCCGACTACCCACGGGCTGGTTCTAAAAGAATTAAAAGGAAAGTAAACAATTTAAAGAAAAAAAGACCATGTCAAGAACAAATTTTGACCAGTTACTGCAGGCAGGTTGCCACTTCGGCCACCTCAAGCGCAAGTGGAATCCCGCTATGGCTCCTTACATCTTCATGGAGCGCAACGGCATTCACATCATCGACCTGAACAAGACGGTAGCCAAAATCGACGAGGCTGCCGAGGCTTTGAAGGGCATTGCCAAGAGTGGCAAGAAGGTTCTGTTCGTCGCTACTAAAAAACAGGCCAAGGATATTGTAGCCGAAAAGGCTGCATCGGTAAACATGCCTTACGTGAACGAGCGTTGGCCGGGCGGTATGCTCACCAATTTCCCCACGATTCGTAAGGCCGTGAAGAAAATGACGAACATTGACAAGCTGATGAACGACGGTACGTTCTCGAATCTTTCCAAGCGCGAGATTCTGCAAATCAACCGTCAGCGCGCCAAGCTGGAGAAGAATCTGGGCTCTATTGCCGACCTGACCCGTCTGCCTTCGGCCCTCTTTGTGGTGGATGTGATGAAAGAACACATCGCCGTGAAAGAGGCCAACCGCCTGGGAATTCCCGTGTTCGGCATCGTCGACACCAACTCGAATCCCCGCGACATCGACTACGTTATCCCTGCCAACGACGACGCCAAGGACTCTGTGGAGGTGATTCTGAACGCTGTCTGCGCTGCCGTTGCCGAGGGCCTCGAGGAGCGCAAGGCCGAGAAAGCCGACGACAAGGCTGCCGAGGAGCAGGCCGATGAGGCCGCCGAGGGCCGCCGTCATGCCCGTCGTGCACGCAAGGAGACTGCAGAAGAGGTGGCCGAGGCAAAGCCCGAGGAGACCGCTGCACCTGCCGAGGCTGCCGCCGAGTAAGGTCATCATAGGGTCTTATAGGATAAGATAGGATCTTGTAAGACCCTAACACGCACTCCTATAAGACCCTATCGCTTTCAACAACAATTCATAAAATTCAAAAGATACTATATTATTATGGCTGTTACAATAGAAGACATCAAGAAGCTGCGCACCATGACCGGTGCAGGAATGAAGGACTGCAAGAAGGCCCTCGCCGAAGCCAATGGTGATATTGACAAGGCAGTGGAGCTCGTTCGCGAGCGTGGTCTGGCCATCGCTGCCAAGCGTTCGGACCGCGAAACCTCCAACGGCTGCGTGCTGGTAAAGAACGACAATGGCTTTGCGGCCATGATTGCGCTGAAGTGCGAGACCGATTTCGTGGCCAACGGAGCCGACTATATCCAGCTCACGCAGGAGATTCTCGATGCCGCTGTCGCTGCCAAGGCCCAGAGTCTGGAGCAGGTCAAGGAACTCACACTGGCCGACGGCACGAAGATTTCCGAGGCTGTGGTGCGTCGTTCGGGCGTTGTAGGCGAAAAGATGGAGCTCGACGGCTATCTCGTTCTCGAGGGCGACAATGTGTATACTTACGACCACATGGGTCGCCACACGCTGTGCACGCTCGTGCAGCTCACCGCTGCCAATGAGGATGCCGGCCACAAAGTGGCCATGCAGGTGGCTGCCATGAAGCCGGTTGCTCTCGACGAAGCCAGCGTGTCGCAGGAGGTGAAGGACAGCGAACTCAAGGTGGCCGTGGAGAAAACCAAGGAAGAACAGATCGAGCGTCAGGTGAATGTGGCCCTGAAGAAGGCCGGCATCAACGCCAATCTCGTGGATTCCGAGGATCACATTGCCTCCAATGTGGCCAAGGGTTGGCTCACGCAGGAGGATGCCGACAAGGCCAAAGCCATCAAGGCCGAGGTGTCGGAGACGGCTGCTGCCAGCCTCAACGAGGGCATGATTCAGAACATTGCCAAGGGCCGCATGGCCAAGTTCTTCAAGGAGAACTGCCTTGTGGACCAGGAATTCCAGTTTGGCGATGGCGACAAGCAGAGCGTTTCGCAGTGGCTCGACAAGCAGGCCAAGGGGCTGAAAGTGGTTGCTTACAAGCGCTTCAGCCTTTCTGCAGACTGATTTCAACACGCAATCCAACAGACCGGGCCCCGCTGTGCGGGCTTGGTCTTCAGATATTAGCGGGGAGCCATGGGAGACTTGTCTTCTGTGGCTCCCGTTTGTTTTCTTTCAAAGTGCCGTTTCCCTCTGATGAAAAAGCCCTCTTGCCTGTTTGCTGCCGCCTGGTTTGCCCTGCTGATGACGGGGTTGCTGGTGTTGCTGTCTCCCATGGAGGCGGCGGCGCAGCGTGCCGTTCTGTCGAAGATGTCGCCGCTGGTGCGCGAGGCCTGGCTCCATGCGCGTCAGGAACGGCCGCACTTTCGTAAGGGTTTGCCCGCTCGTCCTGCCGTGCTCACCGCCTTTGTCAAGACCGCAGATGCCGGTTCGCAGGTGCTGGAGACTGCGGGATGCCGCGTGCTGGCCAGGTATGGCACGCTGGCCATAGCCGAGATTCCGCTCAATCGTCTGGACACGTTGGCCCGCAATGGCCACGTGTTGCGCATCGAGGCAGGGCGCAGGGCTACGGCCTTGATGGACACCACGGCCTTGATTGTGCAGGCCCCCGCCGTTTACGAGGGCTTGAATCTGCCTCAGGGCTACACGGGACGGGGGGTGCTCGTGGGGGTGCAGGACATCGGTTTCGACCTGACCCATCCCAATTTCTATTCCTCCGACTTCTCCACTTACCGCGTTCGAGCCCTCTGGGATCAGCTCTCCACCGACACGCTTGGCTCCGCGCTGCCCGTGGGTCGCGACTATGTTGGTCGTGCGGAACTGCTGTCGTTGGGGCACCCGCGCGACGGATTGATCCAGACGCACGGCACGCATACGGCGGGCATCGCGGCTGGAAGTGGGGCAGAGGGGCCGGGCGTCAACTCGCCTTATCGCGGCATTGCCTACGAGAGCGACCTCTGCTTGGTCAGCAATGCCGTGAGCGAAGACGCTTCGCTCATCGATCCTGCCGATTATTACAAGTACACCTTTGCCCTCGACGCCCTCGGTTTCAAATACATTTTTGACCAGGCCGACCGGATGGGGAAGCCTTGCGTCATCAACTTCAGCGAGGGCTCGCAGCAGGATTTCCACGGTTACGACCGGCTTTATTACGAGATGCTCGACTCGCTCTGCGGGCCCGGACGCATCATCGTTTCTTCTGCAGGTAATGCCGGGCAGGGCATCAATTATGTAGAGAAACCGGCAGGAACGGCCTCGGCCGGCGTGTTCTGCACCAGTGGGCAGCCCCGCGTCTATGCCACTGCCAAGGCAGATGGCGACTACACCCTGCGTCTCTCCTTCTATCGCGACAGCCTTCCGGCCTTGGTACGCGACTATAAACTGTCGGCCGTACTTGCCCGACCCGACTCCATGCTCCGCGACACGCTACGGCTTGATACGGCCCGCTATGTGGTTGCTGCCGTGGCTTATCCCTCGGCTTACGATGCTTCAGAGACCGTTTGCGACTGGGCCATCAGCACTTCCGGCCAGCCTTTCCGCAATGGCGCGCCCGCTTCGCTCCAGCTTGTCGGGCGCGAGGTCCGCGTTGAACTGTTTCCCGTGACCGGGTCTTTCTATCACAGCGCGATCGATCCCACGCTCTGCTCGGGCGACAACACCCACAGCGTCTACTCGCCGGCCAGTGCGCCGCGCGTCATCTGCGTGGGAGCCACGGCCTATCGCACGCAGTTTGTCAATTATTTGGGTAACCTGATGGTCTATGATAACGGGACCGACGGCCGTCGTACTCCCTATTCCGCCGTGGGCCCTACGTGGGATGGGCGGCTGAAACCCGATGTCATGGCACCGGGACAGAACGTTGTTTCCTCTTATAGCAGCTTCTACCTGGAGCACAATCCAACGGCCCGCGACCTCACCTCCGACGTGCGCCACTTCACGTATGGCGGCCGCACCTATGCCTGGAACAGCAATGGAGGCACCTCCATGGCCTCGCCCGTGGTGGCCGGTGTCATAGCTCTTTGGCTCCAGGCCGACCCTAAACTCACCCCCGAAGACTGCCTGGAGGTGATGGCTTCGACTTGTCGTCATCCCGACCCCACCCTCCATTATCCCAACCAGCTCTACGGACACGGCGAGATAGATGCCTATGCAGGGCTTCAGGCTGTCCTGGCACGGCAGGCCGCAGGCGTCGCCGTGGTGTCGCCCCGACCGAGCGCTTCGGCCATCTATAGGCTTGATGGCCGCTATGCCGGCACGGATGTGTCCCGTCTGCAACGGGGCATCTATGTCCGTGCGGGGCAGAAAATCGTCGTTCGTCATTAAGAATCATGAAGATATTTGCCATTGGTATGAACTACGCCCTGCACAATAAAGAGTTGCACGGCACGTTATTGAAACCGGATGAACCGGTGATTTTCCTCAAGGCCGACTCCAGTTTGCTCAAGGATCACAAGCCGTTCTTCATCCCCGACCACCTGGGACGCATTGAATACGAGACGGAGATGGTGGTGCGTATCTGCAAGCTGGGCAAGACGGTGCCCGTGAGATTTGCGCCCCGCTACTATGATGCCGTCACCGTAGGAATAGACTTTACGGCCCGCGAACTGCAGAAAAGGCTGTCGCAGAAAGGGCAGCCTTGGGACCTGTCCAAGGGATTTGACGGGGCGGCGTGCCTCGGCGAGTGGGTGCCCAAGGAGAAGTTTCTCGACATTCAGGCCCTCCATTTCCATCTGGACATCAACGGAAAGACCGTCCAGCAAGGGTGCACGGCCGACATGCTCTACCGTGTGGACGAGATCATCTCCTACATCAGCCGCTTCTATACCCTCAAGACGGGCGACATTCTCTATACCGGAACGCCGGCCGGAGTGGGGCCGGTGCATGTCGATGACCATTTGGAGGGCTATCTGGAAGACCGTAAGGTGTTGGAGTTCAATTGTAAATAAAGGAGTTTTTCAGGCCATGAGAATAGACCGCCATGCTTGGGCCGTGCTTGCCGCCCTGTGCCTTTGCACCACGATGCAAGCCCAACGATTCTTCAATCTCACTTCCGACGAGGTGCGGGTAGACTCTGTGCTGCCCCAGTTTGCCTATTCCGTTCCCCTCGACGGGGCGTGGCAGGACTCTGTTTATACCGCTTCCATTCTCTATCCTGAGTTTATAGACATGACTCTTCAGGACGTGAACAACTATCGTTTGCTCTCGTCCGACTCCCTGCCTGCCCTGCCGCAGCTGGCCCAGCGCATCGTTCTCGACCGCAAGCGAGGGGCTCTGGAGGTGCAGTTCTGCCCACTGGTTTATCGTGAAGGACGGTATCAAATCCTTGTCAGTTTCATGTTGCGGGTGGACGCCCGCGTGCAGAACCGTGCCGTTCGGCGCGCTGCGGCTCTCACCCGGGCCACGGCGGCGTCCTCGCGTTATGCCGCCCACTCCGTGCTGGCCACGGGTGCATGGGCCAAGATCAGGGTGCCGTCCACCGGGGTCTACCAGCTCAGCGAGTCGCTCATCCGCCAGGCCGGCTTTACCGATTTGAGCAAAGTGCGGGTCTATGGCTATGGCGGCAACCTGCAAAATGAGGTTCTTCGGGCCAAGGATTTACAGGAACTCGACGACCTTCGCGAGGTGCCCACCTGCACTGTGGGCGGCAAACGGCTGTTTTTTGCCCGTGGGCCGGTGAGCTGGAGCAGCAACACGGCGGCCCGACGCACCCGCAATCCCTATTCCGACTACGGCTATTACTTCCTCACCCAGACGGCCGACGCACCGGCTCAAGTCGATTCTGCCACCTTTGTCTCGGCTTTCTATCCCTCCGCCGACGACTATCACAGCCTTTATGAAGCCGATGGTTACAGCTGGTATCACGGCGGACGCAATCTCTTCGACCGTGAGAGCACGGCTGTGGGGAGCACCCGTCGCGTGGTGATTGGCAACCGCAGCCGTTCCGCCTCGGGCCTGCTCTCGGTCAATATCTCTGCCGGAACAGTGAGCCAGGCCCAGATATTGCTCAATGATTCCGTGCTCGGCACGCTCACCGTCAGGCTGTACGGCGAGTTCGACAAGGGCAATGAGGCATCCGGCACCTACCGGGTCGCAGGACTTCATGCCACAGATACGGTGAAGATACGCGTGCTTTCCGGCGGCCCCGTGCGTCTCGACTATGTGTCGATGGCGTGGACTGATGCCGCCGAGACCCCCCGCTTGTCGGCCGTCACCGCCGTTCCCGAGTATGTTTACCGCATTACCAATCAGGATCTTCACGCCGATGGCGCGGCCGATATGGTCATCATCATTCCCACTTCACAGAAACTTCTGGCCCAGGCCCAGCGTCTGGCGGCTTTCCACGAACGGCACGACTCGCTGCGTGTGCGCATCGTTCCGGCCGACGAACTCTATAACGAATTCTCCAGTGGAACCCCTGATGCCAATGCCTACCGCCGTTATCTCAAGATGCTTTACGATCGCGCCGAGACCCCGGCAGACATGCCCCGCCACCTGTTGCTCTTTGGAGACTGTGTGTGGGACAACCGAATGCTCACCAATGAATGCCGCAACTTCAATCCCGACGACTACTTGCTCTGCTTCGAGAGTGAGAATTCTTTCAACGCAGTGAGGTGCTATGTCGACGACGGTTTCTTCTGTTTGCTCGACGACGGCGAGGGCGGCGATCCCCAAAGCTCAGACAAACTCGACATGGGCGTGGGCCGTTTCCCGGTCACCACGGCCGAAGAGGCCAAGGCCATGGTAGACAAAACCATCGGCTATGCCACCAATTCCAATGCCGGGGCCTGGCAGAACGTGCTGATGTTCATGGGTGACGACGGCAACAGGAACCTGCACATGAAGGACCTCGACGAGGCCGCCAACGACATTGCAGCCCGTTATCCCGACTATTTGGTCAAGAAAGTGATGTGGGATGCCTATACCGGAGAGACATCGGCGGCGGGCAACAGCTACCCCGAGGTGAGCAGCATCGTCAAGCAGCAGCAGCAGGCCGGCGCGCTCATCATGGACTATGCCGGCCACGGCCGCGAGGATCAGATCTCGCATGAAGTCGTTCTCAAGCTCTCCGATTTCGAGCATTTCACCAACAAGAACCTGCCGCTTTGGATCACGGCCTCGTGCGACATCATGCCTTTCGACGGCACCACACCCACCATTGGCGAGGCCGCCGTGCTCAATCCCAACGGCGGAGCCGTGGCTTTCTTCGGCACCACGCGCACGGTTTACGCCGATTACAACAAGCTCATCAACATGGCGTTCCTGCGTTTGGTGCTCAGCCGTCCCAATGGCAAGGCCATGACGTTGGGCGAAGCCCAGCGACAGGCCAAGAATCTGATGATTACTTCCGATGCCGACCGCACCACCAACAAGCTGCAGTATTCGCTGCTCGGCGACCCCGCACTGTCTCTTTGCCTGCCCTCTCTCTCGGCCGTGGTCGACTCCATCAATGGCGTGGCCCTCTCTCCGTCGGCTCCTGTCAAGCTGCGCGCCGGCAGCAAGGTGCGCCTGTCCGGGCACATCGAGCAGGCTTCCGACTTTGACGGCGTGGTGACGGCCGTGGTGCGCGATGTGCGGCAACTCATCACCTGCAAGCAGAATGCCAGTGCTGAGACCACCAAGGCCTTTACTTTCTACGACCGTCCCGGCACGCTCTACAGCGGTTCCGACAGTGTTCGGCAGGGCCGCTTTAGCCTTTCGTTTGCCGTTCCACGCGACATCAGCTACTCCGACGAGAGTGGACTCATCAACCTCTACGCAGTCAACACGGCCCGTACGCTCACGGCTCACGGCACCGAGGATGGTTTCACTCTGAGCGGTTCCGACGAGACGGCGATGGATTCCGTGGGCCCTAAAATCTACTGCTACCTCAATACCGCACAGTTCCAGAACGGTTCGGCCGTCAATCCCACGCCCTATTTCGTGGCCCGGCTCACCGATGCCGACGGCATCAACGCCTCGGGCAGCGGCATTGGGCACGACATGCAGCTCATTATAGACGGCGACGCCTCGAAGACCTACACGCTCAACGACCATTTCCAGTTCGATTTCGGCACCTATACCAGCGGTTCTACCTATTATAATATACCCACCTTGGAGCCCGGCCGCCACACGCTGCTCTTCCGGGCATGGGATGTTCTCAACAATCCCTCCACAGCCACGCTCGAGTTTACCGTGGTCAAGGGCCTTGTGCCATCCATCTATAGCGTCGATGTGTCGGCCAATCCCGCCTCCACCAACACCACGTTTATCGTGAACCACGACTTCTCAGGCTGCACCATGGACGTGTCCATCGACGTGTTCGACATGAGCGGACGGCTGCTCTGGACCCATAGCGAGCGTGGCGTTTCTTCTCCGGGGGCCTACACCATAGACTGGGATCTCTGCCAGGATGGCGGGAGTCGGTTGCCCACTGGCGTGTACCTTTACCGCGTGCGGGTGGCCAGCGACGGCAGTGCCGAGGCCTCCAAGGCACGGAAATTAGTCGTCATCAGCAATAAATAGGCCGTTGCGGCGTTTATGGTGTAGTGTTTTGCCGCCAGTCATGGTTCGGCCATGGCTGTGCGGCTTTCTTTATTTCAAGGACAATCAACAATAGCAGATGAACAGAATCTTGAGAACGTGGATGGCCGGCATGGCCTGTATGGCGGCCACAGGAGCCGTTGCCCAGGACAAGGCCAATATGTTCAATCCCGTCAATGCCTCGGTCACTTCGCAGACCTTTGCCCCCGACGCCCGTTCGGCCGGTATGGGCGACGTGGGTGTGGCTACCGATCCCGACGCCACATCGCAGTACTGGAATCCCGCCAAATATCCTTTCACCGTGAGCCGTGCCGGCGTGGCACTCAACTATACGCCGTGGCTGCGCCAGCTCGTCAACGACATGGGCCTGGCCTATCTCTCCGGTTACTACCGCATTGGTGACTACAGCGCGGTGTCCAGTTCGCTGCGTTATTTCTCGTTGGGCGAGGTGCAGTTCGAGTCAAGCCAGAGCGGAGGCGCCGCGATGACCATCAATCCCTACGAGATGTCGTTCGATGTGGCCTACTCATTGATGCTTAGCGAGAAGTTCTCCATTGCCGCCGCGGTGCGCTGGATCTACTCCGATCTCACCTACGACTACACCAGCGACACGGCCCCCGGCTCGGCCTTCGCCGCCGACTTGGCCGCCTATTATCAGAATTATATCAACCTGGGCGACCGCGAGTGCCAGTTGGGACTGGGGCTTAACATCTCCAATGTCGGCAGCAAAATCAACTTCGGCGGAGACGATCGCAGTGAGTTCATCCCCACCAACCTGCGTCTTGGTGCCTCGCTCATGGTGCCCATTGACGAGTACAACCGGTTCACCTTTGCCGCCGATGCCAACAAACTGCTAGTGCCTACCCTGCCCACGGAGGCGCAATACAAGGAGGCCCGCGACAAGGACAGGTACAACGACTACGACGATTACGTGCGCAAGAAGTACTATGACCTCTCTTCCATCAGCGGTATTTTCAAGAGTTTCAGCGACGCTCCCGGCGGATTCAAGGAGGAATTGCAGGAGGTGCAGTGGAGCCTCGGCGCCGAATACACTTACCACGACCAGTTCACCCTGCGCGCCGGCTACCATGACCAGAATGCCAACAAGGGCAACCTGAAATACTTCACCGTGGGCGCCGGCTTCAAGATGAGCGTCTTCTCGCTCGATGCGGCCTATGTCATCGCCACGGCCAAGAGCAACCCGCTTGACCAGACACTCCGCATCACCATGAGTTTCGACATGGACGGCATCAAGGATTTGTTTAATAGAAGATAACTCCATAACTCCTTTCAAAACCAAAGAACCATGCAACGAATAGGAATGGGTTACGATGTCCACAAACTTGTGGAGGGCCGCGCCCTCATCCTGGGAGGCATCCGGATAGACCACACGCAGGGGTTGCTGGGCCACAGCGATGCCGACGTGCTGATACATGCCATCTGCGACGCCCTGCTCGGGGCGGCCAACCTGCGCGACATAGGCTATCACTTTCCCGATACAAGCGATGCCACGCTCAATATGGACAGCAAAATCATCCTGCAAAAGACGGTCGGGCTCATTGCCGCCAAGGGTTATCGCCTGTGCAACATCGATGCCACGGTGTGCGCCGAGCGGCCGAAGATCAATCCTCACATCCCTGCCATGAAGGTTTGTCTGGCCCAAGTGATGGGCTGCGACGAGGATCAGATCAGCATCAAGGCCACCACTTCCGAGCGAATGGGCTTTGTAGGCCGCGAGGAGGGCATGGCCGCCTATGCCGTCTGCCTGATCGAGCGGCTGCCGGCAACCGATTGAGCGGCAACCGACAGCCCATAGCACCGACAGTTTTCTCCTATATTCATTTCCTACCAACGAGAATACGCCGGAACTCATCAACGAGCTCCGGCGTATAGCCTATGTTTAACTAAAAAACTTTTTTAAATCGAATGAAAGCCTCACGGTTTTCATTGTCATCCGTTAAACAATCTATCAAATCTACCTTAAACCTAATAACTAAAAACCTAAATCTATTACTAACCTAAACAATCTATTAACCTTTTGACGTTGCAAAGGTACGACGATTTCCGGCAAGCCGCAACACTTTTCCCTTGCTTTCCTGCAAAAGGCCCCGTTTTCTTGATGCAAATCAACGAATGTGTACGGACACAATGCTAATTTAGGCCTAAAACAGCCTGTTTGGCCGCTATCTTTTGAAATGATTTTATTACCTTTGCCATTAAATCAGTATTGCACATGAGAGTACTCATCGTAAATACAAGCGAGAAAACCGGGGGGGCGGCCGTGGCTGCCGGCCGGCTGATGGAGGCCCTGAACAACAATGGGGTCAAGGCCAAGATGCTGGTGGGCGACAAGCAGACCGACAACATCATGGTGGCCGGCCTGCCCCGGCCTTGGCTGCAGCGGTGGAACTTCCTGTGGGAACGGTTCTGCATCTTCGCGCATCTGCACTTCTCGCGCGAGCATCTCTTCGAGATCGACATGGCTAACGCCGGTACCGACATCACCTCGCTGCCCGAATTCAGCGAGGCCGATGTCGTCCATCTCTCCTGGATCAACCAAGGGATGCTCTCGCTGGGCTCCATCCGCAAGATTCTTCGCAGCGGCAAACCCGTGGTCTGGACCATGCACGACCTGTGGCCGGCCTCGGCCATCTGCCACTATGCACGAGGCTGTGCAGCCTTCAAGACGGGTTGTCACCACTGCCGGCTGCTGCCCGGCGGAGGCTCGGTCAACGATCTTTCGGCCCGTGTCTACGCCCGTAAGCAGAAGATTTACCGCAACAGCAACATCCACTTTGTGACGTGCAGCAAGTGGCTGGCCGACCAAGCCCGGCAGAGCAGACTGCTTGCCGGCCTCTACGTGGAGCCCATTCCCAACCCCATCGACACCCGTGTCTATGCCCCACGCGACCGTCGGGAGTGCCGCAGCCGGCTGCAACTGCCCGTGGACAAGCGTGTCATCCTTTTCGTGTCGCAGCGTGCTACGATGGAGCGCAAGGGCATGACCTACTTGGTGGAGGCCGTGAGGCAGTTGGCCGAAAGCCGTCCCGATATGGCTGCCGACACAGTGGTGGCTATCCTCGGCGGCCACTCCGAAGACGTGGTCGCCCAGCTGGCCCTGCCCGCTTTCCCCTTGGGCTATGTGAGCGACGAGCGGAAGATTGTGGATGTCTACAATGCAGCCGACGTGTTCGTGCTGCCGTCGCTCGAGGACAACCTGCCCAACACCATCATGGAGGCCATGGCCTGCGGCGTGCCCTGCGTGGGTTTCAAGGTGGGCGGCATCCCCGAGATGATCGACCACCGGCGCAATGGCTACGTGGCCGCCTTTCGCGATGCGGCCGATTTGGCCGCGGGCATCCGCTGGGTGCTCGCCGAAGCCGACTATGCCGACCTGCAACGCCAGGCCCTTTCCAAGGTGGCCGCCAGCTATTCGCAGCGGTCGGTGGCCATGCGCTACATCGAGGTGTACAATCAGGCCATGGCTTTTAAAGACTATTCCTTATGATTACGTTCTCCCTTATCACCTGCACTTACAATGCCGGTCACGAAATCCAGCGCACGCTCGACAGTGTGCTGGCCCAGACGTACCCGGCCGTGGAGCACCTCATTGTCGACGGCCGGTCGGCCGACGACACCGTGGCCCGTGCCGAAGCCTACCGGCAACGGTCGGCCGAGGCCGGCAACGGCCACCGCGTGAGCGTGACGTCGGAGCCCGACGACGGCCTCTACGATGCCATGAACAAGGGGCTGGCCCGTGCCACGGGTGATTATGTGGTGTTTCTCAATGCGGGCGACGTGCTGCCCTCGGCCGACACGCTGGAGCACGTGGCGGCCAGTGTGGGCGAGGGTGAGCGGCTGCCCGGCGTGCTCTACGGGCTGGCCGATATTGTGGACGACGAGGGCCGCTTCCTGCGTCACCGGCAGTTGCAGCCGCCGGCCGTGCTCTCGTGGCGGTCGTTCCGCCACGGCATGCTGGTGTGCCATCAGGCTTTCTATGCCCGCCGCGACCTGGCACAGGCCACGCCCTACGACCTGCGCTACCGCTTCTCGGCCGATGTGGACTGGTGCATCCGGGTGATGAAGCGGGCCGAGGACGCACGGTTGCCGCTGCGTGGCGTGGGCGAGGTGCTGGTCAATTACCTCGACGGCGGCATGACCGTTCGGCACCACCGTGCCTCGCTGCTCGAGCGTTTCCGCGTGATGACCCGCCACTACGGCTGGCTCTCCACGGTGGCCATGCACCTGTGGTTCGTGGTGCGCAAGTAGGGCGACGCGTGCTTCGACCGCCCTGCCGCCTTGGGGTCTGCGCGATTGCGGCGTAACGGCCGTGCGATTGCGGCGTGGCGGCCGTGCGATTGCGGCGTGGCGGCCTCGCGTTTACGGCGTAAAACACATGCGATTGCGGCTTCTTCATTCTGCGGCCACGCCCTCTTTGTTTCGTCCTCTCCCTTTTGGCCTGTTGCCAAACGCAAGCATCCCCCGTCGGACTGGCCGGCGGGGGATGCTGTGTGTTGGGGTGTAGGCGGAAGCCGCAGGACGGCTACACGTAGCGAATGATTTGTCCGGGCCGCACGGTCTGGTTCTTGCGGTAGCCGTTGAGCCGGCAGATGACGTCGACCGTCACGCCGCATTTCTTGGCAATCGACTCGAGGGTGTCGCCCTTGAGCACCTTGTAGTAGACGCGCTCGGGCACATTGGCCGCGTTGCGCACGGCCGTGGAGGCCGTCTCTTCGCTGTGGCCCACCTCGCCATAAATCTGGTCTCGCGTGTAGCCGCCGTTGCCAACCTTGCCGCGTTCGCGGGTAGCCACGTCCGACTCACGCTCGTAGGTGGCCTTGTTGAATACGTACTGGTCGGCCACCACGTCCTGATTGCGGAAGTCGAAGAAGAGCGCCGGGTTCAGGGCCACGCCGCAGAGGCGCGTCTCGAAGTGGAGATGGGAGCCGGTGCTGCGGCCTGTATTGCCGCCCAGGCCTATGGGTTCGCCCACCCGCACGTTCTGATTCTCGGTGACAAGCTGCTTGGACAGGTGCCCGTAGATGGTCTCCAAGCCGTTGGGGTGACGGATGACGATGTAGTTGCCATAGCCTCTACCCTCGTATCTCACCACGCGCACCTTGCCCGAGAAGGCGGCGCGGATGGTGTCGCCGATGTAGACCTTGATGTCGAGGCCCTTGTGCTGGCGGCCCCAGCGGCTGCCGAAGTTGCTGGTTACCACGCGGCTTGGCGTGGGCATGCAGAAGTGGCGCAGGTTGATGACAAAGGAATCGGGCAGCTCGGTGGTGCGGTGTGCGTAGCGGTTGTCCCAGTCGTCCCCATAAAGTTGAGCTGCGGGGGACTGCAGGTTTTCTTTTTCTACGAAAGCGCGGACTTCGATGGAGTCGAGCTTTTTGGCGCGGCGGTCGACGGGAGCTTGCCGGGCCAGCAGGTCTTGCCCGCAGACGGGCTCCGCCGCCAAGGCAAAGAGGAGGGATAGGGCAAGTGTCTTTATTGTCGTCTTAAAAGTCATCTATATTGTTTTCTTTATAGGTTTTGGCCTTCCGCGGAGCCATCGACGGCATGACAAACAGCGGTCATGCCAACCCCGAAAACCAATTGACGGGCAACACGAGAGCTCTGCCAATTTTCGGAAGACCCGACAAAGATACTAAAAAAATGCCGCCAACGCCCTCCTCTTAACAGAAATTATGGTCTATTTAACACATTATGCTCGTTTCCCCCTACGCGTTAACAGTTAAATAACACAAAGGGAAGCATTTCAGTCCGCTGCTTGACCTATCGCAAGTCGTTGGGAAAAACAGAACAACATTTGCCGTATTCAGAATGGAATGTGTCCGACCGCGCGTTGCGAATGATATGGCCGCACTCCTCGAAAAGGCTGTTTCGACATGGTGTCCGCCCATTTGTGCATGGCTCCCGGCCGCCATTCGGCCCACGGCCGAAAGCCACCCCGTGGCGTGACGGACGGTGCCAAGCAAGGGGATATGGGGGAGGGCATGGTGCGGCTTAGCTGATGGCCGCCCAGTTCACGTGGGTCTTGCGCAGCTCGCGCAGGTGGTTCCAGAGTAGGGCATAGTCGGATTTCCGGCACTGGGGGTCGTCGTCGATGATGCGCTGGGCCTCGTCGCGGGCCATCTGCACAAGCTGGCCGTCGCGGGCAATGTCGGCAATCTTCAGGTCGAAGGCCATGCCGCTCTGCTGGGTGCCCTCGAGGTCGCCGGGGCCGCGCAGCTTCAAGTCGGCCTCGGCAATGCGGAAACCGTCGTTGGTGTCGCACATGATGTCGATGCGTTTGCGTGTCTCGGCCGAGAGTTCGTAGCCGGTGACGAGGATGCAGTAGCTCTGTTTGGCCCCGCGTCCCACGCGTCCGCGCAGCTGGTGGAGCTGGGAGAGGCCGAAGCGCTGGGCCTCGAGAATGACCATGACCGAGGCGTTGGGCACGTTGACGCCCACCTCGATGACCGTGGTGGCCACGAGGATCTGCGTCTCGCCGCTGACAAACTTCTGCATCTCGGCCTCTTTCTCGCGGGCCTTCATCTTGCCGTGGACCTTGCTCAGACGGAACTCCGGGAAGATGTCGCAAAGCGAGCGGAAGCCGTCTTCCAGGTTCTTGAGGTCCATTTTTTCGCTTTCCTCAATGAGCGGGAATACGATGTAGACCTGCCGCCCCTCGCGAATCTGCTGGCGTATGCCGTTGTAGAGCGAGGTGGTCTGGTTGTCGTATTTGTGCAAGGTCTGGATGGGCTTGCGGCCGGGAGGCAGTTCGTCGATGACGCTCACGTCGAGGTCGCCGTAGATGGTCATGGCCAACGTGCGCGGAATGGGCGTGGCGGTCATGACGAGGATGTGGGGCGGACGCTCGCTCTTGTGCCACAACTTGGCCCGTTGGGCCACGCCGAAGCGGTGCTGCTCGTCGACGACGGCCAGCCCCAGCCGGCGGAACTGCACGGTATCCTCGATGACGGCGTGGGTGCCCACGAGGATGTCGATGTCGCCCGAGGCCAGCCGGCCGAGCACTTCGCGCCGCCGCTTGCCCTTGACGACGCCCGTGAGCAGGGCCACGCGCACGTCGGAGTCCCGAAGAAACGCGCGGATGGTGTCGAGGTGCTGCTCGGCCAGAATCTCGGTGGGGGCCATGATGCAGGCCTGGTAGCCGTTGTCGATGGCGATGAGCATGGTGAGCAGGGCCACGAGTGTCTTGCCCGAACCCACGTCGCCCTGGAGCAGACGGTTCATCTGGCGGCCTGTGCGCATGTCGTTGCGTATCTCGTGCATCACGCGCTTCTGGGCCCCGGTGAGGGCAAAAGGCAGGTGATCGTTGTAAAAAGAGAGGAAAGCGCGGCCGATGCGGCCGAAGATGTAGCCCTGGTATTTCTGCCGATGCTCGGCGGCATAGCGCAGGATGTTGAGCTGCACGTAGAACAACTCCTCGAACTTGAGGCGCACCTGCGCGCGCTGCACGTCGTCGAGGCTCTGCGGGTAGTGAATCTTGCGGAAAGCATCTTCGCGCGACATGAGGTGAAGGCGGCCTGTCATCGACGGGAGCAGCGTCTCGGCGATGGCCCCCGGCGGGATGCGGGTCACGAGGGCCTTGGTGAGTTTCTCGATGGCGCGCGAGGTCATGCCCATGTTTTTCATCTTCTCCGTGGTGACGTAACAGGGCTGCATGCCCATCTCGGACAGCTTCACGTCGGTGGCTTTCTCCATGTCGGGGTGGGCAAACTGGTAGCGGCCCTGAAACACGGTCGGCTTGCCGAAAACGATGAACTCCTCGCCCACCTTGTAATTCTGGTAAACATATTTGGTGCCATTGAACCACACGAGGTCGACGACGCCGTGGCCGTCGGTGAAATGCCCGACGATGCGCTTCTTGCGGGGCCCCATGGTAAACTCCTCGAAGCTCAGAATGCGGCCCTTGACCTGCACAAACGGCATGTCACCCGTGAGTTCGTCGATGCGGTATATCCGCGTGCGGTCCACATATTTATAAGGATAATACTCCAGCAGGTCGCGCCACGACTTGATGTTGAGCTGGCTGCCCAGAATCTCTTTCCGGCGTGGGCCCACGCCGGCGAGGTACATGATGTCTTGGTCTAAGATGGTGGGCATGATGAATCGAGGCCAATTTTTTTCCTTTTTACCTCTTTACTTCTTTTCTCTTTTCCCTTTTTCCCCTTTTAATTGGCAGAGTGCCTCGCCCACCAACAGGTCGAACGGCGTGGTGAGTTTGATGTTCTCGCGGTTGCCTTCGACCATGGTCACCTGGCAGCCAAGGCTCTCAACGACTGAGGCATCGTCGGTAAAGCTGTCGCGATAGGGCTGGGCAAAAGCCTGGCGGGCCAGGGAAATGTCGAACACCTGGGGGGTCTGCACCGTGCGGAAGTGTGCGCGCATGACGTTGTTGCCGTGGCCGCGGTCCACATAGCGCAGCGTGTCGGTGACAGGCATCACGGGTATGGCGGCATAGTCTTCGCGGGCTGCGTCGAAGCAGCGACGGATGACCTCCGGCGAGACAAAGGGGCGCACGCCGTCGTGGATGGCCACGAGGCCCTCGGCGTCGGCGGGAATGCAGGCCAGGCCGCGCTGCGAAGAGGCAAAGCGCGTGTCGCCGCCGTCGGTTAGGGTGTGGGGAATGTCGAAATGATGTTGTGTGCAGAGCTGTTGCCACAGGGGTTGCTGGTCGTGGGGCAGCACGAGGATGAGGGAAAGGTCGGGGCTGAAAGCGTGGAACTTTTCCAGCGTGTGCATGAGCACCGGCCGGCCGGCCAAGGGCAGAAACTGCTTGGGCAGGTCGCCGCCCATGCGCAGCCCCTTGCCTCCGGCCACGATGATGGCATAGTCCATAGGGTTGTCTTGATGTTGGAACAAGCGGCGGCGCGCGTCTCAGCCGCGCGACTCCATGAGATGAACGTACATCATGCCCTGCTGTATTTCGCGCATTTGGTCCTCGCCAACGAAGTAGCCCAGGATGCGGTAAGCGTAGGGCAGAGTGGCGGCGGGACCCTCGCCGGTGATGATGTTGCCGTCTTCTTGCCACAGGCGGGCCGTGTAGTCGGCCCCGGTGAGGAACTTCTCGAAGCCCGGGTAGCAGGTGGCTTGCCGGCCTTGCAGCAGTCCGATGGCGCCGAGCACCATCGGGGCGGCGCAGATGGCACCGATGCGGCGGCCGTGCTCGTGCTGGCGGAGCAGGGCCTGGCACACGCCCTCGTGGGCCTTGAGGTTGGCAGCCCCTGGCATGCCGCCGGGTAGCAGGAGCATGTCGGCATCGGCAAAGTCGCCGCCCTGCTCGAATCGCATGTCGGCCTTGAGGGTCACGCCGTGTGCGGATTCCACGAAATCGGAGCCCGTGACGCTTACTGTCTTCACCTCGACACCGCCGCGGCGCAGGATGTCGACCGGGGCCAGTGCCTCGATTTCCTCGAAACCGGTGGCCAGAAATTCATAAACTTGAGCCATAGTCTTGATGGGATTAGTTGCCGTTTGCGGCCAATTGGCATCGCGTCGGGCCGTTAAATACTGTACAAACTTACGAAAAAAATCTACTTTCGGGCCCGTGGCGTGTGTTAATTTAGGATAAAACGGCATATTCGTTGGTCGTAGAACGGCTTTTGTTGACGATTTTGCGTAAATTTGCAAGAGTAGCCAAACAGACTGCACACAAACTCGAAGACGAGAGACTTATGAAGAAAACATTATGGCTGTCGGCCCTTGCCCTTTCGGCAACGTCGGCTATGGCGCAGCACATTCAGTATCCTGCAGCCCCGAAAGACGGTACCGTGGACGAATATTTTGGTGTAAGAGTGCCCGACCCTTTCCGCCCTTTAGAGAATGACACCAGTGCCGAGACCCGTGCTTGGGTCGAGGCAGAGAATGCCGTGACGGCTGCCTATCTGGGCAAAATCCCGTTCCGCAGCAAGCTCATGGCCCGGTTGAAAGCCGTGGCGAACTATGAAAAGGTGGGAGTGCCCTTTGAACAGCACGGCGCGTGGTACTGCTATCGCAACGACGGATTGCAGAATCAGAGCGTGCTCTACCGGCTGGATCGGCTGGGCGGCACGGGGCAGATGTTTCTCGATCCCAACGCTTTGAGCACGGATGGAACCGTTGCCCTGCGGGGCGTCAGCTTCTCCAACAATGGCAAATACATGGCTTATACCATCTCGAGAAGCGGCAGCGACTGGCAGGAAATCTATGTCAAGGACGTGAAAACAGGCCGCGACCTGCCCGACCATATCCGCTGGAGCAAGTTCAGTGGAGCCGCTTGGTACGGCGATGGATTCTACTACAGTGCCTACGATGCGCCGGAGAAAGGCAGGGAATTCAGCAGCAAGAACGAGGTGCACAAGGTGTACTACCACCGCATGGGCACGCCGCAGAGCGAGGATGTGCTCTTCTATCAGAATCCCGCCTACCCTCTGCGCTTCTACAGTGTCTCGGTGAACAAGGAGGAAACGCTGATGTTTCTCTATGAGGCGGGTGCCGGATCGGGCAACAATCTCTACGTGCGCGACCTGCGCGTGCCCGGCTCCCAGTTCATCCAGATGACGGCGAACATGGACCTGCAGTATTCGCCCGTACAGACCATAGGCGACAGCATCTACCTCTACACCAACGACGGCGCGCCCCGCAACCGCCTGATGGTGACCACGGTGCAGCGTCCGGGCTTTGCGGAGTGGCAGGAACTGGTGCCCGAGGGCAGCGGTGTGCTCGAGGGTGTGACCTTTACCAACGGCCGGATGATACTGGAATACAGCCAGGATGCTTCGAGTCATGCGTACCTCTATACGCTGGAAGGGCGTCGGCTGCACGAGATCAAGCTGCCCTCGGCAGGCAGTGCCTCGTTCTACGGCAAGCGCGAGTTGAAGGAGTGTTTCTACAGCTTTTCCTCGTTCACCGTGCCCGGCACGGTCTACCGCTACGATGCCGAACAGGATCGCAGCACCGTCTACGCGCAGCCGAAAGTGAACTTCAGGCAGGGCGATTTCGTGACCGAGCAGGTGTTTTATACCAGCAAGGACGGCACGCGCGTGCCGATGTTTCTCACCTATAAGAAAGGATTGAAGCGCGATGGACGGAATCCTGTGTACCTCTATGCCTACGGCGGGTTCAACATTTCGCTGCCCCCCTCGTTCTCTTCCATGCGCATTCCTTTCCTCGAGAGCGGGGGCATCTATGCCCAAGCCAACCTGCGCGGCGGCAGCGAGTATGGCGAAGAGTGGCACCAGGCCGGTACGAAGATGCAGAAGCAGAACGTGTTCGACGACTTTATCGCCGCTGCCGAGTGGCTCACCAGCAATAAATACAGCAGCAAGGACAAGCTCGCCATCGTGGGAGGCAGCAACGGCGGACTGCTCGTCGGTGCGTGCATGACGCAACGCCCCGACCTCTTCAAGGTGTGTGTGCCCGAGGTGGGCGTGATGGACATGCTGCGCTACCACCGCTTTACCATCGGATGGAACTGGGCTCCCGACTATGGAACGAGTGCCGACAGCAAGGAAATGTTTGAGTATCTGCGGGTCTACTCGCCCCTGCACAACCTGAAACCCGGCACCCGCTACCCGGCCACGCTCGTCACCACGGCCGACCACGATGACCGTGTGGTGCCGGCCCACTCGTTCAAGTTCGCCGCCACGCTGCAGGAGTGTCAGGCGGGCGAGGCTCCGGTGCTTGTCCGCATCGACAGCAAGGCGGGGCACGGAGGTGGAAAGCCGCTGGCCAAACAGCTCGAAGAGTATGCCGACATCTACAGCTTCATCATGCAGAATCTGGGTATGAAGTATAAATAAGGACAGGCCTTGCCCGTGGCACGCCTCTACAAAAACATGGAATCCGAACCCCATCACCCGTCAGCCTATGAAGAAACTGCGCTTTGCCCTCTTTGGTAACGAGTACCAGGTCAATAAGTCGGTGGCCGTGCGGCAGCTCGTCGACACGCTGCGTGCCCACGAAGCCGAGGTCTATTTCGACCGTCCCTACTATGAATTTCTCGTCAAAAGCGGCGAGGAGCCTTGGTGTTCGGGCGTATTCGATGATTACAATTTCGACGTGGACTATGTGATTTCACTGGGCGGCGACGGCACTTTCCTGCGTGCTGCCAGTAAGGTGGGGGCCAAGGGTACGCCCATCCTCGGGGTGAACATGGGTCGGCTGGGCTTTCTGGCCGAAGTGTTGCCGGGTGAGGTGGGCTGCGCCATCGACGAGATTTATGCCGGAGAATGCCGTGTAGAGCGGCACACCGTGATTATGATCGAGGCCGAAGGCGAGCCCATCGAGGGCTCTCCCTATGCTCTGAACGACATCGCCCTGCTGAAACGCGACAACGCTTCGATGATTTCCATCCGGTGTAGTATCAATGGCGAGTACCTCGTGACCTATCAGGCCGACGGCCTGCTCATCGCCACACCGACCGGTAGCACGGCCTACAACCTCTCCACGGGCGGGCCCATCGTGGTGCCGTCGGCCGATACACTCTGCATCACTCCCGTGGCTCCCCACAGCCTAAACATCCGGCCCATCGTGGTTAAGGACGACAGTGTGATACGGCTTGAGGTGGAAAGCCGCAGCCACAACTTCCTCGTGGCCATCGACGGACGGTCGGAAAAGCTGTGCGAGGGCACGCAAATCACCATCCGCAAGGCCCCCTACGAGGTGCAAATGGTCAAACTGCGGTCAGCCCGCTACTTCTCCACGCTGCGCGAGAAGCTGATGTGGGGAGCCGACCAGCGCGGATAAACCCTTGAGACCCGAGACAGAACATGCGTATGCAACTCTTTAGACAGAACCCCTTGAGACGGTTGGGCCGGTTGATGGCGGGCTCTAACAAATACTCGGCCCGCAGCATTCTGCGCTGGTTGTGGTGGGCCTGGCGCGGCAATCGGCTGCAGGCCGTGCTCAATGCCCTTATAGGTCAGGCCTCGGTGGGGGTGTCGCTGGCCCAGGTGTGGGCGGTGCAGCACGCCGTCGATGTGGCTTCGGGCGTGGTGGCGGGCTCCATCTACTGGGCCGTGGCCCTGATGGGCGGCCTTGTTTTGTTTGATTTTGCACTCAATATCTCCAGTGTGTGGGTGCGCAATATTCTTGGCATCCGTGCACAAAACCGCATGCAGCAGCACATGCTCGACCGCATCCTGCGATCCGAGTGGCACGGCAAAGAGAAGCACCACTCCGGCGATGTGCTCAACCGTTTGGAGATAGACGTGAACAATGTGGTGGGCTTTCTCACCGAGACCATTCCCAACACGCTCTCCGTGCTCACGCTGTTCGTGGGTGCTTTCTGCTATCTTTTCGTCATGGATGCCCGCCTGGCGCTCATCACAGTGGGCATCATTCCGGTGTTCATAGCCGCCAGCAAGGTCTACGTTCGCCGGATGCGCCACCTCACGCGTGCCGTCCGTTCGTCGGATTCCAAGGTGCAGAGCGTGCTCCAGGAGACCATTCAGCACCGCATGCTCATCAAGACACTGGAGAGCGAAGAGCCTATGGTGGGGCGGTTGGAGACCACACAGTGCGAGCTTCGCCAGCGCGTGGTGCGCCGAACGCTCTTTTCCGTGTTCAGCAATCTGGTGATCAACCTGGGCTTTGCCATGGGTTATTTGGTGGCTTTTCTCTGGGCGGCCCTGCGCATGTCGCATCACAGCCTCACCTTTGGCGGCATGACGGCTTTCCTGCAACTGGTGAACAGGATACAGAGTCCGGCGCGGAGTCTCACCCGACTGGCCCCGGCTTTTGTCTCTGTGTTCACTGCGGCAGAGCGCTTGATGGAGCTTGAGGAGGACCGACTTGAGGAACGGGGCGCTCCCATTGACCTCGACGGGGCCTGCGGGGTGCGCTTCGTTCATGCGTCATACCGCTATGACGACATCGACGGCGACGTGATACGCGACCTGAGTTTCGACTTCTACCCGGGCTCGTGCACGGCCATTCTCGGCGAAACGGGTGCGGGCAAGACCACGCTGGTGCGTATGATTCTGGCCCTCTTGGCTCCGCAGAAAGGGCGGGCCGAGGTCTACAACGCCCACCGCCACTATGTGCTCTCGCCCCGGCTGCGCTGCAATTTCGTGTACGTGCCCCAAGGCAACACGCTGATGAGCGGCACCATCCGCGACAATCTGCGGCTGGGCAAGCTCAGTGCCACCGACGAGGAGATGTACGAAGCCCTGCACAAGAGCTGTGCAGACTTCGTGATGGACCTGCCGGCAGGGCTCAACACCGAGTGCGCTGAGGCCGGCGGCGGCCTCTCCGAAGGCCAGGCCCAGCGCATCGCCATTGCCCGTGCGCTGCTGCGCGACCGCAGCATCATGCTTTTCGACGAGGCTACTTCAGCCCTCGATCCCGAGACAGAGCGGCAGCTTTTGCGCAATATCCTGTCGGCTCGGAACAAGACCGTCATCTTCATTACCCACCGCCCGGCCGTGGTGGACTACTGCGACCAGACATTAAGAATCGAGAAAATATAAACCACAGACAGCTTATGAAGAAAGTTTTGCTGGCAGTTGCGCTGCTGAGCGCATGCCTCTCAACGCTGCATGCACAGAAAAAGAGCGAAGACCTTGATACCAAATACGGAGCCGAACTGCTGAAGCCCGGCACCCAGGCCCCCGACTTCAGTCTGCCCGACACCGATGGACAACTCGTGAACCTTAGACACGAATACAGCGATGGCTATACGGTTATCGACTTTTGGGCCTCTTGGTGCGGCGACTGCCGCCGGGAAATGCCGGCCGTGAGCAAGCTTTCCGAACAGTATTTCGAGGATGGCGTGCAGTTTGTCGGCGTGTCGTTCGACACCGATTCAGCGCAGTGGAAGAAGTGCGTGCGGGAGAAAAACAAGATGATTGGCAAGCAGGTGTCTGAGCTGAAGAAGTGGAAGGAGACGCAGGTGTCCAAGGATTATCACATCAACTGGATTCCCACGCTGTACCTGCTCAACCCCGATGGCACGGTAAACCTGGGCACGGTAGATGTGAACAAGCTGTCGGATCGTCTGTCCGAGCTCAAGGCGGCCGGCAAGTTTGAGCCTTACCAACAGAAGATGCCGGAGTTTCCTGGGGGAGTACCGGCGTTGATGCAGTTTGTGAAAGGCCATCTCCGTTTCCCCAAGACTTGCGAGAAACTGGGTGCTAAGGCCCGTGTCGTGGTGTCGTTTGTGGTCGATCGTGACGGTTCCGTCAGTGACTTGGCCATCAGTAACTATACGCAGATAGGCAGCATAAAGGTCAAAGGCCCTGTGACGGTGGACGAAATCAAGGAACAGGAGACGCTCTGCCGCACGCTTTTCACGCAGGAGGCCCTGCGTGTGGTGCGTGCCATGCCCTGCTGGAAGCCCGGCGAGAAAGCCGGTCGAAAGCAGAGAGTAAAATACAACATGCCTTTCAAGTTTGCTTATTAATCCCCCAAACTGCAACTTTCTACTGCCGTTCAGCGTCTTTTCATCATGATGATACACCTCAAAGACATCAACAAGACCTACTTTGGAGCCCAGCCCTTGCACGTGCTCAAGGGCATCAGTCTTGACATTGACGAGGGCGAGTTCGTTTCAATCATGGGTGCTTCAGGGTCGGGCAAGTCCACCTTATTAAATATACTCGGCATTCTCGACAACTATGACAGCGGTGAATACACGCTGGCCGACACGCTCATTCGCGACCTCAGCGAGAAGCGCGCCGCCGAATACCGCAACCGTTTCATCGGTTTCATCTTCCAGAGCTTCAACCTCATCGGCTTCAAGACAGCCGTGGAGAACGTGGAACTGCCTCTGTTCTACCAAGGTGTGTCGCGCCGCAAGCGTCATCAGATGGCCCTCGACTATCTGGATCGGCTGGAGCTTTTGCCCTGGGCCGACCACTATCCCAACGAAATGTCGGGCGGACAAAAGCAGCGCGTGGCCATCGCCCGCGCCCTCATCACCAACCCCAAGATTATTCTCGCCGACGAACCGACGGGTGCCCTCGACTCGAAGACGAGTGTGGAGGTGATGGCCCTGCTCAAGAAACTCAACGTCGAAGAGCGCAAAACCATCGTCGTGGTGACGCACGAGAGCGGCGTGGCCAACGAGACCAACAAGATTATCCATATCAAAGACGGACTCATCGGCTGTATCGAGGAGAACCTCGACCACAACGCCTCGCCCTTTGGAGGCGCGGGACCGATGAAGTAATTCAAAACTTAGGATTCAAAATTCACGATTTCCTTCTCTTTTTTCTTGTCAAATACCAGTCTCTATGCGTGATGTTCTCGAAGAAATATGGGCCACGGCCCGGCGCAACAAACTGCGCACGGCACTCACGGGCTTTGCTGTAGCCTGGGGCATTTTCATGCTCATCTTTCTGCTGGGAGCCGGCAACGGACTTATCAATGCCACCCAGCAGAACTCCGACCGCTTCATGGCCAACTCGATGCAGGTGAGTGGCGGTGTCACGTCCAAGGCCTATCAGGGACTGATGGAGGGCCGGGACATCACCCTTAACGACGCCGACATGCAGACTACTCTGCGTCGGCACGAGCAGGTAGTGGACACCATTGGGGCCACCATTGCGCAGGGCAGCGTGCAGGTTTCCGCGGCCGATAACTACGTGAACAGCACGCTTCGCGGCGTCTATCCCAATTTGCAGCAAATCAATAAGATAGTGATGCTCCACGGTCGCTTTGTCAATGATATTGACAATGCGCAGCAACGCAAGACGCTCGTCATCAGCGAGACGCAGGCACGCGAGCTTGTCGGCAACGGCAGCCTGGCCTCACTGGTGGGCCGCTACGTCAAGGCGGGGCAGTCGGCTTTCCGTGTAGTGGGCATCTATCAGAGCGATCAGAGCGGGATGAACACCGACGCCTATTGCGCTTTCACCACGCTTCGCGCGCTCTATAACCGCGGCGACAAGGTGGACAGAATCGTCTTCACCTTTCACGGACTGGAGAGTCAAGAAGCCAATGAGGCTTTCGAGAAGCAGTACAAGGCCGAACTGAACACCAACCACCGGGCAGCCCCCGACGACGATAACGCCGTGTGGATATGGAATCGCTTCACGCAGAACCTGCAAATGGAGATGGGAATGGGCATCATCCGCACGGCCTTGTGGATTATTGGCATCTTCACCTTGCTCTCGGGAGTCGTTGGTGTGAGCAACATCATGCTCATCACCGTGAAAGAACGTACGCGCGAGTTTGGCGTGCGCAAGGCCATCGGGGCCACGCCGTGGTCCATCTTGCGGCTGATTATCATCGAGAGCATCATCATAACCACCTTTTTTGGCTACATCGGCATGATGCTCGGCGTGGCCGTCAACCAGTACATGGATGCCACCGTAGGCCACATGCAGGTGGACTCCGGCCTGTTCAAGGCCACGATGTTCGTCAATCCCACCGTGGGATTCGACGTTTGCATCGAGGCCACTGTGGTGATGATCCTCGCCGGTACCATGGCCGGCATCATTCCGGCACGCTGTGCCGCCCGCATCCGTCCCATCGAAGCATTGAGAGCAGAATGAAAATAGACATCGATACTTACCGTGAAATTCTCGACACGCTGACGCGCAACAAGACGCGATCGCTGCTCACCGGCTTCGGCGTGTTCTGGGGCGTGTTCATGCTCGTGGCCCTCATCGGGGGCGGTGCCGGCCTGAAAGAGTTGCTCTCGAACAATTTCGCCGGCTTCGCCACCAACTCGGCCATCGTCTTTGCACAGCCCACCACCAAGCCCTGCGACGGCTTCCGGAAAGGCCGCGAGTGGAATATGGAATATAAAGATGTGGAGCGGCTGCGGGCCCAGGTGCCCGAACTCGACGTGGTGTCGCCCGTCATCTCCATGTGGCAGCGCACCGTGGTCTTCGGCGACAAGAAGACCACGGCCTCGGTCAAGGGGCTGCTGCCCGAGTATGCACGCGTGGAAGAGCCCAGCCTGTACTACGGCCGCTATCTCAATCAGATGGACATGGCCCAGCGGCGCAAGGTGTGCGTGCTTGGCAAGAAAGTCTACAAGTCGCTCTTTCCCGGCGGCGGCGACCCTTGTGGACAGCTGGTTCGCATCGACTCGATGTATTTCAACGTGGTGGGTGTAGACTATAGTTCGGGCAACATGAGCATCAACGGCTCGGCCGAGGAGAGTGTGGTCGTGCCGCTTACACTGATGCAACAGGCCTACAATATGGGCAGCGAGGTGCACCTTATCTGCGTCACCGGCAAGCCCGGCGTGACGATGAGCCGCATCACGCAGCACATCCGCGGGGTCATTGCACGGGCCCATCACGTGGATCCCATGGACGAGAAAGCCGTGTCGGTGTTCAACACCGAGGTGATGTTCGGCATGGTCGACAGTCTGTTCAAGGGGGTCAACTTCCTCATCTGGCTGGTGGGCATCGGCACTTTGCTGGCTGGAGCCATCGGCGTGAGCAACATCATGATGGTGACCGTGCGGGAGCGCACCACCGAGATTGGCATTCGGCGGGCCATCGGGGCCACGCCGCGCATGATTCTTTCGCAGATTGTTTCCGAGAGCATTGTGCTTACGGCCGTGGCCGGCATGAGCGGCATCCTGCTGGCAGTCATCATTCTACAGATGCTAGAGGTGGGCAATACCACCGACGGCATAGCCTCGGCCCACTTCCAAGTGGGCTTCTGGACGGCTCTGGGGGCCGTGGCCTTGCTGAGCGTGCTCGGCGTGCTGGCCGGTCTGGCACCGGCTGCACGGGCCATGAGCATCAAGCCCGTGGATGCCATGCGCGACGAGTAGGCTCGGTTGACAGCCCTCCCGGACATGGATGGGGAGGGCTCCCGACTGTGGGAATCCTTGGAGAACAGGGCATGCGCACATAGGAATTAAACAAGCAAAAGATATGAAAAGGTACATCAAGTTTATGGTGGCAGCGGTGGTGCTGCTGATTTTCGTGGGCACTTTTGTGTTTCTGTGGATGAAGAGCCGTCCGCAGGCCGATGCCTACGAGGAGTTTTCGCCGGTGGTGCGCGACATTCGCAAGACCACCATCATCACGGGAAAGATAGAGCCGCGCAACGAAGTGAACGTGAAACCGCAGATTTCGGGCATCATCACCGACATTTACAAGCAGGCCGGCCAGCATGTGGAGGCGGGCGAGGTGATAGCCAAGGTCAAGGTGATACCCGACATGAGCCAGCTGTCGTCGGCCCAGTCGCGGGTGCGGCTGGCCGAAGTAAATGTGCGCCAGGCACGGGTGGACTACGACCGCGAGAAGACGCTCTACGACAAGGGGCTGGTTTCGGGCGACGAGTACGACAAGAAACGGCAGACCTACGACCAGGCCCGCGAGGAGCTGCGCGCCGCCAGCGACAACCTGGAGGTGGTGCGCGACGGCGTGTCGTCGCAGAACGCCAACACCAGTTCCACGCTCATCCGCTCCACCATCAGCGGCCTCATCCTCGACGTTCCGGTAAAGGTGGGCAACACGGTGATACTCTCCAACACATTCAACGACGGTACCACCATTGCCACCGTGGCCAACATGGGCGACCTGATTTTCCGGGGCAACGTGGACGAGACCGAGGTGGGGCAGATTGTAACAGGCATGCCCATGAAGATAACCATCGGTGCTTTGCAGAACGAGAAGCTCGGCGCCTCGCTCGAATACATCTCGCCCAAGGCGGTGGAAAGCAACGGAGCCAACCAGTTTGAGATTAAGGCGGCCGTGCACAGCGTGGGCGGCACGCAGATTCGTTCGGGCTACAGTGCCAATGCCGAGATAGTATTGGCCGAGGCCCGTGGTGTCGTCACGGTGCCCGAGAGCGCCATTGAGTTCAGCGGCAACGACACTTATGTGTATCTGGTGGGCGGCACGCCCGAGGCCAAAACCTATACCCGCCGCAAGGTAACCACTGGCCTGAGCGACGGCATCCATATTCAGGTGAAGAGCGGATTGGGCAAAGGCGACAAGGTGCGCGGCCCGAAGATTGTGAAGGACAGTGAAGGGAAGTGATGATTCCCCAACCAACATCCCCATGGTCAAGCTCAACAACAACTTCCTGCCCCAGGATGGGCAGTACCAGCACCTGCTGGTCTACAAGAAAGCAGAGTGCATTTGCGACCTCACTTTCTACTTCTGCCACCACTTTCTCGACAAATACAAGGATCGTACCGTGGACCAAATGATTCAGGCGGCGCGCTCGGGCAAGCAGAATATCGTAGAGGGAACGGCAGCGTCGGCCACCTCGAAAGAGACGGAAATCAAGTTGATGAATGTGGCCAAGGCCAGCCATCAAGAGTTGTTGGAGGACTATCGCGACTATCTTGCCCACCACGGCTTCCGGGTATGGCAGCCTGGCGATGCCAAATACGAGCAGGTGCGCCGGGCCTGCCGGGCCCACAACGACCGCGAATACTACATGCGCGACATCGACAAACGCAGTGACGAGGCACTGGCCAATATCTGCATCACGCTCATCTGCCAGGAAGACCAGATGCTGCGCAACTACATAGAGAAGCTCAAACAGAAGTTTCTGGAGACCGGCGGCATCAAGGAAGAGATGACGCGCGGCCGTCTGGCCTACCGTCAGCAGCACCCGCAGAGCCACCAGTACCCGGCCAACGACCATGAGTATGCCCGCCGCTGCGACGAGCTCATACGGCGCGAACAGGCCGCCTTGCAGCGCGAACAGCAGTTGGCAGCCCGCGAACGTCAGCTCGCCATCCGTGAGCAGGAAATAGCCCGGCTACTCAGAATGGCGGGAAGTGAGGGAATAGGGGAGGATAAGCAGCCGTAGGAGGGGATAGGTGCCTATCATTTCCTATCCAAAGCCTATCACCACCTACCAAATCCTATGCCCTCCCATCGGCTTACCGCACGATTTTCTTGCCCCCTTGGACATAAACCCCGCGGCGTAAGGGGGCATTGGCAGGCAGTTGCACCCCTTGGAGGGTATAGACGGGCGAGGCATCCGAGGTGTTGGCAGAGGACTGGGAGGCGTTGACAGAAGGTTGGGAAGCACCGGCAGAGGGCTGGAAAGTGCCGGCCGCTGGCCGAGAGCTGCCAGCGAGGGGCGGGGCAGCGATGCCCGTGGGGTCGAGCCCGACAAACCGTTGCAGCTCGAAAAGGGCGGCGAGGGGGCGGCCCGTGTTCTGCGTATAGAGCGAGGCATTCCACCAGGAACTGCGGGCCGGATTCTTATCGGCCCAGAACTCATTGTCTTCGGGCAGCCACCAGAAGAGGCCGGTGACGCGGCTGTGTCGGGCGAGCTCGCCGATGAGGTCGAGCGTGAACTGCCTCTGGCCGGCCTCGGTCACGGGCCATGCTCGCTGCACGGCACTGCTGTAGTCGCCATTGAGCGACCAGCGGGCCCCGTAACCCGTCTCTACAATCATGATGTCTTTGTCAGCATGCTGCGCCTCCAGCGTGGTGAGGGTGGAGGCGAGGGTGGAGAGCGGGCCGTGGTAATCGGGGTAATAGCTCAGCCCGATAATGTCGTAGTCCACCCGGTTGCCCAGCGTATTGTAGAAAGTGGTGACGTTCCAGGCACTGCTCAGCTCGGTGTGGACAATGATTTTGGCCTGTGGACACACCTCGCGGCAGCCCTTGATGCCGGCCTGCAGATAACTGACGAAGTTGGAAAAGCTGCCCGTGTCGTATTGGGAGCCGTCGGGATAGCAGCGCCCGGTGGGCCAGAGCATGCCGAATGTCACCTCGTTGCCCGGCTGAATGAGGTCGGGAGCCACGCCGTTGGCCTTGAGATGTTCCAGGCAGCGCACGGTGTAGCGGTACACGCTGTCGGCCAATACCGAGGGGTCTGAGCTGGTCCAGGCCGATGGTGTGGCGTGCTGCCCCGGGTCGGTCCAGGTGTCGGAGTAGTGGAAATCGAGTATCAGCGCATAACCTTCGGCCTTGATGCGGCGGGCCAGGGCCGTCACGTAGTCGAGGTCCTGGCGCACGCCCTCCTGCCGGTGGGCGGCCGGAGCCTTCGACGGGTCGACGAAGAGGCGCACGCGCATGGCGTTCCACCCGGCCTCCCGACCCAGATAGGGCAGGAGCTGCACCTGCGTGCCGTGGGTGTCGAGATAGTGCACGCCGTGCTCTTCATAGGTGGGCAGCAGCGAGATGTCGCCGCCCACATACTTCTGCGCCCCGGCCAGCAGCGGGCAGAGACACAGCAGGGAGAATAGTTTTTTGATGTTGTTCATCGTCAATCAGTTTGGGTTGATGGCTGCAAAGGTACGAAAAGAAAACAGGAGTAGGGGAGGTTGGCCAAGCCAACTTCCCCTACTCTTGAGAAAAAAACGGGAATTGCCGAGGCCGAAGCCTATTTCACCACTTTCTTTCCCCCGTGCACGTAGACGCCTTTCTGCGTGGGCCGACCGCCGAGGCGCATGCCCGAGAGCGTGTGCCAGGCCCCGTCGTCGCCCGTGGCCACGGTCATGCCGCGCTGAATGTCGAGTGTGGGGTTGGCCTCGGTGGTGCCGATGTTGTACCAGCCGCCGTCGGTAAAGGTCATGTCCTTGGTCTGGTTGGTGCCCACGCCGCTGCTGCCGTTGTTGAAGATAATCATCGCCGGCGGCGTGGTCTCCGTGCCATAGTAGCACCATTGCCACACATAGCCGCCGTCGCCGGCCTTGGCAATGCGGTAGACGTGCTCGTTGTCGCCCGGCCACGAAGCGTTGTTGTCGGGGGTGTAGTTGGCTCCATTCTCCACCCAGGCCCAGGCGTAGACGTCGGCTTCGCTGCCCCACGAGGCCGGTGCAATGAAGTAGGCGTGGTAGGTGTAGCCGGCGGGGGGAGTCTCATAGACCACGGGATCTTCCACTTCGCCCCCCTTGATGGTGTACTGTCGGATGACGGTGTGGGTCACCTGCCCGCCCACAAGGAGCCCCACTTTGAGCGTGCAGTCCTGCCCGATGGCGACGCTTGTGCCGCTGTCCACGGTCGTGCCGTTGGAGGCCGAGGGGTCGGAACCGTCGGTGGTGTAGACCAGCCGGGCCCCGCCGTTGGCCGACACGGCCGTAAGCCGGGTGCTGAAGGCCTCGGCATAGGTGCCCGAGGGCTTGTCGGCAAAGGCCACCTCAGTGGAGGGCGAGAGGTACAGGGCGTAGTGCCGGCCGCTGAGCACCTTGACGTAACGGCTGGCGGCGGGGTCGGTGAAGCCGCTGCCCACGCAGACGAGCAGGGTGCCGCGGCTGCCGTTCACGGTGTTGGCATAGTAGGCCTTGCTGCTGCGGTAGTTGTTGTAGCTGCTCGTATTGGTGACGCCGGCGGCCTTGCGCACGTCGATCATGGCCTTGATTTCGTTGGGGTAGGCCAAGTAATGCTTGTAGAACACGCAGGGTGTGCCCGGCATGGCCAGCATGTAGGCGTTGGCGGCCAGCGTGTCGCGGCGGATGGGATCCTGCTGGTTGGTGGCCGAACGCTGCTCGGTGTCGTGGTTTTCAACGAAAGTCACGGCATACTGGCGGTAGGCGCCGTTGTCGTTGGAACTGCTCACGAGGGGCCAGTTGTCATCGTTTTGCTGCCCCAGGCGGCTCCAGTCGCCGCTGCCCACGGCGTTGCGCACGGTGTAGCGGAACTGGAAGTCGAAGGCTGCCGTGGTCTTGCCGGAGCCATTGATTACGCTCTTGATCTTGGCGTCGCCGTCCCACACCTCGCCCACGGCGAACTTCGGGCCGGCGTAGTTGTTGTAGTCGGCCAGATGGCTGGGCGCAAATCCCTTGGCCACGTCGTAGCGGAAGCCCGTGTAGCCGAGGTCGTCGATGAGGTATTTGGCATAGGCCTTGACGATGGTTTGCACGTTCGTGCTCTTGTGGTCGAGGTCGCGGAAACCGCCGAAGTCTTCGCCCTCGTCGATGTTGCTGCTCAGCGTCACGCCCTCGAGGGTGGCTTGGCGGGCCGTGGCACCCCCGTCGTCGTTGGCCGTGATGTCCTGCGGCGTCATCTGATAGGTCACGCCTTGGTAGGTCTCGGCGGGGAAAGTGAACCAGCCCGAGGTGCTGCGGTGGTTCACCACAACGTCGGCAATGGTGCCGATGCCTTTGTCCTTGAATGTTTTCATCATGGACCGCAGCTCGCTCTCACTGCCGAACGACGAGTTCTGGTTGAAGTAATAGTAAGGGTCGTAGCCCATGGAGAGGCCGCCTTGGGTCTTTCCGCTCTGCGGCACCCACACCAGGTCGAAGTATCCAGAGAAGTCGGCGGCCTGCCTTTCGAGGCGTGTCCACTTGGCATCCTTGAAGCCGTCCCAGTAGAATCCCTGCAGCATCACGCCGCCATAGTCGGCCGGCCATCCTTGGGCGGCCATGGTCATGGGCAGCGTCAGGGCTGCCATCATGAAAGTGTGGAAACGTTTCATCATCAACTTTTTAGTTTGGTTCTGCCGCGAAGATACGATATTTTGGCACATCATCGTCTGTATGGGCTGAATCAATTGCCGTTCATTCCGTGCAAACGATTGCGCGTAGAGGGGTGGAAGAGTACATAAGGGGACGGCCCCATGGCTGGGAGCCGCCCCCTTATGCGGTGCGTCAGAGAATCAAACTCTGCTCTCGCGTTTGTCTTCTATGCAGATATAGACGTAAATGCCTATGGCAAACAAGGCCATCATTCCTATTAAAATAAAAGCTCCCATGGGTTACCTCCGTTTTTTATTGCCCGTACTATTGATGATCTTCAACCCAATGACAACAATGGAAAGCACAATTATGGCAATCAGAATATACCAATACCATTTCCATGTTGCAATGCCACTGAAGAGCGTAGATAGCAAGACGGCAGTAAAGATATACTTGGCTACATCCAGTAACCAGTCTCCTATCTTTTCCTTGGTCTTGTCCTTCATACGAAATTATAATGTAGAATATTCTCTTTTTCCCTACAAATTTAGGGGATATTCCTGAAAGAAGCAAATGATTCTCCCTTTTTCTTTTTACCCAATTCTTGGTCATGGTGCAGGCTTTGCGGTATCCACGCCCCGCGTCCACGCCGTGTTCGCCTCGTGTCTGCGGCGTAATCGCAGGGCGTTTGCGGCGTTTTCGTCCGGCGTTTACGGCGTGACGGCGGCGGGATGGCAGGGGGAACGGCCCGGGCCGGGGCCGTGAGGGCAAGCAAAAGGGGCGGCTCTCCTTGCAGAGAACCGCCCCCGGCGTGGTAACATCTGATGAAGCAGAGGTTACTTTTTGGTCAGCGTGGCGTAGTGTTTGCCCTCGCAGCTCAGGTAGAGCTTCACGTCGTAGGTGCCGGCCTCCACGTTGATGTTGGCGCCATTGTTGGAGGTGAGCTTGTCGAGCGTGCCGCCCCATGAGGTCTTCCAGTCGTGGTTCATGCGGAATTTCAGGCCGCCCGTCTTGGCGAGTACCACGCCGTCGCCCTCCCATGCCCCGCTTGTCGGGTTGTAGGCAAGGTCGATGTCGGTCTTCCAACCATCGTCGCTGAAGTCGCCGATGAGCGACACAACGCTCACCTTGTCCAGGCTGTAGGTCATGGCTGTAAGGTCTACATTGACTGCGTAGAAGCCCGTTTCGGGGGCCGGGCAGTTGCTGCCGCCGTTGTCGGCAATCTTTCCTTCGCCGTTGTTCTCCCAGTCGCCCTCCCAGTTGTTGCTGTTGGGCATGAACTTGAACTCGCCGTTCAGGTACATGAATCCCTGGTACTTGCCGTCCTCGCTGACGAGTGCCAGCGGGCAGGCAGCCTTGTCGCCCCAGCTGGTATTGGCCCCGCGCTCGTAGATATACTCGGCAAAGTTGAGGGCCGTCACCTTGTAGGTGGACTCCAGCATGTTGATTTCCACGCGTGCATACTTGGTTCCGGCGGGCACCTTGAGCGAGCCGTCGTCGGTCAGTTTGGCGCGGCGGTCGAGCTGTCCGGCAGTGCCGTCGGTGGCGTTCTGGCCGTTGCCCTCCTTGATTCCGAAGAGCTGGGTCCAGTCATCGCTGTTCACAATGGCGTCGCAGGCCTTGTCGTCGGCGATGGCAAACCAGCAGTCCTTGGAAGCATCGGCGATGGGGAACACGATGGTGAACACGGGATCGTCGTAGATGTTGGTCTCGCTATGGGTGAATTTCAGGCTGCGGCTGGCTGCCGAGGCCGCCCAGTCGCTGTTGGGACCGCCTATGATGTAGTAGGCATTGGCAATGTCAGGCGTGACGGCGGTCACGGTGTAGTTCACGGTGCCGGCGTCGATGAGGACGGCCTGGCCGCTCTTGACGGCGTTCACATACACGTGGCCGCTGAAGGTGCGGGCCACGGGGTTCTTGCCATAAGCGGCCTCGATGAGCGACTGGATGTTGTCCTTGCTGGCTAGTCCCTCCATGGTGGCGCTCACTTCGGTGGCTGTTGTGGCGCCCTGCGGCGTGAGTTCCACGCGGGCGTTGGCCAGCGCGTAGCCCTCGGGCAGGGTGGCGGTGCTCAGCGTGAACACGGGAACGGTGGCGGCGTCGGCCGTCAGGGTCTGTGCGGCCACGGCCGTGGCGGTGAAGCCCGGAATGGTGATGGCATCCTCTTGAGGGTTGGACTGCGGGTTGGCCCAGTCGGTGTAGTCCTCACTGCAGGACCCCATGAAGAGTCCTGTCAGTGCGAGCATGATATAAATAGATAGCTTTTTCATTCTTGTTGGTATTTAATCCTGAAGATGTGAATTACTTGATCGAGCCGGTATCCTTGCTGAAATTCAGATAAATCTTCTGGCCGGCCGTGCAGCCCACGCGGGCCTGGTCGCCGCCGTTGCCGCGGTAGGAAATCTTGTCGCCGTCGATGCCGACGATGAATTCCGACTTCCACCAGTCGTAACCGGGCACCTTGGCGTACATGCGCACGCAGCCGCCTTCGTCGGTTCCGGGCAGAGCGGGCAGAGCGGGCGACACAAATTCGCCGTCGGCCGTGGCGGGCACGCTGAATGCTTCGCCCTTGCCCTCGTCCCAGCCACCGATGGCTACGCCGATGAGGCGCACCTCGGGCTTGTTGAAGGTCACGGTGTAGCTCACGTCGCGGCCGCTCACCTTGGCTGTCACAATCATCAGATACCAGCCCGGATTCTTGGAGGCGATGTTGCCGCCTCCGTCCTGAATGTCGGTGCCCAGCTCACTCTCGGGGTCGATGGTGATGCCCGCGAAGCCTACTTCGCCGCCATCCCATGCCGTGGCCGTGTTGAACTTGATGCCCGATGCGTCGATGTAGACCATGTGCCAGAACTTGGCAGTCGTGTTGTCGTTGTCGCGCGAGCCGTTCACTTCGGTCATTGTCAGCGGGCTGTCCCACGACCAACCGCAGAAGTTGCCGGTGATGTAGAGGGCGCTCGGAGCCTGTGCGGCGGGCAGGGAGTAGGCGAGTTTCACGTTCTTCAGGCTCACCACGTTGGACACCACCTGGGTTGTGTCCATGGCTTGCTTGGTGGAAGCGTTCACAATCTTGGCCGTGGCGCGGAAGTACACCGGTACGGTCAGGGGGAAATCCTCGGCTTTCTTGCCGGCGTTGAGTTCCAGATTGGTCATGGTGCTGGCCACCTCATTGGCGTCGAGGACCAGCTGGGTGGAGGTGAAAGTCTGGCTCAACGTCACGGCATCGCTCATGTCTGCTTTCGTGGCCACGTCCACCGTGTACTGCGTGTAGACGGGGAAGCCGCCGTAGTTGGGCTGGCTGCAGGTGAGGTTGACGAACTGCGAGTGGGCCAGGTCAACCACGTTGTTCTCAGAAACGGCGGGCGTATTGAGCTGGAACGTCTTGGGAATCTGGAGCGTCGGGTTGGAGTCGTTGTCGTCTTCGCAGGCCGTGAAGAGGCCCACGGCGCAGAGCAGAAGAAAGGCTGACTTGAATATTGTTTTCATTGTCGTATGCTTTAAAGGGATTGATTAATAGCCGTCGTTCTGTGTCAGGTTGCTGTTGACGGTGAGGTCGGTGGTCGGAATGGCGAAGATGTTCTTCCTGGCGTCGAAGCTTCTGCCGGCCTTGGTGCCGCCTTTCCACTGCCACATGTAGCTGTTGCTGCCGCCGAAGTAGCCGAATCGGATGAGCGTGGGCCGGCGGAGACCCTCGAAATAGAACTCGCGGCTCCACTCGTCGCAGATGTCTCTCAGCGAGAAACTGCCTGTGCGGGTCTGTGCATTGGCGCGGGTGCGCAGGGCGTTGATGTCGGCCGTACCGGTTGCCGTGGTGTTGCCGCCGTTGAGGCGAGCGTCACATTCGGCGTCGATCAGGTAGGCTTCGGCCACGCGGAAGAAGAAGAAATCGGTGTCGGGGAACTTCGAGTCGGTGGCAGTCGAGCCGTCGCTCTTCCAGTTGGAGAACTTGCCTACGGCGAAACCGTTGGTGAAGGTACCCACCTCGGTGTTTTCTACGGTGCGTCCAACGCCGTCGAAGATGGCGCGGTCGTCGTTGGCTGCGTCGGGCATGGCGTAGGCGTTCACGTTGGGAGCGTCGTTCTGCGGGAAGAACTTGGCGATGAGATCAGGCCGGCAACGGTTGCCGCCCCAGGTCTGGGAGATGTTGTTGCCGGTGGTGCCGTCTTTCTTTACACACACGCTTCCGTCCATGCAGCCGGCCATGAGGAAGGTCGTCACGCCGTAGGAGGTGGTGCGGTTGCCCTGTTGCAGAATCGGGAAGATGCCCTCTACGGAGGCTCCGCTCTCGCCGTTGTCGCCCAGGAACAGCTTCTGATAGGCCGACCATTTCTGGCCGTTGGGATCGGTCGAAGCCGTGCTGTAGAGCTTGTAGTCGGAGCCAATCACGCGCTTGGCGTAGGTCTGCGCGTCGGCCCAGTGGGCTGTCCCCGTGTAAACCTCGGCGTTCAGGTAGAGCCGGGCCAGAAGCATCCATGCGGCTGCCTTGTCCACACGGCCGTAGCCGGCGTCGCTGGACTTCTTGGCCTTGGGCTCGGAGAGCGCGGGTTCAATCTCCTTCAGCTCTTTTACGAGCCAGTTGAACAGGTCGGCGCGCTTGATTTGCGTGGGGTTGTTGCCGTCTGCGGCCAGCGTGAAAGGCACGTTGCCATAGAGATCCAGCAGCTCAAAGTAATTCAGGGCGCGGAGGAAACGCACCTCGGCTGTCTTGGTGGCGTCTTCCGAACTGAACCGATCCAAATACTGGTTGCACACCGTCACGCCGAAGTAGAGACGGTAGTAGAAACCGCGAAGCATGGGATGCGAGGCGTCGTAGGCGTTGTAGCAGAACGACGAGAGGCCCTCGTCGCCCCAGCCGCAAATGGCTTCGTCGGTGGTCAGCTCGTTGGCATTGAAGAGCTGTCGCACGTAGCCCGTGGTGCCGCCGTCGAGCCCGGCGATGTCGCAGTCATTGTCCTCGGCACCCTTGTTGCCGGATACTGCGAAGTTGGCATAGCACTTGTTGAAGAGCTGGCTGCTCTTGATCTGTGTCGTTTTGTTGGGGTCGAGCGGTTCAACCTCAAGGATGTCGCAGGAGCTCAAGCCCATCGACAGCACCAGAACGGCAGCAGGAAATATGTTTTTGATTAACTGTTTCATTGTCGATTCCTATTAGAATTAGAAGTTAAGATTCAGTCCGACCATGGCCGAGAAGGGGCGCGGGTAGACGTTGTTGTCGATACCGCCGTACACTTCGGGGTCTATGCCGCTGTACTTGGTAATGGTGAACACGTTGTTCACGGCACCGTAGATGCGGCCGTTCAGGCCTGCCCATTTGCCGGCACGGAAGAGACTGTTGAAGCTGTAGCCCAGCGTGATGTTGTCACACTTGAGGAAAGAGCCGTTCTGCACGTAGCGGTCGGAGAGCACGGAGTAGGTCTCGTCCGATGTCCAACCGGCTGTAAGGGCCGAGATAGGGCGGTTGCTCAGGAACTCGTTGCGGTAGATGGCGGCCGAACCAACGTTGGCAGAGCCGGCCTCCAGGTTGTTGAACACATAGTTGCCGATGCTGGCACGGAGTGAGAAACCGAGGTCCCAGCTCTTGTATTCCAGGCGCGAGCTCAGGCCCATCGTCACCGGAGCCACGGGACTCTTGTAGAAATACTTGTCCTTTTCGGTAATCACACCGTCGCCGTTGCGGTCTACGACCACACCCTCCAGGGGCTTGCCGTCGGCCCCATAAGCCTGCTGGAACACATAATAAGAGAAAGCCGGATGGCCCACGGCGTGTGCCTGGCAGTTGTTTCCGGTACCGGCCGAGATGCCTCCTACGGGGATAAAGTAGTCTTTCACATAGGCTTCGGTCAGCCGAGAGATATTGTTCTGGTTGTAGGTGAAGTTGTAATCGATCATCCAGTTCCAGTCTTTCGTCTGGATAGGATTGAAGTGAATGGCTGCCTCCACACCGGTGTTGGTCATGTCGCCAACGTTCTTTGGCAGGGTGTTTTTAAAGGTAGAGCCTGCACCAACATTCACTGTACTGATGAGGTCTGTGGTCTTGCGGTAGTACCAGTCGATGCTGCCACTGATGCGCTGATTGAGGATTCCCCAGTCCAGACCGATGTTGTAGGTCGTGGTCTTCTCCCAGGTCAGGGCGTGGTTGGTGGCTACCGGGCGTGCCAGCGATCCGTCACCGTCGATGTCATAATAGGAGGTGGGGTTCACATTCAGGTCGTAAGTGTCGTAGTAGGGATAGTCGCCGATGTCGGTTCCGAGGTTCTGCTGTCCGGTGGTGCCATAGCCAAGGCGTAGCTTCAGGTCGGACAACCAGGAGATGTCGCGGAACTTATTCTCGTCCTTGATGCGCCAACCGAAGGCGAACGACGGGAACACACCCCACTGTTTGTTGTCGTAAGGCTGCAGCCAATTGAAGCGACTCGAGCCGTCGGCACGCACCGTTGCAGTCAGCATATAGCGGCTGTCCATGAGAGTCCAGTTGGCACGACCGAAGAAAGAGAGCAGCTTACTGTGGGTGATAAAGTCGTAAGTCTTGTCGTTGTACTTGGTGCCGGCCTTCGAGGCATCGTTGTAACCGGCGCCATAATAGCCATAATAGTTGTTGTGCTGGCTGCGCCAGAAGCGCTGGAACTCCGAACCCAGCATGATGTCAAAGTGGTTTTTGGCCGGGTCGTTGAAGTCGTGGTAGTACTGCGCATAGGCGCTGGCCGTGAAGTTGCGCTTCAGAATCTTCTCCCATCCGTGGCTGCCGTAGTAGATGTTCTCAGGCGAGGCGGGATCAACGTCGGTCAGCTGCTTGCCCTCGGCAATGTCGTAGCCCACGGTTCCGTGCAGACGCAGGTCTTCAAATCCCTGTATCTGATAGTCCACGTCAAGGTTGGCATTCAGGTCTTTGGAGTGCGCGCGGTCGTTTTTCAGGTTGAGCAGTGCCACGGGATTCTTGGTGGCGTTGTTGTTGTAGGTGTAGGCCCAGTTCTTGTCACCCAGTGGCGTGCCGGGCTGCGTCCACTCATAGTAGCCGCCGAAGTTGCTGTACATGGCATCGCTGCTCCGTACCGGCTTCGTGGGATCCATCCACACGGCTGCGCTGATGGCGTCGGTGTTGGCATATTTCGTGTCGGCATACATGCCTTTCACGTTGATGTTGAACTTCAAGTGGTCGTTGAGCAGACTGGGACTCAGGTTTACAGATGCCGTGTAGCGGTCGAAATCTGAGGTCTTCAGGATGCCCTGCTCACCCGTATAGCCCACTGAAACGCGGTAGGGGAGCACTGTGCCGAGCGAGCCCGAAAGCGTCAAGGCATGGTCTTGAGTGATGGCCGTGCGGTAGATTTCCTCCTGCCAGTTGGTGTTTTCCTTGCCCAAAGCGTTCTGTACGGTCTGTTCCTGCGAGGTGCCTTTGTACAGATTGGTCACGAATTTGCGGTACTGATCGCCGTCCATCACGTCGATGGTCTTGCGCTTCATACTCACCGTGGCACTGCCGTTGTAGCTGATTTGCACTTTCTGTCCCTTGCGGCCTTTCTTGGTGGTGATGATGATGACACCGTTTGAACCGCGGCTTCCGTAGATGGCCGTGGCCGAGGCGTCTTTCAAAATGTTGAAACTCTCGATGTCCTGAGGGTTTACAATAGACAGCGCATTGGACAAACCTTTCACGCCATTGTTGTCCATGGGGATGCCGTCGATAACGATTAGCGGGTCGCTGTCGGCGTTGAGCGAGGCACCGCCACGGATGCGAATGGTTGCCTTGGAGCCGGGGGCGCCGCCCTCTGTGGTCACATTCACACCGGCAATCTTGCCCGAAATCATTTCCTGGGCGTTCACCACGAGTCCCTTGTTCTTGCCATCCGGCTTCAAGGCAGTCACCGATCCCGTGAGGTCTGACTTTTTCACGGCACCGTAACCAATAACTACCACCTCGTTGAGAGACTTCTCTTTGCCCTCCTGCAACGTGATGCTCATGTTGGAAGAAGCCGTTCCTTTGTAGCTTTCGTACCCGATATAGTCCACGGTTACCGTGGCTCCGGAGTTGGCGTTCAGTGTGAAATTACCGTCGATGTCGGTCACCGTCCCGCCCTGTTGTCCGTCTATACGGACCGTGGCGCCGATGACTGGCTCGCCAGTAGCATCCACTACATGTCCTTTGACAACCACTTGCTGACCAAACGCAGTGGCTGCGAGAGCAAGGCCACATGCTAATGTGACGGCTCTGCGAGGCATTGTAATCTTTACCTGCTTCATCATTTTTCGTTTTAAGTTAACCTATAATTTATAAATTGTTTACTCGTCTTTAGGCTCCAACTCCCTTTCCTGTGTGGTAGATAAATCGTTGATAATGGGAATGGTTAGCGGTGCTCGCGGCACACTTTCACGCTGCAAAAATAAGCGTTATTTAATTGCCGTACACTTTTTTTAGCACAAAATTGTCGAAACGGTCGTGCAAACGTTTGCGCAATTCAATGCAAACTTTGTAAAAAACGGTGTACCGTGTTCACGCCAAAATCCTTATTTTTGCAACGAGAAAGGCGCGGTTTGGCCTTTTTGGACGGCCGGCCGCGCTGCAAACGCAGTGATCTGCCCTTTAGACCTAATGTAGAAGATGAAACAATCTGCACCTGTCACGATGAAAGATATAGCCGAGGCACTGGGCGTGTCGGTGGCTACGGTGTCGCGTGCCCTCAAGGACAGCCCGCGCATCAGCGGCGCACAGCGCGAGAAAATAAAGAGGTACGCGCGCGAACATAATTATTATCCCAATGTGTTGGCCGAGAGTTTGCGCAACAGCCGCACCCGACCGCTCAAGATCATCGGCGTTATTGTACCCCAGTTTGCACATTTCTACTTTGCCTCAGTGCTTAGTGGCATCGAGCAGGAGGCCGCCTCGCGGGGCTACACCATTATGGTGGGACAGAGTGCCGAACAGTACAACCGCGAGGTGTTGCTCTGCGAGCGGTTCTATGAGCACAAGGTGTGCGGCGTCATTGTTTCCCAAGCCAAGGACACGCAGCAGTACGAACACTTCCAGAAACTCATGGACCACGGCATGCCTCTCGTGTTCTACGACCGCATCTGCACCGGCATCGACTGCAACCGTGTGGTGGTGGACGACTATCAGGGGGCTTTCAACGCCGTGACCCATCTCATCAATACGGGCTGCCGGCGCATTGCTTTCTACGGCTCTCCCATGACTCTCGAAATCTCCAAAAACCGCTACAACGGCTACCGCGACGCCCTGTTGCGCCAAGGCCTGCAGCCCGAGGAGCGGTTCTTCCGCATCTGCGACAACCGGGCCGACGCCGAGGCCATCACGCCCGGCCTGCTCTCACAGGGGGAGATTCCCGACGCTTTCTTCGCCGTGAACGACGATACGGCCATCGGTATTCTCTATACAGCCAAGCGTATGGGCTACCGCGTACCCCAAGACGTCTCCGTCTGCGGCTTCACCAACGGCTACCGCGCCGTGGCCTGCGACCCAATGCTCACCACCGTGGAACAGCGTGGTGTGCGCGTGGGCGAGGAGGCCACCAACATCCTTATCTCCAAAGTGGAGGGAGAAACTCCTCTGAACAAAGTGGAGAAACGCGTGGTGAGGACGCGGCTGGTCATCAGGGGAACAACGAAATAATTCAAAATTCAGAATTCAAAATTCAAAATTACCGTGCGGCATGAAGGAGTTGAACGATAATGTTGTTGTGATGAAGAGTATGGATTTTGCCGTGCGGTGCGTGCGGTTGGCCAAGTATCTGCGCGACACCCACCATGAATACGACCTGGCCAGCCAGATTCTTTGCAGCGGCACGAGCGTTGGCGCGAACGTGTGCGAGGCGTTGCGCGGACAGAGCCGGGCTGACTTTCGCGCCCGGATGAACATCTCTTTGCGTGAGGCCAACGAGTCGCAGTACTGGCTGGACTTGCTGTCTCGCGTGGGACTTATCTCCGAAAGGGAGTATCAAAGTTTGTTTGCCGATTGCACGGAACTGTGCAAACTCCTCATGGCTATCGTGAAGTCCACGGCCCAAAACAATGTGAATGGAACCCCAAAATAGTTAAAAGTCAGGCTGGCAGCCACTCCGTCAGCCTCATCTTATATCATCATGTCAGACCGTATAAAAAGTAAAATCAACCCCCAAACAACGAAAAAATAGGATGTCGTCCAGTACGTCAACGCATGTCAGCCCGCGTATCACCGAATGATAGCCAGCGTATCACCGAATGATTGCCCGTGCGTCACCGGACGATTGTCAGTGTATCACCGGATAATTGCCAGCGTATCAACGGATGACCGCCTACGCGTCAGCCTAATTTTGAATTTTGAATTTTGAATTTTGAATTAAAAAACAAGCCCGATTTATCCTTTTGGGGCTTATGGAATCTGAGCTTCGGATTCTTCGGTGTGCAGATTGCTTATGCCCTGCAGAGTGCCAACATCTCGCGGATTTTCGCCACGCTCGGCGCCGATCCCCACAGTCTGAGTTACTTCTGGATACTGCCGCCGCTCATGGGCATACTGGTGCAGCCCATCGTGGGCTCGTGTTCCGACCGCACCTGGACACGTTGGGGCCGCCGTATTCCCTACCTCTTCATCGGTGCAGCCGTGGCTGTACTGGTGATGTGTCTGCTGCCCAACAGTGGCTCTTTCGGCATGGCCGTGTCCACGGCCATGGTTTTTGGGCTCGTCTCGCTCATGTTTCTCGACACCTCCATCAACATGGCCATGCAGCCATTCAAGATGCTTGTAGGCGACATGGTGAACGAGCGGCAGAAGGCCAAGGCCTACAGCATCCAGAGTTTCCTGTGCAATGCAGGGTCGCTCGTGGGCTATGTGTTCCCCTTTGCTTTTGCCTTGCTGGGCATTGCCAACGTGGCTCCCAAGGGCGTGGTGCCCGACTCGGTGATCTACAGCTTCTATGTGGGCGCCGCCATCCTCATTCTTTGCGTCGTCTATACCGTGGTGAAAGTGAAAGAATGGAGTCCGCAGGAGTATGAACAGTACAACGGCAAGAAGACCGACAACGGGGCCTTGGACGACGAGGGCAGCGGCAACTGGCTGGTGCTGCTGCGCCATGCGCCCGCCACGTTCTGGAAAGTAGGCCTCGTGCAGTTCTTCTGCTGGTTTGCTTTTATGTATATGTGGACCTATACCAACGGCACTGTGGCCGCCAACTGCTGGGGCACCACCGATGTGACCAGCAGCGGTTACCAAGAGGCCGGCAACTGGGTGGGCATCCTCTTCGCCGTGCAGGCCATCGGTTCGGTGGTCTGGGCCCCCATCCTGCCCAAGTTCAGCAACCGCAAGATGGCCTATGCCGTGAGTCTGTTGCTGGGTGGCGTGGGCTTCGCGGCCTGTGCCGTGGTGCACGATCCCTACCTGCTCTTCGTGCCTTTCTTGCTCATCGGGGCTGCCTGGGCTGCCATGCTGGCCATGCCTTTCACCTTTGTCACCAATGCCCTGCAGGGTTATGGCCACATGGGTGCCTATCTGGGGCTCTTCAATGGCACCATTTGCATCCCGCAGATTGTGGCTGCAGCCATTGGCGGCACCTTGCTGGCCGTGGTGGGCAGTGTGCAGAGCCACATGATGATTGTGGCCGGCGTGAGTCTCGTGCTCGGTGCCGTTGCCGTGTCGTTCATCCGCGACGGCAAGTAGGCATAGCCCCCGTTTCTCTGCCGCCACGGCCCTGCCGTGCGTGCGTGGAGCCATGATGGTTTAGCCGTGGCAACCCTGTCAGAGGGTTGCCACGGCTTTGATTTTTCCCTACCATTGTGCCGTCATTCCCCCATCATTCCCTGGCCCCACTGCGCCAACCCTGCAATCGTCTTTTCATCACGGCGCAACGGCGTTGCGTTTACGCCGTCGTCGCCTCGCGTTTGAGGCTTTTTCACGCCACGTTTACGCCGCCATCGCACTGCGTTTGCGCCGTTGTCGCTGCGGCCCGACGGGGTGGCGGATGGCGTTGCGGGCCCTCGGGGCGCGTTTTCGGGCTGCCGGACTTGGCGGGTTGCCGATTTTTGCCTATTTTTGCAATGGGCTTTAATCCCCCAAATGCTTTGGTTATGACAACGACAATGATTCTTCTCCGGCTGGCCGTGGCCGCCATCTTCGGCGGCCTCATCGGCCTCGAGCGCGACTATCGCTCCAAGGATGCCGGCTTCCGCACCCACGTGCTCGTGGCCCTGGGCAGCGCCCTGTTCATGATTGTGAGCCAGTATGGCTTTGCCGACATCATTGCCCACGGGGCTGTGGGCCGGTTCGATCCCTCGCGCGTGGCCGCCCAGGTGGTCTCGGGCATGGGCTTCCTCGGGGCCGGCTGCATCATCTTGCAGAAGAATGTGGTCAAGGGACTCACCACGGCCGCCGGCTTGTGGGTCACCTCGGCCATCGGTCTGGCCTGCGGTGGAGGCCTCTTCCTGCCCGCCGTGGCCACGGTGGTGCTACTGTTGCTCTGCCTGGAGGTCATCAACAGCAGTCTGCCTAAGATGGGGCGCACGGTCATCACCGTGGGCTTCACGGCCACCAGCAAGATGGCCGTCACCGCCGTGCTCGACCGTCTGCACGGTGAGGACATCGTCCTGGCCGCCTACGAGATGAAGCATGCGCCCACCGCCGAGGGCGATTGCTACAAGGTGACGATGGAAATCAAGGTGCGGCGCGACCGCGACCAGCACCGGCTGCTCAACACTTATCTGGCCCAGTTTGATGACATTTCCATCGACAGCTTTGAGTAACCGCCCGTGGGCGGCCGGTGGTCTGCAGCCGGTTCGCCGGTGTGTGCTGGCCTTGTGGCTGCTGCTGCCGGGGCTGCCCGCCGTGGCTGCGCCCGGCGGCGGCGGCGCGTTGAGCTATGGGCCGGCCCTGTTGCCAGTGGCCGCCACCCTGGTGTTGAAGGCCGGCGGCGTGGAGAGTGCCAGCTCGTGGCGGCGGCTGGGCGTGGATGCGGTAGCCTCGCTGGCCCTCTCGTGTGGCACGGCCTATGCCCTGAAGCGGGCTGTGCGCGAGCGTCGGCCCGACGGGGCCGACCGTCATGCTTTCCCCTCGGGCCATGCCACGCTGGCCTTTGCCGGCGCGGCGGTGCTCGATCGGGAGTTTCGCCACGCCTCGCCGTGGGTTAGCGTGGCGGGCTATGCGCTGGCTGCGGGCGTGGCCGTGGAGCGGGTAACGAGCCGCCGCCACCGCTGGCACGACGTGGCGACAGGGGCCGCCCTCGGCGTGGGGGGTACGTGGCTCGGCTACTGGCTGGGCGACAAGCTCACGGGGGAACACAGCCGTTGGCAGCTGCATGTGGGTGCAAACGAGCTCACCTTGAACCTCGAACTTTGAGCTTTACCCTTTGAAATATGAAGTTCAAAGGACGAGAGTGCAAACGATTGCACGTTCTTTTCCACACTTTGTGCAAAAGGCGGGGAGCGGTGTATGATAGTTTTTGTTATCTTTGAACCAGAAAATATTTAACCTAAACTCTATGAATTTATCATTTCATGTGGATTACCAGACTCGGTTCGGCGAGGAACTCGTGCTGAATCTTGTCAAGCAGGACGGCGTTGCCCAGTACCGTATGAGGACGACCGATGGTAGCCGGTGGAGCTGCCAGCTCACCATGCAGCCCTCGAAAGCGACAATCGACTATTACTATAGCGTGGACTACGCCGGCACACGGGAGCGTCATGAGTGGACCACCGTGATGCACCGGCTGGAGCTCTGTGCGGCCAAGGGCGTGGAATACACCGTCTACGACCACTGGACCGACATTCCCGAAGACTCCTATCTCTACAGTTCGGCCTTCACAGACTGTATCAACCGCCGCGAGACGGGTGCATTGCCCCGCACGGAGTATGGCCGGACGGTGCGCCTTGTGGTGCGCGCCCCTCAGTTGCGCAGCGGCGAGCGGCTGGCCCTGGTGGGCGCGGGTGACTATCTGGGCAACTGGGAATGGGACAAGGCTCTGCCCATGACGGAGCACAATATCAACGAGTGGGCCGTTGATCTGAACGCCGATGCCCTCGACTCCAATGTGGTGGAGTTCAAGTTTGCCGCCCTCGGCAGCGGGCAAGCTTCGGGCCCACTTTGGGAGACGGGGCTGAACCGCACCGTGGAACTGCCCCCGATGACCGACGGGCAAGTGGTGGTTTACCATCTCGACCAGGCTTTCCTGCCCGTCTACAACGTGAAGCTGGCCGGCACGCTGGTGCCTGTATTCTCGCTGCGCTCGCACAGCAGCTTCGGCGTGGGCGACTTCGGCGACCTGCGCCGCATGGTAGACTACGTGGAGCAGAGCGGTCAGCGCGTGCTCCAGGTGCTGCCCATCAACGATACAACCATCACCCATACCTGGACCGACTCCTATCCCTATAGCTGCATCAGCGTGTTTGCCCTGCATCCGCAGTATGTGGATCTGACCCGGCTGCCCGCCCTCAAGGACGAGGGGCAGCGGGCACGGTTCGAGCAGTTGCGCCAGGAGCTCAACGCCCTCGACCAGATAGACTACGAGCGTGTGAACCAGGCTAAGACCGAGTATCTGCGCCTGGTGTTCGAGCAGGAGGGAAAGGCCATGATGGCCTCCAAGGCTTTCCGCGGGTTCTTCAAGGAGGCCGGGCAGTGGCTTGTGCCCTACGCACAGTACAGCATGCTGCGCGACCGCTTCGGCACGGCCGACTTTTCGCAGTGGCCCGACCACCGTACGTGGGACGAGGCCGACCGCCGCGACCTGTCCAACAGCCGTACCAAGGCCTATCGGGAGGTGGAGTTCTGGTACTTTGTGCAGTTCGTTCTGGATAGCCAGTTCCGTGAAGTGCACGACTATGCCCGTCTGCACCGCGTGGTGCTTAAGGGCGACATCCCCATCGGTGTGAACCGCTACAGCTGCGACGTGTGGATGGAACCGAAATATTTCAACCTGAACGGCCAGGCCGGTGCCCCCCCCGACGACTTCTCGGTGAACGGCCAGAACTGGGGCTTCCCCACCTACAATTGGGACGAGATGCTCAAGGACGGCTGTCGGTGGTGGGTGCGCCGCTTCCAGAGCATGGCCCGCTTCTTTGACGCCTACCGCATCGATCACGTGCTGGGCTTCTTCCGCATCTGGCAGATTCCCGGCGATGCCGTGCACGGATTGCTGGGACAGTTTAGCCCCGCACTCGGCATGACGCGCGAGGAAATCGAGGGCTATGGCCTCCATTTCCAGGAGCACCAGTTCTGTGACCCGTTCATTTCCGACTGGATCGTCGAGCGTGTGTTTGGCGAGCGCGCCGACGAGGTGAAGCAGAAGTACCTCGACCATGCCCACGACGACGTATGGAACATGAAGCCCGAGTATGCCACGCAGCGCAAGGTGGAGCGTGCCTTTGCCGGTGTCACCGCACAGAGCGAGCTCAATCTGCGCGACGGCCTCTATGCTTTAATCTCCAATGTGCTCTTCGTGCGCGACGCCAGGGAGCCCGGCAAGTACCATCCGCGCATCTCGGCACAGTTCGATTTCACCTACGAGGCCCTCTACGACAGCGACAAAGCTGCCTTCAACCGCCTCTACAACGACTATTTCTATCGCCGCAACAACCAGTTTTGGTATCGCGAGGCCATGAAGAAGCTGCCGCGGCTGGTCGAGGCCACGCGCATGCTCGTGTGTGCCGAGGACCTCGGCATGGTGCCCGACTGTGTGTCATGGGTCATCAATGCCCTGCGCATTCTCTCGCTCGAAATCCAGTCTATGCCCAAGGATCCGCACGTGCGCTTCGGCCATCTCTCGCGCAATCCCTACCGTTCCGTCTGCACATTCTCCACCCACGACATGCCCACCATGCGCCAGTGGTGGGACGAGAACATCGACCGCACGCAGGATTATTACAACTCTATGCTCCATCGCGGCGGTGCAGCCCCGCACCCGTTGCCGGGCTGGCTGGCCCGCGACATCGTGTCGCGGCAGCTCACCTCGCCCTCGATGCTCTGCGTGCTGAGCATTCAGGACTGGCTGGCCGGCGACGAGCGGCTGCGGCTGCCCGACGCCGACGCCGAGCGTATCAACGTTCCCGCCAACCCCAGGCACTACTGGCGCTACCGCATGCACCTCTGCATCGAGGACCTGATGGCCGACGAAGCCTTCATGGAGAGCGTGCGCGAGCTGGTGTACCAGAGCGGGAGGTAATTCAAAATTCAGGATTCAAAATTCAAAATTGTTCTTGCGGGATTTAAAAAAGAAAAGGAATATGCGCTTACATCTGTTCATAGCATCCCTCCTGTGCTCGGCTGCAGCCCTGGGCCAGGAGGTGAGTTCGCCCGACGGCAACGTCAGGCTCAGGTTCTCGCTCACGGCCGCCGGCCAGCCCACTTACGAGATGAGCTACAAGGGCCGGGCCGTGGTGAAGCCCTCGCACCTGGGGCTCGAGCTGGCCAAGGACAGCCATGCCTCCAAGGGCATGCGCGAAACCAGCTTGATGGACGGCTTCACCGAGACGGCCCATCGCACCACAACCTTCGACGAGACGTGGAAACCTGTGTGGGGTGAGACGGCCACCATCCGCAATCACTACAACGAACTGGCCGTGGACTTGGCCCAGCCTTCGTCCAAGCGCACCATGACCATCCGCTTTCGCGTGTACGATGACGGCATGGGGCTGCGCTATGAGTTCCCCCAGCAGGACTCGCTCGTCTACTTTGTCATCAAGGATGAGCACACGCAATTCGCCATGACGGGCGACCATACCGCCTGGTGGCTGCCCGGAGACTACGACACTCAGGAGCAGGAAACCCAGGAAAGCCGCCTCTCGGAGATACGCACCCGCTTCCATGATGCCGTGAATTGGAGCAACTCTTCGGTGTCGGTGTTCTCGCCCACCGGCGTGCAGACGTCGCTGCAAATGAAGAGTCGCGATGGCCTTTACATCAATATTCACGAGGCTGCCTGCGTGGACTATGCCACGATGCACCTCAATCTGGACGACAAGAACTTGGTGTTCGACTCGTGGCTCACGCCCGACGCCACCGGCATGAAAGGCTACATGCAGACGCCCTGCCAGACACCCTGGCGCACGGTAATGGTGAGCGACGATGCGCGCGACATGCTTTCGAGCAACCTCATCCTCAATCTTAACGAGCCGTGCAAGATTGAAGACACCAGCTGGATACACCCCACGAAGTACTGTGGCGTGTGGTGGGAGATGATTGTGGGCAAGAGTTCGTGGAACTATACCGACGAGTTCCCCTCCATCAAGCTCGACCAGATAGACTGGAGCAAGGCCAAACCCAACGGCCGCCACGCCGCCAACACGGCCAAAGTGAAGCAGTATATCGACTTTGCTGCCCGGAACGGCTTGCAGCAAGTGCTCGTCGAGGGCTGGAATGTGGGCTGGGAAGACTGGGCTAACCACTGGAAACAGGATGTGTTCGACTTTGTGACGCCCTATCCTGACTTCGACCTTAAGGCGCTGAATGACTATGCCCACAGCAAGGGCGTGAAGCTGATGATGCACCACGAGACCTCGTCGAGCGTGCAAAACTACGAGCGACACATGGAGCGTGCCTACCAGTTGATGAACCGCTACGGCTACGACGCGGTGAAGAGCGGCTATGTGGGCGACATCATCCCGCGCGGCGACCACCACTATTCCCAGTCCATGAACAACCATTATCTCTACTGCGTGAAGGAGGCGGCCCGGCATCACATCATGGTGAACGCCCATGAGGCCACGCGTCCCACGGGTCTTTGCCGCACGTGGCCCAACCTGGTGGGCAACGAAAGCGCCCGCGGCACGGAATATGAAGCCTTTGGCGGCAGCCAGCCCAACCACACGGTCATCCTGCCTTTCACCCGGCTTCAGGGCGGCCCCATGGACTACACGCCCGGCATTCTGGAGACGCAGCTCAAGACTTGGAGCGACAATCCCAACTACGTGCACACCACGCTCGTGGGCCAGCTGGCCCTGTATCTGGTGATGTACAGCCCGTTGCAGATGGCCGCCGACCTGCCCGAGAACTATGCCAAATACGACGATGCCTTCCAGTTTATCCGTGACGTGGCCTGCGACTGGGACGACTCCCGCTATCTGGAAGCCGAACCCGCGCGCTACATCACGGTGGCACGCAAGGCCAAGGGCACGGACAACTGGTTTGTAGGAGGCAAGTGTGACGAGCACGGACACCAGAGCACGGTGAAGCTCGACTTCCTCGACAAGGGCCGTCGCTACGACTGCACCATCTATGCCGACGCCAAAGGGGCCGACTATGAGAAGAATCCCAAGGCCTATACCATTACTCGCAGGACGGTGAAACACGGCGACGTGCTGAAGCTCACCGAGGCGTGCGGCGGCGGCTTTGCCGTGTCGCTGATGGCGAAGTAACCGTTTGGGCGGTCAAGGCGTTCCTTAATTCCTTAACTCCGTTGCTCTAAAATAATCACAACCCCCATGCAATTGAAGAATATCTTTGTGTCTGCCCTCGCACTTTTAGGCATCCATGGACAGATGGAGGCCGCCCCGTCGACGGGAGGAGAGGGCAAGGATCTGTTTCGAGAGATAGTCTATTCGGCGAAGCAGACCGTCTTCAACCTGAATGCCCCCACTGCGGTGGATGCCGTTACAGGGGCCACATCGCAGTCGGCTGGCCGGTCCCCGCACGTCACCCTGCGCATCTACGACCGGGGAGAGGGCGGCAAGGCCGTGAAGACGGTGAGGATGAAGAAGAGCGGCGACAACCGCTGGACGGCCACTGTGGGCGGAGATCTGAAAGGCAAGTTCTATACTTTCGACACGTCGCACGGCGAGACCGCCGGCGTGTTTGCCCGTGCCGTGGGGGTGAACGGCCGGCGCGGAGCCATCATCGACCTGCGCGACACCGACCCCGACGGCTGGGCACAGGACGTGCGGCCCGCACTGAAGTCGGCCGCCGACTTGGTGATTTACGAAATGCACCACCGCGACTTTTCCATCGACGCCTCGTCGGGGCTGGAGCACAAGGGCAAGTTCTTGGCCCTCACAGAGCCCAGAGCCATCGCCCATCTGCGGGCGCTTGGCGTGAACGCCGTGCACATCCTGCCCTCATTCGACTATGCTTCGGTGGACGAGACGCGGCTCAGCCAGCCGCAATACAACTGGGGCTACGACCCGCTGAACTATAATGTGCCGGAGGGTTCGTACTCCACCGACCCCTACGACCCCGTAGTGCGCATCCGTGAGTTCAAGCAAATGGTGCAGTCCCTGCACCGGGCGGGCATCCGTGTGATACTCGACGTGGTGTACAACCACACGTTCGACATCGACGGCAGCGGTTTCCAACGCACCTGGCCCGACTATTACTATCGCAAGACAGCCGATGGAAAATACTCCGACGGCTCGGGATGCGGCAACGAGACGGCCTCGGAACGGCCGCTGATGCGCGCTTTCATGCTGGAGAGCATGAAGTATTGGGCCACGGAATACCACATTGACGGCTTCCGGGTAGACCTCATGGGTGTGCACGATATAGAGACGATGAACCTCATTCAGCACGAGCTTACAGAGCTGGATCCCACCTTATTTATATATGGCGAGGGCTGGAGCGCGGGCACATGCGCCTATCCTTTGGACAAGTTGGCCGTCAAGGCGCACACCCTGCAGATGCCCGGCATAGCCGCTTTCAGCGACGATATGCGCGATGCCCTGCGCGGCCCGTTCTCCGACGACAGCAAGGGGGCTTTCCTGGCTGGGCTTCCCGGTGAGGAAGAAAGCTTGAAATTCGGCATCGTGGGCGGCATCGCCCATCCGCAGGTAGACATGAGTCGGGTGAACTACGACAAGCAACCGTGGGCCGCCGAGCCCACGCAGCAGATCAGTTATGTGAGTTGTCACGACGACATGTGCCTTGTGGACCGGCTGCGTGCCTCCATTCCCGGCATTGCACAAGACGAGCTTGTGCGGCTCGACCTGCTGGCCCAGACCGCCGTGTTTACGGCCCAGGGCATTCCGTTCATGCTCAGTGGCGAGGAAATGCTGCGCGACAAGAAAGGCGTGCACAACTCGTTCAACTCGCCCGACTCCATCAATCACCTCGATTGGAACAACCTCACGCGCTATCCGCAGGTGTTCGACTATTACAGCCGGCTCATCCAACTGCGCAAGAATCACCCTGCTTTCCGCTTGGGCACGGCCGAGCGCGTGCGCCGGCACCTCCGATTCTTGGATGCGCAACCCTGTGTAGTGGCCTATGCGCTGGAGAATTTGCAGGGCATTGACGCGTGGAACGACATCGTTGTAGTGCTCAATGCCAACCGCCAGCCCACCGTCGTGACCCTGCCGGAAGGCAGTTATACCGTGGTGTGCAGCGACGGACGCATCGACGAGCAGGGCCTACGGACCCTCCCGGGTGGCCGTGTAACCGTTGCCGCACAGTCGGCCTTGATCCTTCATAAGTAATCCGAGGCAAACCGTAACACCCAAAATATCCCTTGAAATGAAGAAACAACTTCTTACGTTGATACTGTTGGCACAGGCCTTTCTGATGAGCGCACAAGTGAAAATAGACCGTATAGACCCTACCGACTGGTATGCCGGCATGAAAGATCCCAGCCTGCAGCTGATGGTTTATGGCCAGAATATTGGGGCGGCCGACGTATCCACCGACTATCCGGGCGTGCGCCTCGACTCGCTTGTGCGCCTCGATTCTCCCAATTATCTGCTCGTTTACCTCAACCTGCAGGGGGCGCAGCCCGGCGAAATGACGCTCAGCTTCAGGCAGGGCAAGCAGAACAAACGCGTGAAATACCTGCTCAAGACCCGCGAAATGGCGGGCGAGAAGCACATGGGATTCACCAATAAGGACGTGCTCTATATGCTCATGCCCGACCGTTTTGCCAATGGCAATCCCAAGAACGACGCTTTCAAGACGATGCAGGACAAGCTGTGCGACCGCCGGGAACCCAGTCTGCGCCACGGCGGCGACCTGGAGGGCATCCGCCGGCACCTCAGTTATTTCAACGAATTGGGGGTCACGGCCCTGTGGCTCACCCCCGTGTTGGAGAATGACCGCCCGGCCGACGAGGGCAAGTACAGCACTTATCATGGTTATGCCACGACCGACTACTATCGCGTGGACCCACGCTTCGGTACCAATGAAGACTATCGCCAGCTCGTGGATGAGGCCCACCAGCGGGGGCTCAAAGTGGTGATGGACATGATTTTCAACCATTGCGGCGACTTCCATCCGTGGAACAAAGACGTGCCTTCAGCCGATTGGTTCAATCATCCGGGCTACGGATTGCAGACCAGTTACAAGCTCACGCCCGTGTTCGACCCCTATGCTTCGCAGGTGGACAAGGATGAAACCATGGGCGGATGGTTCGTCTCTTCCATGCCCGACCTGAACCAACGCAATCCCCATGTGATGAAATACCTCATTCAAAACTCCATGTGGTGGATCGAAACGGTGGGCATCGACGGCATCCGCATGGACACCTATCCCTATGCCGACCGCGAGGGCATGGCCCGGTGGATGGAAGCACTCGACCGCGAATACCCCAACTTCAACACCGTGGGCGAGATTTGGGTGACGGAACCCGCCTATACAGCCACCTGGCAGAAAGGATCGAGGCTCTCGGATTCCAACAGTTATCTGAAGACAGTCATGGACTTTGCCCTCTACGATCGCCTGAATCAGGCCAAGAACGAGGAGACCGACGACTGGTGGAAAGGGCTCAACCGCATCTACAACGTGCTGTGCTACGACTACGTGTATGCCAACCCGCGGAGTGTGATGGCGTTCATCGACAACCACGACACCGACCGTTTCCTGGGCAATGGCAAGGACACCACGGCTCTGAAACAGGCTCTTGCCCTGCTGCTCACCATCAATCGCATTCCCCAACTCTACTACGGCACGGAGATATTGATGAACGGAACCAAGGAGACGAGCGACGGCAACGTGCGCAAGGACTTCCCCGGCGGGTTCCCCGGAGACGCCCGCGACTGCTTCACCCCGGCCGGACGCACGCGTGAGGAGCAGTCCATGTTTGCGTGGTTGAGCCGGCTTCTCCACTGGCGGCAGGGCAATGCTGTCATCACCGAGGGCACGCAGACGCAGTTTATCCCTTGGAAAGGCGTCTATGTCATAGCCCGTCGGCATGCGGGGCACACGGTGCTCACCGTCCTCAACGGCAAGCACGGCGAGGCCTCGATGGCTGTTCGACGTTATGCCGAGGTGATAGGCAGCCACACCCAGGCCACCGACGTGCTGACCGGAAAGCGTGTTGACCTGACCAAGGACATCCCCTTGGCCGGCCGCGAAACGCTGATACTGGAATACTAAGTCTTTCTACGGTCCTGTTTAAAGGCAAGGGCCTTGTTGCCATAACCGGCGACAAGGCCTTTATCGTCTTAAAATTAAGGGTAAATCATTGCTTGGGCAAAAAAAATCAAGTACCTTTGCATCATAGTATCACACCTTAATTATTAAACAGGAAGATTATGATTCTTTTCTTTAAGACTCCTAAGGAGAACATCATTGCCACTGAAATGGACCATCGGCCCAGTGAGCAGGAGACAAAAGAACTGTGCTGGCTCTATGGCGATGCCGAGCCATTGAGGGCCGAGAAGCTGGAAGGCTTCTTTGTTGGACCGCGTCGCGAGATGATCACTCCATGGAGTACGAATGCCGTTGAGATAACCCAGAACATGAGTCTCAATGGCATTTTGCGTATAGAAGAGTTCTTCCCGGTGAAGAGTGAGGCGGCCGACCACGACCCGATGCTCCAGCGCATGTACCGCGGTCTGGACCAGAACGTCTTCACGGTGAACCATGAACCGGAGCCCATCAGGCACGTGGACGACCTGGAGAAGTTCAACGAGGAGGAGGGTTTGGCCTTGAGTCCTGAAGAAATAGAATACCTGCACAAGATCGAGAAAGCAAACGGCCGCCCGCTTACCGACTCGGAAATTTTCGGCTTTGCCCAAATCAACTCCGAGCATTGCCGCCACAAAATCTTCGGCGGAACGTTCATTATCGACGGCGAGGAGCGCGAGTCGAGTCTCTTTGCACTGATTAAGAAGACCACAAAAGAGAATCCCGGCAAGATACTTTCGGCTTACAAGGACAACGTTGCCTTTGCGCAGGGCCCGGTGGTGGAGCAGTTTGCACCCGAGGATCAGAGCACAAGCGACTGGTTCCGCGTGAAGCCCATTGAGAGTGTAGTCTCTCTGAAAGCCGAGACCCACAACTTCCCGACGACCGTCGAGCCGTTCAACGGCGCTGCTACAGGCACAGGCGGCGAGATACGCGACCGCATGGGCGGCGGCGTGGGCAGCTGGCCCATTGCCGGCACGGCCGTGTACATGACGAGTTACCCCCGCAGTCTCTCCACCGGCACCCCCTCCGCTGACGCCGCTCCGATGGGAGAGGGCAGCGGGCATGCCGATACAACAGCACGGCGTGCGTGGGTAGACAGCATCCCGGAACGCCCTTGGCTCTACCAAACACCCGACCAAATCCTCATCAAGGCCTCGAACGGCGCCAGCGATTTCGGCAACAAGTTCGGCCAGCCGCTGATTGTCGGCTCAGTGTTGACCTTTGAATACCAGACCTCATCCGCCGACACAGCAACACGCCCGGACGGCACTCCCCTCCCGTCGGAGGGGTCGGGGGCTGCCCCGCAGGTCTATGGCTACGACAAAGTCATCATGCTGGCAGGCGGCGTGGGCTATGGTAAGAAGCGCGACTGCCTGAAGAAAGAGCCCCGGCCGGGCAACGAAATCGTGGTCGTGGGCGGCGACAACTACCGCATCGGACTGGGCGGCGGCTCGGTGTCGAGCGTGGACACCGGCCGCTACACCAGCGGCATCGAGCTGAATGCCGTGCAGCGAGCCAACCCCGAAATGCAGAAACGTGCCTACAATCTGGTGCGCGCCTTGGTCGAAGAAGACGTGAATCCCGTGGTCTCCATCCACGACCACGGCTCTGCCGGCCACCTGAACTGCCTCTCCGAACTGGTGGAGGAGTGTGGCGGCGAGATAGACATGACCAGGCTGCCCATCGGCGACAAGACCTTGAGTGCCAAGGAAATCATCGCCAATGAGAGCCAGGAGCGCATGGGATTGCTCATTGACGAGAAGCATCTCGACCATGTGAAGCGCATCGCCGAGCGTGAGCGTGCCCCACTGTATGTGGTGGGCCGCACCACGGGCGACGCCCACTTCAGCTTCAGGCAGGGCGACGGCGTGAAGCCTTTCGACCTCGACGTGGCCCAGATGTTTGGCCATTCGCCCAAGACGGTGATGCGCGACGAGACCGTGGTGCGCCACTACGAGGATGCCGTCTACTCGGTGGAGCATCTGGACGAATACCTCAACAACGTGTTGCAACTGGAAGCAGTGGCCTGTAAGGACTGGCTCACCAACAAGGTGGACCGCTCGGTGACGGGCAAGGTGGCCCGCCAGCAGACGCAGGGGCAGGTGCAACTGCCGCTGAGCGACTGCGGCGTCGTGGCGCTCGACTACCGTGGTGAGAAAGGCATTGCCACGGCCTTGGGCCATGCCCCCCAGGCCGGCATGGCCGATCCGGCCGCCGGAAGCGTGCTGAGCGTGGCCGAGAGCCTCACCAATATCGTGTGGGCACCCGTGGCAACAGACGTGAATCATCCCTACCCCGTGCAGAACTTGAACCTCTCGGCCAACTGGATGTGGCCCTGCCGCAGCCAGAAAGGCGAGGACGCCCGCCTCTACACGGCCGTCGAGGCCCTGAGCGACTTCTGCTGTAGCCTGGGTCTGAACGTGCCCACGGGCAAGGACTCGCTCTCGTTGAGCCAGCAATATCCCGACGGGCGCAAGGTTATTGCGCCGGGCACGGTCATTGTGACGAGCGGCGCCGAGGTGAGCGACGTGAAGCAAACCGTGAGTCCTGTGATGGTGAACGACAAGAATTCCTCGCTCTACTACATCGACTTCAGCTTCGACAGGCTCCGTCTGGGCGGTTCGGCCTTGGCCCAGACGCTGGGCAAGATAGGCAGCGACGTGCCCACGGTGAAGAACCCGGAGTACTTCGCCGACTGCTTCAACGCCGTGCAGGAACTCATCAAAAAGGGATGGATCATGGCCGGACACGACATATCGGCAGGCGGTCTCATTATCACGTTGCTGGAGATGACGTTTGCCAATGTCGAGGGCGGCATGCACGTAAACCTGCACGATGTAGCCCCCGAGAGCGGAGACGACGTGGTGAAAATGCTCTTTGCCGAGAACCCGGGCGTGGTCATTCAGGTGAGCGACCAGCACAAGAAAGACCTGCGTGAATACTTTGAAGCCAACGGCATCGGCTATGCCAAGATAGCCTATCCCACGCCCGCCGAGCGCAAGATAGTGGTGGTGAAGGGCGACTTCCACCATGAGTTCGACATCGACGCCCTGCGCGACACGTGGTACAAGACCTCCTATCTGCTCGACCGCAACCAGAGCCGGAACGGCATGGCACGCAAGCGTTGGCTCAACTACAAGAAGCAGCCGCTGGAGATGAAGTTCGCCGACGGCTTCCAAGGAACCTTTGTTTCGCTCGGCCTGAACCCCGACCGGTGGAAAGAAGAGGGGAAGAATTCAAAATTCAAAATTCAAAATTCAAAATTCACAGACTACAGTTTACAGTTCACAGACCATAGTTCACAGCTCAAAGACTACGGTTCACAGCCCGAAGACCAAAGGCCTTGTGCCGCCATCATCCGTGAAAAGGGAACGAATGGCGAGCGTGAGATGGCCTATGCACTGTGGTTGGCCGGCTTTGAAGTCAAGGATGTGATGATGACTGACTTGATAAGCGGCCGCGAAACACTGGACGAGGTGAACATGATTGTGTTCTGCGGCGGCTTCTCCAACTCCGATGTGCTCGGCTCTGCCAAGGGATGGGCGGGCGCTTTCCTCTTCAATCCCAAGGCCAAGGAGGCGCTCGACCGCTTCTATGCCCGCCCGGACACGCTGTCGCTCGGTATCTGCAACGGGTGCCAACTCATGGTGGAGCTCAACCTTATCAATCCTGAACACAAGCACCGCTCGCACCTGACGCACAACCAGAGCCGGAAGTTCGAGAGCCAGTTCCTCAGCCTTTCCATCCCCCGGAACGAGAGCATCATGCTGGGAAGTCTGGGTGGCAGCAAGCTCGGCATCTGGGTGGCCCACGGCGAGGGCCGTTTCTACCTGCCCGAACCCGAGGACCATTACAACGTCGTGGCCAAGTACAACTATGCCGAATATCCCGGCAACCCCAATGGCAGCGACTACAACGTGGCCGCCATCTGCTCGGCCGACGGCCGCCATCTGGCCATGATGCCGCACCCCGAGCGGTCTGTCTTCCCCTGGCAGAACGCCTGGTACCCGGCCGACCGCCGTGCCGACGAGCTGACACCGTGGATGGAAGCCTTTGTCAACGCCCGCAAGTGGGTGGAGGAAAGGCTCGAAAAATAATTCAATGAGGGAGTTAGGGAGTTAAGGAGTGATGGAGTTAAGACAAATGGTTGGAGGGAAGAAAACGTCCCAATAGCCTGTTGTCTTAACTCCATCACTCCTTAACTCCGTCACTCCAATAATTTCCAACGCATGTACAGAACCCTTTTCACCACCTTTTTCAAGATTGGCGCATTCACCCTTGGGGGAGGATACGCCATGATTCCGATTATCGAAAGCGAGGTCGTGAACAAGAACCGGTGGATTGGCAAGGACGAGTTCATCGACCTGATAGCCATTGCCCAGAGCTGCCCCGGCGTGTTTGCCATCAACCTCGCCACCTTTATCGGCTACAGGTTGCGCGGCCATCGCGGGGCGGTGTGCACCACGGTGGGCACCGCGCTGCCGTCGTTTCTCATCATCTTGATGATTGCCATCGCCTTCCATCAGTTCATGGACGTGGGGTGGGTGGCCGCCATGTTCAGGGGCATCAGGCCCGCCGTGGTGGCCCTCATCGCCGTGCCCACGTTCAGTCTGGCCAAAAGCGCACGCATCAATCTGGCCAACTGCTGGATTCCCGTGGCCTCGGCCCTGCTCATCTGGGCCTTTGGCGTGAACCCCATCTGGATTATCATTGCCGCCGGCGTGGGCGGCTACGTATACGGGAGGATGGCCTTATGATCTTCGTCCAGCTGTTCGTCACGTTCTTTGAGATAGGCCTTTTCGGCTTCGGCGGCGGCTACGGCATGCTGTCGCTCATCCAGACCGAGACCGTGGTGCGCCACCACTGGCTCTCCACGGCCGAGTTCACCAACATCGTGGCCATCTCGCAGATGACGCCGGGGCCCATTGGCATCAACTCGGCCACCTACTGCGGCTACACCGCCGTGCACAATGCCGGCTATGGTTTGTGGCTCTCTTGCCTCGGTTCGGCCACGGCCACGTTTGCCCTTGTGCTGCCCTCGTTCTTGCTGATGATACTCATCAGCAAGATGTTCATGAAGTACACGAAGACCGCCGCCGTGCAGCACGTCTTTGCCGGACTGCGTCCTGCCGTCGTGGGGTTGCTGGCCGCCGCCACGCTGCTGCTCTGTAACGATGAGAACTTCTCCAGCCCGAGCGTCAGCCCCTGGCAGTTCGGCATCAGCCTTGCACTCTTCGCCGCCACCTTTGTGGGCACGATGTGGTTCAAGGTCAACCCCATCCGCATGATTTGCTATGCGGCGCTGGCCGGTCTGTTGCTGCTCTATTGAGGGCACGGCCGCACTCCGTTTTGATTCATTTTAACCCCTCACCACTTATGAAACGACCCCCCTTGGCCCTCACGCTCTGCGCCGTGCTCTCCGCTGTTGCGGCGCAGGCCCAGCCCGCCGACCCCGCGCCCGCCGCGCCCCTGCGCCCCCTGACCTTCACCACCGACACGCCTTTCGTACACGACCCCGTGCTGGCCTTTGAAGACGGACGCTGTTATCTCTTCTGCACGGGCACGAACATCGGCGCCATGACCTCGGCCGACCGCCGCACTTGGCACGTGCAGCGCGACGGCGTACTCCGCGACATTCCGCAGTGGACGCGCGACAGCGTGCCCGGATTCGACCGCCACGTCTGGGCCCCCGACGTCATTCGCTGGCACGGCCGCTGGTGGATGGCCTACAGTTGTTCCACGTTTGGCAAGAACACCTCGGCCATTGGGCTGCTCTCGGCCACGTCGCTGGCCGCTGCCGACTGGCACGACGGTGGCTGCCTGGTGGCCAGCCGCGAGGGCCGCGACAACTGGAACGCCATCGACCCCAACTTCGTTGTTGACGACGACGACCGCTTGTGGATGGCGTGGGGCTCGTTCTGGGACGGCATTCAGCTGGCTCCCCTCACGGAGGCTACGGCCCCCGACGGCCGCCTGACGCTGCGCCTGGCCGCCCCGCCACAGACCATAGCGCGCCGCTACGCTCCGGGAGCGCCCTACCAGCAGGAGAATCCCACGTCGCGCCATGCCGGCACCAACGCCATCGAGGCCCCGTTCATCTTCCGCCACGGCGGCTACTACTATCTCTTTGTGAGCTGGGACTACTGCTGCCGCGGCAGCCAGAGCACCTACCGCGTGGCCGTGGGCCGCAGCCGGCATGTGGCCGGACCCTACGTGGACCGCCAGGGGCGGCCCATGACCGAGGGCGGTGGCACCGAGGTGTTCGGGGGCGACGGCCACACTTTCGAGGCCGCCGGCCACTGCGCCGCCTATGCGCTGCCCGCCGCCGGGGATGTGAAAGGCACCGACCTCTTCGTCTGCCACGGCTACTCCATCCCGCTGCAAGGCCAGTCGGTGCTGGTGCAGCGTGCCATCAAATGGAAGAAAGGCTGGCCTGTCCTGTCGGCGGAACCAGCCTCTTCGCGGGCCCGTTGACTGGCCCGCCTTGGGCTCTTCCACCGTCTTTTTTTGTTCAGGCCGCTTGGCTTGCGCCGTTTTCGCCTCGCGTTTGCGCCGTCATCGCCCCGCGTTTACGGCGCGATCGCGTGGCGTTTACGCCGTTGTCGCGCGGCGTTTGCACCGCCATCGCGCCGCCGCCGCGGCATGCAGCCGGCAGGTTGGCGAAGTCGGGGAGAGTGAACGATGCGTTATTTCTTGCCCCGTGTTGTGATAAAATGTAATCCAAAAGGCTTGTTTGTGAACGAAAAGTCGTAACTTTGGCCGTGCAAACCTAAGTGCAACCATTCATGAAGAATGGTTTTCGGCCGTTGTTTCCCTCGTTGCCCCAGGCTTGGACAGCCGGCCCGGACGATAGGGACGCAGCCCGCCGAAAGCGGTTAAATAAACCTAACGCAATGCAACAATCAGGCGGCTGGGCCGTCTAAAGGGTAACTGGCAATGGGAGAAGCCCGCCACCCTATGGTAAAATCACAACTAAAAATGAGAACAATATGAAAAAGAACATCTTAGTGCTGACCCTGCTGGCAGGTGCGCTGCTCGTTACGGGCTGCGCCAGCAAGAAGGAATTGCAGAATTGCCAGAACGAGAATCGTGAGCTCACGGCCAACTATCAGGACGCCAAGGAGCAGCTGGCCGCCTCACAGGCCCGTTCGGCCTCGTTGCAAGAGCAGCTGGCCCAGCAGAAGACCGACTATGCGGCCCTGCAGCGCAGCCTGGACAAGAGCCTGGCCAATACGAGTGACAACAACGTGAACATTTCCAAACTCGTCGACCAAATCAACGAGTCGAACCAGTACATACGCCATCTGGTGGAGGTGAAGAGCAAGAGCGACTCGCTCAATATGGTGCTCACCAACAACCTGACACGCTCTCTGAGCAAGGAGGAAATGAAGGAAGTGGACGTCCAAGTGCTCAAAGGCGTGGTCTATATTTCGCTTGCCGACAACATGCTTTACAAGAGCGGAAGCTACGAAATCAACGACCGGGCCGAGGAAACGTTGAGTAAAATTGCCAAGATTATCACCGACTACAAGGACTACGACGTGCTCATCGAGGGCAATACCGACAATGTACCCATCAACACCGACGCGGCCTCGATGCGCAACATCCGCAACAACTGGGACCTTTCGGCCCTGCGCGCCTCCAGTGTGGTGCAGTATCTCATCGACCGCTTCGGCGTGGCTCCCAAGCGGCTCACGGCCGGTGGACGCGGCGAATTCAACCCCGTGGCCTCCAACGACACCGAGGTGGGCAAGCAGCGCAACCGCCGCACGCAAATTATCATCACGCCGAAGCTCGACCAGTTTATGGACCTCATCGACAAGGCACCCGAAGACAGCAACAAGTAACGGCGTGTGTGTCAAGACAAATGACTGGGTTTGACGCGTAGGAGCACACCCCGTGGGTATCCGTGGGCTTTGTTCGGCTTTCGGTCTTATGGGGCGCATGCTTCTGCGTTGCGGCAACAACCCGGCGTTTTGGCACACTCGTTCATTGAAAAAGACAGGTTATGGAGAAAATCAAGATGACGACCCCGCTGGTCGAAATGGACGGCGACGAGATGACTCGAATCCTTTGGCAGATGATTAAGGAAGAGCTCATCCTGCCCTTTGTCGACCTCAAGACGGAATATTATGACCTTGGTCTGCCCAACCGCGACCGTACAAACGACCAGGTGACCGTCGACTCGGCCCGTGCTGCATGCAAGTATGGCGTGGCCGTGAAGTGTGCCACCATCACGCCCAACGCCCAGCGCATGGACGAATACCACCTGCACCACATGTGGAAGAGCCCCAACGGCACCATCCGTTCCATCATGGACGGCACGGTGTTTCGCGCTCCCATCACCATCCCGAGCATACGGCCCGTGGTGCGCAACTGGGAGAAGCCCATCACCATTGCCCGTCATGCCTACGGCGATGTGTACAAGAGCGTGGAGCTGAAAGTGGACGAACCCGGCACGGCGCGGCTGGTGTTCGAGGGCCGGAGCGGCCGCAGACAGGAGGTGGAAATACACGAATTCGAGGGCTCCGGCGTGTTGCAGGGCATGCACAACACCGACAAAAGCATCCGTTCGTTTGCCCACAGCTGCTTCAAGTTTGCCGTAGACACGCGGCAAGACCTGTGGTTTGCCACCAAGGACACCATATCGAAGACCTACGACGCACGCTTCCGCGAGATCTTTGAAGAGGTGTACGAGCAGGACTACAGGGAGCAGTTTGCCCGGCTCGGCATCGAATACTTCTACACTTTGATAGACGATGCCGTGGCGCGCGTCGTGCGGTCGAAGGGCGGATTCATCTGGGCCTGCAAGAATTACGACGGCGATGTGATGAGCGACATGCTCTCCACGGCCTTCGGCTCGCTGGCCATGATGACGTCGGTGCTCGTCTCGCCCGACGGCAACTACGAGTTCGAGGCGGCCCACGGCACCGTGACCCGCCACTATTACCGCTATCTCAAGGGCGAGGAAACCTCGACAAACCCCATGGCTACCATCTTTGCATGGAGCGGTGCCCTGCGCAAACGCGGCGAGCTGGACGGTCTGCCGGCCCTCGTGCACTTTGCCGACCGGCTGGAGGCGGCCTGTCTTGACACGCTCAATGCCGGCATTGCCACCAAAGACCTCGTGGGGCTCATGGAGGGTGTGGAGCCCCGGGCCGTGAATTCGGCCGGCTTCATAGCGGCCATCCGTGAGCGGATTGTGCTCTGACAAGAAAGTCGTGAGGGGAGTCGCATGGTGCGGCTCCCCTCGCGACTTGATGTACGGTAGAAGTCTGTGAGCGTAGAAGAAGTGAGGACCGGCCGCACTTCTTCTGCTATGGCTGGGTGGGCGCGGATGCCATACGGGCAGTTACCGCTGTGGGCCGGCCGGTTGCGACGACTCGGGAGCCTTGGGATAGACGTAGGGGAAGGAGTCTAAGGAGACCACGCGGCCGTCGCGGAAACCGATGAGCACCACGTCGTAGTCGCCGTTGAGGCACACGTTCTTGTGGTATTCCCACTGTTCGATGCCGTTCTCCATGAAGCGCCGGTACTTGGGTTCGCCTTTCATCGCGGAGAGAACTTGCTGCTGAGTCTGGCCCTGATGTATCTTGCTGATTGCTTTCAGCTGCCCGCTCATCCCAAGGGCGGCACATGACGACAGCAGCAGGGGGAAGAGAAAGAGCTGCAGTCCGCGCAAAATGTTTTTCTTGTTCATGGCTGTTTATTGTTGTGTTTAATCTTTTTCTAACCCGTAAGCCCGCCGAAAACCTCATTCTATGGCCTTGGCATGCTCTGTAGTCTGCGGCCGGGGTTTCACCTTGAACTTGTCGAATCCCTCGCCGTAGACGCCGATCACGTTGGTTTGCGTGACAAAAGCCTTGGGGTCTATCTCGTTGATGATGGAGAAGATGATGCTGCTCTCGCGGCGCATGGCCATGATGAAGAGCATCTTCACGCCGTGCCCCGTGTAGAAGCCGTGGGCCTCGATGATGGTTGCGCCGCGGTGGGGATAGACGGCAATGCGCGAGGCGATCTCCTGATACTTGTCCGAGATGATGAAAAACTGTACGCTGCGGTGGGTGGACTGCACCACTTGGTCCACGCAGAAACTCGTCACCCAGAGCACGACATAGCCGTAGATGACCTTTTCCCAGTCGTGAAATACCAGGTAGGACGAGGAAATGATGAAGATGTCGCAAATCATAATGACACGGCCCAGCGAGATGTCGCGGTACTTGTTCACGATGGCCGCCACGATGTCGGTGCCTCCGGTGGATCCGTGGAACGAGAAGCCCAGTCCCACGCCCGAGCCGCAGAAGATGGCTCCAATGATGCTGGCCATGAAGGGTTGGTCGTGAAGCAGGCGCATGTCCGCGCCGTGTTGCCGTGTCAGAACGGTCATGGTGGTCAGTGCAATGACGGCATAGATGGTCTTGATACAGAATTTGAAGCCCAGAATGCGCAGGGCCGCCACCAGCAGGACGGCGTTGATGGCAAAGTAGGTGTACTGAACGGGAATGCCTGTGCCCCAAAACACAACCGAAGCGATGCCCGGAACGCCCCCCGTGGTGATGCTGTTGGGCAGCAGAAAGATGTTCCACCCGATGCAGTAGGAGAGCATTCCGATGAGAATCATCACATAGTCGCGAATTTCATTCACTAACGTTGTCTTCTTGAAATTCATGGTGTTTGGTTTAAATGCAGTCTGTTTTTTCTTCCCGTCACCTTGATGACGGTCTCCCGATGCTCGGTAGCTAAATCCCCAGGCCGCCGGAGAAGCTCAAGTCCTGCGACTTGCCTTGCAGGACAAGAGAGCCAGGCGGCACGCTGTGGGTGAGCCAGACGTTGCCGCCCACCACCGTGTCGTGCCCAATGGTAATGCGTCCCAGCAGGGTGGAATTGGAGTAGACGGTCACACGGTCTTCGATGATGGGGTGGCGTGGAACCGAGAGTCGGGCCATGTTGCGGCCGGCCGGCTGGGGTCGGTCGGGGTGTCCGGCGCCAAGAGTCACGCCCTGAAACAGGCGTACATGGTTGCCAATGACACTGGTCTCGCCGATAACCACGCCTGTGCCGTGGTCGATGGAGAAGTGAGTACCTATCCGGGCTCCCGGGTGGATGTCGATGCCGGTCAGGGCATGGGCCTGTTCGGTGATGATTCGCGGGATGACGGGAATCCCCATTTCGTACAGTTCGTGGGCCACCCGGTAGTGGATCATGGCCAGAATGACCGGATAGGAGAAAATCACTTCACTGTAGGAACGGGCCGCTGGGTCGTCGGCGAAGACGGCTTCCACGTCGGTGTAGAGCATGTTTTTAAGTTCGGGCAGCCGGTCTATGAACTGTTGGGTCAGGCGGTCGCCCTCTTTTTTGGCCTGCTGCGTGTCGTGCTGGTTGAAGAGCAGGGCCAAGGAGGTCTGTTGTTTCAGCAGACAAACGAGACGTTCCATGTTCACGCCGATGTGGTATGAACGGATGTCGCTGTCGATTTGTCGCTTGTCAAAGAATCCGGGAAACACCATCATCTTCACCAGCGACACGATTTCGCCCAATGTTTCGACCGATGGCAGCTGGGCCTCATGGTCGGGGAGCATTCGTGCTTCGGCATCCGTCACTTGAGTGAGCAGGGCCACATTCTTTTGGAACACCTCGTCGTTCATTTCGGTTGATTGGTTTTACGGCGCAAAGATAATACTTTTTTCTTTGAACATGGAACAATGTCCATCGAACTTTATAATGCTGATACAGGAAAAACAAGACGGAGCAGTTTGCCATAGAGTATGGTGTTCGTAGTTAGATAAGGTGGTGAAGCCAAGAGTCGGTTGCTGTGCTTTGGAGATCATTGAGGGTGATGCTCGCCTCGATCGCCGCTTTTTCTCGCGCATATATATAATAATGTGAGTTCTGTTTTTGTGTCCTTTATTTGTCCGTTAAAGCGAAAAATTCGTTTTTCATCTGTATTTTTTTGTGGGATTGTTTGGTTGTTTTGGTTGCAATGTCTACCTTTGCACTCGCTTTCCGCCTGTGTGGCGGTTTGCGTTTAGGAAAGAGTTCTTTGAAAGTATTTACATAGACAGAGTAGTAGTACAAGAAGCAAGTCCCCGTTCCTGTTTTTATTGGGTTTCGGGGAATTGGGTATGAATGAGAACCGTCCGATTCATTTTGGATGAGATTCACAGGTTTTACTTGAACTTCGATACATTTTCAGGCGTTCTGTGACAGGCAAGACGTCGTGCTTTCATTTGCCGTGGGGCATTGGCCTTGTGGTGATTGTAGGTACGTACAATGTTATATTTTACCATGGAGAGTTTGATCCTGGCTCAGGATGAACGCT